>JAGWAT010000075.1 GCA_021296265.1 Alphaproteobacteria bacterium | reverse complement strand
CGATATGAGCGAGAGCAGATGCCCGGTCATGCACGGGGCACGCGGGTCCGCCGCCAGCGGCGGCACGTCGAACCGGGACTGGTGGCCGAACCAGCTGAGGCTCGACGTCCTGCACCAGCACTCTGCCCTGTCCAACCCGATGGACGCGGCGTTCGACTACGCCGAGGCGTTCAAGAGCCTCGACCTCGACGCGGTCAAGAAGGACATCTTCGACCTGATGACCGTGTCGCAGGACTGGTGGCCCGCCGACTACGGTCACTACGGGCCGCTCTTTATCCGGATGGCGTGGCACAGTGCCGGCACCTACCGGACCGGTGATGGACGCGGCGGCGCGCGCACCGGCACCCAACGCTTCGCGCCGCTGAACAGCTGGCCCGACAACGGCAACCTCGACAAGGCGCGCATGCTGCTCTGGCCGGTCAAGCGGAAGTACGGCAGGCAGATCTCCTGGGCCGACCTCATGATCCTCGCCGGCAACTGCGCCCTCGAGTCGATGGGGTTCAGAACATTCGGGTTCGCCGGCGGGCGCGAGGACGTCTGGGAGCCGGAAGGCGATATCTACTGGGGATCCGAGACCGAGTGGCTCGGGGACAAGCGGTACACCGGCGACCGGGAGCTCGACCATCCCCTCGGCGCCGTCCAGATGGGCCTGATCTACGTCAATCCGGAAGGGCCGAACGGCAACCCTGACCCGGTCGCATCAGGCCGCGACATCCGCGAGACCTTCGCCCGGATGGCGATGAACGACGAGGAGACCGTCGCCCTCACCGCCGGCGGACACACCTTCGGCAAGGCCCACGGGGCCGGCGATACGGCCCATGTCGGCCCCGAACCCGAGGGCGCTCCGATCGAGGAACAGGGCCTCGGCTGGAAGAGCAGTTTCCGGAGCGGCAAGGGCGGCGATGCGATCACCAGCGGCATCGAAGGCGCGTGGACCCCGACGCCGGTCAAGTGGGACAACAGCTACTTCGACACTCTGTTCGGCTACGAGTGGGAAGTGACCAAGAGCCCTGCCGGCGCGTGGCAGTGGCGGCCCAAGAACGGCGCCGGCGCGGACGCCGTGCCGGATGCCCACGATCCGTTAAAGCGACACGCCCCCATTATGACCACGGCCGACATGGCCATGCGGATGGACCCTGTCTATGAGCCGATTTCGAGGCACTTCCACGCAAACCCGGACGCATTCGCCGACGCCTTCGCGCGGGCATGGTTCAAGCTGACCCACCGCGACATGGGTCCACGCGGGCGCTATCTCGGCCCGGAGGTCCCCGACGAGGAGCTCCTTTGGCAGGATCCCGTCCCGCCCGTCACGCATGACGCGATCGACGAGCAGGACGTCGCCACGCTGAAGGGCAGCATTCTTGCCTCCGGGCTCTCTGTCTCCGAGCTGATCTCGACAGCCTGGGCCTCGGCATCGACGTTCCGTGGCTCCGATCTGCGCGGCGGGGCGAACGGTGCGCGCGTCCGTCTGGCGCCGCAGAAGGACTGGGAGGTCAACGAGCCCGCACGGCTCGCGCATGTGCTGCAGATCCTCGCAGGCATCCAGGGCGCATTCAACGACGCACAGGCCAACGGAAAGGCCGTGTCGCTGGCCGACGTGATCGTCCTGGGCGGGTGCGCCGGCGTCGAGCAGGCGGCGAGGAACGCCGGACACGACGTAACGGTGCCATTCGTTGCCGGCCGCACGGATGCCTCGCAGGAGCAGACCGGCGTCGAGTCCTTCGCCGTTCTCGAACCGGCAGCGGACGGGTTCCGGAACTACCTCAAGGACCGGCAGACCGTGCGGGCGGAGGAGTTGCTGGTCGATCGGGCGCAGCTGCTGGGGCTGACGGCGCCCGAGATGACCGTGCTTGTCGGTGGTATGCGCGTTCTCGGCGCGAATTTCGGACGCTCCCGGCACGGAGTGTTCACCGAAAGGCCGGAAGCGCTCACCAACGACTTCTTCGTGAACCTGCTCGACCTGGGCACCAAGTGGGAGGCCTCCTCGGGATCGGAAGACGTGTTCGAGGGGCGTGATCGCATGACGGGTGATCCCAGGTGGACCGCCACCCGTGTCGATCTCATCTTCGGCTCCAACTCCCAGCTCCGGGCGCTTGCCGAAGTGTATGGGTCGGAGGACTCCGCGCGGCGGTTCGTGGACGACTTTGTCGCCGCCTGGGACAAGGTGATGAACCTAGACCGCTTCGATCTCGCGTGAGGTCGAGGACGAGGGGCCACGGGGAAACCGGAAGTGCCGACCGCCTGTGTACGCGGCTTGCCGGGTGTGGCCTCAGCGAGCTGAGGCCGGGCCGGTCTTCGAGCAGGACGGCAAACCGCGCCGTCGCTGCGGTCCGATCCACGGGGCGGTCCCGGCGCATCCCGGCGTTCCGGGTCGCCCGATACGGGAGCTCGGCGGCCGCCTCGTCGCTGGGGAAGCTGCCTCGCATCTCGATGATCTTGATGATCTTGCACGGGGGTCGATGCAGGCACTCCAGGGTGTTCGTGGTGTGTGATCTATTGTTCCGAGAGGACACATTGCGGGTACCTGTCAATGGGTCCCCAAGGACGACGTCAGGGTGTGTCTTCTTCGCCTA
>JAGWAT010000010.1:75809-76186 GCA_021296265.1 Alphaproteobacteria bacterium | reverse complement strand
GCGTCAAGCGGTACTGGGCTGGAGACCGGGTCCGGATGCGCGTTCTTCACAGAAGCTCCACAGGTTGTCCACAGGCTGGTGGTGGTCATGCGCGGGCCCTGGGCGGGGTCTCGGCCCAGGTCCGCGCGTCACGCAGGAGGACGTTGGCGAGGACGATCAGCTTGCGCATGATGGCGACCTTGGAGCTCTTCCCGGCGGCCCTGAGTCGCAGGAAGACGCGCTGGAGGTCGGGGTTGTGCATGGCGGCGCCGAGGGCGGCCATGTAGAGCACGTTCCGCGGCCGCTGCCGGTCGCCACGGATGTGCCGGGTGCCGTGGCTTCGCCCGCTGTCGCGAGCGAAGGGCGCGACGCCGAGGAGCGCCGCCGCCTGGCGGTTG
>JAGWAT010000010.1:0-75412 GCA_021296265.1 Alphaproteobacteria bacterium | reverse complement strand
CAGGCCGAGCGCCTCGGCGAAGCGGCGCGTGCGCAGCGGGTTGACGAGTACCACCTCGATCCCCCGGGCATGCAGCGCCTGATGCACCGCTCGGTGATAGCGTCCGGTGGATTCCAGCACCACGCGCCCAGCTCCGTGTTCCTTCAGCCAAGTGCCCAGCGCCCGGTAGCCGGCGCGCGGGCTGGCAAACCGCCGGTCCTACCCGGCCACATGCACGTCCAGCTGGTCCTTGCTCACGTCGATTCCGGCGACTACGGTGCTCATATCCCCGTGCTCCTGTTCTTGCGGTGATGCGGGTCTCAAGCCCAGGCATCCATGCAGGACGCAAGGGGATAACACCGGCGGGCCGACCACGCTCAAACTCGGTTCTGATCCGAGAAACTTACGGTCCGACCCGCCGGCACGGGACGTCAGTGACGCCCCGCCCCCGCCTTGGCGCCGGCCGGCGCCAGGGCGGGGAGTGGCCAGAATGCTACGCCGATACTGCGGGCACTTCAGCGGCTGGTTCTCCACAGAATCCGCAGCCCCAACCGCTGTTGACAACTTCTTGCCCTTCGGGCCAAGTGCCTCATACAAGAGACGGGCGAAGGCAGAGGGGGTTCGGCACGAGTGGCATTCCGCGGAAGGGGATCCGGTCAGGACGGTGTCCCTCTTCAGCCGGCACGCGGACGTCGTCGTCATCGGACAGAGCGGCCGCGATGGCGCTGCGTTTGGCACATCGCGGGATCTCGCCGAGCACGTCGTCCTCGCGAGCGGGCGCCCGGTCATCGTGGTCGCCCGCTTCGGCGAGTTTCCAAAGGCCGGCGAGCGCGTGATGGTGGCGTGGGACGCGAGTCGGGAGGCCGCGCGGGCGATCGCCGATGCGCTGCCGGTCCTGCAGCGCGCCGGGGAGGTCGTGCTCTTTTCGGTCGACCCCGAGGAGCGAGGTGATCGACACGGACCCATTCCCGGCGCGGACCTTGCCAGGCATCTCGCGCGTCACGGTGTCAACGTGAAGGTGGAGAAGCTGAACGCGCCGGACGTTCCCATCTCCGATCTGATCCTGAACCGGATCTCGGACGAGGGAATCGATCTCCTGGTGATGGGGGCGTACGGTCATTCGCGCGTGCGCGAACTTTGGCTTGGAGGAGTCACCCGGGACTTGATGCTGAGGATGACCGTGCCTGTGCTCCTGTCGCACTGATTACGCGAGGCCCGACGGCCGGCCGCTGCTGGGGTCGCGATCCTTCGGTCGTGGGAGCATCCCGGCTTGGTGTGATTCGTGGCAAGCCGATTTCGCAGCGTTGGCCGAGCCCACATGCCGCGCCGGTCCGCGGAATCGGGCGGCCCTGAGCGAGGGGCCACGGACCCGCCTCCATCCGACGACACCCGCACCGGCGCGACGACGGCGCAGTCTGCCGGCATGCTCGTCGGGCCTGCGGCGAGTGGCGTATCCCCGGGGAAGCGAGGAGGCGGTTGAGCGCGGCGTCGACGTCGGGGCGTTCGGCTTCCATTGCGGCCCGGTCGAGCGCACCGACATAGTTCCGGTCGATATCGACGAAGTCACCCGCACGACAACGCGGGCGAGTCACCCGGGGGCACACCGCTCGAATTCAAGCGATTGCGAATTCCCTCTGCGAAGTCGTGCGCACGCACGAAGACTACATCGCAGAACCCGGTTGCGACTCCGACCTGCTACGCCTCAGTGTCGGGCATCTCGCAAAAACACAAGCGATTCAGCCAGTGGCGGACGATACGTGCGGGCTCGTGCACGGGCTTTCCGTCCTCGTGGGCCTCCCGGTCCCACGCATGACAGCAGGTGCTTGGTCCGAAACCCTGTGCCGTGAGAGCGAGGCAGGAATTGCGGTATTGCGTTCCAGGTATCCGTCAGACTGACACCGCGATGCTTGACCGATCCCCATGACAAAATTCTTCCAATTCACAAAGAATCAGCCTGTTAGATAAGTCTTTCGGCTCCTTCCCTGAGCACTCCCAGATGGTCAGCGTCGGGAGCGCCAACCCGTCAATGCTGGTGCGGCACTTCGACCTCTTCGGAGGCATCGGCTTCCAGATCGTCCGGGAGTGGCGGCATCGGCGCTCCCGCCAGGGCCAGTTCGACACCGTCGTGCAGGGGGACAGGCAGGCCGGTCGGCTGCTCGGCTTGATCGTGCTCCGCAAATGTCCAGGCCAGGATCCAAGCGTGTGCGTCCGGAAATACGGTGCGTGCGCAGAGCACGTGGTTGCCGAAGCGGGCCAGCGCATGGAGGTCGGAGACGGCGAATGCAAACGGTGCGCGGCCGCGCAACAGGGCTTCGGCATGGTCCAGCGACAGCAGCACGACCTTCAACTGGTCGGTGGCCAGGAGATCCGCCAACCGCTTCAGTGTGCGCGCCCGGGCGACTCGCGCGCTCGCCTCGGGCAGGTGTTCCCCGAGGAACGCCTGGAGTTCCTTGGCCTTGGGATAGCTCTCGGCGTCTTCCCTGGATGCGCCGATCACGAGGTGGCGCTGGCGGTAGACCTGCCATTGCCGGTACGGCGTGTGGGCCGTTGCCGGGACGGCCACGGCTCCGAGGATGCCGGCGAGCAAGGCTCCGAGGAGCGCGCGCCGGGTGGCGCGCGCTCCTCGAGAGCAAGTGATCTCAGTTCCGGAACTTGTCGAAGACGTCAAGGTTCAGGACTGCGGTGACCACGTAGTTCGGCACGTCGACGACCTGGCCGACCCGGAGGTCGACCGCGACGCTCGCCAGGATGTACGCCTGCTCGCGCGTGAGGCCGTGCTCGGCCTGGATGTAGTCGAGCATCTGGATCAGGGCGTGCCGGGCGGCGAGGGTAAGGTCCTCGCTCAGGTTCTCGAGCGGCCCGATCTTCTGCGATTCGAGATAGGTCACGTAGATCGGGACCTCGCCGGCCGCCTTGAGCGGGAGCCCGACCGTCTGGTGGAACCGGGTCGGCTCGATGTCGCGGATCTCGTCGTTCCCCGAAACCTGCGGCGCCACCATGCTGGTACCGCCGCCTTCGATGATGCTGGTCCGCACCGTCACCACGGCGCCGATCTCGATCGCCGTGCCGGAGACCTCACCGTCGCCCTGGGCGTAATGCACGTCACCGATGAACAGGCCGCAGCCGTCGACATAGCAGGGGAAGATGATCGTGGTTCCGACCTGCATCTGCTGGACGTCCATGTTGCCGCCGTTCTCGCGGGGCGGAATGGTCCGGAGACAATCCGCAGCGTGGCTTCCCTCCGGGCCGCAGACCGCGGCTGGCTGGGCGCCGAGCGGCTGGGGAGCGAGCGCGATGCCGCCGGCTTCGGCGAGTGCCGTCTCGCGCGCCTTCCAGGCCTGCACTTCAGGCTCGCCGGGCAGCACGCCGATTGACCCTGGGAACGCCTCGTAGGGGACCGTGATGCCGGGCATCTGGTCGGATACCGCGCCCCGCGGGGTCAGCTTCCAGTTCACGATGTAGGACTCGGTGTAGAGGTCGCGCAGGAACCCGAACCCAGGAACGATCAGCGTGTAGCCGTACTGGTCAGGATCGATGGCGAGGAGTTCCACGGCGAGCGCGTCTCCGCGCTTGACCCCGTTGATGTGCACGGGTCCGGTCATCGGATGCACGAGGTTGAGGTCGAGCGCGGCCATGTCATCGGCGATCGAGTCCAGGGTGAGGTCGGAGTCGAGCGCATCCCGCGTGCCCATCGTGATGATGTCGCCAGGGTTCGCGTGGGCGACCGGCGGAATCGCCGGGTGCAGGCGATTCATGCAGCTCGGGTCGTCGGCACAGAGGTCGCCCTGCTTGGCGATCACGACCTCCGTCGCCCATTTGGAGTCGGTGGTGTCGGCTCGGGCCGTGAAGGCGGCAGCGAGCGCGGCGGTAAGGATCAACGGGAGCAAGGCCCGGAAAATCGTTGGCAATTCAGCCTCCCAGACGCCGCCATCCGGGCGGCGTGTTCAAGGTCCCGCAACGCTCTCGGCGGGAGGGTGGCCAAACCTGTGTACCCGTACCTGGCGGGACAAACTTGCACCTGCCGGACAATCCAGCGACCGTCCCGGCGTACTCGCACCCGAGCGTTGCAATGAAGGACCTTACCACACCCGCCCGCAATAGTTGACTCAATTGGTCTTGAATACTAAGTGTTGCATGTCGACCCACCGGAGGGGGAGGAGGATCCCATGCTCCGTGTCAGTCGGCTCGCGGACTACGCCGTTCTGTTAGCAGGGCGTATGGCCCGCGAGCCTGCACGCACCTTCACCGCGGCGGCGCTCGCCCGGGAGACCCATCTTCCGGCCCCGACCGTCACCAAGGTGCTGGCGGCGCTCACGCGCGCCGGCCTCATCTTGTCGCAGCGCGGCCCCGGCGGCGGCTACCGGAGCGCCCGGTCCGCTGCCGACATTTCGGTCGGTGACGTAATTGCCGCCATCGACGGCCCGGTCGCGCTCACCATCTGCGCGGAAGGAAGCGACGCCTGTGACCTCATGGAAATCTGTCCGTCGGCGGCCAACTGGCAGCGCATCAACGACGCGATCCGCTCCACCCTTGAGAGCATCTCGTTGCAGGAGCTGACCGGCGAGCATGCCGACTTCCCGCTGGCCGTCTCGCGCGCCGCCGCGATGCCGGAGCTGGCTCCGTGAGCCCGCTTCGCGAGACCGTCGAGACGGTCGAACGCGCGTCCGGTGAGTACCGGTACGGCTTCGTCACCGAGATCGACGAGGACCGGGCCCCCACGGGCCTCAACGAGGAGACCGTCCGCTTCATCTCGGCCAAGAAGGACGAGCCGGACTGGCTCCTCGAATGGCGTCTCAAGGCGTTCCGCATGTGGCTCGGACTGGAAGACCGTGAACCGCGCTGGGCCAACGTCCATTTCCCGCGGATCGATTTCCAGGACGCCTGCTACTACGCCGCGCCGAAGCGCGAGGGCGACGGACCGGCGAGCCTCGACGAGGTCGATCCCGAACTCCTCCGGACGTACGAGAAGCTGGGCATCCCGCTCAGGGAGCAGGAGGTCCTGGCCGGTGTTGCCGGCGCCGGGAACGTGGCCGTCGACGCGGTGTTCGACAGCGTCTCGGTCGCGACCACCTTCCAGGACAAGCTGGCCGAGATGGGGGTCATCTTCTGCCCGATCTCGGAAGCCGTCCGTGAGCATCCCGAGCTCGTCCGGAAGTACCTCGGGAGCGTCGTCCCGCAGGGCGACAACTTCTACGCGGCCCTCAACTCTGCCGTCTTCAGCGACGGCTCGTTCGTCTACGTCCCGAAGGGCGTCCACTGCCCGATGGAGCTCAGCACCTACTTCCGGATCAACGCCCGCGGCACCGGCCAGTTCGAGCGCACGCTCATCATCGCGGATGAGGGCAGCCGGGTCTCGTACCTCGAAGGGTGCACGGCCCCGCAGCGCGACGAGAACCAGCTGCACGCGGCCGTCGTCGAGCTCGTGGCGCTGAAGGACGCCGAGATCAAGTACTCGACCGTCCAGAACTGGTACCCGGGCGATGCCGAGGGCAAGGGCGGGATCTACAATTTCGTCACCAAGCGGGGCGCCTGCCGGGGAGCCGATTCGAAGATCTCCTGGACCCAGGTCGAGACCGGTTCGGCCATCACCTGGAAGTACCCGAGCGTGCTCCTGCAGGGTGACCGGTCGATCGGCGAGTTCTACTCGGTGGCGATCTCGAACCTCCGCCAGCAGGCCGACACCGGCACCAAGATGATCCACCTGGGCCGCGACACCCGGAGCACTATCATCTCGAAGGGGATCTCGGCGGGGCGCGGCCAGCAGACCTACCGTGGCCTGGTGCGCGTGCAGCCGAAGGCCGACGGCGCCCGCAACTTCACGCAGTGCGATTCGCTCCTGATCGGCGATGCCTGTGGCGGCCACACGGTGCCCTACATCGACGTGCGGCATCCCGGCGCCGAGGTCGCCCACGAGGCCACCACCTCGCGGATCAGCGACGCCCAGCTCTTCTACTGCCGCCAGCGCGGGCTCGACCCCGAGGAAGCGGTGTCCCTGATCGTGAACGGCTTCTGCCGCGAGGTGCTGCAGCAGCTTCCCATGGAGTTCGCGGTCGAAGCCCAGAAACTGCTCGGCATCAGCCTGGAGGGTGCAGTCGGATGAGCGAACCCCTGCTCCGGATCCGGAACCTCCGGGCCAGCGTCGACGGCCAGGAGGTGCTCAAGGGCATCGACCTCGCGGTCGCCGCCGGCGAGGTCGCCGCCATCATGGGCCCGAATGGTTCGGGCAAATCCACCCTGTCCAACGTGCTGGCCGGCCGGGACGGCTACGAGGTCACCGACGGCGAGGTGTGGTACGACGGTCGGGACCTGCTCGACATGGCGCCCGAGGAACGCGCGGCGGCCGGGGTCTTCATGGCGTTCCAGTACCCGGTCGAGATCCCGGGCGTCGTCAACGCGACCTTTACCCGCACTGCGCTCAACGCCCAGCGCAAGGCGCGGGGCGAGTCCGCGATCGACGCGATCGATTTCCTGAAGCGTGCCCGCGAGACGCTGGGCCGGCTCGAGATGGACGAGGCGTTCCTCCGGCGCGACGTCAACGCCGGCTTCTCGGGCGGCGAGAAAAAGCGGAACGAAATCTTCCAGATGGCCGTGCTGGAACCTCGGCTCGCCATTCTCGACGAGACCGATTCCGGACTCGACATCGATGCCCTCCGGATCGTGGCGACGGGCGTGAACGCGATGCGCGACGGCCAGCGGGCGCTTGTGGTGATCACGCACTACCAGCGCCTGCTCGAGCACGTTGTGCCGGATTCGGTGCATGTGCTCGCCGACGGGCGCATCGCCCGCTCAGGCGACCGCGAACTCGCGTTGGAACTGGAACGGGCCGGCTATGCGGCCTTCCAGCCGGCCTGACCCCATGACCGAAGCTTGGTTGGCAGGACAGCGCGCGGCGTTTGCCGCCTGTCGCGGCGCATTGCCGGGCGCCGGGACGCCGTGGGTCGATGCGCTCCGCGCCCAGGCCTTCCGCCAGTTCGAGGAAGACGGCCCGCCCTCCCCGAGGATCGAGGAATGGCGGTCCGGACCGACCGCCGCCCTGACCGGCCAGGTCTTCGCTCCCACCGCACCCGACGGCGCGCGACCGGCGTCCGTTCCCGCTTCCTACCTCGCGGGACCGCGCCACCGGCTGGTGTTCGTGGACGGCCGCTTCAGCGCCGAGCACTCCGATCCCGGGGAACCGCCTACAGGTGCCCGCCTCACCTCGCTCGGCACCTTGCTGGCAGAGGATCCCGCCGCCGCCCGCGAGCTCGTCGGGGACCCGGAGGCATTTGCTGAGGAACGCCTGTCGCTGGTCACCGACCGCCGGCCGCAGGCGCTGGTGGCGCTCAACACGGCGCTAGCGTCCGACGGAGCCGTCCTGATCGTCGACGACGGCGTCGCACTCCCGCACCCGGTCGAGGTGGTGTACCTCGCACGTGCGGCGACCGACCCGTCCGCCCATCACCTCCGCACGTTGATCGCGCTTGGCGCCGGTGCCCGGGCCAACGTGGTCGAGGTCCACGCGGGCGGCAGCGGCAGCGTCTGGACCAACCACGTGACCGAGACCGCGCTTGGCGCCGGTGCCCGCCTCGAACATGTCCGGGCGGACGCGGGCACGCGGAGCGCCGTTCGCGTCGACGTCGCCCACGCCCGCCTGCACGCCGGCGCGGCCTACGCCGGCTTTGTGATGGCGGGCAATACCGGCGCCGTCCGGACCGAAACCCGCCTGGTGCTGGAGGGAGCCGGCGCCGACGGCGAGATCAACGGACTGTGCCTCGCCGGCGGTGCGAGCCATATCGATGCGCTGACCCGCCTCGATCATCGGGCCCGGGAGGGCACCAGCCGCCAGCTCTGGCGGGGCGTGTTCGGTGACGAAGCCCGGGGCGCGTTTCAGGGACGGATTCGGGTGCTGTCCGGTGCCTCCGGCACGAACGCAGCCCTCGACAACCGCAACCTGCTGCTGAGCACCGGCGCCCGCACGGAAAGCAAGCCGGAACTCGAGATCCTGACCGACGACGTCGCCTGCAGTCACGCTTCCGCGACCGGCCAGCTCGACGGGGATGCGCTCTTCTATCTCCGTTCGCGCGGCCTGTCGGAGCGGATGGCCAGGGCTGTGCTGATGGAGGCCTTCGCCGGAGCGGTAGTCGATCGCATCGCCGACGACGGGGTGCGCGCATTTGTCCGGCGCCTGGTCGATGACCAGCTGAACGTGCTGGGGAGTACCGCATCATGAACGCGCCCGCCGGCCAGAACCCGGAAATCCTTTCGGCCCGGGCGGACTTTCCGCTGCTTGCGCGCCCGATGCATGGGCGTCCGCTCGCGTTCCTCGACAGCGCCGCCAGCGCCCAGAAACCGCGCGCGGTGCTGGATGCACTTCGGGATTTCTACGAGTCGGAATACGCCAACGTGCATCGCGGGGTCTATCTCCTCTCGGCGCAGGCGACGGACCGGTACGAGGCGGCACGCGAGACCGTGCGGCGCTTCCTCAACGCCCCCCGGGCGGAAGAGATCGTGTTCACCCGGGGAGCGACCGAGGCGATCAACCTGGTGGCCGAGAGCCTCGGCCGGAGCGGCCGCTTCGAGCCGGGTGATGAAGTCGTGCTCACCGTGCTGGAACACCACTCCAACATCGTGCCGTGGCAACTGATGCGCGATGCGACCGGTGTGCGGATCCGCGCCGCCGTCGCCGACGCGGCCGGCAACGTCGACGTTGACGCGGTATTTCGTGAGGTCAGCGACCGGACCCGGCTCATTGCGTTCTCGCACGTCTCCAACACGACGGGCTCCGTCCTCCCCGCCAGGGAGATCTGTCACCGGGCCCGCGAGCGGAGAATTCTCACTCTCGTTGACGGCTGCCAGGCCGTTCCGCATGCGGCGGTCGACGTGCAGGACCTCGCCTGCGACTTTTACACGTTTTCCGGGCACAAGCTGTACGGGCCGTCGGGGATCGGCGCGCTCTATGGATGCCACGACCTCCTGGCGTCACTCCCGCCCTGGCAGGGTGGCGGCTCCATGATCGAGGAGGTGACGTTCGAGCGGACGACGTATGCGCCGCCGCCGGCGCGCTACGAAGCCGGCACGCCGAACATCGCGGGTGCGGTGGGATTGGCGGCCGCCATCGACTACGTCCGGCGGTTCGGCAGCGAGACCATCGGGCGCCACGAGGATGCTGTACTCAGGTACGGCGTCGACCGCCTGGATGCGGTGGACGACGTGCGCCTGATCGGCACCCCCGCCGAGCGAGCCGGATCGATCTCGTTCGTGTTCGACGGCGTGCATCCGCATGACGTGGGCACCGTGCTGGATCGAGAGGGCGTTGCCGTGCGGGTCGGGCACCATTGCGCCCAGCCCGCGATGCGGCATTTCGGCGTGCCGGCGACCATTCGGGCTTCGCTCGGCATCTACACGCACGCCGCGGATTTTGATGCCCTGGCCGACGGTCTTGGCAAAGTGAAGGAGCTCTTCCGGCCGTGAACGATCTCCGAGACCTCTACCAGGAAGTCATCCTCGACCACAGCCGAAACCCGCGGAACGCCGGGCGGCTCGCTGAGCCCAGCGGCACCGCCAAGGGGCACAATCCGCTTTGCGGCGACTTGATCACGCTCGACGTCCTGGTTGAGGACGGGACGATTCGCGATGTCTCGTTCGATGCCAAGGGCTGCGCGATCTCGGTGGCCGCGGCCTCCATCATGTCTGACATGCTGAAGGGGAAGAGCCTCGCGGAGACGCACGACCTCTTTCGGCGCTTTCAGGACATGCTGACCGGTCCGGATGCGGTGGCCGAGAACCTCGACAAGCTCGAGGTGCTCGCAGGTGTGCGTGAATTCCCGATGCGGGTGAAATGCGCCACGCTGCCGTTCCACACATTGCGGGCCGCGCTTGACAACCAATCGGGGACGGTCCAGACGGAATAGCCATGGCGTACGATCAACCCTCCCAGCCGGGCACCATTACACCGGACGAGCGCGCCGAGGCCCTTCGTCCGGCCATCGTCGCCGCCATAGGTACGGTCTACGACCCCGAAATCCCGGTGAGCATCTGGGACCTCGGGCTCGTCTACGACGTGTCCATCCGGAACGGGGGCGACGTGGATGTCACGATGACGCTGACCACGCCGCACTGTCCGGAGGCCCAGTACATTCCGGGCCGCGTCGAGGAAGCCGTCCGGGAGGTGGCGGGCGTGAGTGAGGTGCATGTCGACATTGTCTGGGAGCCGCCGTGGACACCCGACCGCATGAGCGAGGCTGCCCGCCTCGAACTTGGCTATTTTTAGAGGAACCGCAATGACCGACGCGCCGAAGCTCCTGACCCTGACCGATGCCGCCGCCGAGCGGGCGCGAGCCATGATTGCCGCCCGCGGCGAGGCCGCGCGGGGACTCCGCATCGCGCTCAAGACCGGCGGCTGCTCGGGCATGGCCTACGACGTCGAATTTGCCGACGAGGTCCGGCCGACCGACGAGATGATCGAGGACCGCGGAGTCAAGGTATTCATCGATCCGGCGGCGATACTGTTTCTCGCGGGGAGCCGGATCGGCTGGGAGGAGAGCATCCTGCAATCGCGGTTCACGTTTGAAAATCCGAACGAGGTTGCGCGGTGCGGGTGCGGCGAGTCAGTGTCCTTTGGGGGGCCTGGCGGGCAAGGCTGAATCGGCGGGCCGCTGCTTCGGCTTTTCCTGACCACGCTTGCAGGCGCACAGGGCCTGCTGCTGATCGGCAACTTGACCACTCGGTGACCGCGCCGAGCGGATCGACGGACGATAACGGCGGCTTGCGTCGTACCGCCAGGTGCATCCAGACCGCGGTGCTGGCAAGCGACGGCACAGTCGCGCCGGCATTCTCCTCGATTGAAGAGCACATTGGTCGGAATCAACTGGCGTACGTTGCCAGCCGCGACCTGAAGATGCTTGTGGACGCCGAACTCCTCGTTCCGGAGGGGGAAAAACGTGGCCGCTCGTACCTAGCAGCTCCCGTCGTCCGGGCAATTCGTCAGCGGTCACGCCTTCCCAAGAACGTGGAAGATCCGTTTGCCGAGGGAGGGCCGGCGCAACCGCGCCAGGAAAGCCTGTTTCCTGAGATCGCATAGTTTGGCCCTCGTTCGAAACCGCACGCAGTGCCAGCTATCCTCGAATACCGGCCAACTACGTGAGGTGGCGGTGGTGGCTTCACTGTTGCGCAACCTGTCGGCGACCCTGCTGGTCTGCCTCGTGCTCCTGCCCGGTGCGGCACCTGCGGACGAAGCGGAAAACGGGATCGCGAATCCCCTGAGCGAGGATCTCGCTCCGGATCCGGCGTGGTCGCCGGAGGAGGTGGTCCGTATCCAACTGGAAGCGCTCCGCAGCAATGACCAGCGCAATCGCGGGATCGAGGTCGCGTTTCGCTTCGCCTCACCCGCCAATCGCAGGCACACCGGTCCTCTCTGGCGCTTCACTGGCATGATCCGCAACGGCCCGTACGCCCTCATGCTGGATTTCAACGCTGCGAGCTACGGGCCCGTGGAATCGAGTGGCGCGCAGGCGCGGCAACGGGTGATCCTGGCAGACGCGACGACGAGCGTGACCTACTGGTTCTATCTGTCCCGGCAGACAGAAGCCCCCTACGCGGACTGCTGGATGACCGATGCGGTATTCGTCGAGCCCATCGAGGGGCACGCCGCGTGAGTTCGCTTTCGTCCCCGTCCAGACAATCCGACCTGGCGGAGGATCAGCGAGCGAGCTGAGGACGAGCGTCCCGAAGCTGGCAGACGTGCGTCGAATTGCGGATGCGACGGATGCTGCCCGTCTGGCCGGTCAACACTCCATTCGGCCCACCAAAGCCGGTCAGGGACTGCTGCCAGAACCTGGTTATTGGCGAAGCCGGAAGTCGTTCTCGCCCGACTCGTCGATGCCCCGGACGAGGAATACCGTCCGACTCGTGTGATCGCTCACGCCCTTCTCGTCGGCAAGGCGACGGGCGAAGGCCCGGTCGAAGACCGTGCTCGTCGGCATGTAGCGGAGGGTCATGCCCCGACGCGGTTGCTCCGAACGATTGGCCTTGGAGCCGTGGGTCAGATAGACGTCATGCAGTGAAATCTGGCCAGGCTCGAGTTCGAGATTGACTGCTTCGGCGAGATCGATCTGGTCGTCGTCGATCTCCTGGTGCAGCGTCAGGTCGGGATCGGCGTTGGTGTGGTGCGAACGGAGCTTGCGCGCCTTGTGGCTGCCCCGGATCACCCGGAGGCAACCGTTCGCCGCGTTCGCCGCGTCGACCGCGATCCAGACCGTGCACGTCGCCAGCGGCCGGAGCGGCCAGTATTCCCCGTCCTGATGCCACGGCGTCTCGTAGCCGTCACGCGCGGGCTTGGCGAAGAAACTCGAATTCCAGAGCGCGATGTTCGGCCCCAGCACCTGCTCGACCATGTCGAGGATGTCCGGATTCCTTGCATAGTTCAGGAAGGCCAGGTCGTACGCTAGGAGGGACGGGCAGTAGTTTCGGAAGTCGGGGTAGCGGGCGACGAGGCGTTCGTGGTGACCACGGATGTCGGCCAGATCTTGTTCGGGCAGACGGTAGTCGGGGATCACGTAGCCGTCTTCGTGGTACTGCCCGAGCTGTTCGGCAGTCAGCATGGCACGCTTTCGCACGGAGATTTCAGGGACCGGGCGGGGATGGTCTCACGCGTCGGGTCCCGATGCAACGCTCCCGGCCACCCCGGTGCCGGCCGGCAAGAGGCCGGCCGCGTCTCGACGTTTCGACGGGCCGCGTCGATGCTGTTGAATCCTTGCCATGGCGTCAGTTGCGCTTACGATGGTTGGATCTGCGTAGGAAGATGCCGCCTGCACCTGTGGGAGCCCCCGCCGGCCGGACGACCTGGCCCCCGGGTGGGGACCGTTCATGCGGCACTGTGCAGCCGGCCTGCCGTTGATGTGCACGGTCCGGGCGCGCCTTCCTGTTCGTGCAATCCCTTGAATCCCGGATGGATTCCCGATACGCGATGCTGGCGGGCCGATCTGCTGGTACGGCGCCGGGCCACGGACGCCACGGAATGCCTGTTGGAGCGATGTCATGCAGTTGAAGCGATACAGCGACTATTCCCTGCGGGCGCTCATCTATCTCGGACTCCATCCCGACCGACGGTGCACGATCCGCGAGATCGCCGACGCCTACGGCATTTCCCAGAATCACCTCATGAAGCTGACCCATCGTCTGGGTCAGCAGGGGTTCATCGAGACATCGCGCGGCAGAAAGGGCGGATTGAAGCTGGCGAGGCCGGCAAGCGAGATCGGGCTGGGCGACGTGTTCAGGGTGACTGAAGGCGACGTGCACCTGGTGGAATGCTTTCGGGATCCGGCCGGCAACACGTGTCCGATTGCGGGGCCGTGCGTGCTGACGAACGTGCTGGACTCAGCCCTTGCGGCGTTCATTAACGTCCTGGACCGGCACACGCTGCAGGATCTCTTGGCACCGTCGCAAGCGCTCCACGCCATCTTTTCGGCGCGGCGCGAGAGTGCGAACGCGGCCATGACGAAGCCCGCGATCGCAGCCGGCTGCTGAGCCCCGCCGCCGCCGGACGCCCGCCGCAGCCTCCCGGCCGGGTGCCGGTGCCTACGATTCCAGGAGGACCCGAAACCCGAAATTGCCGGGCATGGGTTTCACCGAGCAGCCTCCGGAGCCGATTTCGCGAAGGAAGGTCTGCATGAAGCTCCGGTGCTCCCCCTGCAGGATCCGGATCCCGCAGTTTTCCCTGAAGACGCTGCCCTCTTCGCTCGCGTAGGTGCGCTGCCAGCAGGAGTCGGTCCACTCCCACACGTTGCCACGGGTCCCGAAGACGCCTAACGCGTTGCCGTCGTCGGATCCGACCGGGCTGGTCTTGCGGGTTGGCCGGGGGACGAGCGCGTAGTCCGAAGCCCAGGCCAGCCGCTCGTCCGTGAAGAGCTGCGGTTGTTCGAACGGTTCACCGGAGCCCGCCCGTGCGGCGTACTCCCATTCGTACTCTGTCGGCAGTCGATACCGGTTGCCGGTGGCGTCGGACAGCCACTGGAGGTACTGCGCGATGTCGTCCCAGCTCACGTTGATCACGGGCCGGTCGCCACGTCCCCAGCCGTTGTCGGGCGGGCGATGGGCGCAGGCCCCGACCGCATGGCAGTAGTCCCACTGTGCGAATGTCACCTCGAACTTGCCGATGTAGAACGGACGCTCAAACGCCACACGCTGTCCGTCGCTGCCGACCGGGTCAGGCGTCCCGTCGCGCCCCGACACGGTCATGTCCCCGGCTGGGACCCGGACCAGTTCCGGCAGGAACGCGTCGGGCACCGGCGGTTCCGTAGGGCGGACGCCGGCGAACACGCCGGCCGACGCCAGCGCCACGACCGCCACCACGATGCCGGCGCGGCGCCGGCCGATCCGCAACCTGCGCGTCCCGTGGTTCATCGGGTCTTCCTCCCGGGCAGATCACCGGGTCGGGGGCGACCGCTCCGGCCGTCCCCGCCCGGCTTCCGTGCGCGCCTACGCCGTGATCGGGCCCGGGGCCTGCACCTGCGTCATCAGGTCGTCGTTCCATTCTCCCTCGACGACCACAGTCGCCAGAGCGCCGAGCTCCACTGCCTCGATCAGGTTGTGCGACAGGTAGACGTACACACCCGGCTGCAGGAACGTGTAGAGTGCGGCCCCGGCCGAGCCGCCCCGGATGAACCAGGTCTCGAGGCCTTCCGCCGGCGGATCTGCGAACGATCCCTGCTCCCAGACGTAGTCACCGTGCCCGCCGATGAGATGCGGTCGCGAATCGCGGTTGGCCTGCGAATGGATGAAGAGCACCGATTCGCCGACATTCGCGGTCATGGTGTTGTCGCCGGTGAGCCCGCCGACCCGCCCATTCATCACCACGTGGGTCGGGGTCAGCGTCCGCATGACCTCGAGCGTCTCCAACATGGCGTCGGCATGCGATTCATACGACTTGAAGTTGCCGTCGGCGTCGCGCGGCACGTAGTAGTCCTGCTCGCCGACGTAGTAGGCCTTGTCGTAGCTGAGCGAATTGCCGTGCCGGTCCTTGAGGCCGTCGCGCGGCAGCACCATGACGGCGCCGTTCATCCCGGAAACGACGTGGTAGGGGATCATCTGCCCGCCCGGCGCACAGTGATAGATGTAGGTTCCGGGCTTGGTTGCCTTCCAGCGGAGCACCACCTGCTCGCCCGGCTGCACGAGCGTGAGGCCGCCGCCGCCGAGCGCTCCGGTTGACGCATGGAAGTCGATGTTGTGCGCGAAGATGTTGCCTTCCGGGTTCTTCAACGTGAGCTCGATGTAGTCGCCTTCGTGGCAGACCATCAGCGGGCCCGGGATCGAACCGTTGAACGAGAGCGCGTTGATGACGGTTCCGCTGTCGTCGATTTCGCGCTGGTCCTCGGTGGCCGTGAGTTCCACTTCGATGATCTTCGGGCCGTCCGTCGTCACCTGATCATGGGCCGGGGCATGCGGGGGCGCGATGAGTTCCTGCTTCACGCGGGGCAGGTCGCTCATCTCCGCCGCGTGCGCCTCGGTCGCCGCGGGCAGAATCACGGGGTGTCCGGCCGAGAAGGCGCCCAGCGCACCGCCGCCAGCCCACATCAGCTGACGTCTGTTCATGTCCAACATGGCTGATTCCTCCTTTTGATCATTGCCTCATCGCCAGGATTAGACGCGGCCCCAACGCAGATCAGCCCAGTGGCTTCGACTCCTTGCAGAGACAATCAACGATCTCGATAAAAGGTATTCTAGATGCATGTTTAGGTACGGCAAGCGGGCCGAGCGCCTGCCGGCCCCGGTATCCGGCCCGTTGCCGGAGCTGCCGGCACGGCCGCCCGCGTCCACTGGTCGACGGTTCCTCGCGGCGCATTGCAGGCCCGTGACGTCGTGTTCGCGCTCGGCGCCCTCTTGCTGCTGGTGTTCCTGGTGCGCCTCGAGTTCGGTCCGCGTGACCGGGATCCGGCCGCGCCGGAAACGGCGTGACCGAAGGGCCGGGCGGGCCTCGGCCGGTCAGGCGGGGGGCTGTCTGACCGCGGGCGCCAGGCGGCGGAGGACGGCCCGGGCGTCATACGTCTCGGGCTGGCCGGCCGGCTTGGCGCCCCGCTGGAGCACGATGTTCGCGTAGCCCGTGTAGCGGTCGGCCGGCCGCGCCGTGGCCGAGCCGAAACCGCCGAAGGGATCGCCGAGGACATCGTACCTGCCGTAGCCGAAGCCGCCGCCGACCCCGATCATGGTCGAGAAGTACGTGGTGCGGCGCTCGATCTCCCAGTCCGCGACGACGAAGTGGTCGAAACCGCGTGCCACGGTGATCTCGGCGGCACGGTAGAGCAGGTAGTTCTCGACCGTCTCCCGTGCGGTGAGGCGGTTGCCGCTGAAGGTGACCCGGAACCGGTCGTCCTCAATCTGCAGTTCGGTGTAACCCTGGCCGTCGACCGCCGGTTGGTACGGCGTCGGCACGCCGCAGGCCGCGAGCCCGAGCACGCCCGCAATGGCGAGAACCGGCGTAACGCGCTGGGTCCGAAGGATCATCGCAGCCTCCGTGCTGGCGCTTCTCCATGGGTGATATGGGCCGGCGGGAAGGCCCGGACAACGGCGTTCGCCGGTCGCCGGGAAGCCGGCCGATGGTAGCGCGCCCGGCGGGAGCCGACACCGTCTCCCCCGACCGGTCATCCGGCGCGCCTGGCCGGTGGGTGCGGATTCGCCCCCGCTTCGGGAGGGCGTATCCTGCCGCGGTTCCGATGCACCTGGATTCACGCTGGCCGGGCCGGAGGTGGCGCGGAACTGATCGCCCGTTCCAACCTTCCCTGCGCGAGTTCCGCCATGACCACGCCGCCGCTCACCGACCGGGTCCGCCTCCGCCGCCGTCACGAACGGGGCGGCTACGACGCGACGACCCTGTATCCGATCCTCGACGCCATGCCGATGTGCTCGGTCGGCTACGTCTTTGACGGACAGCCCTACGTGACTCCGACCCTGCAGTGGCGCGAGGGCGGCCACGTGTACTGGCATGGCTCATCGGCCAGCCGGATGCTGCAGGCGGTGGACACGGCGGAGGTCTGCCTGACCGTCGCGATCCTGGACGGGTTCGTCATGGCGCGCTCCGGCTTCCATCACTCGGCCAACTACCGGTCGGTGATGCTGCTGGGAACCGCCCGCAAGGTGTCCGACCCGGATGAGAAGGAGGCCCGGCTGAAGGCCTTCGTCGACGGGCATTTCCCGGGCCGCTGGGACATTCTGCGCCCGCCGCTGGGGCAGGAGATGAAGGGGACCACGGTGCTGACGATGCCGATCCGGGAGGCGTCGTCGAAGGTGCGCACCGGGCCGCCGAAGGACGACGACGAGGATTACGCCCTGCCGATCTGGGCAGGGGTCATCCCGGTCCGCATGGAGGTGCTCGACCCGGTCCCCGACCCGCGCAACCTCGAGGGAGTCGAGCCGCCGGAGCACATCCTGAACTTCCGGCTGGACTGAGCCGGCCGCATCCTCCCGGACCCCGCCCTCGGCACCACGGCGGACCTAGCCGGCAGGTGCCGCAGCGTGCCCGCTACGCACAGTCGCTACCGCGACGCTTGGCGCGTCCGCGCTAGACTCCTCTCCTGCGAAGCACGTGCAGGGGGGCGGCACCATGGATCGGCTGAACACTGTCATCGATTCGGTCAACGCCTTCGCCTGGGGGCCGCCCATGCTCGGCATCCTCGGGGTCACGGGCGTCCTGCTGACCCTTGGGCTCGTCTTCATGCCCTGGCGCCGAGTCGGGTACGGCTTCCAGCTGCTGTTCGACCGCAGCGCCCCCGAGGGCGAGGGCGAGGTCAAGCCCTTCAACGCCCTGATGACGGCGCTGTCGGCCACGGTCGGCACCGGGAACATCGCCGGCGTCGCTACCGCCATCGCGCTCGGCGGGCCAGGCGCCATCTTCTACATGTGGCTTATCGCCCTGTTCGGCATGGCGACGAAGTACGCCGAGGCGGTGTGCGCTGTCACCTACCGCGAGGTCGACCGGTCGGGCAACTACGTCGGCGGCCCGATGTACTACCTGCGAAATGGGGTCGGCGCCTTCGCCCCCGAACTCGGCAAATGGCTGGGGCTGGCCTTCGCCATCTTCGGTGCGGTCGCGGCGTTCGGGATCGGCAACGCGGTCCAGGTCAACTCGATGGCGGCCGCGCTGGTGTCGAGCTTCGGGGTGCCGGTCTGGCTCACAGGAGTGATCGTCGCGGCGCTGGTGGGCGTGGTCATCCTTGGCGGCATCCGGCGGATCGCGGAGGTCGCCGGCCGGCTGGTGCCGGCGATGATCGTGCTGTACCTCGGCGCGGCGCTGCTGATCCTCCTCATCAACATCACGGCGGTGCCGGCGGCGATCGGATTGATCTTTACCCACGCCTTCACACCGGCGGCGGCGACCGGCGGCTTCGCCGGCGCGGCGGTCGCTGCGGCCATCCGCTTCGGGGTCGCGCGCGGGGTGTTCTCCAATGAATCGGGACTGGGTTCGGCCGCGATCGCCCACGCGGCGGCCCAGACGAACAGCCCGGTCCGGCAGGGCGTCATTGCCATGCTCGGGACCTTCATCGACACCCTCGTGGTGTGCACGCTGACCGCACTGGTGATCCTCACCTCGGGCGCGTGGACGATGACGGGCGCCGACGGCGGCGGACTGACCGGCGCGGTGCTGACCTCCGCGGGCTTCCAGCACTCGATCACTGGCGGCCAGTACATCGTCACCATCGCCCTGGCGGTGTTCGCCTTCACCACCATTCTCGGATGGTCGTACTACGGGGAGCGGTGCTGGCAGTGTACCTGTTCAGCGAACGAAGCCTGCTGGTCTACCGCGCGCTCTGGGTGCTGGCAGCGCTCACCTTCGCCAACGTGAAGGTCAGCCTGGTCTGGAACCTCGCCGATACCCTTAACGGGCTGATGGCGATTCCGAACCTGATCGGGCTGCTGCTGCTGGCGCCGATGGTGTTCAAGGTGACCCGCGAGTACTTCGAATCGATCGGTCGGCCGCTCGCCTGATCACCATCGGCGGGCCGCGCCGGGCCTTCCGGTGTCAGGCGCGACGGGTCACGTCGGCGGCGCCACGCGCAACGTGAACGTCACCGGACCGTCGTTGGTGAGGGAGACCTGCATGTAGGCGCCGAAGCGCCCGGTCTGGACCTGCGGGTGCAGCGCCTGCGCCCGGTGCACGACGTGCTCGAACAGGCGTTTCCCTCGGCCGGTGACGCGGCGCTGGACAGGCTCGGACGAGCACCCTTGCGCGTGTCGGCGGGCAGCGTGAATTGCGGGACGAGCAGAAGGCCGCCACCGACGTCGGCCACACTGAGGTTCATCTTCCCTTCGCCGTCGGGAAACACGCGGTATCCCACGAGACGCTCGACGAGACGGTCCCCCGAGCGCACGGTGTCCCCCCGCTCCACGCCGATGAGCACCATCAGGCCCGCGCCGATGGCCCCGACGGTGTCGGGACCGATGTCCACCCGCGCGCTGGAGACGCGTTGGAGCAGCCCGATCAAGTCTGATCCGCGGGCACCGGACGGCTACTGCCGGACCGGGCTGGGCGGATCGCACCAACGCGGCCCGGTCCCCGGTCCATTCGGGGCGGACTGGGTAGGGGCAGCATGCCCCCTGCGCCAATCATCGCTCCGCAGCTCAGGCTGCGGCTTCGCGCGGAGCCTCCACGACGCGGGTTCCGAAATCGGCTGGCGAGACCACCTCCAGCACCTCGTAATCGTCCGAGCACGCGAGCTCGCGGTGCTTGATCCGCGGCGGCTGGAGGATGCAGTCGCCCTTCTCGAGGCGGTGCACCCCTTCCCCCTCGAACTCGAACTCGGCCCAGCCGTTGAGTACCAGCACGAACTGGAAGTCGCAGTCATGCACGTGCCACTCCTGCACGCCGTCCTGCATCCGCTTGCCGTTGGCCTTGATGATGTGCGCGATGTAGTCGCCCTTGGTGCCGTCCCGGATGCCGAGATCGCGGTAGTCGAAGATCTCGCGCAGCCCGGGTGCCCAGTCGGCGTCGCCCGCCTTCGCGTGGACGAATTCCCATTGCTTTGCCATGTCGTGTCCTCGCCGTTGGTTGAGCACGGGGCGCGGATGATGGCACGAAGCGCGGGTGCCGTCTTGCGGCACGCGCTGGTGGCCGGTGGTTGGGACCGGGCACGGCACACCGAGCAATTCCGGTCGGGGATTCGGGCCTTCGACAACAAGGGGGCGCCAGGCGCGGACCCGGTCCCGGCAGGCGTGACGAACGCCCGATCCCGGCCGGTTGACGAGTCGCGGCGCGGCACGCATGTTGCGGTCGTGCCGACGTCCGCCGGCTCGCTTTTTCTGACGACCTGACCGCGCCCCCGGGATTCCGGCTTGTCCGAGACGTTTACTCCTGCATCGCTCCGCCGCATGGCCAACGCGGTGCGAGCCCTCGCGATGGACGCGGTCGAGCAGGCCGCTTCCGGCCATCCGGGCATGCCGATGGGCATGGCCGATGTCGCCACCGTTCTGTTCGCCCGGCACCTCAAGTTCGATCCAGCGTGCCCCGACTGGCCCGACCGCGACCGCTTTGTGCTGTCGGCCGGTCACGGCTCGATGCTGCTGTACGCGCTGCTCCATCTCACCGGATACCCCGACTTCCCGATCGAACAGCTGCAGCGCTTCCGGCAACTCGGCAGCCGCACGGCCGGCCATCCCGAGTACGGGCATGGCCAGGGGATTGAGACCACCACGGGCCCGCTCGGGCAGGGACTGGCCAACGCGGTCGGCATGGCGCTCGCCGAGCGGATGCTGAACGCGCGCTTCGGCGACAGTCTGGTCAGTCATCGCACGTGGGTGATCGCTGGCGACGGATGCATGATGGAGGGGATCAGCCACGAGGCGGCCAGCCTGGCCGGTCATCTCCGCCTCGGGCAACTCACGGTGCTGCTGGATGACAACGGGATCTCGATCGACGGGCCGACCAGCCTCGCAATGTCGGACGACTACCCGGCCCGGTTCACCGCGCTCGGCTGGCACACCCAGTCCGTCGACGGCCACGACGTGGAGGCGATCGACCGGGCACTGTCGGCGGTCGCGGAGGATCCGCGTCCCTCGCTGATCTGTTGTCGCACGACCATCGGACTGGGTGCCCCCACGAAGGCGGGCACCGCGGGCGCCCACGGCGCCCCGCTCGGTGCGGACGAAATCGCGGGTGCCCGCGAAGCCCTCGACTGGCCACATGCGCCATTCGAGATCCCCGGCGATGTCGCGGGATGCTGGCAGGCGGTCGGCGGACGCGGACGGGAGGAGCGTGCGGCCTGGGAGGCCCGGCACGCCGCTGCCGGGGATCCGGCGCGCGCCCTGTCGAGCGCGCTGGCGGGCAAGCTCCCGGATGCGCTGGAGACTGCGGTGGCCGGGCTGGTCCGCAAGTTTTCGGAGTCCGCGCCCAAGTGGGCGACCCGGAAGGCCAGCCAGGAGGTGCTGAACGAGCTGGCGCAGGTGATCCCGGACCTCGTGGGCGGCTCGGCCGACCTCACGGGTTCCAACAACACCCGGGCGTCCACGCAGGAACCGGTCACGCCGGAAAGCTACGCCGGTCGCTACCTCTACTGGGGGGTGCGCGAACTCGGCATGGCGGCGTGCATGAACGGGATGGCGCTGCACGGCGGGCTCATCCCGTACGGTGGCACCTTCCTCGTGTTCTCGGACTACGCGCGCTCGGCGATCCGCCTGGCAGCGCTCATGGGAGTCCGGGTCATTCACGTGGCGACCCACGATTCGATCGGTCTCGGGGAGGACGGCCCGACGCACCAGCCGGTCGAACACCTGGCCGCACTCCGCGCGATTCCCAACCTCTTGGTCCTCAGGCCGGCAGACGCCGTGGAGACGGCGGAGTGCTGGCAGCTCGCACTCGAGCACGTGGATGGCCCTTCCGTCATCGCGCTCAGCCGCCAGGGCGTGCCGACGGTGCGGATGACGACAAGCCCCGACTGCACGGCGCGCCGTGGCGGTTACGTGCTGCGCGATGCGCCGGCCGCGCAGGCCGTGTTGATCGCCTCGGGCTCGGAAGTGGCGGTGGCCCTGGGCGCGGCGGACCTCCTTGCCGGGGACGGAATCGCCGCCCGGGTGGTATCCCTGCCGTCGTGGCAGCTGTTCGCCGCCCAGGACGAGGTGTATCGCGAGCACGTGCTCGGGGGTGATACGTTGCGGGTCGGCATCGAGGCGGCGACGCGGTTCGGCTGGACGCGCTGGCTCGGCGCCGACGGGGAATTTGTCGGCATGACCGGCTTCGGGGCCTCGGCGCCAGGCGCTGATCTCTTCCGGCATTTCGGCATTACGGCCGATGCCGTTGCCGAGCGGGTACGGGCTCGGCTCAGCCGCGGTTGAGGAGGCAGAGTTCGATGGCTGCACGACTGGCCATAAACGGTTTTGGCCGGATCGGCCGGCTGGTATTCCGGGCCATCCGTGAAGCCGGCCGCGAGGATGTGGAGGTGGTCGCCGTGAACGACCTCGCTCCACCCGAGACATCCGCCCACCTGCTCCAGTTTGATTCGGTGCACGGTCGATTCCCGGGCACGGTCGCCCTTGCGGACGGACGACTGGATGCGGACGGCGCAAGCGTCGCCGTGCTGGCCGAGCCTGATCCGCAGAATCTCCCCTGGGGGGACCTGGGCGTCGACGTCGTGCTGGAATGCACCGGCCGGCTGGTTGACCGGGCGGGCGCAGCCCAGCACCTGGACGCGGGAGCCAGTCGGGTGCTGGTGTCGGCTCCTGCCAAGGACGTCGACCGGACGGTCGTCATGGGCGTCAACGACGCGATGCTGCAGGCGTCCGACCGCGTGGTATCGAATGCGTCGTGCACGACCAATTGCCTCGCTCCGGTGGCCAAGGTGCTCCACGCGCTGGTCGGTCTTGAGCGCGGTTACATGACGACCGTGCACGCGTACACAGCGGATCAGCGCCTTCAGGACACGATGCACGGCGATCTTCGCCGGGCCCGGGCGGCGGCCCTGTCGCTGATCCCGACCTCGACCGGGGCGGCTCGGGCGATCGGACTGGTCCTGCCCGAACTCGCCGGCAGGCTCGACGGCTGCGCCATCCGGGTGCCGACCGCGAACGTTTCCCTGGTGGACCTGGTGTTCGATGCCGCCCGCGTGACCAGTACGGACGAGGTCAATGCCGCGATGGCCGCCTCGGCGGCCGGGGAGTTGCGGGGTGTGCTCGCGTACACCGAGGCGCCGCTGGTTTCGTGCGACTTCAACCATGTCCCCGCCAGCGCCACGTTCGATGCCACGCAGACGCAGGTGGTCGACGGGCGGTTGGTCCGTGTGCTGGCCTGGTACGACAACGAGTGGGGATTCTCTAATCGGATGGCCGATACGGCCGCCCGCATGGCCGCGTTCGGCGGACTGGACGGGTGAAGCTCCGGGGCCTCGACTCGGTTCCCTGGGAGGGGCAGCGGGCGCTCGTCCGCTGCGATCTCAACGTTGCGTTCCATCCCGACGGCACGCCGTCGGACCTCGCGCGGATCGATCGCCTGAAACCGACCGTCGCCGAACTCGCAGGACGGGGGGCCAAGGTTGTGCTGGCCTCGCATCTCGGCCGGCCCGGTGGGGCGGTGGTTCCTGATCTCTCGCTCACGCAGCTGGTCGAACCCCTGGGCGAAACGCTGGGGGCAGAGGAAATCGCCCTGCTCGGCGACTGTGTGGGAGACACGATCGAGGCCATCACCCGGGACTTGCAACCGGGCGGGATCGCCCTGCTGGAGAACCTTCGGTTCCATCCCGGCGAGGAAGCCAATGACCCGGCGTTCGCCGCGGCTCTCGCGCGCCTCGGGGATGTCTACGTGAACGACGCGTTTTCCGTCGCCCACCGCGAGCATGCCTCCATCGTCGGGGTTCCCCGCCACCTTGAAGCGATCGCGGGGCGAGCGTTCGAGGCCGAGGTGGGCATGCTGGGGCGGGTGCTGGACGCTGGCGACGGCAGCGTGATGGCGATCGTGGGCGGTTCCAAGGTGTCCTCCAAGATTGTTGCGCTCCGCAATCTCGTGACGCACGTCGATGTCGTGGCCGTGGGCGGCGCAATGGCCAACACCTTCCTCGCCGCGCAGGGCCTGGATCTCGGCGAGTCGCTGGTCGAGCCCGAGATGCTCGACGAGGCCCGCGCAATCATCGATGCCGCGTCAGGGGCGGGCTGCGAGCTGATGCTCCCGATCGACGTCGTGGTGGCGGAGGATGTCGGAGGAGACGCGGAACCCCAGGTCGTGCGGGTGGACGCGGTGCCGTCGGGGCAGCGGGTGTTCGACATCGGACCCGAGACCTGCGACGTCTACGGCAATCGGTTGACGACCGTGCAGACCGTGCTCTGGAGCGGCCCACTGGGGCTGTACGAGGTCCCGCCGTTCGACCAGGGCACTGCAGTCGTCGCGCGCACCGCGGCCATGCTGACCCGAGGCGGCGTCCTCACTTCGGTTGCCGGCGGCGGCGACACCGCGGCCGCCCTGAGCCGGCTGTCGTTGGGCGGGGGCTTCAGCTACGTGTCGGTCGCCGGCACTGCCTTCCTCCGGTGGGTCGAGGGCCGAAGCCTGCCTGGCCTGTTACCGCTTGCCGCCTGACCCTGCTTCCCGGAGGAGGAATTCCGAGCATGCATGCAACGCCTGAAGTCGAGCGCATCCTCAGTCACTACGAGGGAGAGGCGTCGGCACTGCTCGCGAACCTCGGCCGGATTCTCATGCACGGGGCGCTCGGCGGCACGGGCCGCGTCGTGATCCTGCCGGTCGATCAGGGATTCGAGCATGGGCCTGGTCGTTCGTTCGCGCCCCATCCAGACGGATACGACCCGCACTACCACTACCAGTTGGCGCTCGACGCCGACCTGAGCGCGTTCGCGGCGCCGATCGGGCTGCTCCAGGCGGGAATCGACACGTTTGCCGGGCGTGTGCCCCTCATCCTGAAGCTGAACAGCGGCATGAGCTGGTCGACAGTGAAGGATCAGGCCGTGACCGCGTCCGTGAGCGATGCGCTGCGACTGGGATGCACGGCGGTGGGGTTCACGATGTACCCGGGCGCGGACGCACAGTACGGAATGATGGAAGAGTTGCGCGAGATCATCCGCGAGGCGCGCGCGGCCGGTCTTCCGACCGTCGTCTGGTCGTATCCGCGGGGCGGCGCGCTGGCCAGGGAAGACGAGACGGCGCTGGACGTGACCGCCTACGCGGCGCATCTGGCCGCCCTGGTCGGCGCCCACGTGATCAAGGTGAAGCCGCCGACGGCGCATCTTGCCCAGAAGGAGGCTGCGGCCGTGTATGCCGAGCAGGGCGTCCCTGCCGAAACCCTGTCCGACCGGGTCCGCCACGTGATGCAGGCTGCCTTCAACGGCCGACGGATCGTGGTGTTCTCCGGCGGCTCGGCCAAGGGGCTGGACGCGGTCCTGGCAGAGGTGGGAGAGGTCGCCCGCGGTGGCGGCCACGGTTCGATCATTGGCCGCAACAGCTTCCAGCGTCAGAAACCGGATGCGATTGCGCTTCTGAGTGCAATCGTCGACATCTACCGGAATGCAGGCTGACGCCCCGCCGGCCCAGGACCGCGGATCGGACTGCCGGCTGTACCTGATCACGCCGTCGGTCTTCGAGCTCGACGGATTTGTCCCGCGGTTCGAGGATGCGCTGGCGGGCGGTCCGGTGGGCTGCGTGCAGCTGCGGATGAAGGAGGCGGATGACGCTGCGGTCGTGGCGGCGATGGCCGAACTTCTGCCCCGATGCCGGGAGCAGGGCGTGCCGCTGGTGTTGAATGACCGGGCCCACCTCGTGGACGTGACGGATGCCGACGGCCTGCACGTGGGCGCCGAGGATCTGCCAGCCGTGGCGGCCCGGGAACAAATCGGGCCCGACCGGGTCCTGGGCGTGAGCTGCTACGACTCCAAGCATGCGGCGATGGAGGCGGCCGCTCGGGCGGATGCGGACTACGTGGCGTTTGGTGCGTTCTTCCCGACGACCACCAAGACGCCGCGCGCCCGGCCGAGCATTTCCCTGCTCGAGGAATGGGGCGCTGTCACGGTGGTGCCTGCGGTCGCGATCGGCGGGATCACGCCGGGCAACTGCGGAACCCTGGCCGAGGCCGGTGCGGCCTTCGTAGCCGTGGTGTCAGCGGTCTGGGACCACCCCGAGGGGCCAGGTGCGGCCGTCGCCGCGTTCACCCGCGCCCTAGGTACGGCTGCCAACCGGCAGGCGGGCGATCAGCAGTAGCAACCGGGAAACGAAACGCTCCCGGAGCGACGGGAATGGTCAGGCCTCGCGGGCGGCGCGCTTGCGCTGCAGTTTCCGCCAGCGGCGCACGGCTTCCGACTTTTCGCGAGCCCTTCGCTCGGAGGGTTTCTCGTAGGCCCTCCGCTTCTTCATTTCCCGGTACAGGCCTTCACGCTGAAGCTTTTTTTTCAGCGCCTTCAGGGCCTGGTCGACATTGTTATCTCGTACAACGACCTGCAATGGATGCTCTCTCTCGTGAACGCAACTGCGTAAATTCCCGTCGGGGCGGTTGCTTTCTATAGCACAGGCGCGGATGCGATGGGAAGGCGCCGGATGCGACACGAAGCCCGTCGCGGCGCGGGATGGCGACAGGACTGGGCCAGTACGTCAAGTTCCGGTGACGGCGCGGCGGGCAGTCGTGTGGAGGCGCGGGGGATCGCGATCTGCGCGGTGTCGGGGGAAGTCGATGCAATCAGATGACGGTCAGGGATGCCCTGGTTGCCCTTCGGACGGCACCGAGGGGCACGGACTTATCGAGGGTGACAAATCGAGCGCCATGCGCGACGGCAAGCGCCAGCAGATAGACGTCCGTCAGTTGGCGGGGGACCAGCAGCTGATGGCGGTCGACGGCATGGTCTTCGAGCAGGCTCACGTCATCCGCCAGGAAACGATGCCATGGAGTGGACACGGCGATGCGCAGCCGCATCACCGCTTCGGCCGGGCCCAGCACGTTCGGGTAGCGCGGTTGCGAAAGGATCCGCACGCAGCCGTTTTGCGTGAGCGGGCACGATGCCCATCCATGCTCGACGTTCGCTCCGAACCATTCAGAGACCGTCGCGTGCTGGGCGTGATTCTCGTCGAGCAGGGCGATCAGAACGTTGACGTCGAACAACGCCCGCATGAATCAGATTCCCAATTCGTCCCGGAGTTCGTCGACGAGTTCATTGGTAACCACTTCACCCCCCGACGGGATGGGCTTGAAGCCGTAGACATCGCGCCGTGAACGTCTGCGACCTGCGGAACCGGATCGCGCCCGCAAGGCCTGGCGCAGCAGATTGGAAACGAATTCCCCGGTGGTCGTCCGTTCCCGCTTGGCCAGTTCCTTCACGGCGGACAGGACATCACCATCGATGTTCAGCGTGGTACGCATGCGGCGGCTCTCCCGGCCGTTCGGTACGCCATGGTAATGCGTCACGCGACTGCATCCAACATCAGGCATCTGCCATCACCTTCTCGTCCGGCAGATGATGCGTTTCGTAGCCGCAGTGACGCTGAAGCGCGGTCCATCCTGGCGGGATCGGTCGGGAAACACGATGACAGGAGCTTCGCCGAGACGGCAAATCGGCCGGGCGCCACGAATGCCATGCGACGGCTTCGGGCTTGACGCATATACTTGACATTGCGATGCACAACTTGACTTGCGCATGGTAACGCTACTCACCACGTCCCGGTCCGGGCGCGGCCGTTGCGGAGTTCTCGTGCCTGTCTCACCGGCCCACCACGTACGTGTCGCGGTGCTGATGGGAGCACGACCTGCCGCGCTATAGGCGAGTCGCTCGTGCGGTTCCCCTCGTTGTGGTGGGGTCTTGCATCTTCGCTTGGGGCGCGGGACTCCAGGGATTCATCCAATCCCTGCCGACTCCTCCCGACACCCAGTCCGAGGTCAAGGCTGTCATCGTGCTCACCGGAGGGCACGGGCGACTTGCCGCTGGGTTCAAGTTGCTGGAAGCGAATCCCGGGGCGCGCCTGCTCATTTCGGGGGTCGGGGCAGGCGTGCGCACAGCCGACCTGGTCGTACCTCCGGGCGTCGAATCCCGGGTGGACCTCGGCCGGACAGCCGTCGATACCGTGGGCAACGCGGTGGAAAGCCAGCGTTGGGCGAGAGAGCACGGCATCGCGAGAGCTGTCCTGGTCACCAGCGACGTGCACCTGCCCCGGAGCCTGCTCTTGTTCCGGCACCTGGCGCCCGACATCGAGGTCGTCCCGTACCCGGTCGCAGGTTCGGGAGGCAGTCCTGGGAACCGTCAGATTGCGTGGTACGCCGCGGCCGCGATCGAGTACTCCAAGTCGGTGGTCATGCGGATCATCCTCGTGCTGGGCGGGCCCGATTATGTCGCTGGCAGGGCCTGATGGCACCGTTGACAGCGCGCCCGCGGTGGAAGCGGGCCAATCAAACGCTATATGCTTGTGTTCGCACACTTCTGCTGTCAGGAATGCGGGGGGTCACGGGCTGGGCGCGTTCGAAGCTCCTGTTCGACGATTCCGTCAACAATCACAATATCATGACCAAACCAACTGGCATCGAGGCTGAACCCCAGCGCGTCGGGAACGAAGCGCCGTCCTCCGCCCAAGAGGTGGCCCGCTGGCGATTCTTCCGCGGGTTCCGACGAATCTGGCACGGTATGCATTTCGTGGGCGTGCTCGCCGCCGGAATCACCATCTTCGTTGCGCTGGTGCGCGCCAAGGCGCCGCCGGAATTTCTGGACCTGACCCTTCCGCCGATGCCGGTCGCGGCGATTACAGCCGAGGAGGGTGATCATCCGTCGACGATCACTGCCTACGGCGAGGTGGTCGCCCGGCGTTCAGCCGACATACGAGCCATTGTCGGGGGCCCCATCCTGCGGGTGTCGGAGCATTTCGCGAACGGAGCGCCGGTGGTGGCCGGGGAGGTGCTGCTCGAGCTGGACCCGTTCGAGTACGAGCGTCGGGTCGAGGAGACGGCGGCGGCCGTGCGCGAAGCGGAAGCCCGGCTCATGGAGAACCGCGAGACCAATCACCATCAGATGCACCTCGTGGCGCTCGCGGAAGAACGGCGGAACCTCACGCGGACGGAGTACGAGCGGCAAGTGGACCTTGCCGAACAGAACGTGAGCGCCAGGCGCACGCTGGAGGCGGCGCAGTCCCAGTTGGCGGCGGCCGAGGCGGATCTGACGCAGCGGCGCCAGCAGGCGACCGCCAGCACCGCCAGGATCGCCCAGCAGGAAGCCATTGTCGAGCGCTTGCGCGCGACCGAGGCGCGGAGCCGGCGGGCGTTGAGCGATACCCAGATCCGCGCCGCCTTCGATGGCTATCTCGCCCAGGTATCGGGCGACCTTGGCCAACAGATCAAGGCAGGTGAGCGCATCGCGCGGCTGATCGATACGGCCATGCTGGAAGTAAGGTTTTTCATCCCCGAAGGTCAGTTGGCCCGGCTGGTCGAGATTGCCGACAAGGGCATTGGTGCCATTTGCGTGGTGTCCTGGCGGACGGACGCGGGCATCCGTACCTATTCGGCGCGCGTGACCCGCATCGAAGGCGAAATCCAGACCAACCGGGCCGGCGTCAACGTCTACGCCCGCATTTCCGACGCTGACCTTGAATCGGACCCCATCCGGCCGGGAGCCTTCGTCCAGGTGGAACTGTTCGAGGAGACGCACGTGCGGACCTTCCAGGTTCCGTCCGAAGCGGTACGCGCGGGCCCCAGCCTGCTGGTGGCGACGGAGGGGATCGCGGTTGTCCGCTCGGTCACGGTCGTGGCCCGGGCGGACCGCAGGGTCTTGGTGCGGGGCGACCTGGCCCCGGGCGAGGCCGTGATCCTGACCCGTTCCGGCGAACTTCACCCCGGAGACGCGATCGCGGTCGTTGGCAACGGGGCGCTAGGTGGACAATAGCTCGACACCGCGCCCGCGCAGCGGGCTGATTGCAGCGTTCGCCCGCCACCCAACTGCCCCCAACATTCTGCTGCTGATCATGGTGGCGCTCGGCATCGCGTCGCTGGATCGGCTCAACCGTCAGTTCTTCCCCGATTATTCGATTGATTATGTGAACGTCGGGGTGGCCTGGCCGGGGGCCAGCGCGGAAGAGGTCGAGCAATCGGTACTGGTTGCCATCGAGCCGGAGGTTCGTTTCCTCGACTCGGTCAAGCGTGTGACCGCCACGGCTCAGGAGGGCTACTGCGGGATCGTCATCGAGTTCCGGGAAGGAACCGATATGCAGAAGGCGCTTGCCGATGTGGAGACGGCCGTGGCCGGCGTCACGACCTTGCCAGAAACGACCGAGCGACCGACCATCACGCGGATCATCCCGTTTGAACAGGTAGCCCGGATCCGCGTCGCGGGGCCGTACGACGAGGCCCAGCTGCGGAGCTATGCCAAGGTCCTTCGGGACGGCCTGCTCGCCGCCGGCGCCGACAAGGTCACGATCTCGGATCTTCGCTCGCCGGAACTGATCGTGGATGTGGAACCGGCCGCCCTCCTGGCGCTTGACCTCAGCCTGAACGATGTTGCCGGCCGTATCGCCGCCCACTCCCGCGATGTGCCGGGAGGCGATACGCACGGTGCGGCCGAGCTGCAAGTGCGCATGCTGGGTGAACGGGCCACGGCCCGGGAGATGGCGGCACTTGAAATCGTGTCGGATTCGACTGGACGCACCTTCCGGGTCGATGACCTGGCGACGGTCTCCGATACGTTTGCGGCGGGCATGGCGAGCGGCCGGGTGGATGGCCGGCTTGCGCTGTCTCTCCGCGTGAGCCGTTCGCCGGCCAGCGACATCCTGGAGATCTGGGAGGACGTTCAGACCTATCTCAACGGCGACCTGGAGGGCCTGCCCGACGATCTGGAGCTGACGCTCTACCGCATCGAGGCCGACGGGGTGGTGAGCCGGCTCGACATGCTGGTCCGGAACGGCTTGGGCGGACTCGCGCTGGTCCTGATCATCCTGTTCATGTTCCTGAATCCGCGGACGGCGTTCTGGGTGGCCGTCGGCATTCCGGCCGCGTTCGCGGCGACGCTGTTCGCGATGTACCTCTCCGGGCAGTCCATCAACATGATCAGCATGTTCGCCATGATCATGATGCTGGGGATCGTGGTCGACGACGCGATCGTGGTCGCCGAGCACGGACAGATGCAGTGGGAGCGGGGAGTGTCCTCGCTGGATGCTTCGGTCATGGGTGCACGCGCCATGCTCTGGCCGGTCCTCGCGGCGTCGGTCACGACCGCGTGCGCCTTCATGCCGATTTTCTTCATGACCGGCCTCGTCGGCCAGATCGTCGGGGCCATCCCCTTTGTCGTGGTCGCCGTCCTCCTGGCCAGCCTGTTCGAGTGCTTTCTGGTGCTACCGGGCCATTTGCGCCATGCATTCGGCGGGAAGTCCACGGGCCCCCGTGAGGCCAGGGGGTTCCGACGCTGGTTCGACCGGGGCTTTACCGCGCTGCGCGACGGGATTTACCGCCGGTTCGTCGCATGGGCGCTGACGCGCCGCTACCTCATGGTGGCCATCGTGGTGGCCTCGTTTCTCGCGGTCGGGGGATTGCTGGCGGGGGGCAAGGTGAAGTTCGTGTTTTTCCCCCAGCTCGAGGCCAACGTCGCAGAAGCGACGTTCTGGTTCCCTGCCGGGACCCCGCGCAGCACCACGGAAGCAATGGTCGACGAACTGGAGCGCGCTGCCCATGCCGTCGACGATGCCGGCTATATCGAGACCACCTACGGCTTCGTCGGCCGGCCGTCGCTGGACTCGCGCATGTCCGGGGCGGGCCTGTCGGGGGACCATGTCGGCGGCATGATCCTGCAACTGATACCGATCGAGGACCGGACGATCCAACTGCAGCAGGTCATGGATGCCTGGCGGGCGGAGGTTCGCCCCCTGCCGGGCCTTGAGAACCTGGTGATCGCGCCGCCGCCGCGCGGCCCGCCGGGCAAGGAGTTCGACATCCGTCTCTCCGGTGCCGGACCGGAGGCGCTGAAGGCGGCCGCTCTGGACACCCGGGCGCTGCTGGCGGGCTACGTGGGCGTGACCGACATCCGCGACGACTTCCCGTACGGCAAGCGTGAGCTGGCCCTGACCCTGACCCAGCGCGGCCGGGCGCTTGGGTTCACCACGGCCAGCGTCGCCCGCGAGGTGCGGGGCGCGTTCCAGGGCATCATCGCGCAGCGACTGGCTGCGGGTGACGAGGAGCTGGTGGTCCGGGTCCGGATGCGCCCCGACGCCATGGAGGCGCACGCTTTCAAGACTCTGTTCGTGCGAAGTCCCGCCGGGCTCCAGGTGCCGCTGTCCGAAGTGGTGGACATCGAGGAGCAGCAGGGTTTCTCCGTGTTCCGGCGCGAAAACGGGGTGCGCGAGGTCGCCGTCACGGCGAACGTGGATGCCAGCCGCGCCAACGCCAACGAGGTTTTGGCGCAGCTCGCGGATGGCGCCCTTGCCGATGCGGTCACGCCGCACGGCGTACGCTGGCGGCTGGCCGGTCGGAGCGAGGAGCAGCAGGACACACTCCGCGAAATGCAGCTGGGCGCTGTCCTCGGCCTGCTCGCGATCTACCTGACGATCGCGCTCGTGTTCGGCTCGTACATGCGTCCCATCATCGTCATGGTGGTGATTCCGTTCGCTACCGTCGGAGCGATTCTCGGCCACTGGGTGATGGGCCACGACCTTACGATCATCTCCCTGCTCGGCTTGCTTGGCCTTTCCGGCATCGTGGTCAACGGCTCGATCATCGTGGTGAATACCATCGACCGGCACATGCGCGCCGGTGAGGATCTGCTGGAGGCGGTGGTCAACGGGAGCTGCGAACGGTTCCGGGCGGTCATTCTGACCACCGCCTCCACGATCGGTGGCCTCGCGCCACTGCTCCTGGAGACGAGCTTCCAGGCCCAGTTCATTCAGCCCATGGTGGTGACGATTATCTTCGGGTTGCTGGCAACGACGCCATTGGTACTGGTCATCGTGCCCAGCCTGTTCCTCGTCCAGAACGATGTCGGGCAGCTGATCCGGTGGCTGCTCACCGTCGCCAGAATCCGGGGGCGAACATCACCAGCGCCGTGAGGAATTCGAGCCGGCCAAGGAGCATGCCGACCGACAGGGCCCACTTCGCGGCATCCGGAACCGGCGCGTACGAGCCGGCAGGCCCCACGACGGGGCCCAGCCCCGGTCCCACGATGGCGACCGCAGAGGCGGCGGCCGAGAGTGACGTCAGGCGGTCGAGCCCGAGGATCGACAGGAAGCCCGCCAGTACCGTAACGGTGATCAGGAACAGCGCGGCGATGCTCAGGACCGGGCGGAGCGTGTCCTCGCTGATCCGCTTGCCCGCCAACCGGGGCGTACTCACGAGCCGCGGCTGCGGCACCTTCCGGAGCTGTGCCGTCACCAGCGCCAGCATCACCTGAATCCGAAAGATCCGCAGGCCGCCGGTCGTGCTGCCGCTGCACCCGCCGACGAACATCAGGAGGAACAGGAGGGCGGTCGTGCCGCCGCCCCAACCGGAGAAGTCTTCCGTCGCGTACCCCGTTCCGGTCATCACAGAGATCACGTTGAAGGCCGAACGGCGCAGGGCATCGAGGGGCCCGGCCCCGGTACCGAGCCAGAGCCAGAGCGTGACGGCGCCGACCGCGGCGGCGACGACGGCAAAGAAGGCCCCGACTTCCGGGTTGCCGGCGAAGCGCCGCCAGTTGCCCTCGGCGATCTGGCGGTAGCCGATGAACGGCAGCGACGCCGCGAGCATGCCGATGATGACGACGGTTTCGATCGCCCCGCTTTGCCAGGCCCCCACGGATCCGTCGCGCGTGGAGTAGCCGCCGGTGGCGATCGTCGTCATGGCATGGCACAGGGCGTCGAACCATTCCATGCCGGCGACTCGTAGCAGCACGACCCAGATGGCGGTGAGAATCAGGTAGATCCGGACCAGGACCAGTGCCAGTCGGGCGTCACTCAGTCTCCGGCCGCCACTCAGGCTGTCCTGGTCGATGCGGATGACCTCCATCCCGCCAATTTCCCGGAACGGCAGCATGACCAGCGCGATGACCACGATGCCGAGCCCGCCGAACCACTGCAGCATGGCGCGCCAGAGGAGCACACCCGGCGGCCGCTGGTCGAGGTCGGTGAACACCGAAGCGCCGGTGGTGGTGAGCCCCGAGGCAGCCTCGAAGAACGCGTCCGTGTAGTTGATTCGATGATCGGCGAAGTAGAGGGGGAGCGCCGCCAGCACGATGGCGAGGAGCCACCAGAGCGTGATCAGCGCCAGGACCTGCCGGGGGTCGTGGTTGCGGCCGAAGTCGCCGACCAGGGTGCCACTCCGACAGGCCAGGGCGAGGGCCACGCCCACGAAGGCGGTCGCGGCGCCGGTGCCGGCGAAGGCGAGCGCCGACGGCTGGCCGGCCAGCAGGTCCGCCGCCATGGGGATCAGCATGGCGCCCCCCACCGGGAGCATCAGGATCCCGGTAAGGTGAAGAACCGGCCGGATGCGCAGCATTCGCCGTTCGGGGTCCTAACGAGGTCCCCGGTCAATCAAGTACAGGAACTCGCGCCGGGTCGAGGGGTCGTCACGGAAGGCTCCCGTCATGCGGCTGGTCACCATGACGGCATTCCGCTTGTTGACGCCGCGGGTGGCAACGCAGAAGTGCTCTGCCTCGATTACCACCCCGACACCCCGCGGCCGCAGTTCCTCGGTAATCGTGTCGGCGATCTGGGCCGTCATCTTTTCCTGCAGCTGCAGCCGCTTCGCGAAGACGTCGACGAGGCGCGCGAGCTTGCTCAATCCCACCACCCGGCGATCCGGCAAGTAGCCGACGTGCGCGGTGCCGATGATCGGGGTGAGGTGGTGTTCGCAGTGCGACGAGAACGAAATGGCCCGGAGGGCGACGATCTCGTCGTAGCCCTGGGTTTCCTCGAAGGTCCGCCGCAGGATGGCGCCGGGGTCCTTGGCGTACCCGGCGAAGTGCTCGTCGTACGCGCGGATGACGCGGCCCGGGGTGCCGGCAAGGCCCTCGCGGTCGGGGTCCTCGCCGGTCCAGCGGATCAGGGTGCGAACCGCCGCTTCGGCCTCCGCACGCGACGGGCGTTCGCCGTCCATCAGTGGAGCGTACGCTGGGACCAGGGGCTCTCGAGCGGGAACGCCGGAATCTCGACTTCGAACGTCTGGCCGTCCTCGCCCTGCATCGAATACGTACCGCTCATGATCCCCGACGGCTGGGACAACGGGGTGCCGGAGGCGTACTCGAAGGTCTCGCCCGGGGCCAGTACCGGTTGTTCGCCGACGACGCCCTCGCCCTTCACCTCGATGGCCTGGCCGCGGCCGTCGACGATCCGCCAGTGGCGGGTCATGAGCTGAACCTTGCCGGCGCCGCGGTTCTCGATGCGGACCTGGTAGGCCCACAGGTAGCGTTCCTCGTGGGGCACGGACTGCTCTTCCAGATAGAACGGCCGCACGCGGACCGTAATCCCGCAGCTTTCCTTCTGGTACCAGTGTCCCTCATCGTCGTCTTCGGGCTCGGCCACGTCAAAGGGGTCTTCATGCATGATCAGCTCGCCGAACAGTCGGCGCCGCCAAGGACGCAGAACTGCGCACAAAAGGGGTGATTGAGCGCCACACTCTGCCGCGCGTCGGACAGGCTGGTGCCCAGTTCCAGTGTCTCGTCGTATGGCAGCAGCGTACAGGGGACCACCGCGGTGCCGGCCGCCCCCTTGCGCCGCACCACCATCCGCGACGAGGCGCACATCATGGAGGCGGGGTCCACGTCCAGGATTTGCCAGCAGGACTGGGTGATCTCCGGCACATCGCGGCCGCTGTCCATCAGTGGAAACAGCACCAGGCGCGCCGGATCGAACGCGTCGACGTCAAGGTCGTGCTCCCGGAACAGCGCCGCAAAGCCGGCCCGCATCTCGGTCTCGGATTCATCGTCGAGGCCGCGGCACGCGACATGGACCCGGAAGCCCTGATCGCGCAGCCAGCGGAGCCCCCGCATGGCCGGCGCCCACGAGCGCGGGCCTCGGATGGCCTCGTGCCGTTCCCTGCCGTAATGGTCGAGCGAGACCCGGATCGTCAGGTTGTCACGGCCGGCCAGGCCGGCCAGGCCGGCTGCCTGCTTCTCCATCGGGCGCATCGCGTTGGTCAGCACCAGCACCTGAAACCCGCGGTCGAGGCAACATTCGAGCATGGCGATCAGGTCGGGATTCATGAAGGGCTCGCCGCCGGTAAAACCGATCTGCCGGGTTGCCAGACCAGCGGCCCGGATTTCGTCCAGATAGGCCTCGACTTCCCCTAGGGAAAGGTACTGCAGCCGGTCGTTGCGGGGGCTGGATTCGATGTAGCAGCCCTCGCACGCGAGGTTGCAGAGTGTGCCCGTGTTGAACCAGAGGGTATTGAGCCTGCGCAGCGCGACCCGTGCGCGCGGACTGCCGTCTAGTGTGTAGTCGGGATCGGCGTACTTGGCCGATTTCGCAGCGAGCATTGGCGATTCGGGAACGGCGCAAGCGTCCATGGGCAGTTCCGAGCAGAAATTGCCCCGGGGACGGGCACGCGATCAAGATAGCGCAGGGAAACCCCCAGTCTATACCGGAGCCCACTTTCCTGCCGGAGCCGGACAGGCCCCGGGTCCGGTACCGGGCGATCTTTGACCGGGAGCGGGGCTGCGGATACCTTCGATGCCAGCGTCGGATGGATGCTGGTGTTCGCGCGGGCGTAGTTCAGTGGTAGAACGTCAGCTTCCCAAGCTGAATGTCGCCGGTTCGATCCCGGCCGTCCGCTCCAGTGCCGTCTGACAGCTCGGCGCCCTTTCGGGTGACGGTATCGGGCCTGCGCACGGTCCAGCGTTCCCGCTTTGGCCGGCCCGGCCACGTGGTGTCCATCCTCGATCCCGGCAACCAGACGCCCCGGCCGCTCCGGCGCGGCGACGGCGGCCGCGTGACCCGGATGGCATTCCACGACGCGGTGCGGCCGGTTCGGGGCAGGCAGCTGCCGTCGGCGACGCACATCCGCCGGCTGATTCTCCTCGGCCGCCGGCTCGCGGTGGCGCGCTGCCGGCACGTGCACGTCCATTGCTACCAGGGCGTCTCCCGGTCCACGGCGGCCGCCCTGATCGTTATGGCCGCAGGCAGCGGCGGAGCCGCGGCCGCGGGCTTGCTGGAGGAGCTGGACCGGATCCGCCCGAAGAACTGGCCGAACAGCCGAATGGTGGCGCTCGCCGACCGGCAGATGGGCTATCGTGGGAACCTCACCGCGGCCCTGCGGACGCACCAGCGGCGGAAGGCCCGGCGGGACCCGTCCCTGGCCCGCATCATCCGCTCGCATTCGTTCGGGCACCGCCGCCACGAGGTTCCGGAAGCCGCGTGAAGCCGGCGGACGGACTGGTGCCGGGGGCGGACGGCACGGCTATGAAGGGATGATCGAGGCGGGGAAGGTGCAATGCGGAAGAGGACCGGCGAGGAAAGCACCAGTCCGTTAAGTGAGCTTGACGCGCGCTCGCAGGAGATTTTCCGGCAGGTCGTGGAATCGTACCTCGAGGGCGGCACTCCCGTGGGATCGCAAACCGTCGCCAAGGAGCTGAACGGCGCTCTGTCGCCGGCGTCGGTCCGGGCGGTCATGGCGGAGCTGGAGGGGCTCGGGTTCCTGTACGCGCCGCATGTCTCGGCCGGCCGGCTCCCGACCGAGCGCGGGCTCCGCCTGTTCATCGACGGGCTTCTCAAGCTGGGCGACCTGCCGCAAGCCGACTGCAGCCGCATCGAGGCGCTCTGCGCCGGGGCGGGGCGCAACCTGCGCGAAGTGCTGCGCGAGGTCGGTGAAGGGCTGTCCGGCCTCGCGCAGTGCGCGTCCCTGGTGATCACTCCGAAGGAGGAGCAGCGCGCGATCAGGCACATCGAGTTCGTGCGGCTGGATCCGGGGCGGGCGCTGGTGGTGATCGTCGACACCCACGATCTGGTGGAGAACCGCCTGATCGACTTGCCGCCCGGGCTGCCGGCGCATGCGCTGATCGAGGCGTCCAACTATCTCAATGACCGCTTCGCCGGACGGTCGCTGGAAGAGGCGGGCCGAGCGATTGAGGCGGACATGGCGGCGGACCAGGCGGAGCTGAACGCGACGACCCAGAAGGTGATCGAGGCGGGACTTGCAGTTCGCACGGCAGCCGACGGCGACCCGTCGCTGATCCTGACTGGCCGGGCCCGCACCCTGGAAGGCGTGCAGGAGCGGGCCGACATGGAGCGGGTGCAGCTCCTGTTCGAGGCGCTCGAACGCGGCCGCACGCTCCGCCGCCTGCTCGATTCGACCCTGCACGGGTCCGGCGTGCACGTGTTCATCGGGGCCGAGACCGAACTGTTCGCCCTGTCGGGTTGCTCGATGATCGTCGCGCCTCTCGTGCAGAACGAGAGCGGCGCAGGTCCCCTGGGCGCGATCGGCGTGATCGGGCCCACGCGGCTCAACTACGCCCGCATCATCCCGATGGTGGATTACACGGCGCGTGCCGTGGGCCGCCTGCTCGCCTGAGCATGGTCGGACGGCGCGCCGGCGCAGATGTCCCGCCGGGCGGGGTCGGGATCCGGCGGTCAGGCGGGAGGCGATGATGAACGGGCCCGCGCCCGGCGCGAGCGGCGACCCGTCGGCCCGCCTGCGGAACGAGCTCGATTCAGCCCGGTGCATCCTGATCTTTACGGGCGCCGGAATCAGCACGGAGTCGGGGATCCCGGACTTCCGCAGCCCGGGCGGGGTGTGGGACCGCAATCAGCCCATCCTCTTCGATGATTTCCTGCGGTCCGAGGAGATGCGGCGCGAGAGCTGGCGCCGGAAGCGGGAGACGGACCGTTCGATCGGGCAGGCCGGCCCCAACCGCGGGCACCGGGCGATCGCCGATCTGGTGCAGCGGAATCCCGTATCGGTAGTGGTGACCCAGAACGTCGACGGCCTGCATCAGGCGTCCGGCGTTCCGGAGGGGCAACTCGTCGAACTGCATGGCAATGCCACCTACGCGGCCTGCTGCGACTGCGGGTTGCGGCACGAACTCGACGACATCTTCCGCGCGTTCGATTGTGACGAGACGCTCCCGATCTGCCGGGGCTGTCGCAGCCCCTACGTCAAGAGCGCAACGATTTCGTTCGGGCAACCCATGCCGGTCGAAGCGATGCGCCGGGCCGAGGCGGCGGCCCGGGATTGCGATCTCGCGATCGCGGTCGGATCCTCACTGGTCGTCTATCCGGCGGCGGACGTGCCACTGATGGCGAAGCAGCATGGTGCGCGCTATGCGATTCTCAACCGTGAGGCCACGCCGCACGATGGCTACGCCGACCTGGTGGTTCAGGGTGAGATCGGCCCCGTCCTCGGCGCCGCCGTCGGCATCGACTGACTCGGGCCCGGACAGGGCCGCGCACTGGCAGGCCCGAACGCCGGCCGGGACCCGTCACCCGGGCGGCCGCGTGTAGTAGCGGCGCGTGCAGCGTCCGCTTCAGGGACGGCAGCCGACTGCGGTCGGGCGGTCACGGCCGCATGCCCATCGTGACCGTCGTCACGTTACGCCCCCTGAATCCGGCGCCTGCCGGGGCTGTCGCGACGGCAACGGTCAAGCGTTCAGCCCGACGGGCCGAAGGGGTGATCAAGCAGGGACCGTCGTCAGTGCCGACCGCGGCGGAACCGTGCCTGCGCTGCATCAAGGACGACGGCTGGCAGAACCGCTTCGCATCTCGGTAGCGGCATGATCGATGCCGGGTGCCGCGGGCGGCGGCTCGACGTCGGGTGTCGCGCCGGTGCACCTGTCAGCGGATAAACCTTGAACTCTTGGTATACCTAGTGCTACATGAAGAACCCTTTGCACAATAATTGAAGGCCGAGCATGCCGGAGTTCATCCGTGTCGCCGACGAGGTCTGGATTGCGATGGCATCTCTTCACCGCAGTCACCCGAAACGGGCAGACTTCGCCATTGACGAGATCGTGAAACAGGCGGAAACCGCCAACGTGACCGGCGTCGCACCGCTGCGACCGGGAGTCAAAGTGCATGTCTATCTCCATTGCGTCGCCAACAAGCCGCCTAACCCCGGCCGGTACCGCATGCTTCTCGAGACCTCCGCCGGTCGCCGACGGCTCTATCGGCCCGGTGATCCATGCCATCCTCGTCGGATGGCGGGAAAGCACGTTCCGAAACGCGGTGAAATTCCTGAGTGTTACCGGGAGCTCATCGATTGGTATGTCAGCGGGTACGCCGCCCGGGCGGGCGATAAAGCCCGGGATCCCGTCCTTGCGCTACGGGGCATGGGCAAGCAGATCTGGGCGAATGAAACTGCTGATGACTACGTGCATCGCCAACGGTCGGGCTGGCAATGAGCAGAATCTTCTGGGACACGAACTTGTTCGTGTACCTGCTCGAGGACAAAGGACAGCTCACCGATCGCGTTGTATCGCTGCGTGAGTTGCTGACCTCCACGCTCACCCTCGGCGAAATCCTTGTCAAGCCGCTGGAAACGGGCCACGAGGACCTTGCCCAGCGCTATGAGCAAGCCATCATGGCCGCCGCCTCGGTCGTCCCTTTTGATCAATCCGCCGCGCACGCCTTCGCCGCCGTCCGCCGGGACGGCACCATCCGGCCTCCGGATGCGATCCAGCTCGCCTGCGCCTCCGTGGCGGGCACCGACTTGTTTGTCACCAACGATCAGCGGCTAAGCCGGAAGGTGGTGCCCGGGGTCCACTTCATCCAGTCGCTCGCCACAGCGGTACTCTGAGCCCGGGAGGAGCCCGGTCGGGCCTCGATGCCGCCGGAGGTTCTTCACCAGTGACGTTCGGGGACGACGGCTACGTTGCCGTTCCCTGCCGTTGGTGAGAAGTCGAGCACGTTGACCGGAGTTGGCAGGGCGCGGGAGCCCTTGCATCAGAACGCCGGCAGCACCATCTGCACCATCTGCCTGCACGGGGGGACGACCGGCCTTGACCGACCAGAACGACGCCAAGCCGACGGCGACCGACACCCTGCCCGAATCCGACGTCGCGGCCGAACCGACGGCCGACGCGCCGCGCGACCCGGCGGCCGAGGAGGCGCCGCCGCCGTCCGAGCCCGCGGATCTCGAGGCCAGGGTCGCTGCGCTCGAAGCCGAGGTCACCGCCGAACGGGATCGGGCGCTGCGCGCCCGGGCCGAGGCGGAGAACACCCTGAAACGCTCGGCGCGCGAGCGCGCGGAGGCCGTTCGGTACGGGGCGTCGGGTCTGGCCCGCGACCTGCTGGAGGTCGTCGACAACCTGGAGCGCGCCCTGGCGAACATGCCGGAGGACGGGACGGCCAAGGCAGAGGATGTGGCGGCCTTGCGCGAGGGCGTCGCGCTGACGCTGCAGGAACTCAACGCCAAGTTCCGCCGCCATGACATCCAGCGCATTGCCCCGGTGCCCGGGGATCCGTTCGACCCCAACCATCACCAGGCCGTGACGCAGATCGCGCGGCCCGACCTGCCGGGCGGCGCGGTGGCCGAACTCCTGCAGCCGGGTTACCGGCTCCACGATCGCCTGCTGCGCGCGGCCGTCGTGGCGACCACGCTGAAGGAAGCCGGCGAGGCGGCCTCCGAGGTCACGTCCAATGGTGTTTCTGAAACCGTGCCGGACCCCGTTGCGGACGGGCCGGACGAACCGGCCCAGACGGACCCGGACACCGACGGCACAACGGCTGAAACCGCCCGGACCGACGCGTGACGGACGGGCAGCCCCTGGCGCTCGGCGACGGGGCGGCCCGGCTGACACTGCCGGCGAGCTGGCGATTGCGCGAGGTCGAGCGGGACCGAGCCAAGGCGAGCTTTCCGTTCGGCGACTACCCCGTCCTTGGAATCAGCGTGGTGTCGGTCGACGACCCTGACGCGGTGGCCCGGGGTGAGCCGGGCGACTATCTCCACGGAGGCGATGCCGGGCTGGTGGCGGCCGGCGGCCCCGATTCAGGCTGGAACCTGAGCTACCGGGCTGTTCTTGACGGCAACGAGGAGGTACGGATCTGGCGGTACGCGGCGGTGTTCGGCGAGCGCCATTTCCGGATCGTCACGCTGGCGCTGGCCCATCCGGCCACCGACGAGGCACGGGCCATCGTGGGCGGCGTGGTCGACGACATCGAGGCCGTTGCCGCGGGCATCTCGTTCGCCGCCGGCGAGACGGCGCTCGACCGGGAAGCCCGGGCGGAGCGCCGGGCGGGTGCGGTTGCACTGCGTCGGGCGACCCCCTGGCCCGGGGTCGTGATCCGCCTCCCGGCCGGCTGGACGGAACTTCCGGAGTCCGGTGCGCGGGTGCTGGTTCTGGAGGCGCCCGACCTCCCGGGGACCTGTTTCGTCCTCGAGGGCGACGACCGGAGCCTTTCGCAGGCGCCGCCCGACGCCGAGGCGACCGTCCAGCTCATGCACTCGATCGCTGAGTCCAAGCAGGCGGGCGACATACTGATCCGGAGCGGCGGCGCGGGCGAGTACATGCTGTCGTGCAGCCGGATCAACCGGGATCACCCGGAGGCCGGCCCGCTCTGCGAACGGTTCTGGCATCGCTTCCTGTTCACGCCTGGACGGCTCACCACCCTCAACGCGACCTTCGTCTACCCGGAAGCCACCGACGAGCCGGAATACCATGCCGCCCTCGCGCGTGTGCTGTCCCGCGCCATGACCGAAGCGGAGATCGCGGAACCGAATCCGGACTGAGGGGCGCCGGCCGCGCCGTCTTGCAGGGAACGCGCGTCGTTCCCATATACCGTTCCTTGCCCAATACGAATGTCCGCCGCCGGTGAGGGCCGCGGGTCCCGAAGGAGAGTGCAATGGCCAAGGTGATCGGGATCGATCTCGGCACCACGAACTCGTGCGTGGCGGTCATGGACGGCAGCAGCGCGCGAGTCATCGAGAATGCTGAAGGTAGCCGGACCACCCCTTCGGTGGTCGCGATCGCCGACGATGGCCAGACCCTGGTCGGCCAGACCGCGAAGCGGCAGGCAGTCACCAATCCCGAGAAGACGTTCTTCGCGATCAAGCGCCTTATCGGCCGGAACTTCAACGACGAGAAGGTGACCCGGGACCGGGAGATGGTCCCCTACGAGATCATCAAGGCCGACAACGGCGACGCCTGGGTGCAGGCCGGCGGCAAGAGCTACGCCCCGAGCCAGATCAGCGCGTTCGTGCTCCAGAAGATGAAGGAGACGGCCGAATCGCATTTCGGCGGCGAGATCCAGCAGGCGGTCATCACCGTGCCTGCCTACTTCAACGACTCCCAGCGCCAGGCGACCAAGGACGCCGGCCAGATCGCCGGTCTCGACGTACTGCGGATCATCAACGAGCCAACCGCGGCGGCCCTGGCCTACGGGCTCGACAAGCGCGAAAGCGGCCTGGTGGCGGTATATGACCTCGGCGGCGGCACCTTCGACGTCTCGATTCTCGAGATCGGCGACGGGGTGTTCGAGGTCAAGTCCACCAATGGCGACACCTTTCTCGGGGGCGAGGACTTCGACATGCGGGTGGTCGAGTACCTGGCCGACGAGTTCAAGAAGGACAACGGCATCGACCTGCGGGAGGACAAGCTGGCCCTGCAGCGACTCAAGGAGGCGGCCGAGAAGGCCAAGATCGAGCTCTCCAGCACCGGCCAGACCGAGGTCAACCTGCCGTTTGTCACGGCGGACGCGAGCGGGCCGAAGCACCTCAACATGAAGATCACCCGGGCTCAGCTCGAGAAGCTGGTCGACGATCTGGTCCAGAGCACCGTGATACCGTGCCGGAAGGCGCTCGAGGACGCCGGCGTGAGCGCCGGCGAGATCGACGAGGTGGTCCTGGTCGGCGGCATGACGCGGATGCCCAGGGTCATCGAGACCGTTAAGAATTTCTTCGGCCGCGACCCGCACAAGGGCGTCAACCCCGACGAGGTGGTGGCCATCGGCGCCGCCATCCAGGGCGCGGTGCTGGCCGGTGACGTCAAGGATGTCCTGCTGCTGGACGTGACCCCGCTGTCGCTCGGCATCGAGACCCTGGGCGGCGTGTTCACCCGCCTGATCGATCGCAACACGACCATTCCTACCCGCAAGAGCCAGACGTTCTCGACGGCGGATGACAACCAGACGGCAGTGACCATCCGGGTGTTCCAGGGCGAGCGCGAGATGGCTTCCGACAACAAGGCCCTCGGGCAATTCGATCTCGTCGGCATTCCGCCGGCGCCGCGCGGTATGCCGCAGATCGAGGTTGGCTTCGACATCGACGCCAACGGCATCGTCAACGTGTCGGCCAAGGACAAGGCCACCGGCAAGGAGCAGCAGATCCAGATCAAGGCGTCCGGCGGCCTGAATGACGACGAGATCAACCGGATGGTCAACGAGGCCGAGCAGCACGCGGCGGACGACAAGGCGCGGCGGGAGGCAGTGGAGGCCCGGAACCAGGCCGACAGCCTCGTCTACGCCACCGAGAAGAGCCTGGAGGAGCACGGCGACAAGCTGGGGGAGGACGACCGGAAGGCGATCGACACGGCGCTGACCGACCTCAAGGCGGAGGTCGCGAAGGAGGATGCGGATGCGGCCGCGATCACCGCCAAGACCGAGGCGCTGAACAAGGCGTCCATGAAGCTCGGTGAGGCGATGTATGCCCAGGCCACGGCCGAAGCGGCGGGAGCCGGTGCCGATGCGGCCGCGGCGTCGAACGGAACGGCCGAGCAGGAGGCTGGCGACGAGACGGTCTACGATGCCGACTTCGAAGAGGTGCAGGACGACGACACGAAGGACCGGCCTCGGTCCTGAGGGCCGTGGCCGTCGGGCACCGGCGGCGTCCGTTTCTGCTCCGCCGCTAGCCGGCAGGGGACTGCATGCCTGACTTCTACGAGGTGCTCGGCGTTAACCGCAACGCCGATGCCCAGACCATCAAGAGTGCGTACCGGCGCCTAGCCAAGCAGCATCACCCGGATCGGAATCCGGGCGACAACAAGGCCGAGCAGGTGTTCAAGGACGTCAACCGGGCCTACGAGGTCCTGAAGGACCCGGAACGGCGCAACGCGTACGATCAGATGGGCCATGCGGCCTTCGAGGAGGGCCTGCAGGCCGGCACGGCCGGTCCCGGCGGCTTCGGCGGTTTCGGCGACATCTTCGACAGCATCTTTCGGGATTTCATGGGCGGCGGCCGGCGCACGTCCCGGTCGGCCCGTGGAGCCGATCTCCAGTACGCTTTGGCCGTGACGCTCGAAGAGGCCTATCGCGGCGCGAACAAGACGATCCGGTTCTCGGCCGATGAGACGTGCGAGCGGTGCGGTGGTTCGGGGGCGGAGGGCAACCGCCTCGCAACCTGCAGCATGTGCAACGGTTCGGGCGAGATGTCGGCGCGGCGCGGCATGATGATCTTTCAGCAGACCTGCCCGTCGTGCCGCGGCCGTGGACAGATCATCGAGGTTCCGTGCAATGCCTGCCGCGGCGGCGGCCGGGTTCGTCGGTCCCGGTCCGTCGATGTCAAGATCCCGCCGGGCGTCGACGACGGCACCCGTCTCCGGCTCACCGGCAAGGGCGAGGCCAGCGCGCCGGGCAGCCGCTCGGGCGACCTTTACGTGTTCATGGAGATCGAGCCGCATCCGCTCTTCGAGCGCGATCGCGAACACCTCCAGATGACCGTGCCGATCCCGTTCGAGACGGCGGCGCTGGGTGCCGAGGTGGTCGTACCCTCGCTGGACGGCGGCCGGGTGAAGCTCGCGATTCCGGCCGGCGCGCAGAACGGTCAGAAGTTCCGGCTGCGCGGCAAGGGCATGCCGCGTCTGCAGCATGGAGGCCACGGCGATCTCTACGTGCAGATCAGTGTCGAGGTGCCCTCAAAGCTCACCCGCCAGCAGAAGCAGGCACTGGAGGCGCTGGCCGGCGACATGACGGCCCGTAACTATCCCGCGATCGCCGAGTTCGAGGCCGCCGTCCGGCGCAGTTCGGCGCCGTGACTACCCCCGTGCGCATCGGCGTCGTCGGCGCCGGCGGTCGGATGGGGCAGGCCCTGGTGCGGGCTGTGGCGGCCGGGGACAGCGTGCTCGCGGGCGCCCTCGAACAGGCGGGGCACGCGTCGCTCGGGAAGGATGCTGGCCGGTTGGCCGGTCTGGACACGGCGGGCGTCCCGATTACTGATGCGGCGGCCCCGTTCTTCGCCGGCATCGACGTGGCGATCGAGTTCACCGTCCCCGAGGCCACGGTGCGGCACGCGGCGGCGGCCGCCGAAGCCGGCACGGGTCTGGTGATCGGCACGACGGGTCTGGATCACGCACAGATGGACGCGCTCCGCCGCGCCGGCGCCAGCGTGCCAGTGGTGTGGTCCGCCAACATGAGCGTCGGCATCAATCTGCTCTCCCATCTGGTGGAGACGGCCGCTGCAGCGCTTGGGCCCGCATGGGATATCGAGATCATGGAAATGCACCACGCGGCCAAGCGCGATGCGCCGTCGGGAACGGCGCTGGCCCTCGGCCGGGCAGCGGCCGCCGGGCGGCGGGTGGATCCGGAGGCCGCCGCGGTGCGCGGCCGGGATGGCGACACCGGCCCGAGAGAACGCGGGACGATCGGCTACGGCGTGCTCCGGGGCGGTGACGTGGTGGGCGATCACACGGTCGTGTTCGCAGGTGCCGGCGAGCGGCTCGAACTCGGGCACCGCGCGCACGAACGGGCCATCTTCGCGCGCGGGGCAGTGCATGCCGCCGCCTGGGCGGCGCACCAGCGGCCCGGCTTCTACAGTCTGCGGGATGTCCTGGACCTGCCCAAGTGAACCGGGATGCGCCACCCGTTCGGGTGGCGTTCAACGGGGTCATGGGCGCGCGCTACTCGGAGCTGCTCCAGGCGAGCCTGGCGCTCCCGCATGCGCTGCGCTGCGTGGGTGCCGACTCCGACGCCTGGGCGGACGCGCTCGCCACCGCTGAAGTCGTCATCAGCATGGACTGGCCGGCGACCAGCCCGCCGGCGCCGAAGCTGCGTCTGCTCCATCTTCCAGGCGCCGGCACCGATTCGGTCGACGTCGCCGCCCTGCCGGCGGGCTGCGCCGCCTGCAACGTGTTCGAACACGAGGTGCCGATCGCCGAGTACTGCGTGCGGGCGATGCTCGAGCATGCGATCGGGGTAACGGCGACCGACCGGCGGTTCCGCTCGGGCGACTGGTCCGACAGTCTGGTCGCGGGCGGCCCCACGCATGGCGAGCTGCAGGGCCGGGTCCTGGGCATTCTCGGCTATGGGCGCATCGGGCGGGCCCTGGCGAAGCGCGCCGATGCCTTCGGCATGGAGGTCCGGGCGGTGACGGCCCATCCGGTTCTGGAGCCCCCGCTCGCCGAGACCGTAACTCCGGACCGGCTGGCCGAGGCTGCCGCGCAGTACGACTATCTGGTGGTGGCGTGCCCGCTGACCCCGGTCACGCACGGGATGGTGGATGCGCGGGTACTGGCCACGATGAAGCCGGAAGCCGTGCTGATCAATGTCGGGCGGGGACTGGTGGTCGACGAACAAGCGCTGTTTCGGTCCCTGGAGCGCGGCGACATCGGCGGTGCGGTCATCGACGTATGGTACCGCTACCCCGGTCCGCCCGGGCCACGGGATGTCCGACCTTCGCAGTACAACTTCGAGAGCCTTCCCAACGTCTGGATGACACCGCACACGTCGGCCTGGAGCACCCCGATGCTCGAGCGTCGCTTTGCGATCATTGCCGACAACATCGTCCGGATGCGCGAAGGCCGGCCGCTCCTGAACCGCTTCGCCTGACGGCCCCTCCCGGCTCCCCGACAAGATTCCTAAGACCCGCACGGCGCGGCCGGCAGCCGGTCGATGAGCGGTTCCGGCGGCGCGGCACAGTCGGGTCGCTGTTCGCTTCTCCCTTCTGTCGCTGGTGCGAACTGCGTCGACCCCCTGCGCCCACATTCGCTCCTACATGAATAAGAAAAAGCTATCTATAATATATGTAAGAAGTATTGGATTTTATACATAAAGATTGCCAATTATTGCCATGACAAGAGCCGACAGGCGCGCGAGCAGCCGACCGGCTTCGGGCAACCCGGACGGGAGACGACCATGGATGATCGAACTGAAAGTCCGATCGACCGGAGGACGTCGGCGTCAGACCTGGGCGCAACCCTCCGGGCGACGGCTTCCGGGCTGTCCTGCAAGGAAAGGATGACGATGTGAAGGTAACCTTACGTCAGTTGCGGTACTTCCGAGCGCTGGTCGAGCACGGCTCGTTCAGTCGGGCGGCCGAGAACGTATTTGTCAGCCAGCCAGCGCTATCGCTGCAGATCCAGGAGCTGGAAAGCACCCTGGGCGGCCCGCTGGTTGAACGCGACCGCCGCGGGATCATCCTGACCCAGATGGGCCGGGACGTTCATCAGCAGGCGCTGCGGGTCCTCGACGAGGCCCTGCTTCTCGAAACCATGGGCAAGCGGTCTGCAGACACGTCGCTGCGAGTCGCCGTCGGCATGGTGTCGACGCTGGCACCCTACCTGCTCGGCGAGGTCCTCGAGCGCCTGCAGTCGACGTCGCCGCGGATCGATCTCGATCTCAGGGAGGCCTCCGGTCAGACCCTGGTGTCCGATCTCCTCGCCGGTCGTCTGGACGCCGCGATCGTTTCGCTGCCGCTGGGCTTGCTGGAGCTTCCTGAACGGGAACTGTTCGAGGACCGTTTCCTGATCGCCGCCCGCTCCGAGCGGATTGCGGCCGTGACCCACGCGTTCAAGGGCAATCCGCGTCCTGCGGATCTGGCGCGCGCCGACATCGGGCCGCTGCTCACGCTCGATGAGGGGCATTGTCTGGGCGAGCAGATCCGGGGCGCTTGCGCAACGTGGCGGCTGCAGGACGTGCGTCGTGGTGCGGGATCGTTGACCACCCTGAGCCGGCTTGTGGCCAGTGGAGCCGGTTTGACCTTGATACCGGAAACGGCCGCGCTCACCGAGCGAGCCAACGCCCCCGAGCTGAACCTGCTGCGGTTCGCCGATCCTGAACCTTCACGGCGCATCGGCCTCGTGCATCGCGTGGCCTCGCACGGTCAGCAGTGGATCGAGGTGCTGGCTGACGCGGTGACCGAAGCCGGCGAGGCGCTCGTCGAGCAGGCCCGTGCGGCGGTCCGGAACGGTGCGACCGCCGTTGCCGCATAGTCCGTTCGATCTGGGCCGGCTGCATCAGGATGTCCTGGACACGGCAGGGATCCCCAAGAGACGGTTCAGAACACTCCGACGATGCCGGCCACCGCTCGCCCGCGGTTGCGCCAATCGGATGAACTGGGAAGGACAGAGGGATGCGGCCAGACGCCCGCACCCGTTACGGAATGATGGGAACATGCGCGCTAGACCCTGCTCCGCGTGGGGCTCCGACCCGTACCGATGGATGAGGGTGTTCGGAGGCTGTGGGGGACATGCCCGCGCGGCGGGCAGCGCTAGTTAGGAGCGGTAGGTAGGGACGAAAGGAACAGGGCCGGCGCGGCCCCGTCACGCCAGGCGCGTCGCCTGATCGAACCCTCCGCACGCTCAAGGTCGCAATTGCCGCTCGGGGACCGTGGTACCGTATCCGGAAGCCACGCCAGGTTCAGCGGTGCTGGGGCGCAGTTCATGGCGTCGAGGCAGTTAGAACGCCGGTCGGGGACGACCCGCCGGCCGTGAACCGGTTCGGCGGTCAGGGCCGGGACCCGGCACCGCGCGTCGAAAGGGATACGATGGTCGGCCGTGTCGCGGCGGCGAGGAAGGACCAGGATACATGCGGATCGTGAGCTGGAACGTGAACGGAATCCGTGCGTGCACGCGTCGTGGCTTCGTGGACTTCCTTGCGCGGTCGGATGCGGATGTCGTGGGGATCCAGGAGGTCCGGGCGCTCCCGGAGCAGGTGCCAGATGCCGCCCGGTCCCCCGCCGGCTGGCATGCCGCGTTCGTACCGGCCGAGCGCCGCGGGTACAGCGGTGTCGGGATGTACGCGAAAGTCGAACCGGAGCGGCTGGAGACCGCGCTCGGTGATCGGCGCTTTGACATCGAGGGCCGCTACCTGGCCGCCCACTTCCGGAGTGATCGCGGGCGGTTTGTGGTGGTCAACGTTTATTTTCCGAAAGGCAGCGGGAAGGATCGCGACAACAGCCGCGTCCCCTACAAGCTCGACTTCTACCAGGCGGTCTTCGAGCGGGTCCAGCGCCTCCGGCGCCGATGCCCGGTGTTCGTGATCGGCGACTACAACACCGCGCACCGCGCCATCGACCTCGCACGTCCGAAGACCAATGTGAAGAGCAGCGGGTTCCTGCCCGAGGAGCGGGCGGAACTCGATCGCTGGGTGGAGGCCGGCTGGATCGATACGTTTCGCGCGCTGCATCCTGATGATCCGGGGCACTACACGTGGTGGCGCCAGTGGGGCGGAGCCCGTGAACGGAACGTCGGCTGGAGAATCGACTACGTGCTGGCATCACCGGCCGCGATGAAGCGGGTACACAACGCCTTCATCTGGCCGGGCGAGCAAGGATCCGACCATTGCCCGGTCGGTGTGGACGCCGACCTCTAGTGCATGGTCCAGAACGGGGCGGTCCGACTGCCTGCGGCAGGGATCCGGCATTTCGGAAACGGCCCAGCCATTGCCTGTGGCCGGCCACAGCGGTTCCGGGATCGACCGCTGGCAGGCTGCCGCACGCTGGCGGCGCGGTGCGCGTGCGGGACAATGCGTCGAAGCGCCGCCGGAGCCCACGGCAGCTCGGCGCCGGCACTGGTCGTCAGAACGAAGAGCCCTCGGTCTTGAGGAAGGCGATCTCCTCGGTCGTGGAGGGCCGCGAAAGCACCTCGTTGCGGTGCGGATAGCGCCCAAACCGGTCAATGATCGCCTTGTGCTGCAGTTCGTAGTCCAAGCTCTGGGCATCGCCCAGCGCTTCAAATAGCGGCACGGCGATCTCGTGCACGGCCGCCGATTCACTGTGTTGGTACGGCATGTAAAGGAACCCCCGCTGCTCCAGCGGGACCTTCTGGTCGGCGCCGGCGCGCACCGCTTCCTGCGCCAGCACCAGCGCCATTCCGTCGTTGGCGAAGGCGCGGGCATTGTCGCGATAGAGGTTTCGGGAGAACTGGTCGAGCACGATGATCTCGGCGAGGCGCCCTTCGGGTTGGGCCCGCCAGTCGTGGAGCTCGGCGCGGACGGCACGCGCGTGAAGAGAGCCGAACTGCACGCGGATCGCGTCATCGAAGGCGGGGTCCTTTGCCCACCACTGGTCGGGACCGTGACGTTCGAACCAAAACGTGAGCACCTGTTGGATCATTCTCTGTCTTCCCCGTGCGGCCGGCGCCAACATACGAGCTCCGCGCAACCCTGCCCAACGGGCGCCGGCATCGCGACCGTTGGCCATGGTCGCCGGCCGCACCCATTCCGCTCCCGCAACGGTGCTCGTCCGGAGTTACGCTAGCGGCCCCCGTGGGCAGGAGCCGGCCATGCGCAACGCTTTGATTCTTGCGACGATGGTGGCAGTGACGGGCGCGGCCGATGCGCGGTCGGTCACCGATTCCGCCGGCCGGACGGTCACGATTCCGGAAACGGTGCAAAGGGTCTACGCGGCCGGGCCGCCGGCGGCCGTTCTCCTTTACGTGCTTGCCCCGGACCGCCTGATCGGGTGGCCCCGGGCACTATCCCGGGAGGACGAAAGGTATTTGCCAGAAGCGTACCGGGGATTGCCCGAAACCGGCCGGCTCACGGGGCGTGGCAATACGGCGAATCTCGAAGTCGTCCTTCGGGCCCAACCCGACCTGATCTTCGACTTCGGGGCGGTTCGCGGTGCCCACATCTCGCTGGCCGACCGCCTGCAGGCCCAGACCGGTATCCCGTACCTGTTGATCGACGGGCGGTTCGAACACACCGCGACCGCATTGCGGCTGATGGGTGACGTGCTCGGCGTCTCCGATCGTGCCGAGCAACTCGCGGTCTACGTCGAAACGTTGCTCGTCGACCTCGAGTTCGCACTGGCAGGCATTCCCGAAGAACGGCGTCCGCGCGTCTACCTGGCCCGGACGCCCTCCGGGCTCGAGACCGGCCTGCAGGGTTCGATCAACACCGAGATCATCGAGCGAGCCGGCGGGCGCAACGTGGCCGGGGCCAGCCCCGACGAGCGGAGCCGGCGCGGCCTGACGCAGATGTCGGCCGAACAGCTGATCCTTGCCGATCCGGACACGATCATCACGTGGGACCGGGAGTTCTACGCGCAGGTGTGGGCAAGCCCGCTCTGGGCACCGATCGATGCCGTGCAGCGGGGGCGCGTGTTCCTGGCGCCGACGTCGCCGTTCGGCTGGATTGACCGGCCGCCGTCGGTCAACCGCATCATGGGACTTCGCTGGCTGGGCAGTCTCTTCTATCCCGATCGAATGCAGCTCGACTGGCGGCAGGAAGTCCGGACGTTCTACCGACTGTTCTATCATGTCGATCTGACGGACGAGCTGCTGAGCCGATTGACCGATTGAACCCGCCCGGTAGTCCGGAACGACAGCGTGCGCGCACCGCCGCTGGTCCCATCATCGGCGCTTTGGCCGCCGGCCTGCTGCTGCTCGCCCTGTTCGCGATCACGGTCGGGCCGTACCCCGTTTCCGTCGACCAGGTTCTCGCCGCGTTGCTGGACTATGCCGGCGGTGGTGCCGGGCTGACGGACGCCCAGGTCGAGACCGTTCTGTTCTCGGTGCGCATCCCACGTGTTCTGGCTGCCCTGCTGGTTGGTGCGGCTCTGGCGGCCGCCGGTACGGTCTATCAGGGCCTGTTCCGCAACCCGCTCGTGTCTCCGGACATCCTCGGTGTCTCAACCGGGGCCGGCCTGGGCGCGGCGCTGGGCATCCTGCTGTCGATGCCGGTCGTCGTAACCCAGGGCTTCGCCTTCACGGGCGGCCTGGGAACGGTGGCGCTGGTGTACGCCGTCGCGACGGCGGTCCGCGGCCACGATCCCATGCTGGTGCTGGTGCTGGCGGGCGTCGTGCTCGGGGCGCTGGCTGGCGCGTGCATATCCCTGGTGAAGATCCTGGCGGACCCGTACGACCAGCTGCCCGCGATCACGTTCTGGCTACTGGGGTCGCTGGCCGGCACGCAGCCCGACGACGTGTGGTCCGCGCTGCCCTTTGTCGTGGTCGGCCTCGTGCCGCTGGTCCTGCTCCGCTGGCGCATGAACCTGATGACGTTGGGGGACGAGGAGGCCACGGCGCTTGGGATCGACCCGCGCCGGCTGCGCGTCCTGCTGGTCGCCGCCGCGACGCTGATGACGGCCAGCGTGGTGGCGGTCGCGGGCGTGGTCGGTTGGGTGGGACTGGTGATGCCCCATATTGCCCGCCTGGTGGTCGGGCCGAACTTCGATCGCCTGCTGCCGGTAGCGATGATCCTGGGGGCGGGCTACCTGCTGGCGGTCGACACGATCGCCCGTACCATGGCCGAAACCGAGACACCGCTGGGCATCCTGACCGCCTTCGTCGGGGCGCCGGTATTCCTTTGGTTGCTGGCGACCGGACGGCGCAGCTGGTGAGCGTCCTGCGGGCCGAGGATCTGGGGTTCGGTTATCCGGGATTTCCAGTCGGCCGCGCGGTGAACCTCGTGCTGCGGGCGGGCGAAATCCTGTGTCTGCTAGGACCCAACGGGTGCGGCAAGACCACCCTGTTCAAGACCCTGCTCGGACTCATCCCGCGGCAGGCGGGTCGGGTTCTGCTCGACGATTGCGACATCCTCTCGCTCCAGCGCAGGCACGTCGCGCGCCAGATGGCGTACGTCCCGCAGGCGCACACGACCGTGTTCCCGTACGCAGTGGGCGACATGGTCCTGATGGGCCGTACCGCTCACCGCGACACGTTCTCCAGGCCGCGCCGGGAGGATCGGGAGCGAGCCGCCGCCGCGCTCTCGCAGATGGGCATCGGTGACCTGTCCGGGCGCGACTACACACGGATTTCCGGGGGCCAGCGGCAGCTGGTGCTGATCGCCCGGGCACTGGCCCAGGATGCCAGGCTGATCGTGATGGACGAACCGACCGCCAGCCTCGATTTCGGGAATCAAATCCTCGTGTTGAACGAGGTGCGGAAACTCGCGGCCGCCGGCCTGGGTGTCGTGCTTTCGACGCATAATCCGGACCATGCGTTCGCGTATGCGACTCGCGTCCACCTGCTCGGCGATGGCGTGACCCAGGCCGCCGGTCGACCGGTCGACGTGCTGACGCCGGAGATCCTGTCCCGGGTCTACGGTGCGCCGATCGCCGTCGAACGCCTGCCGAGCGGCTATCACGTCTGCGTGCCGGTCGACCTCGCGTCCGCGTCCTGACGTGGGATGAGAGATCCGCACATAGCGGTGATGTGCGGATCTGAGCCGACGGAGGGCACCGGTCCCGCCTCGCGAATCATCAGCCGCTAGGCCGCAGCGCCGGACTGTTCTGTCCCGGTGGCGGCGTAGCGGATTGCTGGCCCGCAGAACCTACCGCCATTCCCTTGGAGGTCGCGGCCGGCAACATGTTCGCCAGGGTTTCCATGGGGATGCTCAAACGAGGTCACGGGCACGCCCGCGCCGTCAGCGACGAAGCCGAACAGGGTCGGGCCACGCTTGTATACGGGCGCTCGCGCACGCCACTGGCAAAACGGCCTCGGCAACCCCGGCCACGCACCGTCTGGACCACCCGCACCAACCTTTCGATATAAGCCTCTTTCCATGCACACTGCCAGGTCCCGCATCCCGGGGAGCATCAGCGGGAACCTCTTGAGCGCGCTAGGCGAGGATAGAGCGCGTTCCACGTCGACAAGCAATTGAGGAACGGTGGCGTCGGCCGTAGGATTGGCGCATAGATGTTTATGCGCATATGTGGAGAGAGCGGTCAATGACTCGATGGAACCTCTCGATCTCGGAAGAGACCGACCGGGCGGTCCGTACATTCCTTGCTCGCAACGGCGGCAAGAAGGGCGACCTGTCCCGGTTCGTCGATGAAGCTGTGCGCCGGCACGTCTTTGATCTCACTATTGGACAGGTCAAGGAACGCAACGCCGGATATGACCAAATGGAGATTCTGGACCTGATCGACGATGAAGTGAGCGCTGCGCGTGCGGGTCGTACTTGACACCAATATCCTGATTGGCGCCCTCATCACCAAGGGTACCCCGCCTGACAGTCTGTATCAGGCATGGTTGCGCGGCACGATTGAGCTCGTGACATCAACTACGCAAGTCAGCGAGTTGGCCGATGTTTTCGCTCGCAGACAACTCCGGAAGTTCCTCGACCCCGACGAGGCAAAGTCCATCGTCGAGAACATCAACACCAGCGCATTGATCCTTGATGAGTTGCCAAGTGTGTTTCTGTCTCCCGATCCAAAGGACAACCACATTCTGGCTACGGCGATCTCCGGAGACGTCGACCTGATCGTCTCCGGAGACAAGAGGGACATGCTTGCGCTCGGGGAGATCGAGAACATTCCGACAGTGACAGCCCGTGAGGCTCTCGAACGCCTGCGCAATGCATGACCCACAATCTTTCACAACCGGTTCTTGATAGTGATGGAACCGCCTTCGGACCCGCTTAAACCAGATGGCAGGGATCCTGGCCGCGGTTGGAAAGGGGCGCGGCGATTGGAAACTCAAGATCCGGCTCTCCACCATGCGGCAGAATTTGTGGCCCCGATTACCTGCGCTGTGATCGATCTGCGAGACGCACAACGCGACGGTGGTAGACAAACGCCGCTGACCAATTAGGCCGACGGTACGGCCCCGTCCTTCCTCCGGGGGCCATTCCGAAAACGCCGGTATCGGCGAGCACGCATTGCCCTCGTCCGTCGGGCCGCTGGCGCATCCCGTGCGTCGTCCCCGGCGCGAAGCGTTCACCGGCAAGGCATAGGTCACCGACGGCGACTGGATCTGGGTAGACGGCCAGGAAGTCCGCTTCGCTAGCATCGAATCGCGGAATGGGGCCAGTGGACGCGGCACGGGATGTGGGGGCATGCCAGAACCTTCGACCCGCAGGCGTGGCGATGGCGGAAGGCGGCGATAGCGTGTAGGCAGTTCGGATCGCGGGCGGCACACTCGCGGTGACCACCGCGGCCCGGTAGTGCTGGCGGAGCGCCTTGCCGGATAGGACCCAGGCCGGTCGGACTACCCTCTGGCCCCGGTCGTGCGAACCGCCCCCGCCGGTTCGCCGCCGGCTGACCGGGTCACGACAGCGGTACCGGATTCAGGACGGTGCGGGCGGCGCGGGCAACCGCCGTCCGCCTGTGTCCCGTGTCCGGCGTTGGGCTCAGGAAGCACGTCGGGCCGCGACCGCCTCCACTTCGATCAGGAACTCCGGGCGGACCAGCCCATCAATGATCAAGAGCGTATTGGGGGGATAGGCGGGTCCGCTGAACAAACTCGGGAACAGGCCGGCCCGCACGCTCATGAAGGTCGGGAGCAGTCCGGCGTCCACCAGGTACGTGCGCATGGAGACGATGCTGTCGCAGCTCTCGCCCAGCGCTTTCAGCACCGCTTCCAGGTTCCGATAGACCTGTCGGACCTGGGCGCCGAAATCGTCGCTCCCGACGATGGTTCCATCCTGGTCGACCGAGACCTGGCCGGCGATGTGGTACGTGTCCGTCCCGGCCGGCACGAACGCAGCTTGGGAGTAGAGGCCCTGTGCCGGCACGGCACCGGGCGGGTTGAGAATTTTGATCTGGTTGGCCACGTTTGCCTCCTGGTGCAGGGCCGGATTGTGCATGATCCCGCGAGGTCGTGGGAGTTCGGAACTCTCCGCGCCGGGACTCCCGGGGTATGCCTTCCCCATATCAATGTTTATGGCTAATATGGGTCCTATGAAGACAACTCTCGACTTGCACGATGAATTACTGCTTCGCGCCAAGCGCCACGCCCGGGAAACCGGCTCCACGTTGCGTGCCGTCGTCGAGGATGGGCTGCGACAGGTGCTTGATACTGCGGGCTCGCCTCGGAAGCACGTGCTTCCGGACCTGCGGGCGGGCGACACGGGCGCGGCCGATCCGCTCGAGCAATACTCCTGGCCGGAACTGCGTGAATTGATCTACGGCGATCCTGGCACCCGATGATTGCAGTGGATACGAACCTCCTGGTGTACGCGCACCGCCGTGAGGCGCGACACGGCGACAGGGCATTCGCGCTGATGCGGGAGCTGGCTGAAGGCGACCTGGTGTGGGCCGTTCCGTGGCCGTGCTGTTATGAGTTTCTCAGCGTGGTGACGAACCGGAGGATCTGGCAGGACCGGGTGACATCATCCGGCCATGCATGGCGACAAATGGCTGCCTGGATGGCGTCACCGGTCCAACGCATGATCGGTGAAACAGCCGATTTTGTTGACATTCTGGGCAGTTTCGTCCGGCGACCGCACGTTGTGGGCGGGGTGGTCCACGACGCCCGAATCGCGGCGATATGCGTGGCGCACGGGGTAGAGGAATTGCTTACCCGGGATCGTGATTTCTCCTTGTTTCCGGAGCTACGTACTCGTGATCCCCTGGCTTCCCGCCTCGCTGGATACTGACCGCCACACCGGCGCCGTCCCGTGCACGCCGTGGCACGATGACGGCTCCACACCGCAAGATCAGGACACTGTTCCTCCGTGCCCATACCTGATCACGAGAAAGCAGAGCGACTCCGCGCTGCCAGAATCCGGCGTGTCGAGCTGTCGACGGTGGTCGCGTCCCTGTCCGCCCAGGAACTCAGGAAAATGATGACGTGCTTGGCGATTCCGAAGCCGCGGCCGATCCGGAAGGTAGAGATGGCAGCGGCCGTGGCGGACCGACTCACCAGCGCATCGCTCCGTCAGTACTGGAACGCCCTCGACGAAATCGAGCATATGGTGGTGCGCGAAGTGCTGTACGGCCACGAACAGGGAAGCGACTGGAGGCAGGTCAAGGCCAAGCACAAGTCGCTTCCCCCGAGTCTTGCACAGGACCACCACAGCTTGCCCACCCCGTTAAGCCTCTTCCTGTATCGCTGGTTTGACCGTTACACGTGCCACCAGGCCATCACCGTTCCGGCAGAGGTGGCACAGCACCTGCTGGAATTCGTCCCGCCGCCGCCGGAGGCCGCGCTTGCCGTTGTCGACGAATTGCCGGCGACGGTCGAGCGGCAACGGAAGCGATACGTTCCGGCAGACCAGACGAAGAAGTTCGGCAAGGTCGAACTCCAGCGGCGCGACATGGAACGCGTTGCATCTCGGGATCTGCGGGCGATCCTGCACCTGATCGATCTCGGCCGGGTAGCGGTCAGCCCCAAGACGCGGCGACCGTCAGCAGCCGCGGTGCAGCGCATTGCCGCGGAATTGAGCGGGGGAGATTTCTTCGATCTGTCGGAATCGAAAGGCCGCGCAGAGCAGCAGGCAGGCCCGATCAGGGCGTTTGCCTGGCCATGGCTGCTGCAGGCCGGCAAGCTGGCCACGCTGCACGGTTCGAAGCTCGCCTTGACGAAGGCAGGTCACGCTGCCCTCGGCGGGCCCGCCGCGGAGACCCTGCGCCACCTGTGGCAGCACTGGGTCGACAACAGCATGCTGGACGAATTCAGCCGTGTCGACGCGATCAAGAGCCAGCAGCGCGGCCGTGGCAGGCGTTCCATGACCGCGCCGTCACATCGCCGGTCGGCCGTCGAGGACGCCCTGGCGGAATGTCCGGTCGGGGCGTGGGTGAATTTTGACGAGTGCTCGAGGTTCATGCAGGCGACGGGTATGACCTTCGAGGTCACGCGGGACCCACGGCACCTCTACATCGGGGAACCCAATTACGGAAGTCTGGGTTGTGACGGCTATCACGGCTGGAACATTCTTCAGGATCGCTATCTACTCTGCCTGCTGTTCGAGAACGCCGCGACTCTGGGCCTGATCGATGTCGCCTGCACCCAACCGGCCGGTGCACGTCTCGATTTCACGGGCATGTGGGGGGCCGATGACTCGCCTACCTCAGCCGCTACGACGGCCTGCAATACTTCCGTCTGACCCCGATCGGGGCGTACTGCCTGGGACTTGCCAAGGACTACGAGCCGGCAACGGCGTCGTCGTGCACGCCAGTGACCGTCATGCCCAGTCTCCTGGTGCGCGCCAATGCGCCGCTGACGGCCGAAGAGCAGCTGGTGTTGGAGACGTTCGCCAACGCCGAAGCCGATGGCGTCTGGCATCTGGCTCGCGACAAGACCCTGGCGGCGATCGAGAGCGGGCACAAGGCGGATGACCTGCGCGCCTTCCTGGGCGCTCGAGATGAGCAGCCGCTGCCGGAGCTCGTCGACGGGTTTCTGCGGAACGTGGAATGCGGGGCGCAGGCGATCAAACTCAGGGGCACGGCACTGCTGTTCGAGTGCGTCGACCAGAAGGTGGCCGACCGGCTCGCCGCGGACCAACGAACGTCGAAACTGTGCCTGCAGGCCGGGAAGAAGCATCTGGTGGTTCGTAGCAAGGCGGCGGCCGCGTTCCGCAAGGCGGTACGGGCGATCGGGTACGGCATGCTCCGAGACTGATATCCGGCGTCCGGCCGGCGACGGGGCGGGAGAACGCTTCCGAGGTGCCGCCTCCACGGCGACGGCACCTCGCCGGGTGGATCAAGACCTCGCCACCCAACGCGGCGTCAGTGCAAGCCGCGTCGCCGGCGTACCGCGGGCACGCCGGCCCTGGGCCTGACGGCAGACCCGCCGTTGGCCATGCCATCGAGACTGCTCTCTGTCGTTCTGGGCGGGCAGGGGTCGGGTGCGCACCGGCTGGCGCGACCGGTGCCGACGCGTTCCCGCCCGGGATGACCAGCGGCCGAACCCCTCCTGGAGGTGTGGCCATGCGGCAGACCGCGCCGCCAAGGCCGCGTGACGGTAGGAGCCTGCAAGGGAGCCGTTCCCAGGGGGCCTCCGGTCACTTGAGCCGGGCAAGCTCCTTCCACTGTCCGCCCTCAATCACCGAGAGGATGACCTCGTCAGAGCCCTGATGGTCGTCGGCCGAATAGTTCACGTGGTTGTCGACGATCGGGTCGTAGTAGTCGAGGCTCTCCATCGCCGCAAGAAAGCTGTCGACGGTGAGATCGCGCCCTGCCCTCTCGAGCGCCCGGGTCAGGCCGGTCGCGGACGCGTAGCCCAGGAGCGCGCCGGTGCCCGGGAATTCGCCATGTGCCTCGCTGTAGGCCGCGATGAAGGCGGCTGGTTCCGGCTGGTCCGCCCGGGCGGCCAGATCGGCCCAGCCGGCGGCGGCATACATGCCCTCGGTCAACCCGCCGGGCACCTGGGCGAGCAGGGTATGGAAGGTTCCCGAGGAACCGACGAACTTGATGTCGTTGAAACCAAGCTTCTTCGCGGTCCCCAGAACCGTGATGGTCTGGCGAATGCCCAGCGCCAGGGCGATCATTTCGCAGCCCTCGGCGTGCAGCTTCTGCAAGGACCCGGCGAAGTCCATCTCGTCGGGCTTGTGCGCGGTCTCGGCGACGTACGTCACCGCGGCGTTGGCAGTGGCTTCTTCGCTGACGGCTTCCTGGACCTCGATGCCGAAATCGGAGGGGATGTACATGGTGCACGCCGTGGCCACGCCGTGGTGCTCCACCATGTACTGCGTCGCCAGCCGCAGCTGGTCGTAGTACGTGCTTGAGCCCAGGAAGCGCAGGCGGGTCGGTTCCTCCAGCATCTGTCGCGCGGCCGACAGCGGTGAGACGTTCGGGATGTTCTTCGGTGTCGTCAGCTTAAAGCCGGCGATGTTCATGGGCGTTCCCAGCGACAGAAACATCGCGAACACCTGGTCGCGATTGACGAGCTTGTTGTACCCCTGCAACGCCTTCTGCATCTGGTAGCTGCTGTCCTCCACGATGAACCGGATCGTCCTGCCGTGGATGCCGCCGCCCGCGTTGACCACGTCAAAATGCATCTGTGCCGCGGTGACGGCGGGTGCGCCGAAGGCGGCGAAGATGCCGGACAGGTCGTTGACGGAACCGATGACGATCTCATCATCGCTCACACCTTGTGCAGCGTGGGCGGGTGTCGCGAGGACCAGCGCCGCCGCCAGAATTTTCAGGAACGTCATGCTCCCTCTCCTTGTCGATTTCAGTACATCTGCTCGATCAACGCCTTGTGCTTGCGCTGCACGAAGTCGCGACGCAGTTTCATGGTGGGTGTCAGTTCATCGTCCTCGGCCGTGAGCAGCGAGTCGAGGAGACGGAAATCTTTCACCTGCTCGACCCGGGCAAATCGGCCGTTGACGGTGTCAACCTCCGCACGGATCCGTGCCCGCACGGCGTCCGAAGCACACAACGACGCAAAATCCGAAAACGGTACGCGGCGCTCCTGTGCGAAGCGCTCCACGTTCTCCTGGTCGATCATGATCAGCGCCGTGAGGTATTTCCGGCGGTCGCCGATGACGACCGCGTCCGCAATGTAGGGCGAGAACTTGAGCTGATTCTCGATGGTTGCCGGCGTGATGTTCTTCCCGCCGGCCGTAATGATGACGTCCTTGATCCGGCCCGTGATCCAGAAGAAGCCATCGGCGTCGACTCGTCCGACATCGCCGGTGTGCAGCCAGCCATCGCGAATGGTTTCTGCGGTTTTCTCCGGATTGTTCCAGTATCCCTGGAACACGAAAGGCCCCCTGGCCACGATTTCGCCGTCGGCGGCGATGCGCATCTCCACGCCCGGAACCGGGACGCCGATGGAGCCGGTCACATTGCGCTCCGGCAGGTTGACCGAGAGGACGCCCGAGCTTTCCGTCTGTCCGTAGCCTTCGAGCATCACCAGGCCGATCGCCCAGTACCACTTCACCAGGTCGGGAGAAATGGGTGCGGCCCCCGTCGCGATGCGGCGCGCACGGTCGAGGCCGATCATGCGGCGGACATTGGCCAGCACCAGCCAGTCCCAGAGCCGGTAACGAACCTCCAGCCAGCCCGGCACCTGGCGACCCGTCATCCGGTACTCCGCCCGCCGCATGCCGCAGGCGACCGCCCGGCCGAACGCCCACCGACCGAGCCGGGTCGCATCCTCGTTAAGCAGCGCGATGCGTGAATAGATCTTTTCCCAAAGCCGCGGCACGGCGGTGAAGAAGGCAGGCGACACCTCGCGCAGGTTGTCGAAGACAGTGTCGGGACTCTCGGCAAAGTTGACCACCGATTTGGCGGCCAGCGGGACGAAGACGGACAGCAGGCGTTCGAGCACGTGGCACAGCGGCAGAAAGCACAGTTGCTCATCCTCCTCACGGACGGGCAGCGTGCTGAGACCCGACCGCACGGAAAAGACGATGTTCGCGTGCGAGATCATCGCACCCTTCGGTGGTCCGGTTGTCCCGGAGGTGTAGATCAGGATGGCCGTGTCACCCGGATCCGACGCGGCCACCTCGCGTTCGAAACGCTCCGAATCCTCGGCGTGGGCGCGGTTTCCAAGCTGGTACAGTTCATCAAGAAACAGCACCCCGTTGTCGGCGAAGTCGCGCAGTCCTTCGCGCTCGAGCACGATGCACTTCACCACGTTCGGGACGCGGTCACGGATCTCGAGGAACTTGTCGAGCTGCTCGTCGTTTTCGACGATCACGAACCGGCTGTCGGAATCACGCAGCAGGAAGGCGACCTGGTCCGCGCTGTCCGTCGGATAGATGCCGTTCGCGATCCCACCCATGCACTGGATGCCGAGATCGGCGTACAGCCACTCCTTGTTGTCCTCGGAGAGCACCGACACGACGTCGCCCCGCTGCAGGCCGAGCGCCGCCAGTCCCAAGCCGATCGACCGCGCCGCGTCGAGGAATTGTGCCCAAGTGTGGCTGCGCCAGATCCCCAGCGCCTTTTCCCGGTGGGCCGTCCGCTCGCCCAGCGTTCGACAGCGATGCAGGAACAGTTTGGGCACCGTGTCGCAGCCGTCGATCCGGTACGGCTCGCGGGCATCGGCACGGTCGGTGCCCGCGGTGGCATGGGATGGCGGTGGTGAGGTCGGCATGAAGTGCCCTATCGCCAGGACTTCCGGCGCTTCCAGCGCCGTTCGCCGCGTGGGCTGTCCGGGTTGCCGCCGAGGTAGAATTCCTGGATGTCGCGGCTTTGCTTGAGGGTTTCCGCAGGGCCGTCCAGCACAATCCGCCCAGTCTCCATCACGTAGCCGAAGTCGGCGATATCGAGCGCCAGATTGGCATTTTGCTCCACCAGCAGCACGCCGATTCCGTGTTCCTGGTTGAGGCGTCGGATCACGCTGAAGATGCCGCGGACCAGCAGCGGTGACAGGCCCAGCGACGGTTCGTCGAGGAGCATCAGCTTCGGACGTGCCATCAGTCCGCGGGCGAGGGCGAGCATCTGCTGCTGGCCGCCGGAGAGCGTGCCGGCCGACTGCGCGAGGCGCTCCCGGAGAATCGGAAAATAGCCGAGCACGCTCTCGATGTCGTCCGGGATCCCGCGGTCCGTGCGGGAGTACGCGCCCATCGCCAGATTCTGGGCCACGCTCAGCAGCGGAAAGATCTCGCGTCCCTCCGGAACGTGCACGAGGCCCTGCCGCACGATGGCATCGGGTTCCTTGCGCGCGATGGGTTCTCCCGCAAATCGCACCGTCCCCTTGTCTGGATTCAGGACCCCGGAAATCGTCTTCAGCACGGTGGTCTTCCCCGCCCCGTTGGCGCCCAGCAGGGCCACGATGGCCCCCGCCGGCACGTCGAGGCTGATGCCGCGGACGGCGAGAACCGGTCCGTAGTAGCTCTCCAGGTGGCGGATCTCGAGGAGCGCGCCGCTCATGCTTCGGGCTCCGCTCCGACTCCCAGGAACGCCTGCACGACGCCCGGGTCCGATTGCACTTCGGCAGGCGTCCCGAGCGCGACTACCCGGCCCTCGGCCAGCACCAGCACCCGGTCCGATACCGCGGATACCAGCCCCATGTCGTGCTCGACCATCACGATGGTGATCCCGAGTTCGGTGCGGATGTCGCTGATCCAGAACCGCATATCCCGCGCTTCTTCCGGGGACAGTCCGGAAGCGGGCTCGTCCAGTAGGACGAGCCTGGGCTCCATCGCGAGCGCCCGGCCCACTTCGACCACTTTACGGGTGCCGTACGGGAGGCCGGCGATCCGCTGTTCACGGTGGGCATGCAGATCCAGGAAATCGATGATTCGCTCGGCTGCCTCCCGGTGCGCGATCTCCTCCCGTCGCACGGCCGGGCTGAAGACGATCTGGGACGCGAACGAGGCCTGGCGGCGCGCATGGCGTCCGATCAGCAGGTTCTGCAGCACCGTCGACGTTTCGAACAGATCGATGTTCTGGAAGGTGCGGGCGACGCCGAGCGCGGCCATGTCGGCGGCGGCCCGGTCCAGGAGACTGCGTCCATTCAGGCGTACGTCCCCGGAATCGGGTTCGCAGAAGCGCGAGATCAGATTGAAGAGCGTCGATTTGCCTGCGCCGTTCGGCCCCACGATGGCGAAGATTTCGCCCGACTCGACGCTGCAGGTCACGTCGGCCAGCGCAGTGATGCCGCCGAAGCGCACCGTGACGTCGCTGACTTCGAGCAGACTCAACGGATGCGCTCCGTCTTCAGATAAGACTTCTGTCGGCGGAAGAGGTCACGGCGGTAGAAGGGAAACAGCTCGAAGTATGTCTTCCACTTGGTGATTCGGCCGTGGACGCCGTACGGCTCGAACAGGATGAACAGCACGAGGATTAGACCGAACACCCCGGTTTCGAGGCCGGGAACCGCCACCCCGCTGGTGCCGAGCACGGCCGTTACCCAGTCCCGGCTGATATTGATGGCTTGCGGAATGACCCCGACCACGAATGCCCCGTAGAACGCCCCGTGAATTGAGCCGATGCCGCCGATCACGATCATGAGCAGCAGCTGGATCGACACCACGACCGTGAACACTTCGTGGTTGAACGTGTAGAAGTAGTGCCCCAGCAGCGCGCCTGCCCACCCCGTGACCAGGCACGAGAGCCCGAAGGCCGCCGCTTTCGTCCGGGCGACGTGGACGCCCATCGCCTGGGCGGACGCCTCGGAATCACGGATCGCGAGGAACGCCCGGCCCAGCGGAGCGCGCAGGATGTTGCAATACGCGAGCGTGACCAGGAGCGTGATCGACAGGCATAGCCAGTAGAAGCGGTCTGGCGAACTGAACCGGTCCACGTCCATGCCGGCGATGGTGATGGTCGGCGCGGTCAGCCCGACCACCCCGCCTGTCCACGGTTCGGTCAGCACGATGATGTCTTCGACCAGCATCGTGAGCGCGAGCGTCGCAATGGCGAGATAGATGCCGTGGAGCCGAAACACCGGAACGGCGACCAGCACGCCCGCGAGTCCGGCCACGATTCCCGCGAGCGTGAACGAGACCGGGAACGGCAATCCGAAGCGGTCCATCAGGATGACGTTGGCGTAACAGCCGACAGCGAGAAAGGCCGCGTGGCCGAGGCTGATCTGTCCGGCGTGACCGGTCAGGATCATCAGGCCCATGCCACCGATCGCCCAGATCAGGACGCCGGTGACCTCCCCGATCATGAAGTCGTCCAGCAGGAACGGCAGCGCGATGGCGAGCGTCAGGAGGGCGGCGTACCGGAGGGCCTGATAGCGATCGGCGAACAGCCGGATGTCGTGGCGGTGGCTCGTCTTGAAGGGAACTCGCACGGCCTCAGAGCTTCTTGCCTCGGACCTGTGCGACCAGTCCGTGCGGGCGGAAGATCAGGACCAGAATCAGCACCGCGTACGGCGCGATCTGCGCGTAGCCGGCGGCCACGTAGCGGGCGGCGAAGGGTTCCACGAGGCCGATAATCAGGCCTCCCAGCAAAGCGCCCGGCAGCGATCCAAACCCCCCGATCACCGCTGCCGCGAACGCCTTGATTCCCAGGAAGCCGGCGCTGGGGTCCACCGACCCCTTGGCGGCAAACAGGATCCCGGCCACGGCCGCAGTGACCCCGGCCAGCATCCAGGTGATCCCGTGAATCCGCTTGACCGGAATACCCATGTAATAGGCGGCCAGCTGGTTCTGGCTCGCGGCCTGCATGGCGATTCCGAGCTTGGTCCGGCTGAAGAACAGGAACAGCAGGCCGGTCAGCAGTACGGTGACGGCGATGACCGCGATTTCGTCGGCGCCGAGCACGACTTGGCCGAAGGCGACGTGCGCCCCGGCGACCGGGTTGTCCATCACCAGCGGGTCGTGACCCCAGATCGCACCTGCGGCGAAACGCAGCACGAAACCGAACGCGATGGTCAGGATCACGACGGCGATTTGCGATTGGCCGAACAGGGGACGAAGAAGAGTCCGTTCCATCGCCATGCCGACCGCGCCCATGGCGAAGACGGCACCGGCGCAGGCCAGCCAGAAGGGGAGGCCAGCGTGCGACTCGTTGCCGAGGCCGATCGCGACGAAGGCGCCGAGCATCATCATGTCGCCCTGCGCAAAGTTGACCTGCTCGGTGGCCTTGTAGATCAGCACGAAGCCGAGCGCGACCAGGCCGTAGACGCAGCCGTTGGCCAGACCGCTCACCATGAGCTGCAGATCTTCCAAGGGTTTGCTCCGACTGCGTTCCGCCCGACCGACACGCGTCCGCACAAGATAGTTTCACGGGCGTTCGGTGTGGGTCAACCGGAAACGTCGCCGGGCCCCCTGGGCCGGTCAACCAGACTGCTGGCGCGGTTGCCCGCATCCCCGATCGCCGGGGACTGGTGCCAGTGCGGGGTCTTGTCGAGGCTCGCCGGCGGAGGACCCGGGTGGCGCGGTCGGCTACGACGGGGCGGCGAAGCCTGGCGGCAGCGACCGCCATCGCCGGATTCCGTCGCGGAGCAACTTGGCACACTTCGCCCGTTCCTCGGGGGCGAGGAAGGCGCCGATGACGAGGCTGCGGCCGTGCGACGACAGCCTCAGCTGGTCGCTGGGATCGCCCGATTCGTCGAAGTCGATCCGGAGCCAGTGGGGCTGGAACCGCCAGGAGCGGGCTCGCCCGTCCGCACCAGTCCGCACGATCTCGAGCGCCTCCGTATCGAGGCGGATCCGCTCCCGCTCGCGAGCGCTCCGGTAGCTCCACCGGAACGCCAGGAAGACGAGCAGGACGTCAAGCCCGAGAAAGGCGAAGACAGGCCAGGCCCCGAGCGAAGCGAAGACAATCCCTATGGTGAGGCAGAACGCCGCGACCGCGCCCATGAGCAGACGGAACCCGGCCGGTCCGAGTGAGCGGTGCGGCCGGAGCACGGTATCCAGGAGGACCGTGCGTTCGTGGACCGCGAGCGTGTGGACGGGAGCCATGTGGGCAGGATAGGCGACGTGCGGCGTTGCGGCAGCGCTGCCCGCGGCGCGTCGGTCAACCCGTCTGCGCGCTCTCCCGGCGTTTCCGCTGGTTGATCCTTGGGGTTGCCGCTTGTATGTCCTCGCTAATGGAGATGTTTAGCGGCGCGTCGGCGGTCCTGCTGGCCAGCCGGATGGCGTGGGCGGCGGCGGCTCCTGCGGTGGCGCCGGTTCTCCGGGCGCGCGTTCGACGCGGGCGCGAGGACCCCGACCGCCTTGGTGAGCGGCTCGGCAATCCGTCGATGCCCCGACCGCAGGGGCCCCTGTGCTGGGTGCATGCGGCAAGCATCGGCGAGGCGCGATCGGTCGAGCCGATCGTCCGTCGCCTGGTCGACGACGAGGGGATGGGGGTGTTGGTGACGACGGTGACCGTGACGTCCGCCCGGGCGATGGACGGAGTGCTGCCGCCGCGGGCCTGCCATCAGTATGCGCCGCTGGACCGGCGGGTGGGACTCCGTCGGTTCCTCGACCACTGGCGGCCAGACTGCGCGCTGCGCGTGGAGTCGGAGATCTGGCCGGAGACCCTCCACGCGCTCGCCGCGCGTCGGATTCCGCGCGCCATGGTCCAGGCCCGCCTCTCCGCCCGCTCCGCTGCCCGATGGCACTGGTTGGGCGGCGCGCTCCGGCAGCTGCTGGACGGGTTCGACCCGGTGATCGCCCAGACGACGGACGACCGGAAACGCCTCTCGGACCTCGGCGTGACCTGTGTTGGAAGCCCGTTGAACCTGAAGTCCGACACGGCGGCTCCGGCGCCGGATCTGGCGGCGTTGGCGGCGCTGCGGAACGATCTCGGACGGCGGCCGCTCTGGCTGGCCGCCAGCACGCATTCTGGCGAAGAGGCCATTGCGCTCGCGGCGCACGCCAGGATCGCGCACCGCCGTCCCGGCCTGCTGACCATTCTCCTGCCACGCCATCCCGACCGGGGCCGGTCGGTCGAGGAACTCGTGCGGAAGTGCGGGCTCACGGCCCGCCGCCGGAGCACCGGGGCGTTACCCGGCGATGCTGACGTGTACGTTGCCGATACCCTGGGGGAGACCGGGCTCTTCTACCGGCTGGCGCCGGTGGTGCTGGTCGGCGGGACGCTCGCGCCCAAGGGAGGTCACAACCTGCTGGAACCGGCGCAGCTGGGCTGCGCCATCCTGCACGGGCCTGACGTCGCGAACGTGGTCGACGTGGCCGCCGCCCTCAGGCACGCGCATGCGGCAGCCGAGGTGGCTGACGCCGGCGCCCTGGCCGACACGCTCCTGCATCTGCTGGAGGAGCCAGCGGCCGCGGCGCGCATGGCGGCGGCGGCCGAGCAGGTTGCCGCCCGGTCGCGCGGGGCCACCGCGCAGGTGGCCGAGCTGCTGGCCCCCATGATTGCGACGGCCAAGGTGGCGCATGCGCGCGCCTGAATTCTGGACCCGCGGTGACAGTGTCGCAACGCGCGTTCTCACGCCGGCGGCAGCGCTCTGGGCATGGGGTGCGCGCCGGCGCCAGCGTCGTGGCCGCCCGCAGGCGTGTGGGATACCGGTCCTGTGCGTCGGCAACCTGGTGGTTGGCGGCAGCGGCAAGACGCCGGTCGCGCTGGCGTTGGCCGGGCGGCTGCGCAACGCGGGCATCGACGTCCATGTCCTCTCGCACGGATACCGCGGCCGGTGCAGGGGCCCGGTGCGAGTGGAACCGGGCCGACATACGGTCAGCGATGTTGGGGACGAAGCCCTGATGGCGGCGCGTACGGCTCCGACCTGGGTTGCCCGGGACCGGGCGGCAGGAGCCACCGCGATTGCCGGGGCAGGTGCCGACTGCCTGGTCCTGGACGATGGTTTCCAGGACCCGGAGCTCGCAAAGGATCTCGCCCTTCTGGTGTTCGACGGCGGGTTCGGCCTCGGGAACGGCCGGATCCTGCCCGCTGGTCCCCTCCGGGAGGCCCTCGACGACGGCTGCCGGCGCGCCCATGCGGCCATCGTGATCGGCGACGATACGGTGAACGTGCGGGCGGTGCTGCCATCCGCACTGCCCTGTATCCGGGCTTCGATGCGGCCTGCTCCCGAGCTCCGCGCCCTGCGCGGTCGGCGCGTCTTCGCGTTTGCCGGAATTGGGCGTCCGGAGAAGTTCTTCCGGTCTCTCCAGGACCTTGGTGCCTGCCTGGTCGGGACGCAGCCCTTTCCCGATCACCATCGCTATCGTCCGCGCGAACTGGACCGCGTGCTGGGCGCCGCCCGGGCGGCTGCCGCGGTACCCGTAACGACGACCAAGGACCAGGTTCGCCTGCCGGCCGACGTCGCTGCGCGCGTCATGGTGGCGGACGTGCGCCTCCGCTTCGACGACGGTGCTGCACTGGATGCGCTCCTTGCCCGCGTCGTCGGTACCGGGGCGGCCACATGAGGCGGCGCTCGCCGGTTCGGCGCCTGCGCCATGTCGCGGAGGCGTTCGGGCTGCACTCGCTGGTCGCGACGGCCCGCGCCCTCGACATCGACCGGGCCTCGGCGCTCGGAAGCCGGGTGTTTCGCATTCTTGGCCCCCGTCTGCCGCTGCACGGCACTGCAGAACGCAATCTCTGCCGAATTCTTCCCGACCTCGATGCGGCCGGGCGTGCGCGCGTGCTGGCGGGCATGTGGGACAATCTCGGGCGATTGGCGTTCGAATTTCCACACCTGCACCGGCTGGACCCGTTCCACCCCGAGGTCGCTCCCCTGCCGGACGGATCCCCGCGATTTCAGGTGGAGGGCCTGGATACGGTTGAACGGCTGCGCGCCAGTGGCCAGAGCGCAGTGTTTGCGAGCGCCCATCTCGCGAACTGGGAGATTGGTGCTTTGGTCCTCACGCGGGCGGGCCTCCCCATGACCTACGTTTACCGCCAGGCGGACAATCCCTGGGCGGATCGCGTCATCCAGGGCTGCCGGCCGCAGGGCGCCGAGTTTGTCCGCAAGCGTCTGGCCGGCCGGGCCCTGCTTGACGCGGTCCGACGGGGGCGCTCGGTCGGTGTCGTCAACGACCAGAAGCTCGCCGAGGGACCGCTCGTTGAGTTCTTGGGCGTTCCGGCCGGCACAGCGCCGGTGGCCGCGTCGCTGGCCCTCCGGGCTGACCTCCCGGTCGTGCCGTTGCGGGTGCAGCGAACGCACGGCGCGGCCTTCCGCGTGACCATCGAACCGGCCCTCCCGGTTCCGGCCGACGATGGTCCACGCCTGGAACGGACGCTGGCCTTGCTCCACGCTCTCAACGACCGGTTCAGCGCCTGGATCCTGGCGCGTCCCGAACAGTGGCTGTGGATCCACCGCCGCTGGCCGGCGGCGTAGGGTCTGGCCGGCACCTAGTCCTGGCTCAAGTCGTCGTGGTCGAACGGCCCCACGGCGGCGGCAGAAGCTCCGCTGGCACGCCCGAGGTGCCAGTCGTCGAGGGCCCAGCGGACGGACGGGAACGCGAGATCGTCCCACGGCACCTCGCTCCAAGAGAACAACCCGACCTCGAGGCTTTCGGTGCCCGGCGCGATGTGTGGGTCGACGAGCTCGGCGACGAAGATCAGCTGAATCAGGGAGATGCGCGGGAGCGAATAGATTCCGAGCGGCCGTTCGATGGCAATTGTGGCGCCGGCTTCCTCCTGCGCTTCCCGCCGGGCTCCCGCCGCCGCGGTTTCCCCGGTTTCAAGATAACCCGCAGGCAGGGTCCAGAAACCCGTGCGGGGTGGGATGGCACGGCGGCACAGCAGGACCTGCCCGTGGTGGTGCACGACCGACCCCACGACAACCCGCGGGTTCAGGTAGTGAATGAAGCCGCAGTCGGTGCAGACGTCGCGCTCGCGATTGTCGCCGTCCGGTACCATGCGGACCACCGGACCCCGGGGCGGCGCGTTCCTCATCGGCCGGCCGGCGGCAGGTTCTGGTGGGCCGGAAGGGCGCAGACCCACAGGAGGCCTTGCTCGGCCGAAACCCGGTACTCGGCGAGACCGATTTCCATGCCGGTGTGCCCGGCGCTGGGCTGCGCACGGAAGGTGCCGAACAGGCGATCCCACCACGTCACACTGAACCCGAAGTTCGAATCGGTCTCGGCCCGGATCGTGGAATGGTGCACGCGGTGAACGTCGGGGGTCACGATCACCAGCCGCAACACCCGATCGACGGTCCGCGGGAGGGCCAGGTTGGCGTGATGGAACAAGGACGTCGCGTTCAGCAGCACCTCGAACGCCACGACGGCTGCCGCCGGCACGCCCAGCAATGCGATCGTGGCGAACTTGATCAACATCGACAGCACGATTTCGCCGGGGTGAAACCGGACCCCGGTGCTCACGTCCACCTCGAGATCCGCATGGTGGACCCGGTGGAAGCGCCACAGGAACGGGATGTGATGGAAAGCTGCGTGCTGGGCGTAGATCACGAGATCGAGCAGCACGATCCCGAGCAGGCACGCAGCCCAGTAGGGAACGCCGAGGGCCGGTACGAGGCCGATGCCGTGGGTGGTTGTCAGGGCGGCCCACTCGACCGCGAGCAGGGGGAAGAGCAACCGGAGCGTGACGGTGTTGATGGCGGTCAATGCCAGATTCACCCCCCACCGCCGGACGGTCGGCGCGCGCCGCCGGCGGCGCGGGAACACGTTCTCCAGAACCGCCATGACGGCAAGTACGCCGACGAACGAAAAGAGGCGCACCTGATCTTCGTACAGGATCAGAAATTCCAACGCGGTGTGTCCCCGGTCGTGTGCTTTCCAGTATAAGAGGCTGTCGGTTGCCGGGAATCAGCGATGCGAAGCATGGTGGTCACAGCGTTCGGCGGCCCCGAGGTCCTGCGCCTCGAGGAGGGGCCGGGTCCGGCGCTCGGGCCACGGTCGGTCCGGATCGAGGTGCACGCGGCGGGGGTTAATTTCGCGGATTCCCTGCTCTTGCGCGGCCGCTACCAGGTACGCCCCCGGCCGCCCTTTGTCCCCGGCCTCGAGATCGCCGGCGTCGTGCAGGAAGTGGGTGCCGAGACCCGGGCCTGCAGGGTGGGCGATCGCGTCCTCGGGGTGATGCGCTACGGCGGCTATGCCGACGAAGTCGTCATGCCGGAAGAGAACACGTACCCGCTGCCGCCCGGCATGGATTTCACCACGGGTGCAGCGTTCCCTGTTGCCTACGGAACTGCGCACGGTGCACTGTCGTGGAAGGCCGCGCTCGCGACCGGGGAGACCTGCCTGGTGCTCGGGGCAGCCGGCGGAGTCGGGCTGGCGGGAGTGGAAGTTGCCGCGGCCATGGGCGCGCGCGTGATCGCTGCCGCCGGCTCCGACGAGAAGCTGGCGATCTGCCGCGCGCACGGTGCGGTGGCCGGCATCAACTATCGGACTGAACGGGTGCGCGGACGGTTGCCCGAGCTGGCGCCCGACGGTGTCGACGTTGTGCTCGACACCGTCGGCGGGGACGCCGGCGACGATGCCCTGCGACGACTTGCCTGGGATGGCCGGATCGTGACCGTGGGGTTCGCGGCCGGCCGGATTCCGGCGTTTCCGGCCAACCGCCTGCTGCTGCAGAACGCTGCGGTGCACGGCCTCTACTGGGGTGAGGTTGCCGCGCGCGACCCGGGACAGGTCGGGGATTCGCTTGCGCGCCTTGGCCAGTGGTACTGCGACGGACAGCTCCGGCCCAGGGTGGCCCAGGTGTTGCCGCTCGGCGACGCGGCGCACGGGATCGAACTGCTCCTGTCGCGGGCCGTCAGCGGCAAGGTTGTGCTCGATTGCCGGCGTTGAGCCGTGGTGGTGGCCGGCCGGTCGCCTGACCGGCGACGTGGATGACACGTGTAGGCGATTGCTGCGTGCGGCGCGCAGGCTGGCTGGCTGTGCGATCACTGGACGATTCCTTCGTCAGCGTTTCAGTTAGCGCGCCCGCCGCCCGATGACGTCCCGGTCGCCTCCCCGGGACCTGCCGATGTGGCGGCTGGCCCTACCCATGACGCTATCCAATCTCACCGTGCCCTTGGTCGGCATGGTCGACACCGCGGTCGTCGGCCGGATCAGTGTCGCGGATATCGGCGCGGTGGCGGTGGGCGCCACGGTGTTCTCCTTCCTGTTCTGGACCTTCGCCTTCGTGCGCATGGGCACGACAGGGTTTGCCGCCCAGGCGCACGGTGCGGGCGATTCCGAAGGGCTGGCGGCGGCGGCTGTCCGGGCCTACGCGATGGCGATCGTCATCGGTTGCGTGATGGTGATTCTGTCGATGCCGGTCCGCTGGTTGGGTTTGCTGGTTATCGGCCCGTCGGAGGCGGTGGCACCGCTGGCCGACACCTACATCGGCATCCGCATCTGGTCGGCCCCCGCGACGCTCGTGAACTTCGTGGCCACGGGCTGGCTCCTCGGGGGCCAGCGCGCGGACCTCGTGCTGGCGCTCCAGGTGTTCATCAACCTTCTCAACATGGCGCTGGACCTGTTGCTGGGCGTCGTCATGGGATGGGGATTGGTCGGCGTCGCATGGGCCACGGTGGTGGCCGAGGTCACCGGCTCCGGCCTCAGCCTTGTCCTGACGGCGCGGATCGCGGCCAAACGCGGTGCCCCCTTCCGGCTGGCGGCCGTGCGGGACCTGCAGGCCTTTCGACGTATCGCCTCGGTCAACACCGACATTTTCCTCCGCACCCTCATCGCGGTTTGCTCGATCACCTCGTTCACGGCGGTCGGCGCCCGCATGGGCGAACTGGTCTTGGCAGCGAACGGCATCCTGATGCTGCTTCAGACCTTCGTAGCGTACGGACTCGACGGCTTCGCACATGCAGCCGAGGCACTGGTGGGCGGGGCAGTCGGGCGTCGGGACCTGCGGGCGTTCCGTGCGGCGGTGGCGGCGACCAGTCGCTGGGCGGTCATCGTCTCGGGGTGCTACGTAGCGGCGTACGCCCTGTTCGGAAACCAGATCGTAGCCCTGATTTCGGACCTGCCGGAAGTCCGGCAGATGGCGAGTGCCTATCTGGTGTGGTCGATCGTGCTGCCGGTGGTTTCGGTCTGGGGTTTCCAGTTGGACGGCATCTTCATCGGCGCGACCCGCACTCGGGCCATGCTGGTGGCCATGGCGATCAGCGGGGCCACGTTCTTTGCGGCGATGGCGATCCTGGTGCCGCTCTATGCGAACCACGGGCTGTGGGCGTCCTACTTGGTGTTCATGGTGGCGCGTGCGGTGACCCTTGGCGCGGCGTACCCGGCCCTGGAGCGGAGCCTGCGTGGTTGAAGGGGGGGTGGTGGCGTCGTGACCCGGGGCCCCCAGCCGGTGAGCGCAGGGGGGATCTGTGACAGACTCGGAGGGCCTGGCGCGGTTGGCTTCGACCGCGGCCTGAACCGGTGCGGCAGGGAAGGTCCCGCGACAGGGCGGGGCAATGTCTTCCTGCGGGAACGGAGTAGGGCGGCGGTCAGCCGGATTGCGGCGAACGCGGTGCGCGGGTCGGTGCGGCCACGCCTCGGGGTCCGGCGAATCTGGAACCCGGAATGAGCGTCTCGGGTTGCCGGATGTGCGGTGAGGACGTGATTATCAGGCGCGCGAGTCGTCAGTGTATCCAGCTGCCTGACGGGTCCGGCAGACCGCAAAGGCGATCACGGAGCGTCCTGGGAGAAGCCGTCATCAGAGGTCGACTGTCGTCGACGCTTGGACGCCCAGGCTTCAACATCGGCGCGCAAGTAGCGCACCCGGTTGCCGAACTTGTGGAATGCCGGACCGTCGCCGCTCACCCGGTAGCGGTCCAGCGTGCGCGGGGATAGGCCCAGTAGGTCCGCCACCTCGCGCGTGTTCATGTAGTGGTGGGAGCTATCCGCCATGGCGTGATCTCCATTCCCGTTGCCCTGAGGCTGCGCTTTATGTCCGGACAGTTCCGCGCGGACCGCCCGCCATTCCGTCTCGCTCGAGTGCTTCCTCATCCACGCGCGCGCCTTGTCGACCGTGGAAAGACGGGGCGACGCACCTTGGCGCACTTGAGTGACAAAGGAAGGACTACCGGTGACGCCACGACCAAACTCCGACGACTTGACCCGGGTCACCGCGAGAAAGGCCTCGACCTCGCGCCGGAAGACAGGGCCCATCGGCTCGAGCCCCATAAAGACCAGCACCCGGTCGGCGGTGTTGAGTTGCGGCGACCGTCCGAGTGCAAGGCTAGCGACGAACGATGGATCGCCAAGCGCTGCCTCGCCAAACGCGGTACGGGTCATGCCGCGTCGTCGGATGAATGCGTCGATAGCGAAGCGGAGTGTTCTCTCCCAATTCATTACTGCCACAAGTAGGAGGAATAACGGCCTTTGACAATAACTTCTGCTATTTAGTTCACTAGGCAAGACGACAGATACGCGAAAGCTTGCGAGAAAACGCGACGAAATGTGAGGACAAATAGGAGATTTCCGGAGGTTAGGCTGTCTATGAAGAAAGACAGGTAGCCATGCGCTCGCGTACCGAGTACCCAAGTGCAGGGTTCGGTCATGGACCGGGCCGGTTTGGATCAACTCCAACCGTACATTCCCCGGAGCGTTTACGTAATGGATTGAGGTTTCTTGCCGGAACTA
>JAGWAT010000039.1 GCA_021296265.1 Alphaproteobacteria bacterium | reverse complement strand
GATGCGGTCGGTGAACGGCGCCAGGGCGAGGGCATCCGAGCCGATCCAGGTTTCCTGCTCGCCGATGCCGATGGTGAGCGGGCAGCCGTGCCGCACCACGAACACGCATCCCGGGGCCCGCGCGATGATGGCGGCGACCGCGAACGCACCCTTCAGGCGCGCAAAGGCCGCGTCGGCCGCGGCTTCCGGTGTCAGGCCCCGACGGAGGTGAAAGACGATGAGGTGGGCGATCGCCTCCGAATCGGTATCGGTCTCGAATTCGTGGCCGGCTTCCGTGAGCTCGGCGCGAAGCGACGAGAAGTTCTCGATGATCCCGTTGTGCACGATCGCGACGTCGGCGTTGCCGTGCGGATGCGCATTCGTCTCGTTGGGAACCCCGTGCGTGGCCCAGCGGGTGTGCGCGATGCCGGTGTCGCCCGCCATCGGCGCTTCTTCCAGCACTGTCCGAAGATTGGCGACCCGGCCCGCCGCCCGCCGGCGTTCCACGCGCCCGTTGGCGAGCGTGGCGATACCGCACGAGTCGTAGCCGCGGTACGTGAGGTACTCGAGGCCGCTGAGCAGGGGTGGCGCGGCACCGTGTTCCGTTGCGCCCACCACGCCGATGATTCCGCACATCGAGGGGAACTAGCCGGTGCGGTGCGGGGGGCGCTGCCGACCCCTGGCGGGCCTTACCCGCGTCGCCGCACGCTCGACCGCCAGCGCGGAATCCGGCACGTCGCGGGTGATCGTGCTGCCAGCGCCCACGATCGCGTGATCGCCGACGCGGACCGGCGCCACCAGAGCGGTGTTGGATCCGATGAACGCGCCTGGGCCCACGGTCGTGTGGTGCTTCGCGGCACCGTCAAAATTACAGAAGATCGTGCCGGCACCAATGTTTGCCTCGGCCCCGACGGTCCCGTCCCCGATGTAGGCGAGGTGGTTGGCCTTGGCGCCGGGCCCGATGACCGCGTTCTTCACCTCGACGAAGTTCCCGACGCGCGCCCCGTCTTCCAACTGCGTGCCCCGGCGCAGCCGGGCGAAGGGGCCGACCCGGCACCCCTTGCCAATCACGGCACCCTCGAGATGGCAGAACGCCAGGATCTCGGTGCCGGTGTCGACGGTCACGCCGGGGCCGAAAAAAACCTGCGGCTCCACCCGGACATCGGCCGCCAGGACCGTATCCCACGCGAACCACGTCGTGGCGGGGTCCACCAGAGTCGCTCCGGCCGCGAGGGCCCGGTGACGGAGACGGCCCTGCAGCGTGGCCTCGCAGGTGGCCAGGTCGGCCCGGGTGTTGATGCCCACGAGGTCTTCCGCCGGTCCCTCGAGCCATGCCACCCTTCGGCCCGCGGCGTTCGCGCGGGCGACGACGTCCGTCAGTTGCCGTTCGCCCGCCGCGTTGGCCGTGCCGACGGCCGCAAGCCACGGGGCGAGGACGGAGGCGTCAGCCGCGAGCACGCCGGCATTGCACAGGTTGGATGCACGGACCTCGCTGTCGGCGTCCCGTTCTTCGACAATCGACTTCAGATAGCCGTCTTCATGGAGTTGCAGGCGGCCGTACCCGGTGGGATCGCCGGGCCGGAAACCGAGCACGGTCAGGGCAGGACGGTCGGCATCGCGCAGGCGGTCGCGCAGCGAGGCCAGGGTATCGGACGACAGCAGCGGCACGTCGGCGCACAGGAAGACGACATCACCCGGGAAATCCCCGAGTGCCTGCAGGGCGACCTCCGCGGCGTCGCCCGTGCCGCGCGGCTCGGGTTGCAGGGCGAACTGCGCACTTGGTGCATCGGCACGAACCGCCGCCACCAGCGGGTCGGCACCGGGCCCGTGCACGATCACGGTGGCGTCCGGTGCGAGCTTGGCCGCGGTGGCCAGGACGTGGAGAACGGCTGGCCGGGCGGCCACGGGCTGCAGCGGCTTCAGCACGCGGGAGCGCATCCGGCGCCCGGCGCCGCCGGCGAGTATCGCAACTGCGAGGGGGCGTGCGACCATTGCGTGAGCCTTTGGAGCAGCGGGCATAGGCCGTGCGCGCGATGGGCAACGCGCAAAGTGTGTACAACGTGCTCAGTGTACCTGCGGCGGAGCGATTCTGTCCATGAAACCACAGCATGTGCCATGCACGGTGGTGTTCGATCTTGACGGAACCCTGATTGATAGCGCCCCGGACCTGGCCGGGGCGCTCAACCGCCTCCTGGTCCAGTACGAGCGGCCGCCGGTCAGGCTGCCGGAGGTGCGCACGATGGTCGGCGACGGGGCGGTGGCGCTCATCCAGCGGGGGTTCAGCCGCTCCGGGGGGCTCGACGGAATCTCCGTCGAGCGATTGCGAATCCGGTTCCTTGAACTCTACGTGGATCAAATGACCGCCGAGACGTGCCTGTTCCCCGGCGCAGAAGCAACGCTGCAGGCGTTGGGCGAGCAGGGCTGCCGCATGGCGCTTTGCACCAACAAGCCGGCCGGAATGGCCGAGGAAATCCTGCAGTACTTTGGCATCCGCGGCCGGTTTGCCGCCGTTCTCGGCGGCGACTCCCTGGCAGTTCGGAAGCCCGACCCGCTGCATCTTTCGTCGACCATCAAGGAGGCCGGAGGACACGTGGAACGGGCGGTCATGGTGGGGGACAGCAGTGCCGATGTAACGGCGGCGCGACGCGCAGGGGTTCCCTCCATCGCGGTAAGTTACGGATATTCCTCCGAACCCGTGGATGGCCTGGGGGCCGATGTCGTGGCCCACCAGCTCGACGAGATTCCCGATCTCCTTGTTCGATTGGGGGTCCTCGGGTAAAACCGGCTTCTGTAGCCGGCATGCGGGCTCGGCAGGTGCCCGGGGCGGTTAGCTCAGCGGGAGAGCACTCGCTTCACACGCGAGGGGTCACTGGTTCAAATCCAGTACCGCCCACCAGGCGCAGTCCGGACCGCGGGGGTCAGCGTTGGCCGAAGCGGGGTTTCGGGCGGTTAGCTCAGCGGAAGAGCGCTCGTCTTACACGCGAGGGGTCACTGGTTCAAATCCAGTACCGCCCACCATCGGCGCGGCATCGTCCGGCAGCCGTCAATCACGTTGCGAGGTGCGCCAGTGGCACCGAGGGCGTTCGACCGGGGGCATGCGGCAGATGCGCGGTCGGCGGAGCCATGCCGTGCCTCGCCCGGGAACTCCGGGAGGCCTTGTATGTTGCGGTCGAGGCGCGGGCCACGGCCGGGCTCGGCCACCGGTACGCGCGGGCCGGCCGCCAAGGTGGGGAAAGCCAGGAACGGAATGATTCCGGTACGGGGATTTGCGGCATCAGGAGGGGCGGTGGCCTTGCTCGTCGTCGTCGCCTGGCCGCAGCCGGGAACGGCAGGCTATTCGGAAGCGCAAGCGGCGGTCGCGGCGGGCGATCTGCCCGTGGCGTACGCGGCGTGCGTTGAGGCGGCCGAGGACGGTGATGCGGATTGCGAGAACGTCCTCGGCTGGCTGGCCTTGCAGGACCAGGAATTCGGCGGACCGGAGGCGGCCCGCCGGTGGTTTGCCCGCGCCGCCGAACGCGGGCATGCGCGGGCGACGGCAAATCTCGCTTTCGTGTGGGCGCGCGGGCTCGGTGGCCCGGCCGATGTGGGACGGGCCGCCTCCCTGTACCGCTCGGCGCAGACGGCGGCCCTGGTCCAGGTGCAGCCAGAACAGCCGGCACGAAGCGAGCCACAACAGGAAGTCCCGGACGACCGGCTGACGGTGGCCCGGTACCGAGGCGCCTATGCCGAACTGCTCCGACTGCGGGTTCTGCAGGGGCTGCGCAGTGGCGCGAGCGACTTCTACGTCAGTGGCGCGGAGTTGCAGCAGGCGGAAACGGTGCTGGGCGCGCTGGCGTCGGTGGTGGCGGATCGCGGCACCGACACTGCTGAGATCAGGGCCTCAGTTGAGAAAGAGCAGGCGCTGATGCTTCGCCTCCTCGGTCGCCACGCGAATGCCTTTGACCCGGCAGTCCGGGCTGACGCCGAGAAGGCGTTGCGTCGCATCCTGGCCGTTCGCGAACCGTAGGCGGATCCCCGGCGCCGCCGGGATGCGGCTGGCTGGCAACTGGGGCGGGGGAGGCTCGGGAGCGTGGAGGCCGGGGTCGGAATTGAACCGACCTACAAGGATTTGCAGTCCTCTGCATAACCACTCTGCCACCCGGCCTTGGGAGCGCCACACTCTATCGGGATAGGTGCCCGTACGCACCTGCGGCGGCCTACAATCGGGTGCGACGGTGCTGACTGCGGGCGACGGCAAACGTTTGGCGGCAGCGGGGGATGGACGCCATGTCCGATTTTGCAGCATTGCGCAAGAACATGATCGACGGGCAGCTGTTCCCGAACCGGGTTACCGACCGGCGGGTGATTGCGGCGTTCGCCAAGGTGCCGCGAGAGCGCTTCGTCCCCGACCAGGCGCGGGGCCGCGCCTATGTCGACGAACACCTCCACCTGGGAGGGGAGCGTTACCTGCTGGCCCCCATGGTGTTTGCGCGGATGGTCCAGGAAGCCCGCATCCGATTCGACGACGTGGTCCTCGACGTTGGAACGGCTTCGGGTTACTCGGCAGCAGTGCTGGGGCACCTGGCTTCCGCGGTCATCGCGTTGGAAAGCGACGAGAGGCTGGCCGTCCAGGCCGAGGAAGCGCTGACGGATCTTGGCGCTGACAATGCGGCCGTGGTGCAGGGACCGCTGCCAGGCGGATGGCCCGCCGGCGCCCCCTATGACATCATCCTCGTGCACGGGGCGGTACCCGAACCCCCCAAGGAACTGATCGCTCAGCTCGGGCCGCACGGGCGGTTGCTGGCAGTGGTGGGTCAACCCGATGCACAGGGTCGGATGGTTCTCGTGGAGGCCATGAACGGGCGCCCGGTGAAGCGGGACCTGTTCGATGCGTCCGTGCCCCCGCTCGCCGCCTTTGCCCGGCCGCCGGCATTCAAGTTCTGACTTCGATTGCCGCAAGATCAGCGGCCTGGGCCGAAGGTCAGAACTTGATGACGATCTTGCCCATGTGCTGCTGGGACGCCATGAGCCGATAGGCTTCCCGGGCTTCGTCGAACGGAACGACCTCCGAGATGCGGGGCCGGATGGCGTGTTTCTCGATGGCGCGGTTCATGTCACGGAACATGCGCCGGCTGCCGACGTAGACGCCGTTCAGGCGGACGGACTTCCGCATCACCGGCAGCGGATCGATGGTTCCCCCGGTGAGGATCCCGATCAGGGCCACCGTGCCGCCGACACGCACGGCATCAAGCGATTTCTGCAGTGTGCCGGGACCTCCCACCTCGACCACTCCGTCCACGCCGCGTCCGTCCGTGAGGTCGCGCACCGCCGCCGGCCAGTCGTCGACGTCCCGGTAGTTGATGGTGCCGGCGGCGCCAAGCGCCGCCGCTTCCCGCAGTTTGCGGTCCGAGGACGAGGTGATGATGGGCCGGATGCCCGCGGCGGCAGCAAACTGCAGCGCGAACATCGATACCCCGCCCGTCCCCAGGAGGAGGACGGCATCGCCGGGGCGGAGCGCGGCCGTTTCGAAGATCGCGTTCCAGGCCGTCAGGGCCGCGCAGGGCAGGCAGGCCGCCTCCTCGCCGGAAAGGTGGGGGACCTGCGGAAGCACGCCCCCGGCGTCCAGCACCACGTACTCGGCCAGGACGCCTTCGCGGGCACCGCCCAGGGCGCTCGCCATTGCCGCCGGCGTACAGCCGCCGTCCTCCCAATCCTGGAAGAACGTGGTGGTCACGGCCGTACCCGGGGTCACGGTGGTGACCCCCGATCCGACCGCTTCGACGATGCCGGCCCCGTCCGAGTTCGGGATTCTCGGCAGCGGGAATCCGCGCGACAATGGATCTCGGATGGTGGCGAGGTCGCGAAAGTTGATCGAGTTCGCCGTCATGCGGACCAGGACTTCTCCGGGGCCCGCCTCGGGACGCGGGCGCTCCGCGAGTGACAGGGCGTCGATTCCGCCTTCGCCCTCGATCTGCCACACGCGCATGGGCGCCACCATCTAGCTGCCCTTCTTGCGGTAGGCCTGCTCGGCGTGCTCTTCGCAGTACGACTTGCCGGGAGCGGCGGGTGCCAGGCAGAAACCGAAGTCCGCGTTGTCGGGTTCCCCATGCGGCCAGTGGCATTCGTTGTAGCCGGGAAAGCGGAACGGCCGCTGTTCCGTGTGTTCGGCAGCGCCGTCCGCGGCGCAGGCGGCAGCGGTCGCGGCCTCGCCGCCTGCACGGGACCAATCCTCGGCGGCTGGTGCGGGCGGTTGCTCGGGAAGGCCGTCTCCCCGGCGGGAGGCTTCCTCGGCGGGTTCTTCGACGGCAGTGTCCGCCTGGGGCAACGCCTGGGCGGCGGCGGCCGGTTCTTCGACTGCAGGCGCCGACGGACGCCGGGTTACCCGGTTGTCGCCGCGAGCCGCCCCACGTTTTCGTCCGCTGGTGTCGGTCGCCGGTGCGGCGGCGCCCCGTCTCGGGCCGGGCTCGGAGGCATCCCGCTTCACGGCTGGGGCACCGTCCCGTTTCAGGCCGAGTCGCCGTACCTTGCCCTTGACTGCCGATTCCGTGATGGGCGGACCGAGGTCCGCGGCGACCTGGGCGCGGGTCCGACCCGACAGCCAGAGCTCAGTGAGCCTCTTTACCCGCTCAGGGGTCCATGGATTGTTCATGCAGCAAGACTTCGTTTCGACGGGCGGCGCGCATCGTGCAATGTGGTGTCATTTCGGCAGAAAACAAGGGCCCTGCCGTGGCCTCGCGCATCCCGGAGCGGCCTTCGCACGCTGCTTCCGAGGCTGCTGCAGCGGATGCGTCACGCCCCGGCATTCAGGGTCGGGTGCTCGGCGAGGTCGACCAGCGCCCTCAACAGGACGTTGGCCCCCCGCACGATGTCGTCGGGAAGCGCATTCTCGATCTCGTTGTGACTGATGCCGTCGACGCAGGGGATGAACACCATCCCGGCCGGAGCAACCCGCGCCACGTTCATCGCGTCGTGACCGGCCCCGCTGACGATGTCGCGGTGCGAGTACGCCAGGCCGGCGGAGGCCGACCGGACCGCCTCGACGACCCGGGCGTCGAAGGCGACTGCCGGAACGTCGAGAATCTGCCGGATCTCGCACGTCACCTGTTCCTCGCCGGCAGAGCGGGCGGCGGCCGCGCGCAACGCGGCATCCATCGTGGCCAGCACCGTCGCGTCCGGGTGGCGCATGTCGACGGTGAGGAAGGCGGAGCCCGGGATCACGTTCCTGGAATTCGGCCGGGCCTCCAGGACGCCGCACGTGGTTCGCGCGTCCGGCGCAAACTCCCTGCCCAGGGCCCGTACCGCGCGCACGATCTCCGCGGCAGCGACCAGCGCGTCGCGGCGCACCGGCATCGGGGTCGTGCCTGCGTGCGACTCCATGCCGACGAGATCGATCTCGTACCAGCGCTGTGCCTGGCCGCCGGTCACCACCCCGATGGCGATTCCCTCGTCCTCGAGCAGCGGGCCCTGTTCGATGTGGAGTTCGATCAGTGCCCCGGTCGGATTCTCTCGATGGGTGCAGGGGACGGACCCGTGATAGCCGATGCGCCGAAGCTCTTCTCCCAGCCGGTGGCCCTCAGGGTCCTGCACCTGCATCATGGCTTCCCGATCGTGCAGGCCGGCGTGGACTCCGGATCCCATCATGGCCGGCGCGAACCGGCACCCCTCCTCGTTGGTCCACATCAATAGTTCGAGCGGAGCCTCGGTCACGTAGTCGGCGTCGTTCAGGGCCCGCATGACCTCGAGGCCGGCCAGCACCCCCAGCGCGCCGTCATAGCGCCCGCCGGTGGGCTGCGTGTCGAGGTGGCTGCCCGTCTGAACGGGGGCACGCCCGTCGTCCCGACCCGCGCGTCGGGCGAACAGGTTCCCCATTTCATCTACGCGGACGGTGAGCCCGGCTTCCTCGCACCATGCACGAAACAGGTCGCGGGCGTCCCGGTCCAGGTCGGTGAGCGTCTGTCGGTTGACGCCTCCCTTGGGCGTGGCGCCGAGTTCGGCCATGGTCGCGAGGCTGGCGAGCAGGCGTTCGGCGTTGACGGACAGCTCCACGTTGGATGGCCGGGGGTCGGTCGACAAAGCAGTCATTTCTGGATCGCAAGAACAGGAAGATGAAGTACAACTTGGCAGTATACGTCGAGTACGCGATCGCCCCCGGCCCAGGCTTGCGGGCGGGGCGACCGGGCACCACCCTCCCGCTTGCGACCAGGTATCCCCGTGTCGGTACGCGCACCTCCCGCCGTGGCGTGCGCGGTTGCCCAGGCGGGCTTGTTGCGGCCGGTGGCGTGTCGGGAGACAAGGGCGGTCAGCGGTAACGATCAAGGCGGGTGCCAAGACGACAACCAAAGCCAATTGCCGCCCAAGTAGACCTGTTGGAGATAAGAGTACCCGCAAATACTTTCTGGCAGTGTGGTTGTTCTGGGTGCCGGCATGCAGGGACAAGATTCCTTCACGAAAACCTATCCAACTGATCAAAATAACTTTTTCAATTGGCGAACAAACCCTTTGGAATCAGGTTTAGCAAATTGTATATTGCTTGCTATAGCTCACGGATCGGGCCCCCTACACTCAGCACATGTTCATTGAAGGAACCATTTTCCATGGCGGATAATGCATCGAAGTCGACCGTAGAGATAACTGGCGACATTGTTGCCGCTTACCTCGGCAACAACACGATTGGGGCAGCCCAGCTACCAGAGTTGATTGAGGCGGTACACAAGTCCCTCCGCTCGATTTCGGACGCACCGGTTGCGGCCGGAGAGGCGCCGGCGCCGGATGCGTCGGTCGAGGGGAAGCGTGGGCCCGGTCGCCCGCGAAAGGCCGACCCGCAGGGGACAGCGGCGCCGGAGGCCGCGCCTGCCAAGACGTCGCGCCGGCCGGGGCGCCCGGCCGGCGATCCCGCGGTTCCCGTCGCTGCGTCGATCACGCCCGACTACATCGTCTGCCTCGAGGACGGGAAGCGGCTCAAGATGCTGAAACGCTACCTGAACACCAACTACGGCATGACGCCCGCAGCGTACCGGCAGAAGTGGGGATTGCCGCCCGATTACCCCATGGTGGCGGAGAACTACTCGAAGCGGCGTTCCGAGGCCGCCAAGCGGTTCGGCCTGGGGCGGAAGGGATTTCGGCGCCGGTCCGCAGAATCCAGCTGATCGACTAGAGTCCGTGGCCCCGGATCCGGGGCCGCGCCAACCCTCCGCAACGCCGGCTGGCGCCGGTTCCCCCGGGGCCGCCTCGTCGCCCCGAACGGGGCACCCGGTGCCGATACCGGCCGAGCGGCTGCCAGCAAGCGGGAGCCAGGGACCTATGCCCGAACGTAACTCTTCGTCCGTCACCTCCGGTACCGCGTCGCCGAACGACGTCCGCAGCGCGCTGACCTTTATCGTGCCGCAGGACACGAAGCCGTATTTCGAGAGTTCGGCGCTGACCGGGGGACTGCCGAAGGTCCACTTCGATACGGAAGCCCGCGAAGTCAACGTGCGGGACATGCGCCAGATCGCGGATCAGCTGTCCCTGGATCGGCAGGGGTTTCTGCTCGTGCCCCACGAGACCACGGTTGACGACCTCTACGACGATGCAGCGCTCGCCGCGGTGTACAACCGCGAGCTCGAGGTGCTTCTCAAGCGGGTCACCGGGGCCGATCGCGTTGCCGTGTTCGATCACACGCGCCGGTCCGACCAGCCGGAAGGGGCTGCCAACCCGGACGGTGCCCGGGCGCCGGCCGACCGCGTCCACGTCGACTACACCGTGGCATCCGGGCCGAAACGGGCCGCCGACGTGCTGGGCAGGGACGAGGTCGACCGGATCCTGGCGGCTGGCGGACGCATCATGCAGATCAACGTCTGGCGTCCCATCCGGGGGCCGGTGCGGCGGAGCCCGCTGGCACTCGCGGATGCCGGCAGCGTTCGGCCGTCCGATCTCATCGCAACCGACCAGCGGTTCCCGGATCGGGTCGGGGAGATCTACCAGCTGGCGCACGGGGAAGGGCAGCGCTGGTACTGGGTTCCGGAGATGGAACGGGGCGAGGTCCTGCTCATCAAGGGCTGGGACAGCCTCGACAACGGGTGCGCCAGGTTTACCCCGCATGGCGCCTTCCAGCTGGCAAGCCAGGATCCGGGCGCGCCGGCGCGCGAGAGCATCGAGGTCCGCACCTACGTCATCCTCGAGGGATGACGGCGCGCCCGGCGGAGGGGCCGCGTCCCGGCGCCCCTCCCGGCGATGCCGCGGAGCCCGGTGAACCGAGGCCCGGATCGGGCAGGCGGTCCTAGGCCGCTCCGTTCACGCAGATCTTGCCGATGTGTTCGGCAGCCTCCAGCCGGTCGAGCGCGTCGGGCAAGGCCGCGAACGGATAGGTCCGGTCGATCATCGGCCGGATGGTGCTCGCATCGATGGCTCGGACCATGTCCCTGAGATCATCGCGTGACCCGCAGGTGACCGACTGAAAGCGGATTTCCCGGGTGACCGCCGGCCCGAGCGGTAGCTCGGCCATGCCGCCCGAAAGCACGCCGATCAGCGCGATGGTTCCGCCCGGCCGTACCGCCCGGAGCGCCTGTCCGAGCGTGTCCGCGCCGCCGAGTTCGACCACCAGGTCGGCCTCCCGCACGGCGGCGCGGACCGCCTTGCCCCATTGCGGGGTGCGGCGGTAGTTGATCAGCGTATCGGCGCCCAGGCGCTGGACGGCCTCAAGCTTGGCATCGCTGGAGGACACCACGACGACGTGCGCGCCGCACAGGTGCGCGAACTGGACCGCAAAGCAGGCGACACCGCCTGTTCCCTCCACGACGACCACGTCTCCGGGCCGGGTCCGGGCAAGCACCGCCACGGCGCCCCATGCGGTGATCGCGGCACACGGCAACGTGCTGGCCTCCGCGGCACTCCAGCCCTTGGGAGCGGCGACCACGCCGCCCGCGTCGAGGAGCATCCGCTCCTGCAGGACGCCGTCGAGCGGCCCGCCGAGCGCCCCGGTCAGGGCGTCGGGAGGAAAGCGTCCGCTGCGCCAGTGCTGGAAGAACGAGGGGACCACGAGCTCTCCGGCCAGCGACGGGTCGACCCCGTCGCCGACGGCGACGATCCGCCCGGCCCCGTCCGACAGCGGCACGACGGGCAGGTCCCCGCCGGCGCGCCCGTAGCCGCCGTTGACCATCACGAGATCGCGGTAGTTGAGTGACGCCGCCTCGATCCCGACGACGATCTGGCCCGGGCCGGGCGTCGGCTCGGGGCGTTCCGCCCGCCGCAGTCCGTCGCGGGACCAGGCCGTGAGTTCCCATACCTGCATGGTCAGCGCACCGCCGCCGCCAGGTTGCCGCCGTCCACCGTCAGCACGCCGGCTGTCGTCCGCTCCTGGCGCGCGAGCAGGACGAAGGCCTGCGCAACGTCCGCTGCCTGTACTTCCTCGCCCAGCAGATTGCCGGCCATGTAGTCCTCCACGCTCAAATTCCGCTCCCCGGCGCGTGCCTTGATCATGGCATCGTCGAGGATGCCGCTTCGGATTCGGTCCGGGTTGACCGCGTTGGCGCGAATGCCTTCGCTGCCGCACTCCAGGGCGTACTGGCGCATCAGGGCCAGCGTCGCCGCCTTGGCGGTGCTGTAGGCGCCGAGTTTCGGTCCCGGGTACACCGCCTGCTTGGATACGTTGAAGAGCAGGCACCCGCCGATGCCCTGCGCCCGAAACACGGCGAGTGCCGCCTGCGCCACGCGTTGATGCGCGAAGAAGTTCACCTCGAAACTCTCGCGCAACGTCGCTTCGTCGACGTCGGCGATGGCGCCGGCATAGGCGACGCCTGCGTTGGAGACCAGGACGTCGAGACCGCCGAAGGTGCGGACGATCCGGTCGAAGGCCCCGGCCACGCTGTCCGGACGGGTGAGATCCGTCGCGATCGCCAGCCCCCCGACGTCCGTGGCCGCCTGCTCGAGCGCGCGCCGGTCCCGGTCCAGCAGCACCACCTCCGCGCCCTCGGCGCGGAAGGCCTGCGCAGTGGCCCGCCCGATGGCGCCGGCACCGCCCGTGACCACCACCACGTGGCCCTCGAACGGGAGCGGGCGGCGGGTGCCGAGCTTCGCCTGCTCGAGCGGCCAGTACTCGACGTCAAACAGGTCCGCGTCCGGCAATGCCTGGAAGGATCCGAGCGCGTCCGCCGCCCGGACCACCTCGGCCGTGGTCTCGGCCAGATCCGCGGCGATGGCGGCGGCGCGGCGGCTGGGGCCGGCCGCAAATACGCCGAGGCCGGGTGCCAGCAGTACCCGAGGCGCGGGATCCAGCGGTATCACCGGTCCGTCGGACCGTCCCGTATTGGCCCGGAGATAGGACCGGTAACGATCGGTGTATGCGGCAAATGCAGAAGACGCCGAACACCGGAATCCGGGCGTGCCGGCGGCCCGCCCGCGGGCAGGGATGGCCAGGGGGAGCGGCTTGGTCCTGAGCACGTGGTCGGGCGTCACCGGCCCCGTGGCGAGATCGGGATGGTCCGCAAGCCACCGCGCGCGGGCACTCGAGCGGTGCACGAGCACCAGCCGGCGCGCCGGGCGCCCGGCACGGTCGGGATCCAGGGCCCGGCAGAGGAGGCCCCGCAGCACCGGGGCGGCGGCGGTCACCGCGCGATCGGTCGGCGGTCGCGACCGGACGGGTCGCGCCGACCGCTGCGGCTCCGCGAGCGCACGCTCGGCGGCGCTCACCAGCGCGATCATGCGGCCGTAGGCGATTCGCGCCGTCGGGCCGAATGCGAAGATCCCGTGCCCCAGCAGGATGAGCCCCTCGACCTCCGGCGCGTCCTCGTAGACGGCGGCGCAGGCCTTGGCGAGCCGAAATCCGGGCATCACGTAGGGCACGATGCCGACGCGGTCCCCCCAGATCGCGCGGGCCCGCGCGGCCCCGTCGGGCTGGTTGGTGGCCGCCAGCACCGCATTGGCGTGGGTATGGTCGATGTACGTGTGCGGCAGGAACGCGTGGAGCAGGGTCTCGACGGAGGGCGAGGGGGCGGCGG
>JAGWAT010000009.1:70416-112199 GCA_021296265.1 Alphaproteobacteria bacterium | reverse complement strand
GTAACCCGCTCGGCCGATGTGGTCTTTACCTGCCTCTCGGACACGGCGGCAGTGGAGGCGGTCGTGTTTGGCAGAGAGGGCATCGCGGCGGGTGGCGCGGAAGGAAAGCTGCTTGTCGACATGTCCTCCATCCGGCCGGACGCTTGCGAGGAAATGGGAACGCGCCTGTTGCGGGAAGCGGGCATGCGCTGGATGGATGCCCCCGTCTCGGGCGGAGTTGTCGGCGCGGAAACCGGGAACCTCACCGTGATGGCGGGGGGAAGCGAGGCGGACTTCGAGCGGGTGCAAGAGGTCGTGGGCGTACTGGCGCGTCGGTTTACGCTGATGGGACCGATTGGCGCGGGCCAGACCACCAAGCTGATCAACCAGGCGATCGTTGGGTGCGGGGTTGCCGTCCTCGCCGAGGCGGCCGCGCTGGCGTCACGCGCCGGCATCGATGCCGCCCGGCTTCCCGATGCCTTGGCCGGCGGGCGGGCGGATTCCCTCCTGCTGCAGCAGTTCTTTCCCAAGATGGTGTCGGGCGACTTGTCGGTGGAGTCGCACGTCCGGACCATGCTCAAGGACCTCGATACGGTATCCGACCTGGCCCGCGCGACCGCGTCCTCCATGCCCATGGCCGTGACGGCCGCCGAGTTGCATCGCTTGATGGTCCAGCGGGGTCACGCCGAGGCCGACGGTACCGCGATCGCGGCACTGTACCGGGGCGACCCGGTCTGAACGCAGCGGGTCCGTGGTGATCAGCTGCTGCCGGCTTGCCGCCGTTAGTGGCTCTCTCCGACCCGGGTGCTCGGGGTTGGCCAGCTTGCCGGCGAGCGACGGGGCGTGGAACGAAGGCGGTGCAGAGACCTCTGGATGACACCGGACTGCGCGGCACGGCGGTCGCAAGGTGGGGTTGTCCGGCCCGCCGCGCGGATCCCGGGTCGGGACGCGTGAAACGGTACTGCATGGGTGGTCGCTCGCGGTGCTGAACAACAAGGCGGGCGGCGCGCAGCAGGTCGGGGTTGTGTTCTTCTTCTGCATGCTCCTGTCGTTCTCGACCATGGAGGCGTACGGGAAGTGGCTCTCCCAGACGTTTCCCGTGCTGCAGGTCGTGTGGGCCCGCTACACCTTCCACTTCGTCCTGATCGTCGCGGTGATGATCCTTCTCCGCGTGCTCGGACGGGGGCCCCGCTTTCACCGGAGCCATCGGCCACGCGCCCAGATAATCCGTTCGGTATTCCTCTTCGGCATGACGTTCTTCTACTTTCACGCGCTTGCGCGGTTGCCCATCGCAGAGGCGACGGCGATCATTTTCACCGCCCCCCTGATCATGTCGGTGCTGTCGGGCGTGACCCTGGGGGAGCGCGTCGGCTGGCAAGAATGGTGCGCTGCCCTGGTCGGCTTCGCGGGCGTCCTGATCGTCGTCCAGCCACTTGCCCTCATCGCGACGTTGACTGGGGACGGCGACGCACTACCCCCGGGAACGCTCACCGGCGTGGCGGCGGGAATCACCGGCGCGTTCCTCTTCGCGTTCTACATGCTTTCCAGCCGGTTCGTATCGGTGGTCGATCCGCCCGAGACGGGTCTGCTGTATTCCTCGCTGGCGGGCGTGGTGGTCACCAGCACAACCGTCCCGTTCGATTGGCAAACGCCGGATGCCGTCGGCTGGGGGATGTTGGCAGTGATCGGTGGTTTCGGGGCGCTCGGCCAGTACCTGGCGGGTTTCGCGTTTGCCCGGGTCCAGGCGAGCAAACTGGCGCCCCTGACCTACGTACAGCTCCTGTTCGCCGTCAGTTACGGGGTCCTTTTGTTCGGAACGGTTCCAGGTCTCAACACCCTGGCTGGCGCAGGCCTGATCGTGCTCGCAGGAATCTACACCTATCGGCGCACTGCCGGCGCTAAGTAGCTGATATAGAACCGGTGTATCATTCCGGCTGCCAGCCTGGCGCATTGCCGCACATTGCGGCGTCGGTTGGTACCCCGAAAAATGACGGGGTCGGGCGACATCGCGGAATACTGAAGGTCGGCGGCGCGGGCTGCGGACGGGCACGTCCAGGTGCGTCAATCGGCCGCGACTTGAACGTAAACACGGGGATGGGAGCCAAATGGAAGTACGGGGGAAAGTGATCTCTGCGGACTGCCACATCGACCTGATCTGGCTGCCGCCCGACCTCTTTACCGAACGGGCGCCACAGCGCCTCAAGGACCGCATGCCGTACGTGGACCGGGACAAGCGCGGACGAGGTATGTGGGTGTCTAGGGGTGGGGCCAACTTTGGCCTCGTGAACGGAATGGGGTCGGCGGGCAGAGAGTACGTGCCCGGCGAGATTCAGCGTTCCGACCGAATGGCCGCTCAGGGGCTCTACCAGGACGGGGAGAAGGGAATCCGCCGCCTGACGGAACCCGCACTCCGGGTGCGGGACCAGGACCTGGACGGAGTGCGGGGTGAAGTTCTCTACGGGATCCTGGGGGCTGCGAATCGGTTGAACGACCCGGAAGCGGCGGCGGAGGTCATGCGGATCTACAACGCTTGGCTCGCGGATTTCTGCGCGGCGAGCCCGGAGCGTTTCGCCGGCATCGCGTGCATTCCCAACCACGACATCGACGCGGCGGTTGCCGAGGTCGAGCGGGTCACGAGGCTTGGTTCCGTCCGTGGTCTGGAGATCGCGAACACCCTCGACATGAAGCCGCTCTACCATCACCACTGGAACCCGCTCTGGGAAGCCGTCGGCGCGAGCGGGCTGCCCGTCCACATCCACACCATCGGCGGGAAACAGCCCGACCCCGAAGGTCTCACGAGGCTGGAGTGGCGGGCCGCCTTCGCCACCTTCATTACGGGCTTCCAGCTGAAGATGGCGGACAAGCTGATGGAGGCGATCTACGGCGGTGTGCTCGAGCGGTATCCCGGCTTGCGACTCGTGATCGGGGAAGCCGGGATTGGCTGGATCCCGTACGTGCTCGAACATATGGACCTCGAGTGGGAGGACCAGTTCCACGATCTTGAGCTCAAAATGAAACCGTCCGACTACTGGCACCGCCAGTGCTATGCGACCTACCAGAGTGACCCGATCGGGCTCCGCCTGATCGATGTGCTCGGTGAGGACAACGTGATGTGGGGGTCGGACTTCCCGCACCCGGACGGGGTGTGGCCGGACAGCCAAGAGTTCATCGCCCGCGAAATGGTGGGTGTACCTGAACGGATCCAGCGGAAAGTGTTATGGGAGAACGCCGCCCGGCTCTATGGTCTTCCGACCGAATGGAATCGCCCGGGCGCAGCCTTGGCCGAGGGCTAGGCAAGCAACTAGAGAAGAGGTCCCCCGCCGATGGCGCCGGGGGCCGTGTTTTTTCTGCCCGCGGCTCAGGTTCCCGGGCCTCGATCGACGTGCGGCTGGCTGTCGGTGAATCGTTGGCTTCCGGCGGTCAGCTGCATCGCATGACAACCGGGCCGGGCCAGTACGACCTGTCTCCGCCGGGAAGGCAATGGGGCATGGAGTTGTCACCGGGGAGCGCGGGGAGACAAGCCGGTCTGGGTTGCGGGCAGGGCCGAAAGTACGCCCCTCGAGGGTTGGCGCCAGGGAGCCCGTTCGTGAGGAGGTGCCGGCCGCCGAATTGGCGAACGGACGAACGGGTTCCCTGGTCGCGCTGTTGCGATCCGGGTAGATCGCGGTGTGCATCCCTCCGTCGGTGACTGCTACGCAGTCTGGACGGACCTCACGGTAGCAGGATCTATCTGCGAATGCAACTCATTTGCAATCCGGAGCGGGCGGTGCATCTGCGGCCTGTCGGCGGCCGCTTATCCCGTGCTTCCGAGCGCGTCCTGCACGGTGGTGACGATGTGTGCGCTGTCCAAACCGGCGCGCTGGACCTGAGCTGCGGGCGTATCATGGTCAAGGAATCGATCGGGCATGACCATCGGCCGGAAGGCCAGACCGGAATCGAACACACCCTCGCGGATGAGCAGGTGCATCACCTGGGAGGCAAATCCGCCGATCGATCCCTCCTCAACCGTGACGAGCGCCTGGTGGTGGGCCGCGAGTCGCTTGATCAGGTCCTCGTCGAGCGGCTTGGCGAAGCGGGCATCCGCGACGGTCGTCGAGAGACCGTTGGAGTCGAGTTCTTCGGCTGCCTTCAGGCAGTCCTGGAGACGCGATCCGTACGAGAGCAGGGCGATCCTCGTTCCTTCCCTGACGATGCGGCCCCGGCCGAGGGGCAACGCCTCAGGAGTTTCCGGAAGCGTCACCCCGGCCCCGCTTCCGCGGGGGTACCGGAATGCGCACGGCCGGTCATCGATGGTCACCGCCGTGGTGACCATGTGGACCAGCTCAGCTTCATCTGCCGCGGCCATGAGCACGACGTCGGGAAGGCACCCCAGGTAGGCGATGTCGAAGGCACCGCAGTGGGTTTGTCCGTCCGCCCCCACGTATCCGGCCCGATCGATGGCGAATCGCACCGGCAGGCGCTGAATCGCCACGTCGTGCACGATCTGGTCAAACGCCCGCTGCAGAAAGGTCGAATAGATGGCGGCGAAGGGCCGCATCCCCTCCGCAGCGAGGCCGGCCGCGAAGGTCACGGCGTGCTGTTCGGACAGACCGACGTCAAACGTTCGGTCTGGGAAGACTTCTCCGAAGCGGTCGACGCCGGTCCCGGACGGCATCGCGGCCGTGATGGCCACGATCCGGTCGTCGCGGTGGGCTTCCTCGATGAGTGCGTCCGCGAACACCCGCGTGTAGCTCGGAGGAGTGTTGGAGCCGGTGCTGGTCTTGGGCGCGCCGCTTGCCACATCGAACTTGCCGACGCCGTGTCCCTTGTCGTCTGAGTGCTCCGCCGGTGCGTAGCCCTTCCCCTTCTGGGTGGCGACATGAACGAGAATGGGCCCTTGGGCTTTATCGTCGCGCACGTTGCGCAACACGGGGATGAGATGGTCGAGGTTGTGGCCGTCGATCGGGCCGACGTAGAACATGCCCAGCTGCTCGAACAGGGTACCGCCGGTCAGCAGGCTTCGCGCATAGCTCTCGGCCCGTCGGGCCGAGCGCTGGAGCGTGTCCGGAAACCGCTTCGACATCTGCAGCCCGAAATCGCGCAGGGAGCGATATGACTTGGAGGAAATCAGGCGCGACAAATAGGCCGACAGGGCACCGACCGGTGGCGCAATCGACATTTCGTTGTCATTGAGGATCAAGATCAGCTTGTTGGCCATGGCGCCGGCGTTGTTCAGACCCTCGAAGGCCATGCCGCCGGTCATCGCGCCGTCGCCGATCACGGCGATCACCTTGTGGTCCTTTCCCTGCAGGTCGCGGGCGACGGAAAACCCGAGAGCGGACGAAATGGAAGTCGATGCGTGCGCGGCTCCAAACGGGTCGTACTCGCTTTCGGACCGCTTGGTGAAACCGGACAGCCCTCCGCCCTGGCGGAGGGTACGAATGCGCCCGCGGCGGCCAGTCAGGATCTTGTGCGGGTACACCTGATGCCCCACATCCCAGATGATGCGATCCGCCGGCGTGTCGAACAGGTAGTGCAGCGCTACAGTGAGTTCGACCACGCCCAGACCTGCGCCGAGATGCCCGCCGGTCACGGACACCGCATCGATCGTTTCGGCCCTGAGTTCGTCGGCGACCTGCCGCAGTTGATTCGGCTCCAGGGCCCTGAGATCGCTCGGCTTCATGATGGTATCGAGCAGGGGTGTCTCAGGCATCGCTCTCTCGTTTCGGCGGGGGGATGTCGGGCGCCGGGAAGTGTGCTATCGGCAAGACTTGTCGGCAATGCGGGGCCAGTGGGCGAGATGGTCGTGGCACTAGTTCTGACTTGACCGACCATCCGTCGACGGTGCCTGATACATAAACCGGCTTCGCGGTGTCGACTGGCATTCGTAGAGATGACGCATCGTCCGACTGCTAGCTCGACGCATAACGTATTGAACTTAACATATTAGCCACTGTGCACCGTCGGTAGTCAAGGGCGCATCCCCGTTGGCAAACGAGATCGGATGCCCTTCTGGGGGGTCCGCTTTCGAGGTTGGACGGTCGGGAGCGACCGCCCAACCACTCTTGTGGCGGGGCCGGAGTGTGCGGATTCCAGGTAGCCGGACCCTGCGCGCGGATGCGGCTGCTTAGGCGCCCGCGATCAGGCGGCGGACGTGATGTCGACGCCGAGCGGGACGCCTGCGGTGCTGTCGACCACCATGGACCCGGTGGCGGGCCGATCAGGGCTGGATCGCCTCGCCCGGTCAGGCTCGGTCGTCCGGACGCAAGGATCCGCTGATCGCCGCGATGCCCGCGGCTCCTCTGCGTTAGCTGACGGCCGATCGGGCCGGGAAGACCTGGGGTCGACCCGAGGGATGGCAGCGCGAGTACTGCTCGGCGTAGGCGGTGTCGGCGCCCAACGCAATTGCGGCGCGCCAGGCCCAACGAGGGTCGAACATCATGCCGCGCGCCAATGCGACGAGGTCCGCCCTGCCCGAGGCGATGATGTCCTCAGCCTGCCGCGGCTCGGTAATCATGCCGACAGCCATGGTGGCAATGCCGGTCTCCGCCTTGATGCGCTCGGCGAAGGGGACCTGATAGCCCGGGCCGATCGGGATCGCCTGCCCAGGATGGTTACCGCCCGAGGAGACATCCAGAAAGTCGCAGCCCGCAGCCCGCAGTTCGTGGGCGAGTACGACGCTGTCCTCGACGTCCCAGCCCCCGTCGACCCACTCGCTGGCGGAGATTCGCACGCCGAGCGGGCGGGCCCGTGGCCAGACGGCACGCACGGCCTCGAAGATCTCCAACAGGAGGCGCAAGCGATTCTCCCGGCTGCCGCCATAGGCGTCTTCGCGCCGGTTGGAGAGGGGCGACAGGAACTCCGACAGCAGATAACCGTGGGCGGCGTGCACCTCCGCGACGTCGAAACCCAGCCGAGCCGCGCGCTGCGCCGCGTCGACGAACTGCTGCTTGATGCGGGCAATACCGTCGAGGTCCAGGGCCCTCGGGACGTGCCAGCCCTCGTCATAGGGAAGGGCGGAGGGCGCCAGTGTGGTCCACGCCCCGTGCCCTGGCTCCAGAGGTTTGCCGCCGGCCAGAGGTGGATCGCAAGATGCCTTGCGGCCAGCGTGGGCCAATTGGACGCCGAGTGCGGTGACCCCGTGCTCCCGGCAGAAATCCACGACCCTGGCGAGCGCCGCCTCGGTTTCGTCCGACCAGAGACCGAGGCAACGATGCGTGATCCGCGCCTCCGGTGCGACGTGGGTGGCCTCCGTGAACACCAGTCCGGCTGCGCCCATGGCGTACTGGCCAAGATTCATCAGGTGCCAGTCTTGGGCCGCGCCGTCGACGGCCTGGTACTGGCACATGGGCGAGACGACGATCCGGTTTGCGAGTTCCAGTTCGCGGAGCGTGATGGGTGAGAAGAGGTGGCTATTCATGCGTCCAGTCGGTCCGTGCATGCCTGCGGAACGCGTTGTTCTCGCGGATTTGGCCGCGGGGCGCAAGCCGCGGCGAATGGAACGCCGGATCAGCGGCAAGCTTCGAGTTGCGGCCGGCTGTCTATGATTGGGCGGCGCGCCGGGCCGCGACCGGTCAAGGTGACCGGAAACGGCGATAAGCGCGCGGTTCGCCTCGTCCGGCGGCCAGATGGCCCGCTGGGGCGGCCGGCCGACGAGCGATCGCAACGGGGGATTCGGAGATGGACATCAAGCAGGACCACAATCTCTCTCTCGAGGAGATGGACAAGCAGAGCTTTCTGCATCCCTACACGGCGCTCAAGTCGCATCTCGAAACCGGGCCGGACATCATCGTGTCGGGACATGGCGTGCGGCTTACCAATGCGGCGGGCAAGCAATACATTGACGCCGTGGCAGGCCTCTGGTGCGTCAATATCGGCTGGGGGCACCAGGAGGTCGTCGAGGCGATCGCCAAGCAGGCCGAAGACCTGGCCTACTACCACAGCTTCTTTTCCATGGGGACCGAGGCGCCAATTCGTTTGGCTGACCGCGTCCTCCGCCTCGTGCCCGACAACATGAGCAAGGTCATGTTCGGCAACTCGGGCTCGGATGCCAACGACACCAACGTCAAGCTGGTCTGGTACTACAACAATCTGCTCGGCAGGCCTGAGAAGCAGAAAATCATCTCCCGCCGGCGCGGCTATCACGGCGTCACGGTCGCGACGGCGAGCCTGACCGGTTTGCCCGCCGTGCACACGGCATTCAACCTGCCGCTGCCGATGGTCCGCCATACCGAGACTCCGCACTATTGGCGCCATGCCGAGCCCGGGATGAGCGAGCGTGACTTTTCCGGATGGTGCGCGAAGAAGCTGGAGGAGATGATTCTCGAGGAGGGGCCGGACACGGTGGCGGCGTTCATCGCAGAGCCGGTGATGGGGGCCGGCGGAGTGATCGCTCCACCGGAAGGTTACTTCCCGGAAATCCAGAAGGTCCTGCGCAAGTACGACGTGTTCATGATTGCCGACGAGGTGATCACCGGCTTTGGTCGGACGGGCAACTGGTTCGGATCAGAGACCTACGACATCGAGCCCGACATCATGACCATCGCCAAGGGGCTTACGAGCGGCTACGTGCCCATGTCGGGCAGCATCATCTCTGAAGAGATCTGGCAGGTCATCAAGGAAGGGCCGCCTGGCGTCAGCAACTTCGCGCACGGCTACACGTACGGCGCGCATCCCGTGGCGGCCGCTGCAGCCATGGCCAACCTGGACATCATGGAACGGCTGGACCTGCCCGCGCAGTGCGCCGACGTCGGCGCCTATTTCCAGAGGCGGCTGCGCGAGGTTGCCCAGGATCATCCGCTCGTCGGCGAGGTGCGCGGTGAAGCCCTGCTGGCGGCAGTCGAGTTGGTCGAGGACCGGGAGTCCAAGAAACCGTTCGACCCCGACCTGCTTGTGGGCCCCACGCTCGGCAAATATGCGATGGAGGAGGGGCTCATCATCCGCTCACTACCGCTCGGCGACGCTGTGTCGTTCTCGCCACCGCTGGTCATCACCGAGGCCGAGGTGGACGAGGCGCTCGATCTTTTCAAGCGCGCGCTCGACCGCCTCACCGACGAACTGATCAAGACGGGGACCTGGCAGCCCAAAGCACGCAGCTGAGCAGTTGGCGCGGCCCGCCGGATATCCGCCACGAGGGCACCGCGCCGTTTGCTCCGGTTGGGGGCTTGGCCCAGCGTCGGGGCCGTGCTTCAACAGGTGGGCTGCCGCGCCCGCAACTTGCCTGCGCGTCCCGGCGGGACACGGGGGTTCGGGCTAGATCCAACCGCGCCCCCGCAGATCGGGTGCGAACGATCGGCTGACGGGAACACGGCTACCGTTCACGAGCCGAAGCGCGATGCGGCCGTCCCGGCGTTCGATCCCGGCCACCGCGGCGCGGGCCACCCAGTGCGAACGGTGGACCTGCGCTCCATCGAGCGACGCAACTTCACGCAGGGCGTCCCGGAATCGAAGCAGAATCAGGTCGTTCCCGGTGTCAGTGTGGGCCTCGACATAGTGGTCCTGCATGCGAAGGTGCAAAAGGTTGCGACCGAGGCGGGCAGGCAGACGCCTTAGGAACGGTGCATCGGCAGGCGGGTCGGAAGTCACCTCCGGGAGCGGACCGTCTCGGCTGTTTCGGCTCCGCCAGTCCCGAATAATGAAACTGGTGACGAGTACGTTCAGTACCGCATGGAGTCCCGTGACCTGGAAGTAGAGGGACATGACGGCGCCGGCGCCCGCCATGGGCTGGTCCATGAACCGGTCGATGAGCAGCCATACGATGCCGGTTCCCGGCACCCCCTCCCACCGCGCTCCCGGCGACGATGATCCCAACCCATGCTGGCCAGCCACGTCGCACGAATGCGGCCACCGCCCCGGCGCCGATGAACATACCGAAAAGCCAGTTAGCGCCTGCAGCCAGCGTCCAGAACATCACCCGGTCGAACAGGGACAGTGAACCCCAAGTGTCGAACGGGCCGAGATAGGCGAGTACCGCGACCGCGCCGAGCAGTCACGCGACTTGCTGGCCCGGCGCAGCCAGGACAACCATTCCCGAAGCGTGAATTGCAGGTTTCCCGTCATTCCCGAAAAAGAGTGTCGATTCACGAAGTTCCATTTGCTGGCACCGATGGGCGCCATCAGCATGGGCCTTGCGGATTGCCCAAGGGCAGGGACCCGCGACGTCCATCATCACGTCTTTCGGAGAGATCGACCATGCCTCGCATGCTACTCGTCACAATCGCCACCTCCGGCTTCCTGTTTCTGACCGGCCTGTCGGTGACGGCCGCCGCCGCCGAACTAGCCATCGAGGTGCGCGGGGTCCGCTCGGACACGGGCCGAATCTACGTTGCCGTTCACGATTCTCGCAATTCCAGCAGCTTTCCGTACGCGGAGGACATGTTTGCCGGCCTCCAGCAAGAGGCGCGCAAGGGCACGATGCGCTTCGTGTTCCACGACCTTCCAGCCGGGCGGTATGCGCTGAGCGCTTTCCATGACGAGAACGACAATGCGGCCCTCGATGCCGACGCGCTCGGAATCCCGCACGAAGGCTTCGGGTTTGCCAATGATCCGCCCTCCGACAACGGCCCCGCAAGCTTCGAAGCGGCGTCGGTGTCCGTGGGCGATGGGCCGGTGACAACCGTCCTGACCATGTCCTACTGATGCACCGTAGCCAGGCGTGCGATCAAGCCTGACCCGCATTCGTCGACCACGCCTGGACCTGACTCCCGCCGGGATGGAAGCTCGGGTCCAGGCTTGCGGCAGACTCGGTTTGCATGCGCGTTGCAGGCGTTGGAGAAGACCGACCGTCCCCGCCGCTGCGGATCCGGCGCGCCGAGCCCGCTGGCCGCAGCCGTCAGTGGGTTTGCGGATCGACGAAGCATCGCGGACGGACGCTCGCCGCGCGTCGTTCGCGCCGCGTTCATGTCAGCGCAAGGACGTTTATGGTGCTCCTAGCGGAACACGGGAACGCGCAATGCCCAGAATCAATCGGGCCATCGAACTGCTAGAACAGGGTCAGCCGGTGTATTGCGACGTGGTCACCGAGTTGTCCCACGCCAGCGGCGTCCGCCTAGCCCGCACGTGGGCGGACTATCTGACCGTCGATTTTGAACACCAGCCCTTCGACATGCCCGGGCTGCACGCATTCATGCGCGGACTGGTGGCCGGCGGCCCCACCGACCGCGGTCACCGGACCCCGGCCGTGATCGTGACGCTTCCGACGGACGGTAGCGACTCCCGGACAGTGCGCGCCAATCACTGGATGATCCGGCAGGCGCTGGCAGCGGGAGTACACGGCCTGCTGCTGTGTCACGCGGAAGTTCCGGACGCTGTGACAGCCTTTGTGGAGGGGGCGAGGTATGCGTTTCACGAACGTGGTGTCGGAGAGCACCTGGAAGCAGGGCGGCGGGGTTCCGGGGGGCAGGAGACTGCCGCGGACATCTGGGGGATGACGGTGGCCGACTATCTGGAACACGCCGATGTCTGGCCGCTCAATCCGAGGGGGGAGCTGATGCTGGGCCTGAAGATCGAGAACCGCCGCGCGCTGGGCAAGGCGGAGGCCAGCATCGCCGTGCCCGGAATTGCCTTCGCGGAATGGGGTCCCGGGGACATGGGCATGTCCCACGGCTACCGGGAGGCGCACGACCCACCCTATCCGCCGACCATGCTGGCAGCGAGGGATCGGGTCAAGACCGCCTGTGACCGGACAGGGATCGCGTTCCTCGACGTCATGCAGCGCGACGACGTTGTTGCGCTCATCGATGCCGGGGTGAAAATTGGCGCCACCACCGAAGAGGTCGCCGCCATCGGTCGCCGGTACACCGGACAGGAGGCAGCGGGCGGCGACTGACGGGCGGGTGTAGTGCCCGGCCCTTCCGGACGGTAGCATCGGTGATGCGCCGGCAGCGTCCGGGCCAGGCCCTCCATAGGACAGGAAGGGCCGAACTCGGGCCGGAGGCGTTTCCGCGGTCGTGGTACGGTTCGCGCAGCCGTTTGCCTGCGGGTCAGTTGGCGGATCTGCCCGCGTAAGGATTGTCGCCCTTGCGCACCATGATGCGCAGCGGCACGCCGTCAAGGTCGAAGGTGTCGCGAAGACCGTTGGCGAGGTAGCGGACATAGCTCCGGGGCAATCCCTTGGGGTGGTTGGCAAACAGCGCGAACGTAGGCGGGCGGACATTGACCTGCGTGATGAAACGGAGGCGTTGGGCGCGCCCGCCCGCCCGGGGAGGCTGGTGGGAATCGATTTGATCGCGCAGCCAGCGGTTAAGGGAAGGCGTCGGAACGCGGCGATTCCATCGTAGGTGGACGGTAAAGACCGCTTGCATGAGACGGCTGGTTCCGTGGCCGGTCAGGGCGGAGAGCGGGACACAGGGGACACCGCGGGCCTGCGGCAACGTCTCGTCAAGCCGCTGCGTCAGTGCCCGGCTCATCGGGGCGGGTCGCCGGACCAGGTCCCACTTGTTGGCGGCCACCACCAGGGCGCGTCCTTCCTTTACCACCTCCGCGGCGATGGCAAGGTCCTGGTCGACCAGCGCCTCGCTGCAGTCGAGCATGAGCACGGCCACTTCGGCGAAGCGAAGTGCCCGCCGCGTGGCCTCGGCGGAAGCGGCCTCGGGGCGCGAGTCTATTCGGCTGCTGCGCCGCAGCCCGGCGGTATCGACAAGCTCGACTTGGCGGCCGCGCCAGGTCCAGGCGTGGCCGAGTGAATCGCGCGTGATCCCGGGTTCCGGCCCGGTCAGCATCCGCTCCTCGCCCAGCAGCCGGTTGGTGAGCGTGGACTTGCCGCTGTTGGGGCGCCCGATGACGGCGATGGAAACCGGTCGGGCCGGGTCCGGGACGTCCGCGTCGACCGCCGCTTCCGCGGACTGTCGGGCGGCGACCACCGCTTCGATGTCACCGATCCCAAGGCCGTGCTCCGCGGAGATCGGAATTGGCTCGCCGAGCCCCAGCTCGAACCCTTCGACCGCCTGCGCGGCGAGGGCGGGGCTGTCACACTTGTTGACCAGAAGAGTCACGTCGCGGGCATGCACCCGCGCCAGCCGCGCGTACACTCGGTCGACCGGGGTCACGCCGTCCCGACCGTCGATCATGAACAGGACCAGATCGGCTTCAGAGAGAGCCTGCTCGCTGGCCCTGGTCATTCGGGCGGCCAGTGTGTCGGCATCCGCTTCTTCGAGACCAGGCGTGTCAACGATCTGGATGTCCCCGACGCCGACTTGTCCGGACGAAACGTTGAGGTCCCGCGTCATGCCGGGCATCGGATCAACGAGGGCCGCGCGCCGGCCGGCCAAGCGATTGAACAGCGTCGATTTGCCGACGTTGGGGCGGCCAACGATCGCCACCCGCAACTGCATGGACTACCGCCCTCAGTTCAGCGCGACGATCGCACCCTCGCGGGTCAGCACATACAGGGTGCCGCCGGCCGCGATCGGTGCGCTCGCCGGGTTGCCCTGAAGGGCAGCGGTGTGGACCACGGAACCGTCCGAGGGGTCGAGGCTCACCAATCGCTGGGATCCGGCGACGATGACGGTCCCGCCGGCGACGATCAGGCCGGACCACGAGAGTTCGTTATCGTCGTCGTCGACTCCGAGGACATCTGCGAGATTCGTGCGCCAGCGCGCGTTGCCGGTGCTTCGCCGCAGACACACCGCCTCCCCGTCCGTGGTCAGGGCATACAGCCATTCCCCGGTCACGCGCGGGGTGTGCGCGACCGACAGCGGGACGCGCCACTGCAGCGCTCCGGTCTGCAGGTCGAAGCTGCCGAGCAGCCCGGTGGCGCCGCCGGCAATGACGGAGCCGGCATCGATGACGGGGCCGCCGGCGACATCCTCGATCTCGATCTGCACAGCTCCCTGGAAGGCTTCCACCAGCGGTACCCGCCAGGCCTCCCGGCCATTGTCGGCCCGAAGGGCGACGATTTCGCCCGTGGAATATGGGGCGATCACGACATCGTCGTTGGCGGCGGCAGGCAGCGCGTTCAGAAGCGATGGCCCCTGCTTGAATGCGCCGTCATGCAGCCAGATTTCGCTGCCATCCGCGCGTTGGAGAGCCACGGTCTGGTCGGTCAGAAGGCCGGCGTACACCCGCGCTCCCTGCACGGTTGGCGCCGCGCGGAACGGAATGCCGTAACCGCGCCGCCACCGCACATCCCCGGTTGCGGCGTCGAGCGCCAGCACATCGCCGTACGCCGTGGTCACGAACAGGGTGTCGCTGTCCAGCGCCACGCCGCCGCCGACGCCGCGTCCGTCGTCTTCTCCCTGGGGCCGGACGGACCGGGTCCAGACAGTTCGCCGGTTTTCCAGCGCCAGCGCGAACACCCGGCCGTCGGCGTCAAGGAAATAGAGGCGGCCGTCGCCGACCACGGGCTGGCCCAGCACGCGCGAGGTTCGGGTTTCGGCGCTGCCGACATTCACGTTCCAGGTGACGGCGAGAGCGCCCGAGTACGCCGCATGGGGCGGCCGGTTGTCAGCGTTCGCGTCCTGCTGCGGCCAGGCGGCGGCCACGGGCTCCGTGAGGACGACCGGGTCGTCGGTGTCGTCGGCCGGGACCAGGCGCTCCTCGAGAGCCAGGATCGAGACCCGTTCCCCGGGCAGTGGCGGGTCGTCGTCCGCCCCGAACCAGGAGGTACATCCGGCGAGAACCAGTGCCGCGACCGAGAGGGCGACGACGTGCATCAGCCCTCCACGTCGGGCCACAGCAGCAGCATCCGCCGCGCGCGGACACGCACGCCATTCGGCACGTTGGCGTCGGTGGCCAGCTCCTGGAATTCGGATTTCGCCGTGTCGATCTCGGATTCCCGGTAGGCGAGATGGGCGCTGACTTCACGAGCCAGCGGGTACCAGGGCCCGGTCGGATCGGCCAGGAGCCAGGCGATGCGTTCGCGGATGGTCGCGGCTGCGCCCTGATCCAGCAGGAGGAATGCTACGTGCAGATCGGCAACCGCCCGGAAGTGGGCCGGGGCCGCGTCGTCACGCGCGACGGTGTCGTAGAGGCTGATGGCCGCAGCCGGATCGCCGCTGGCGGTGAGAGCCGCCGCTTCCGAGAGCTTGGCAAGCAGCGCGTACCCCGGCTCGGCTTCACGGGTCAGGTCGGCGAGATCGGAGATGCCCAGGCCGGTGTTGCCGGCCTCGAGGGCCGCGATCGCGGCTGCATAGCGGTCCGCGTCTTCAGCCCGCCGCTCGTCGAGATGGTTTTGCCACAGAAACCAGCCACCGATCGCGAGGGCGACAAACCCGGCGGCCCCTGCCGCCGCTGGACCGTAGCGGCGTCCGAGGCGACGCAACCGTTCAATGCGAAGATCCTCATCGATCTCGCGCAGCAGATCGCTCAACGGCTTCTCCTTGGTCGGGGCGCACTGGCAAACCGGCGGCCGCCGTCCCGCCGCAGGACCTCTCCGGTTCGGCGCCGACCGATCACATTATTACCACGGAGCGTCGTCAGCGGGGGCCCGGCTGTCAATGCTTGGGCCGGGCTTCAGTGCTCCCAGTGCTCCTGCAGATAGGCGGCCGCATCGCGGAGTCCCTGCCGGGCGGCGTCCACTTCGGGCGCGAGCTTGAGGAAGCCGTGCGGCATGCCGGGGTACAGGATGTAGCGATGCGGAACGCTTGCGGCCTCCAAGTGCAGCCGGAAGGCCTCTGCGTCGTCGCGTAGCGGATCGAGCGCCGCGGCCGTCAGCAGGACCGGGGGCAGGCCGCGAACGTCGCTGCGCAGCGAACAGAATCGGGGATCGTGACCGTCGGCATCATCGCGCAGGTAGTCGGCGTAGAACCGTCGCATGATGTCGAGGCCGAGACCGTAGCGCCCGTCGCCGTAGGCCTTTGCGGCCGCGCCAAGGGGATAGCCGAGTTCCGGCAGATGCCCGTAACAGCCGTAAAACAGGATTCCCGCACGGAGCGGTATCCGCCGCTCGTTGAGGACGGTTAGGGCGAGGTTGGCCCCAGCGCTGTCGCCGCCAACCGCGAGCCGGGCGGTGTCCACGCCAATCTCCGCGCCGTGTTCGACCAGCCAATCGCAGGCAAACAAGCATTCCTCCACGGCGACCGGAAACCGGTGCTCCGGCGCTAGGCGGTAGTCCACGGAGACCACGGCGGCACGCGACTCACGGGCCAGCAGGCGGCACATGGTGTCGTGCGTCTCGATGCTCCCGAGCATGAAGCCGCCGCCGTGGAAATAGAGGAGGCCAGGCAGCGTCGCCTCGGACGGCCGGTAGATGCGCGCGCGCAGTTCGCCGTAAGGTCCTTCCAGTGCAATTTCCGTGACGGCCGCAATCGCTGGTGGAGTCGCATTCCAATAGACACATGTCGCGTCGTAGGCGGCGCGAATGTCGGCAACCGGCGCATCGACGAGGGTGCGGAAATCAATGGGGGGCGTGTCTCCGGTGGCGCGACGGCTGGCCTCGACGACAGCAGGATCAATGGTCTCGATATGGTTCATGGGAATTCCCTGCGGAGGTGCACGTGCGGACCTGAGCCAACGGGTGCCCGGACATCACCGGGCCGATGCATTGCCGCTGCAAGTGGCGGTCCGGCGGGGCCGCGGCAGATGCGTGTTCTACCGCTTCCGCGACGGGATGGCATCCCGCAGGAGTGCCACGCGGGTTCGCGCCGGCACGATGGCGCGATAATTCCTGCGGCTGGACACGCGGAGATTGACGGCTGCTGGAGAAGGACGGGCGGTTGCGATGGGGGATACGTTGGGGGCCCATCACCTTGTTCGAACCTCGCCGCCGCAGGGAAGCCCCATTCCGTCCCCTGCGCTGATCCGGTGGACGGCCACGGCGGGGAAGGGGCGGGCAACTTTGCCCGTGTACAGCATGCGTCCGCATGGTTCGATCACCGGCACCCGTTCCATCTTGCTTCGCTTTCCCCGACTGGAATGTTCGAGACACTGCAACAATTGAAATGATTGTTGATTGGCCGATCCGGCGCCCCGGCGATACATTGGCTCCGGCTGCGTCGCGTCTGGCGTCCGTGGAACCGCTTCGCCAGCGGGATGCGGCGTTCCTCGGCCAGGCACTGTACCGCCGCTTACGGGCTTGGAGCTCGTATTGTTGATGATGCCGGGATCGCCGATGCGCGCACTTGAACACACCGTTGCCAGACCCGTGACGTTCCACGACCTTGGGCTATTCACCGGTGAACCGGTGGCGATGACGATCCATCCGGCGTCCGCTGGCACCGGCATCGTCCTGGTGCGGACGGATCTGCCCGGGTCGCCGGAAGTTCCTGCACAGTGGGGGCGGGTCACCGATGCCAGGCGTCGGACGATGATGCTCGGCGCTGGCAACGGCGCATCGATCTGGACCGTTGAGCATCTGCTGGCCACGTTTGCTGGACTGGGCATCGACAATGCCCGGGTGGAACTCAACGGACGCGAAGTGCCGATTCTGGATGGTTCGGCCGTTGGCCTCGTGGGCCCGCTCGAGGAAGCCGGAGTGGTGGCACAGGACCGTCTGAGGTCCTGGATCCGGGTTCGTCGGCCGGTGCGCGTGGACAACGGCATGGGCTCCGTACAGATGGAACCCGCTGAGGCGTTCGTGGTGCGCGGAACCATTGATTACCCGGACACGGCAATCGGTCGGCAAAGTTACGAATTCACGCTTGAGGGATCACGATTCAGGGATGAGATTTCCCCCGCCCGGACCTTCTGTACGCCCGCGGATGCGGAAACCCTGCTCAGCCAGGGACTCGGGCTGGGCGGGAACCCGGGGAACGTGATCCAGGTCGATGGCATGCGTGTCGACGCGAAGGGGGGGCTTCGCTACCCCGACGAGTTCATTCGGCACAAGGTGCTCGATTGCGTCGGCGACCTCTATCTTGCGGGGGCGCCGCTGCTCGGGCGGGTGACCTTCGTGCGGGGTGGGCACGAGTTGAATCGCCGGCTTCTGACCGCGATTTTCTCCGAGCCTGCCAACTGGGAACGGAGTACATGCCCGCCGACCTCGGGGACTTGGGCCCAGGCCGAGACCCGGATTGCGGTAGCCTGACGGAGCCGGCCGGAAGACTTCCCGCATCGGCTACACTCCGGCGCATGCCTGCGCTCGCTGCACACATCCTTGGTGCCCTGCTTGTGCTTTTCGGAGCCGTGGGCGCGCTGCCGGCGCACGCTCAAGACACGAACGAGGAAGTTGAGGCGCCCTCCCCTTCGGATCCGGCACCGGTCCCCGATGCCGAGCGGCAGGGCGAGATGCGCTTTGCGGACGGAAGCCATTACGTCGGCGAGATCCGCGCCGGCGTCATGCATGGTTCGGGGAAGCTCACGTTCGCGAACGGCAATGAATATGAGGGCACGTTCGTCGACGGCGAGATGTCCGGAACCGGCGCGCTCGTGTACGCGAACGGCGATCTCTACGAGGGCGGCTTTGCGGCTGGCCGGCCCGACGGCCGAGGGGTGTTCCGGTTTGCCGACGGCTCCCGGTACGAGGGCGAGTTCCAGGCTGGTGCGCGGTGGGGTCAGGGCGTGCTGGAGTTCGCGGAGGGGACGCGGTACGAGGGGGCGTTCGAGGACGACCAGTTCCACGGCGAGGGCACGTACACGCACCCGGACGGCAGCAGCTTCAGCGGCACCTACGAACGTGGAGAGCGACGCAGCGGCTCGGGGACACGGGTGTACGCGGACGGGAGCCTCTATGAAGGGGAGTTCGTGGATGGTCAGTGGGCCGGCGTCGGCAAGCTCACGTTCCAGGGCGGCGACGTGTACGAGGGGGAGTTCGTGGATGGTCAGCCGGCGGGGGTCGGCAGGCTGACGTACCAGCGCGGTGACGTGTACGAAGGGCCGTTCGTGACCGGCCGGCCGGCGGGGGTCGGCAAGCTCACGTTTCAGAGCGGCGATGTCTATGAAGGTGAGTTCGTGGCCGGCCAGAGAACCGGCACTGGCAAGCTCACGTTCGCGCGCGGTGACGTGTACGAGGGACCGTTCGTGGCTGGCCAGCCAGCGGGGGTCGGCACACTCACGTTCCAGGGCGGCGACGTGTACGAGGGCGACTTCGTGGCGGGCAGCCGGGAGGGTCGGGGGGTGCAGCGGTTTACCGACGGCAGAACGTACGAGGGTGAGTTCCGCGGCAACCAGTTCCACGGCGAGGGCACGTACGTTGAACCAGACGGAGTCACCTACTCGGGCGCGTACGAGAGCGGCCACCGGCACGGCACCGGCACGCTGACCTTCGCCGATGGCAATGTCTACGTCGGCACTTTTGCTGCCGGCGTCATGGCGGGCACCGGCACGCTGACGTTTGCCGCCGGCGGCACCTACGAAGGCGAGTTCGTCGACGGCCGACGTGACGGGCAAGGCGTGTTCCGGTTTGCCGACGGAGCGACCTATGAGGGCGCCTTCGTGGCCAATCAGTTTCACGGCGAGGGCACGTACACGCACCCGAATGGGAGCGCATACACCGGAACATACGAGAACGGCACGCTGGTGCAGGGTTCGGGGACACTGGTGTATGCCGACGGTAGCCGTTCCGTGGGCGACATCCGCGACGGCATCATGAATGGCACCGGAACGCTTACGTTCGCGAACGGCGATGTCTACGAGGGTGATTTCGTGGACGGCCTGCCCGACGGCCGGGGAGTATTCCGGTTTGCGAATGGCGATGTCTACGAGGGCGACTTCGCTGCGGCTAGGCGGGAAGGTCGAGGCGTGCTCAGCGCAGCGGACGGCTTGCGGTATGAGGGGGACTTTCGGGACGGCACCTGGTCGGGTCAGGGCCTGCTGGAGTTCGCAGACGGAGCGCGGTACGAAGGAGCGTTCGAGGCAGACCAGTTCCACGGCGAGGGTACGTACACCCACCCGGACGGCAGCAGCTTCACCGGTACCTACGAACGCGGGGAGCGCCGCAGCGGGACCGGAACGATGGTGTACTCGGACGGGAGCCGGTACGAAGGCGGCTTCGTCGATGGCCAACCGGCCGGAGCAGGTACCTTGGCTTTTCAGAGTGGCGACGTGTACGAGGGGGACTTCCTGGCCGGGCAGCGCACGGGTGAGGGCGTGTACCGGTTTGTCGATGGCCGAACCTACGAGGGCGCATTCCGCGACAACCAGTTCCACGGTGCGGGCACGTACACGCACCCGGAGGTCGAGACCTACTCGGGGACGTACGAGAACGGCCGCCGGCACGGTGCCGGTACGCTGACGTTTGCCAACGGCAACATCTACGTCGGTGCATTCGTGGACAACGCCATGACCGGCCCCGGTACGCTGACGTTCGCCCTCGGCGGCGCCTATGAGGGGGACTTCGTCGCGGGCACCATGTCCGGTGTCGGCAAGCTGACGCTTTCTGACGGCGCGACGTATGAAGGCACGTTCGTCGACGGCCAGCGCGAAGGGCAGGGCGTGTTCCGGTTTGCCGACGGGACTACCTACGAGGGCGAGTTCGTCGACGGCCGCCGCGAGGGGCACGGCGTCTACCGGTTTGCGGACGGTGCGACCTACGAAGGTGCCTTCCGGAACAACCGGTTCCACGGTGAGGGTACGTACACACACCCCAATGGAAGCAAGTTTGCCGGGACGTACGAGAACGGCGACCGCCTTGAGGGATCAGCTACGGTCCTCTACGCGGACGGTACCCGGTACGAGGGTGGGATCTCAGGCGGACAGCAGACTGGACAGGGCGTGCTCGTGTATCCGGACGGCACCCGGTACGAAGGCGGATTCGAAAACGGCACCTTCCATGGTCCCGGGATTCTGACCTACGCGAACGGTGTGAAGCTCGAAGCGATCTTCGAGAACGGTGCGGCGCAAGGCCGGACCGTGACGACCTATCCCGACGGCACGCGGGTCGAAAGCGAGTAGGCGCGCTCAGCCGCCGCCCACGTCGGGTCCTTCGCCGACGTACCGAATTCGATAGATCATGCCGGCCCGGTCGTCGGCAATCATGAGGGAACCGTCCGGCGCCTCAAGCACATCGGCCGGACGTCCCCAAGCCCGCTCGTACTTGAGCCATCCGTCGGCGAACGTTTCGTAGCCCAGCGCGGTCCGGTGATCGTCGGCAAGCCGAACGACGGTGATTCGGTAGCCGATCTTTCGTGTCCGGTTCCAGGACCCGTGTTCGGCAATGAACACCGCGCCACGGTAGCTGTCAGGCACCCCGGTGCCCGAATGAATGGCAAGGCCGAGCGGCGCCACGTGGGGGCCCAGGCTCTGCGCGGGCGGCTCCGAGTCGGCGCATTCCCCGTCGCCTCCCAGGTTGGGATCTCGGAGCGTGCCGGCGTGACAGAACGGAAAACCGTAGTGGCGGCCCGGCCCGTCGGCCAGGTTCAGTTCGCCGGGCGGGAGGTCATCGCCCAGATGGTCGCGGCCGTTGTCGGTGAACCAAAGCTCGCCGGTGACCGGATGCCACGCGAGCCCGACCGAGTTGCGGACCCCCCGCGCGTAGACCTCGATCTCGGAGCCATCGGGGCGCATCCGGAGCACGCTGCCGTAGTAACCGTCGACCCGGCAGACGTTGCAGGGCGCGCCGACCGGAGCGTAGAGGCGCCCGTCCGGCCCAAACCCCAGCACCTTCCAGCCGTGGTGCTGGTCGGTGGGAAGCCGGTCCGTGACGGTGACGGGGGGCGGCGGGTCGTCCAGCCTGGCCTCGATATCGTCAAAACGCAGGATCGTGCTGACGGCGCCTACGAAGAGTGCGCCGTCGCGGAAAGCAACCCCGCTTGGCATCAGGAGTCCTGATGCAACCACACGCACCCGTTCCCCCCGCCCGTCGCCATCGTCGTCAGACACCGCAAACACCCGTCCATCCAGGCGGGTGCCGACGAAGAGCGTGCCTTGCGCGCCCCAGGCCATCTGCCGCGCGTTGGGAACCTCGGCGAATGCCTCGATGACGAAACCCTCGGGCAGGCGGATGGTGGCGAGACGTTCGTCCGCGATCGAATCAGCGGTACCGAACAGCGCGAGCCCGGCCAGCAAGAAGGACACAGCAAAGGTGCGCATGGGCAAATTCACATGTTGGGATAGCGGGGGCCTTCGCCACCTTGTGGCGGAACCCAGGTGATGTTCTGAGTCGGATCCTTGATATCGCAGGCCTTGCAGTGCAGGCAGTTGGGTGCGTTGATCCGCAGTCGTTGCGCGCCCTCCTCGACCACAAACTCATAGACACCCGCCGGACAGTACCGCTGCTCCGGCCCGTCGTAACGGGCGAGGTTCACGTTCAGCGGAACCTCCGTATCAGCCAGCTGCAGGTGGCACGGCTGGCCTTCTTCGTGGTTGGTTCCGGAAAACGCCACGTTGGTCAGGCGATCAAACGTGATCTCACCATCGGGTTTCGGGTAGGTGATCGGTGACGCCGCGGCGGCATCGTCCAGGCTGGCGTGGTCTGGTTCACCGTGGTGGAGGGTCCACGGCGCCCTGCCTCGGAGCAGGATCTGGTCGATGCCGGCATGGACCGTTCCCCAGAACCGCCCGTAGCGAAATCCCGGGCGCACGTTCCGACCCTGCAGCAATTCACGGTACGCCCAGGATGCCCGGAACTCCGCATCGTAGGCACTGCACTCGGCGCCGCCGTCGGCCAGGGCCCGGGCAACCGCCTCGGCGGCGCACGAGCCCGACTTGATGGCCGTGTGGGTGCCCTTGAGGCGGGGAACGTTCAGGGTGCCGGCATCGCAGCCGAGTAGCGCGCCGCCCGGAAATACCAGCCGGGGCAGACTCTGCGGCCCGCCCTCGTTGAGGGCGCGGGCGCCATACGCGATGCGCCGGCCGCCCTCGAACGTCGGCCGGATCGCGGGATGGGTCTTGAACCGCTGGAACTCGTCAAACGGGCTGAGGTGTGGATTCGGATAGTCGAGCCCGACCACGAAGCCGACGGCTACCTGGCAGTCCCCCAAGTGGTAGAGGAACGACCCGCCGTAGGTGTCGGCGGGTAACGGCCAGCCGGCGCTGTGGAGGACGAGGCCCGGCTGGTGGCGCTCGGGCGCAATTTCCCACAGTTCCTTGAGGCCGAGTCCGTACGTCTGGTGCTCACTGTCCCGATCGAGGTTGAAGCGGCGAATGGCCTGCTTGCCGAGGCTCCCGCGGCAGCCCTCCGCCAGCAGCGTGAAGGTGGCGCGGAGCTCGACCCCCGGCTGCCACGCAGGGCCCCGTGCGCCGTCCTCGGCCAGCCCCATGTCACCCGTCGCAACTCCCGACACTCGTTCGCCGTCCATGAGCAGTTCGGTCGCCGCAAAGCCGGGGAAGACAGCAGCGCCCAGGTCCTCGGCCCGTCCGGCGAGCCAGCGGCAGAGGTTGCCGAGACTGATGACGTAGTTTCCCTCGTTCCGCATGGCGGGCGGCAGCAGGGCGTGCGGCCAGGCGAAGCTGCGCTTCGCCCCGAGGAAGAGCAGGCGTTCCTCCCGGACCTGCGTCCGAACCGGCGCGTCGAGGGTTCGCCAGTCGGGAAGCAGTTCATCGAGACCGCGCGGGTCCAGGATGGCCCCCGACAGCGTGTGGGCACCGACTTCGGGGCCCTTCTCCACGACGCACACCGAGATGTCCCGGCCGGTTTCGTCGGCCAGCTGGCGAAGCCGGATGGCGGCCGCCAGGCCGGCGGGCCCGGCGCCAACGATCACCACGTCGAACTCCATGGCTTCGCGCTCGGGGGGTTGTGCGGAAGTCTCGCTCATCGGCAGCAATCCCCGGCAGGCCGCACGGCGCCGCGCGGCATCAGAGGGCGGCCAGGATCCTCTCGGCGCTCGATACTTCGAACGCGCCCGGCTCCTCGACGGCCAGGTGGGTGACCGTGCCGTTCTCCACCACCATCGCGAACCGCTGTCCACGCTGGCCGAGGCCGAAGCCGGTGCCGTCCAGCCCCAGACCGAGCGCCTGCGTGAACTCGCCGTTTCCGTCGGAGAGCAGCGTCACGGAAGCGCCGGTGTTCTGGCTCTTGCCCCAGGCGTCCATCACGAACGCATCGTTGACGGCGATGCAGATGATCTCGTCGACGCCCTTCGCCTTGATCGCATCGGCGTTCTGCACGAAGCCCGGGAGGTGCTGCGCAGAACAGGTGGGCGTGAATGCGCCCGGTACTGAGAACAGGACCACTTTGCGGTCGCCGAAGAACGCGGTCGTAGAAACTTCTTCCATACCGTCTGCGCTGAGACGGCGGAGGGTGGCGGCGGGAATGGAATCACCGGTGGAAATGGCTATCGGAGCCTCCCGGGTTGGAGTGGTGGCATGCGGCTGCGAGCGACCCGATGGCCCCTGGAGCAGCGGACTGCAGGTTACCTGACCTCGGTCCGTTTGGCGCGTTCGACGGCCTCGACCACCGCATTTGGGCTCAGCAGTTCTGGCAGCACCTCGCCATTCGGCAGGGCCGGGCCGTACACTGCGTTGAACGGAATACCCAGGCGCTGGTGGTTCGCCAGGTACGCGGCGATGGCGGGGTTGGGGAGGGTCCAGTCGCCGCGCAGACCCACGACCTCGCCGGCCTCCAAAAGACGGCGCACCGGCGGGCGATCGAGCACCAAGCGCTTGTTGACGACGCAGGTCACGCACCATTCGGCGGTCACGTCCACCAGTACGACCCGATCCGCGGCCATTCCGGGCACCGCCGCGGGGTCCAATGGCAGCCACAGCGGGTCTCCCGCACGGGTGGCCTCGCCGGGTGGCCCGCGCTCGACCAAGGCCGGAACCAGGACGGCCAAGAATACCGCGACAACACCGGCGGCCCGTGCTGACGGGATTGCCCGTTCAGGCCTCCGGACCGCGAAGGCGAGAACCGCGAGCCCGCTCAGTCCGGCGGCGAGCACGGTCGGTATGAGCCCGGCGGCGGCGTGCAGCACCGACAGCAGCCAGACGGCGGTACCGAGGAGCAGAAGCGCAAGGACCAGTTTGAGGCGGCCCATCCAGGGGCCGGGGCGGGGTAGCACGACCAGAAGGCCGGGTCGGGCGGCGACCAGTAGCCAGGGCACGGCCATGCCAAGTCCGAGGCCCAGAAATACGAGCGCGATGTCGCCGAAGCCGCGGGTGAGCGCAAATCCGACCGTGGTGCCGACCACGGGCGCGGTGCACGGAGTGGCCAGGATGGTGGCGAACGCTCCTTCCGCAAACGCGCCGACGTGCCCCTTGGCATCTCCGCCGGCCTGGTGCAGCCAGCGGCTCACCCGCACCGGCAGCCGGATCTCGCAGACGCCCGCGAGGACTGCCGCGAACAGCAGCACGATCACCGCGAGGAACGCGATGAATTCCGGGATCTGAAACTGGAACCCCCAGCCGGCGGTCAGGCCGGCAGCGCGCACAGCGGCGACCAGCAGTGCAAGCAGGCCGAACGACGTGACGATGCCGGCCGCCGTTGCAAGAAAACTCGCGGAGACGGTTGCCCGGTCCTGCCCGGCGGCATCGACGAGACGAGCGATCTTGATTCCGAGCACCGGCAGCACGCACGGCATCAGGTTCAGGATCAGGCCTCCGAGCAAGGCCAGGAGGAAGGCGACGCCGAGCGTCATGCCGTCGCTCGGCGGTGCGGGCGACCCGTCGACGACGAGTTGGCGGTATGCATTCGCCGCGCCGGTGACCAGGGTGATGCCCAGGTCGGCGCCGGCAATGCGCTCGGGATCGAATGGCGGCAGGACCTCCACATCGACGCTCACCATCTTCCTGTCGGCCGATACGGTCGCAGCGCCGCTACGGAAGAAGATCCCCTCCGGCCCTTCCAGCAGGGCCGTGATCTCGTCGGGCGCGGCGTCAAGCGCAAACAGGCTCTCGGCCGTGACACGAACCGTGCCGACCCCGTCAAATCCGGCGTCCAGCCGCTCGAATCCAGCGGCTTCCGGGAGGCCCGGCACCCTGGCCTCCGCTTCAGCGACCAGACGGGCGTGGGAGCTGGGGGCGGCAGTGCCGGCGGGGACGTGCAGCCGTGCGTCGACCCGCACGGGAATGCAGATTTGGTCGCAGACTTGGTAATCGATACCGGCGACGAGAGTGGCCGGTCGGCCAGGCTGCTCGAGATGGAGCCGAACCGGCAGCAGCACGTTGCCAGAGTAGGTGCGCGTGACCAACTGTCCCTGCTCGATCGACTGCCGGGGAGCCGGCCACAGGAATGCGGCCGACGCGACGTTCTCCGAACCGGGTTCGACGCTGAGTGAGGGCGGCAGGCCGGCTTCGCCGGGGCTTCGCCAGTAGATGTGCCAGCCGTCGTGGAGGTCTACCTGCAGGCCGAGCGGAAGCGTGGCCCGGGTCCCTGTCGCGGTCACTGCCGAGACGATCCGCGTCCGCCAGGCTTCACCGTCGGCCCATTCGGAGGCAGGGCCGGGCGCTGCGCCGGCCACGCCCGGCGCGGTCAAGCCAAGGGCCACGAACAGGCCGGCCGTGCGGGACAGCCGACGCAGGCGGCGGGAAGCGATCATCAATCTAGCGACGGGGCTGCGGCTCGGTCTTACGCCTGAAGTCAGGCCACTGCAGACATAGGGCATGCCGAGGGGTCAGGTCAGGACGTCGAGCCGCAGTTTGCCGGGGGTTTCCATCGGAGCACGGGATTCCGGGCGGCGCGGGTTTCATCGGTCCGCCGCCGCGGAGCGTTCGCCGGCGCATCGGCAAACCCGCCGGCCTCGGGTCCCCGGGCACGGGCGACGAGGGCGCGGACCGTCTCGATGAAATCGTCCAGCGTGGCCCGGCTTTCCGTCTCCGTGGGCTCCACCAGCAGGGCGCCCGAGACCACCAGCGGGAAATAGACGGTTGGCGGATGGAAGCCCGCTTCGATTAGCGCCTTGGCAAAGTCGAGGGTTGAGATCCCGGTCCCGTCAAGGAACGAATCGTCGAACAGGCATTCGTGCATGCAGGGTCCCGGGTAGGCCGGCGACAGCGTGTCGGCCAGCGCGGCGCGCAGGTAGTTCGCGTTGAGCACCGCGTCCTCGGAGACCTTCCGGATGCCGTCGCGGCCGTAGCTCAGGCAGTAGGCCAGGGCCCGCACAAACGTGCCCATCTGCCCCTGGAACGCCCGGAGCCGCCCGAAACTCGCCGCCGCCGGACCGACCGCCTGCTCTTGCAGCCCAAGCTGCCCGCCATCCCCCTGCACGATCCAGGGGAGCGGCGCGAACGGCGCGAGCGCGGCGGACAGCACAGTGGGGCCGGCCCCGGGGCCGCCGCCGCCATGCGGCGTGGAGAAGGTCTTGTGCAGGTTGATGTGCATGGCGTCCACGCCGAGATCGCCCGGACGCACCTTGCCGATCATCGCGTTGAAATTGGCGCCGTCGCAGTAGAAGTAGGCGCCGGCAGCGTGGGTGGCCTCGGCCATCTCCCGGATGTCGGATTCGAACACCCCGCACGTATTGGGATTGGTCAGCATGATGGCGGCGACATCGGGCCCGAGGGCGGCCTTGAGGCTCGCCGTGTCGACTCGCCCGTCCGGGTTTTCCTGGACCTTGTGCACGTCGAAGCCGCAGAATGCGGCGGTCGCCGGATTGGTTCCATGTGCGGAATCCGGAACCAGGATACGGGTGCGTGCCTCGCCGCTGGCTTCGTGCGCAGCCCGGATGGCCATGAGGCCGCACAGTTCGCCGTGGGCGCCCGCGGCCGGCCACATCGCCACCGCCGGCAGCCCGGTAAGGATCCGCAGCCAGCGGGCCATCTCGTCGATCACCGCAAGGGCTCCCTGCACGGTGTCGGCTGACTGGAGTGGATGTACGTCGGCGAAGCCCGGCAGTCGGGCCAGCTTCTCATGCAGCCGGGGATTGTGCTTCATCGTGCACGACCCCAGCGGATAGAACGCGGTGTCGATGCCGTGATTGAGGCGGCTGAGCCGGGTGTAGTGGCGTACGACGGTAGCTTCGTCGAGATCGGGCAGCCCGATCTTCGTGGTGCGTTCGGCCGGTCCGAGCCGCGTCGCGACGCCGGTCGGCTCGGGCAGGTCGACTCCGTGGCGGCCCGGGGCACCGAGTTCGAAGAGGAGGGGCTCTGCGCGGTCCGGCGCACCGCGTTGCGTGCCGCTCACTGCAGCGTCTCCTCGAGCGCGATGCCGAGTTGCTCGATGTCGGTGTCACTCGTCAATTCGGTAGCAGCGATCAGGAGGTGGTGCGCGAGGTCGTCGCGGTCCGGGTAGAGGCGGCTGGCAGGCACCCCGGCGAGGACGCCGTGCCGCTGCTCGATCGCCGCCGCCACGTCCGTGGCGGGGCGGTCCAGGGCGACCGCGAACTCGTTGAAGAAGGTACGGTTGGTGACGGTGGCGCCGTTCACGGCGTCGACGCGATCTGCGGTTCGGACAGCCGCTTCATGGTTGAGACGCGCGAGGCGTGCGAGGCCCGATTCGCCCAGCAGCGCGAGGTGCACGGAGAATGCAAGCGCGCACAGCCCGCTGTTGGTGCAGATGTTGCTGGTGGCTCGGCCGCGCCGGATGTGCTGCTCGCGGGCGGCGAGCGTGAGTACGAACGAGCGCCTGCCCTCCATGTCCACGGTCTCGCCGGCGAGCCGCCCGGGCATGTTCCGCACGTACCGGTCGCGGGTCGCGAACAGACCGACGTACGGTCCGCCGAACGCGAGGCCCACACCGAGTGACTGTCCCTCGGCAACGACGATATCGGCGCCGTCCGCCCCCGGGGCCCGGAGCGCGCCCAGCGCAACGACCTCCGGCACTGCCACGATCAGGAGGGCGCCGGCGGCGTGTGCGGCTTCGGCCCAGGGGCGGAGGTCGCCCACCGCGCCGAAGACGTCGGGGTACTGGACCAGCACGGCGGCGCAGTCGTCGGGAAGTGCCCCGGGGCCATCGGACAGCCAGCATCCTGGCTCGGCGGCTGGCAATGATACCAGCTCCAGGCCCGCGAAGTGGAAGTACGTGGCCAGGGTGTCGTGCCAGTGCGGATGCAGGCCCCCGGCGACCGCGATCCGGGTGCGGCGGGTGATCCGCGCTGCCATCAGGGTGGCTTCGGCGCACGCGGTCGAACCGTCGTACATCGAGGCGTTGGCCACATCGCATCCGGTCAGCAGCGCGACCTGGGTCTGGAACTCGAACAGGGTCTGCAGGGTCCCCTGGCTGATCTCCGGTTGGTAGGGCGTGTAGGAGGTGAGGAACTCACCGCGCTGGATCAATGCATCGACGCTGGCCGGGATGTAGTGGCGGTAGGCGCCGCTGCCGAGGAAGAACGGTCCGTCGCCGGCGGCGCGGTTCCGCGCGCCCAGCTCGCGGAAGGTCCGCTCGATCTCGATTTCACCCGCTGCGGGGGGCAGATCCAGCGCCGGGTCGAGCACTTCGGCCGGCACGTCGGAGAAGAGGTCGTTGACGGTCGCAACCCCGATGCGATCAAGCATCGCACGGCGGTCTGCCTCCGTGTTGGGGAGCCAGCGCATGTGATCAGGACCCGCCGGTGAGCGCCAGGTAGGCGGCCTCGTCAAGGAGTTGGTCGAACTCCCCCGGGGCGGTCATCTGGATCCGGAGAAACCATCCGCTACCAGTGGCGTCTTCGTTGACGGTCTCGGGCGCATCGTTCAGAACCGGATTGATCTCCGTGATTCGGCCCGCGACGGGCGCATAGATCTCGGATGCAGCCTTGACCGATTCGATCACGGCGACCTCCTCGCCGGCGGCAACGGTCCGACCGATTTCGGGCAGCTCGACGAACACGATGTCCCCCAGCTGGTCCTGCGCGTATTCGGTGATCCCGACAGTGGCCAGGTCGCCGTCCACAGTGACCCATTCATGGTCCTTGGTGTAGCGATAGTTCTGCATGCGCATCTCCTCAGGCGGGGTGCTGCCGGTGACGGCGCGGGGGTACGAAGGGAAGGGCGGCGACGCGTGCCGGCACCTGCCGGCCCCGGAGATCGAGCTGGAGCGCGGTGTCGGGCTCGGCATGATGGGTGGCGACGTATCCCATCGCGATGGGAACGCCGAGCGAGGGGGAGAAGCTGCCGCTGGTGACCACGCCGGCCTCGTGGCCGGCCTCGTCCCGGACTGCCGCGCCGTTCCGGACTACGCCCCGTCCCTCCGGCAGGAGCCCCACTCGCCGTCGCGCAGGACCATCCGCGAGCTCACGCTTAATCCGTGCTGCGCCGGGCACCTCAAGGGCAGCCTTTCGCCGTGCGCCGAACGTCCACGCCAGGCCGGCTTCCACGGGGCTGGTGCCGGCGTCGATGTCGTTTCCGTAGAGGCAGAGGCCGGCCTCGAGGCGGAGGCTGTCGCGTGCGCCGAGGCCTGCCGGCCGAACCTCGGGCCGGGCGAGCAGCGCCTCGGCGACTGCCACGGCAGCCGCGCCGTCACAGCCGATTTCGAACCCGTCTTCGCCGGTGTAGCCGCTCCGGCTGAACGTGCAGGGCACGCCGCCCACATCGAATTCGCCGTACGCGAACGGTGTGAGTTCGAGGGCCGCCGGCGCCACTTCTGACAGCGCTGCGGCTGCCATGGGGCCCTGGAGTGCGAGAAGTGCCCGCTCGTGCCGGTGTTGGAACGCGAGCGCGGGCAGCCGGGACCGGAGCCAGGCAAGGTCCGCGTCGATCCGCGCCGCATTCAAGACCATGAACATGTCGTCGGCCCGGCGGGTCACCAGGAGATCGTCCACGATGCCGCCGTCGTCGTTGGTGATGACCGCGTAGCGGGTGCGGCCCTCCGGCAGAGCCTGGAGGCTGGCCGGGATCAGGGTCTCGAGCTGGCCGGCGGCGTCTTTGCCGGAAACCTCAACCTGGCCCATGTGGGACACGTCGAAGAGAGATGCCGATTCCCGGGTCCAACGATGTTCGGCGAGGATGCCCTCGTACTGGACGGGGAGTTCCCAGCCGGCAAACGGAACCAGCTTGCCCCCGAGGGCCACGTGCAGGTCATGAAGCGGTGTGGGCCGCGCTGTTCCTTGCGAGGATCCTGGCAGGAGGGCCTCCCTGCGGCACGGATGAACCGATGCCGGGCAAGGCCTCCTCTGTCATGGAACCTGAGAGATTCGTCCGACATCCGGAACGGATGGCGAACTTACCCCTTCGGTGGGCGAAGTTGCCTTCGCCACTCTCCAGAGGTGCTCCATTCCCGCGGTCCCTGGTGCCTGAGAGGTTCCGAGGCCCCGTTGCTCCTTCGGCGTCGGTGACGTGCACCGAACTCTCCCGCGGGAGGACACACGGAGCGTAGTGGTTCAGCCCGGCAGGTCAACATCGCGTCGCCGGTCGACCGACTGCAGTCTCGCATCGCCGTCCCAGTGCTCACGGGCATCACGGGCCTGGTCTCGTGGGAGCGGCAGGAGGAGGACTGTGAGAGCGCGTCCCGTGCGCAGGAACGCCGAAGCAGCGAAGTCCGGCCTCTGACCCAGGGCTTCAGACATCCCGATCGTCATCCCGTCGCCCACGGCCCAATTGCGTCACGGCTGCGCCTCGCGACGCCCGTTGTCACGTCTTCCGCATCAGGACAATGCGGTTGCTGTTGGTGCCGCGCTGGTTGTTGGCAATTCCCCAGCAGTTGGATGTCTTGGTGAATTCCTGCTGATTGACCATCACCCCGAGAACTTCCAGGGGCAGCCCCTCGGCTGCGGCCACGACCTGGGTTTCCAGCCGCACGGTGCCATTGCGCACTTCGCCGACCTCAAAGGCAATGTGGCCACTCGACCTGGTGATCCGGGCCAGTTCCACGAGCGTGGATCGGACGAACCGCTGCCAATGATCAACCCGACGGAACTGCGAGAGCTTCACCGCGCGGGGATCGATGCCCAGGAACCAGCACCGCAACCAGTTGTCGGTGACGTAGTCAACGACGTCGAGAAACGGCGGCGAGGTGACGGTCAGGGACACTGTCCCTGACGGAATCTGGGGCGTCTCATGCGATTGCTCGGTCAGGAGGAGGAGGTCCCGTGCGGCCGGGGGCGCCGCCGCCGACAGCAGGGAACGCGACTTGCGCACGATGAGCGCCGGCACATCGCGGCGGGGAGGAACTTGGTTGCGGCGCCGGTTGATGATTCGTTGCCGCTCCAGCGACACTGCCTGGTTCGGCGGCAGGGTGTACACAGAGAAGAACCCCGACGAGTGCCCGGTCAGCCGGTTGAGCGCGATCATCCGGATCCACTTGTCAATTGGATCCAGGCGACCGGAGTCCTGGCGGTCGAGAAGCCATTGCCTGAGTCCCTCGATCTGCGCGAGGGTCTCGGGATGGTAGAAGGCCGCCAGTTCACCGTGCTGCACCTGGGTAAATGTCTGCCAGGGAATCGCCCCGAGGCGCGTGACGACCTCGGACAGGGCAGGGGGATTGATGCGAGGCTCGGTGAACGCCTTGCTCAGCGGGTTGGTGTCGTTCCCGTAGGGAATCCGCCCGGCCAGCGCTGCTTCCACCGGGGTCGTGCCCCGTCCCATGAACGGGTCGTAGACGATGTCGTTCCGGACGGTGAGACGTTGGATGTAGAAACGCGGGAGCTGCGGCTTGAAGCAGGCCCGGTACGAGACTTCGTGAATGCGATGCGCCTGCCGCTGACGGGACGTCCAGAACTCGTTGATGAAGTACCGGAGGCCGTCCGTGGTCTCGACCCGGGTCGGCGCGCCGAACTCGGAGAAGTTCTCGAGATCGGCCGCGAAATTGCCTGAGCCCGGACCCGACCCGGGCGACGGAATACCGGAGGGCGCAGCTACGGTGGACAGTATCGCCTCCCTGGCCGGCTCCGAAGGACGACCGCCGATGCCGGCGAGCGGTTGTCCGTCACCCCCGACGGCCACCCCGGGTCCGCTTGTTCGCGCATGCGCCCCCATCACCACAGTGTCGCAGAAGAGTGGTGGATCTGGTGCAAGTCGCCGGACGCCCGCGACCGGAGACGTCGGACCGCAACGCGAACGCGTTCCGGCTGGCCGGCGCGGGGCTGACCGCTACGCGTCCGTATCGGGAAAATGATTCACGATCGCCGCGTGCAGTGCCGGGTCACCGGCGGCGAGGACCGTCCCGTTGGACCCCGGCAGGCGTCCGTCCCACGCGCTGGCGGTACCGCCGGCGGCGGCAATGATGGCGGTACCCGGCAGCACGTCCCATGGCTGAATGTCGGATTCGACCACCACGTCGATGTGGCCGGCAGCCAGCATCGCGTAACCCCAGCAGTCTGTGCCGTACCGTACGAACAGGGCCTGGTCCGCCAACCGCTGGAAGGCAGCGCGACCGGACGCAGTGCGGATCATGTCGGGCTCAGTCATGGCGACGATCATGCGTTCCGGGTTCGCCGGACGGGAGGTCGCCACCTGATCGCCGTTCAGCCAGGCGCCCTGCGGTGCGCCCCACATGCGTTCACCCGTGATCGCCTGATCGATGATTCCGATGGTCGGGTGCCCCGCCTCCAGCAGCCCGACGAGCGTGCCGAACACGGGCAGGCCGGCAACAAACGCCTTGGTGCCGTCGATCGGATCGAGAATCCACGTGTGCTCGGCGTCCGGATTGTCGGGGCCGTACTCCTCGCCGACCACGCCGTGGCCCGGGAAGCGGCGACCGATCGCATCGCGCATCTTGGCCTCGGCCGCTCGATCGGCGTCGGTCACCAACTGCAGTCGACTGCCTTTGCCGCTTTTCACCTCGATGGCGTCATGTGCGCGGAACAGCGGCCGGATGGCTGTGCGTGCGAGATCGGCGAGCTCGTGCGCGAAGGCCAGGAATTCGTCGGTGGAAGCCATCGGACTGGGTCTCGTGCCCCGGTGAAGGAGGAAGAATCATCCCGCAAGCAATTCAGGAAGCCGGTGTCATCGAATACTACTCCCCGCCAGCGTAGCGGAGCGTGGGAGGCCTCGTTGGATGGCTCCGATGGCTCCGATGGCCCGGATGGCGCCCGGCGGGTGCCGGGCGAAGTGAGAAGGACCTTCGACCACCAGGGCCTCGACCCGAACACCGAAGACAACGGGACTGGGCCGGGGGTCGGCAACGTTCGCGTACTGCACCATGCAGATTGCTTATGGTGCAGCCCCTCTCATGGCGACTAGCGGCTGCAGCGTGCATATCGAAGGACGGCGCGGGGATAAGCGTGCATAGACTGCCCGGTCGCCCGTCCGAACACTGGGGATTTACTTCATGAAACACGGCGTCTCCGTCGTTTGTGTTGCTCTCGCCTGCGCGCTTGCCGCCTGTACCAGCCGCGGCGACGTGGCCGACACTGCCCCCGCCGCCGCGTCGCCCGCGCCCCGCATCACCGATTTCGACGGCGAGGTGCTGCGCGTCTCGGTGCCACGCCCGGACGGCGGGCGGGACAATCTCAACTCGCTGCGCGATGAGTGGTACAGCTGGTCTTGGTTCCCCTTCATGCCCAATCACGCCGGGCGCCGCTGGACCCTGGGCAAGACCGACCGCGACGGCGTCACGCTGGCCTACGCACTGATCAGCTGGGACAACGACGATCCGACCGACTACCTCTCGGCCGGGTTCTGGATGCGCTTCGACGGGGCGACGACGACGCGCCGCCTCGACCCGGCCGACGCAATGATCGTACCATTCGTCGACGGGCCCGAGCTTGATCCTGCCGCCCCGCCTGAACTCCCGCTGACCGGGACCGCAAGCTATGCCGGCAGCGCCGGCGGGGTCTACCGCTACCGCGCGCCAAGTGCCTCGGAACCGGTGGCCGAGGAGTTCGCCGCAGCGATGACGCTGCAGGCCGATTTCGCCGCCGGCGCGGTCGCCGGCTGCATGGGTTGCGTCGGCGACATCGCGCTCGAGCGCGAGCACCTCTACGCGATCCTCGGCTGGCGCCGCGGCCAGGGCGAAATCGAGCACACGCTGGCCGGGTACGAGATCCGCTTCGCGCTGACGCCAATCGGCGAGGCGGGCGGCTTCGAGGGCGAGCGCGTTTCCGTATCCCATCCCGACCGCGACGTGACGCGATCGGGCGGGTCGTGGTCGGGACAGTTCTCCAGCCGCCTCGCCGACGATGTCGCCCCGCGCCTGGCCACCGGCCAAACTAGGGCCGTATTCGCCGAGGCCAACGGCGCCGAGGGTAGCTTCGACTCGATTTACACCGCGCTGCACCCTGAGCTGGTACCGGCGCAGCCAGAGGACTAGCGGGAGGTTATCGCCCCAGTCGTGTGCCGTCGCCGAGCCGGCGTCACGGCGACCATCCGGAGGACAGTACTTCCGCCTGCTCGATCACGGTCCCGGTGGCGTTCACCTGCTCAGATAACGAACAACGTCGCCTACGTATTGTTCGAGCCGGGGCTGCCCGATCGGCTGGGAGGGGTCTGCGATGACTGGCGGCGGCGCGGGGGCCGCGGTCAACCTCAACGCGGCGCGGAGAGCTATCCTGCGCCGGACATGAAGGCTGTCCGCTTCAGCGGACGACCAGCCCGGTGCGCGGCTACAACCGTGACGCGCTCACCCGCTGCGAGCTTCCGGCGCACCGCTAAATCCGCGGCGGGGACGATACCGTCTGCGCGTAGCCATGTCGTTCATCGGCTTGGGTTGATGCGGTCACCATTTGCAACGCGGTACCCCCATCGGCAGTGAGATACCCTGCTTCCATGAAACATGACAGAATCGACGACGCCGTACTGGCATTACTCTACCTCGGCATCCATGACCACGATCCGGGGCCGGGCGCGCGGACCTGGAAATCGTTTGATTGAGATGCGACGAACCGCCTGCACGAGAAGGGCCTGATCTCCAACCCCGTCAGCAAGGCGAAGTCGGTAATCCTCACCGAATCGGGGTTGCGTCTGCCAGAAGAGGCCTTCCATCGTCTTATCGGACCAGATGACTGCACCGCCGGAAATTCTAGGAATGGCCCAACCTAAGCCCTTCCGGCCCCAGGGTAGAAAATCGCGCCGGCACACGGTCCACGCAACGATCCAGAAAGCCTCTCGATAGAGGCTCCATGCATTCTTTGACACTCTCTCAAGGCCGACGAACGTCAGCAACAGCAGCGACCTGCCGGGCGCCCCAAGCGAGGGTGCCATGCACCGCCTTGTGAAACAGCGACCAAGATTTTTCCGGTATCCAGCGCGTCCGGCAGCGGGCGTGCCGCCACGGGAAGTGTCAGGCCCAACGATACGCCTCGCATGGTATACACCCCCAATGCCCGTCCCGTTTTTTCATTGCATCTGGCTTGGTCTGCGCCGGTCGGCTCTGCTCGCGGCGGCGGTGGTGCTGGCCGGGTGTTCGATCTTCCAGGAGCCAGAGGCAGTCGTCGAACGCCCGTTGGAAAAGATCTATAACTCTGCTCTTGACGCACTCCTTGCCGACGACTATCCGCTTGCCGTTACGGAATTCGAGCAGGTTGAGGCGCAGTACCCATATTCGGAATGGGCCACGCGTGGGCAGTTGCTGGTCGCGTACGCCAACTACCTGAAGAACGACTACACCCTGGCGATCGGGGCAGCGGAGCGGTTTATCGATCTCCACCCCGGCAGTTCCGACGTACCCTACGTGCGGTACCTGATCGCGCTGTGCTACTACGAGCAGATTCCGGATGTACGACGCGACCAGACGCAGACCCGGCTGGCCAGGGAGGCGCTCGAGGGGGTGATCGCCCGTTATCCGGGCAGCGTCTATGCGCGCGATGCGGTGGTGAAGCTCGATCTCGTCTACGACCATCTCGCGGGCAAGGAGATGGAGGTCGGACGGACCTATCTTCAACTGCGCCAGTACCCTGCCGCGCTGCGCCGGTTCGCGACGGTCGTCCGCTCGTACTCCGAGACCTCCCATATCCCCGAGGCGCTCGCCCGCATGGTCGAACTGAACCTGGCCCTCGGGGTTGCCGGCGAAGCCCGGCAGTACGCTGCCGTACTCGGCCACAACTATCCGAACAATCGTTGGTACGCCTACGCTTACGATCTGCTCGAAGGAGATGGGCCGGAGATACCACGATCATCCTGGTTCTTCGGACTGTTCTGACCAAGCGGGGCGCTTCGTGCTGATCAGCCTTTCGGTACGGAATGTCGTTCTGATCGAGTCCCTGGATTTCTCGTTCGGTCCGGGTTTCTGCGTGCTGTCGGGCGAAACGGGCGCGGGCAAGTCAGTGCTGATGGAAGCTCTGGCCCTGGCAGCCGGCCGTCGAGCCGACGCCAGTTTGGTGCGTGTCGGGGCGGACCAGGGAATCGTGACCGCGTTGTTCGAGGTGGATGCCGGCCATCCGGCAGTTGCATTTGCCGCCGAGCACGGGATCCAGAGCGATGGTGCGTTCCTGTGTCGCCGGGTGCTGGCGCGCAATGGCCGTGGCGGCGCCTTCGTCAATGATGTCCCGGTGACGGTCCGCCTACTGGAGCAGTTCGGCCATCGGCTCCTGCAGATTCACGGCCAGCACGACCGGAGGGGACTGCTTGATGCTTCCCGGCACCGGGATTTCCTCGATGCGTTTGGCAGCCTCGCCCGCGACGTGCGGAACGTCGACAAGCAGTATCGCGCCTGGCGCGACGCCGAGGCGGTGCACCGGGAGGCCGCCGAACGATTGGCCAGCACGCTTGCCGCCGAGGAGGAAATCCGGAGCCAGCTGGCGGAGCTTGATGCACTGGCGCCGGCAGCCGGCGAAGCCGAGCAGCTGGCGGAGCGCCGCTCGTTCCTGATGCAGGGTGCCCGGGTGGCAGCGGTAGTCGAACAGCTGGCAGCCACCATGGGCGAGGACGCCGCCGCGACCGGCGCGACGCCGTCCCTTCAGGAGGCGGTGGGCGCGCTCGACGGACTGCCGGAAGTTCCGGGCCCGTTGGCTGAGCTCAGGTCGGCGCTGCATCGTGCGTTGGTCGAGCTGGGCGAGGCCCGGAACCTGCTGGATGCGGTGCGAGCCGATCTCGAGTTGAGCCCCAGTGAACTGGAGCAGGTGGAGACGCGGCTTTTTGCGCTCCGCTCCGCAGCCCGGCGCCACGGTGTACGTCCGGATGAACTCAGCACGGTGCGGGAGGACTTGCAGGAACGGGCGGCGAAGACCGATTCCGACGGGCGCCGCGTGGAGGAACTGGCCGAGACCGCCGCTGCCGCCCGTGAGGCGTTCGAAAAGGGCATCGAGGCCTTGAGCGCGGAACGACAAAAGGCGGCAGGGTTCCTGGACGCGCGCATCGGCGATGAGCTCGAGGCCCTGCACTTGGGCCGGGCGCGCTTCGTGACCGAGCTCGAGGCGCTGCCGCGGGATAAGTGGGGACCACACGGCGGTGAGAGAGTTCGATTCGGGGTGGCCACGACTCAGGATGCGGCGATCGGACCGCTCGAGCGGATAGCGTCGGGGGGCGAGCTGTCGCGCTTCCTGCTGGCGGTCCACATCGTTCTGGCTCGCGTGACCGAGCCCGCGACGCTTGTGTTCGACGAGATCGACGCCGGGGTCGGCGGCGCGGTCGCGGACGCAGTGGGCGCGCGCCTTGCGCGGCTCGCGCGGCACCATCAAGTTTTTGCCGTGACCCACCAGCCACAGGTGGCGGCGCGCGGCCGGCGCCAATGGCTGGTCCTCCGGTCCGGAGACGCCGTATCGGCCAGCGAGCTCGACGAGGCGGCCCGCGTCGAGGAGATCGCGCGAATGATGTCGGGCCGCGGACTGACCGACGAGGCACGTGCCGCCGCCAGGCGGCTGTTGCAGGAAGGCGTCGAGTGAGCGCAAGTACCGCCCTGATCGACGTGGCGGCGCTGAGCCGGGACCAGGCGCGCTCCGAACTCGCGCGGCTGGCGGCAGCGGTCCTGCGGCACGACCGCGCGTACTACATCGACGATGCGCCGAAGATTTCGGATGCGGAGTACGATGCGCTCCGCCACCGCAATGCGGCGATCGAGGCCCTTTGGCCGGATTTGGTTCGCAACGACAGCCCGTCCGCGCGGGTCGGGGCGCCCCCGGCATCCGGCTTTCGCAAGGTGCGGCATCCGCAGCCGATGCTCTCACTCGACAATGTGTTCACTGACGGCGAGTTGCAGGAGTTCGTGGACCGGGTCCGGAAGTTCCTCAATCTGGAGCCTACGGCCGAGATCACGGTGGCGGCAGAGCCCAAGATCGATGGCCTATCCGCCTCCCTCCGGTACGAGGATGGCGAGCTGGTGGCCGGAGCCACGCGCGGCGACGGTCGGGACGGGGAAGACGTGACGCGCAACCTGCGGACGCTCGCCGCCGTGCCAAAGCAGCTCCGTGGCAAGCCGCCGGCGCGCCTCGAGGTGCGGGGCGAGGTGTACTTCCCGATCGCGTCCTTCGACCGGCTGAACACGGACCAGCTGGCGGCCGGCAAGCGCGCGTTCGTGAACCCCCGCAATGCCGCCGCTGGCTCGGTTCGACAGATCGATCCGGTGATCACGGCCGAGCGCGACCTCGGGTTCTACGTCCACAGCTGGGGGGAGGTCTCCGAGCCCCTCGGCGACACGGTAAGCGAGGTGCGAGACCGGCTGTCCGGTTTCGGGTTCGAGGTCACGCCGGGAACCGCCGTATGCCGGCAGGTGACCGACATGGTGGCGTATGGTGAGCGGCTGTACGCCGGGCGTTCGGAACTCGGATTCGACGTGGACGGGATCGTCTACAAGGTGGACCGGCTGGACTGGCAGGAGCGCCTCGGCGCATCCTCGCGGGCACCGCGGCACTCGGTCGCCCGCAAGTTCCCGGCCGAGCGCGCCAAGACGCGCATCCTGTCGATCGATGTACAGGTCGGCCGCACCGGCGCCCTGACCCCGGTTGCCAGCCTGAGGCCGGTGACGGTGGGGGGCGTGGTGGTGGCGCGGGCGACACTCCACAACCGTGACGAGATTGACCGCCTCGACGTTCGCGCAGGTGACCTCGTGACGGTGCAGCGCGCGGGCGACGTCATTCCCCAGATCGTGGAGGTCGACCGCGATGCCCGGCCGGAGACGTCCGCCGCATTCGTGTTTCCGGAGCACTGCCCGGTCTGCGGTCGCCGAGCGGTCCGGGAGCCGGACGAGGTCGTGATCCGTTGTCCGGCCGGCCGGGCCTGCGACGCACAGGCATTTCAGCAGCTGGTGCATTTCGTCAGCCGGAATGCCTTCGCCATCGACGGTCTGGGAGAACGCCAGCTGCGGGCGTTCTGGGACCGTCGCGACATTCGCGAACCGGCCGACATCTTCCGGAAAGCCGATGACGAGATGTGGCTCGAGGCACTGAGCGGCGAGAAGGGGTGGGGAGCCACGTCCGTCCACAACCTGCGCGCGGTCATCCATGGGGCCCGGGACATTGCCTTCGAGCGGTTCTTGTTTGCGCTCGGGATCCGTCACATCGGGCAGGGGAACGCGGCGCAGCTGGCCCGTGCCACCGAATCGCTCGCTAGGCTGATGGACTTGGTCGATCAGGCACATGACCCGGAGACACCCGCGTACGCCGAGCTGGCCGGCGTGGACGGGATCGGTGCCGCGCAGATCCGCTCCCTGGTTGCCTATTTCGCGGACCCTGCGACGCGCCCGATCGTGGAGCACCTCCTGGAGGCGGGGGTCAACGTGGAGAAAGCGGAGGCACCGCCCGCCGACTCGCCGTTGGCCGGCCGGACGCTGGTATTTACCGGCACCTTAGCCGGGCTTTCCCGGAACGAGGCCAAGGCCCGGGCGGAGGCGCGCGGCGCCCGCGTGGCGTCGGCGGTGTCGGCGAAGACCGACTATCTCGTCGCCGGCGACGGCAGCGGCGCAAAGCGGCGCAAGGCCGAAGCGCTCGGCGTCACCGTGTTGGACGAGGCAGCGTTCCGGGAACTGTTGGAAGGCTGAGCCGGGCCCTCTACACCACCTTGCCAGGATTCATGATCCCCCGCGGATCAAGAGTCCGCTTCAGGGCCTGCATCATCGCGAGGGACCCGGCCGGCGCGTACTGCCGGAGGGCACGACGCTTCAGCTGACCGATGCCGTGTTCGGCGCTGAAGCTGCCCTGCATCCGGTCGGCGATCGCGAACACGACGTCCTCGACGGAATCACTTTCAGCAAACAGGCGCTCGCCGTCGTCCCCGGGCGGCCCGAAGACGTTGAAGTGGATGTTGCCGTCACCCACGTGGCCGAACGCGAGCACCCGGTATCCAGGCCAGCGCGCGCCGACGGCCTCCGTCGCCTCGGCAATGAAGCGCGGAACCTCAATCACCGGCACCGAAATGTCGTGCTTGAGACTGCGCCCCTCGTGCTTCTGGGCTTCGGTCACGGTTTCGCGCAGGCGCCACAGTCCGGTGCGGTGGGCGAGACTTTCGGCGCGCACGCCGTCCAGCACGAGGCCGCGGTCGAGTGCCTCGGCGAGAATTTGCTCGCCCGCTGCCCGGGCATGGCCATCGACGCCCGCGGTGAGTTCGAGCAGCACGTACCAACGGTACCGCTCGGGAAATGGGTCACGGACCCCCTCCATGTGCCGGAACACCATGTCCAGAGCCTGCCGGTCGTTGAGTTCGAAGGCAACGATCATGTCGCCCGCCACCTCACGGGCCACGGCGAAGAGTTTGAGGGCCGTCGCAGGATCGGCCACCGCCAGGAACGCCGTATCCACATCCCGTGGCCGGGGGAAGAGTTCCATCGTCGCGGCGGTGATGATGCCGAGCGTGCCTTCCGCGCCGATGAACATCTGCTTCAGGTCGTAACCCCGGTTGTCCTTGCGCAGGGCGCCGAGATCGTCCCAGATCGTGCCGTCGGGGAGGACCACTTCAAGTCCGAGCGTGAGGTTGCGGGCCATGCCGTACCGCAGGACGTTGATGCCACCGGCATTGGTCGCGAGATTCCCGCCGATCGTGCAGCTCCCCTCGGCCGCCAATGACAGCGGGAAGAGCCGGCCAGCGTGCTCGGCGGCTTCCTGCAGGGTCCGGAGCACGCAGCCGGCCTCGCAGGTCATGGTGAAACCCTGGGCGTCGAGGTCCCTGATCCGCCGCAGGCGCTCGAGGCTGATCAGGACCTCGCCGCCCGGCGTCACGGGCACGGTGCCGCCGCAGAGGCCGGTGCGCCCGCCCTGGGGCACGATACCCACGCCCGCTTCCGCGCAGATGCGGACCGCGGCCGCGACCTCATCGGTGGAGGCGGGTTTGAGCAGTACCGGGGAGACGCCGCGGAACGCCCCCCGTTCATCGACCAGATGGGGTTCGAGGTCCACTGGGTCGGTGAAAAGTCCGGCGGT
>JAGWAT010000009.1:43176-70360 GCA_021296265.1 Alphaproteobacteria bacterium | reverse complement strand
GTCGGTGTCGCAGGGTGGAACCGGCGGATCCCCGGCTCACAGCACGAGGTCGGTCTCGGGATCGATCAGGTGCAGCCGGTCCGGGTGGAACACAAGCGACGTTTGCTCGCCAGCCCGCGGATGAACCTCGGTCCCGACACGTGCACACAGGGTGGCATCGCCCAGCCGGAAGTACACGATCGTCTCCCGCCCGAGTGGCTCCACGATGTCAATTGAAATGTCGTGCGGCACCCCGCTGCTGTTGGTGCCGTCATGGCTGGCCGCCTCCCGGATGTTCTCCGGCCGCAGCCCGGCCACCAGCTTCCGGCCGGTATAACTCCGCACCCGCGCCGCCTGCTCGGCGGGCAGCGGCAGAGCGGGGCCGGCGGCCAGGCGTGCCACGGTCCGGCCGTTTTCTTCCGTGAGCTGGCAGTCGAGAAAGTTCATGGCGGGCGAACCCATGAAGCCTGCGACGAAGCGCGTGCGCGGCCGGTGGTAGACCTCGTCCGGGATTCCCGCCTGCTCGATCCGGCCGGCGTTCATGACCACGACGCGGTCAGCGAGGGTCATGGCCTCCACCTGGTCGTGGGTGACGTAGATGGTCGTGGTCCGGAGCTGCTGGTGAAGGCGCTGAATTTCGATCCGCATCTGGCCGCGGAGTTTGGCGTCGAGGTTGCTCAGGGGTTCGTCGAACAGGAACACCTCCGGGTCGCGCACGATGGCGCGCCCCATGGCGACGCGCTGCCGCTGCCCCCCGGACAGCTCCCGCGGGCGCCGATCGAGCAGTTCCGCAATACCCAGGATGTCCGCGGCCCGCTGGACCTTGTCGCGGATTTCCGACTTCGCGACCTTTCGCAGCCGCAGGCCGAACGACATGTTCTGCGCAACCGTCATATGCGGGTACAGCGCGTAGTTCTGGAACACCATCGCGATGTTCCGGTCCTTCGGGGGCACATCATTCACGCGCGTGTCGCCGATCCGGATATCGCCGGAGGTGACTTCCTCCAGGCCGGCGACCATGCGGAGCACGGTGCTCTTCCCGCAGCCGGACGGGCCCACGAGGACCACGAACTCGTTGTTGGGGATGCGCAGGTCGATCCCCCGCACGGCTTCCACCGTGTCGAAGGTCTTGATCAGATTCTGGAGAGTGACGTCTGCCATCGGGATCAGCCCTTGGTCGCGCCCGAGGTGAGCCCGGCGATGTAATAGTCCATCAGGAACGCGTAGAGGATCACGGGAGGTGCCGCCGCGAGCAGCGCGCCGGCCATGAGCCCGCCCCAGTGGAACACGTCTCCCTTGATCAGAGTCGTGACCGTGCCCACCGTCAGGACCATCTCCGATTCAGAGTAGATGTACGCGAGCGGATAGAGGAAATTGGCCCACGACACTGTGAACGCAAAGATCGTCGCCGCGATCAGCCCGGGGAGTGCGACGGGAATGAAGACCTTGAGGAGCATCTGCAGGTGGTTCGCACCGTCGATGAGTGCCGCTTCATCGAGTTCGCGCGGGATCGATCCGAAGTAGCCAATCATGATCCACGTGCAGAACGGGACGGTCAGGGTCGGGTACACAAGGATCAGCGACCAGTACGTATCGAGGAGGCCGAGCCATCCCACGATCTTGAACAGTGGGATGAACAGCAGCGTGTCCGGCACGAGGTAGGTAAGAAACACGCCGGTGGCGAGGACACCAGAACCCCAGAACCGCAGCCGTGCCAACGAGTAGGCGGCGAGCACACTGATCACCATGGTGATGGCGACCACGATCACCGTGACGATGGTCGTGTTCAGGAAGAACCTGGGAAACGACGATTCGGTGAGCAGATGTTCGTAGTGGCCGAACGTCACCCCGTCGGTCACGATCCAGGGGTTGGAGGCGAGCTCGGCGATTTCCGCATTCGTCTTCAGCGACGTGACCAGCATGTAATACGGCGGAAACAGGAAAAAGATCACGAAGATCCCGAGGCACGCATAGGCGGCGATCAGCGCCCACCGGCGATTGGACCTGAGGCTGGGCGCCGTCGCGAACGGAATGGCGGTCATGCGAGGCTCGCCGCCCGCCGGCGGACGTTCCGCAGAATGATGAAGGCCAGGATGGCCAGCATCGGGAACATGAACAGCGAGACCGCCGCACCGAGCGGGATGTCGCCGGATTCGATGCCGACCCGGAACGCGTAGGTGGCAAAGAGATGCGTCGAGTTGAGCGGCCCTCCCTGCGTCAGGACGCGGACGATGTCGAAATTGGCCAGCGTGACGATGATCGAAAACAGTGTGGTGATCGCGATGATGTTCCGGATCATCGGCAGTGTGATGTAGAAGAATTTCTGCCAGGGACCGGCGCCGTCCATGTCCGCCGCCTCGTAGAGTTCACCGGGGATCGACTTGAGGGCGGCCAGATACATGATCAGGAAGAACGGAGCGCCGACCCAGACGTTCACCAGAATGATCGAAAACCGGGCCCAGAACGTGTCCGACAGCCACGGCACTGCGGGCAAGGCGAACTTGGTCAGCCCCCAGTTGATCGCACTGTACGTGGGTTCGAACAGCCACCACCAGCCGAGAGTGGAGAGGGCCGGGGGGATCACCCAGGGGATCAGCATCATGCCGCGCCATTTGCGCTGGCCCTTGGTTGGGATGGTGTTGATGGCGTGGGCGGCGGCCAGCCCGATCAGGGCCTTGAAGACGACAGCGACCAGGGCGAACAACAGGCTCTGGCGAACGACCATCCAAAAGGTCTGGCGCCCAAACAGGAAGGTGAAGTTGTCCAGTCCGACGAACGCGGTTTCCGCCTTGTTCAGGGTGGCGAGGAAGAGCGCGTGAAAGAACGGATATGCCACCAGTCCGAGAATCAGCGCAAACAGGGGCACGCACATGAGAACCGCGACGGCGGGCTTGCGCCTGAGCAGCGGGGGCAGCACGCGCATCAGCCGGGGCCTGTTCCCTGCACCACGTCCCGACTGGCTGAGCCGCGGCGACTAGCCGCGGAGCACACCTTCGAGTTCATTCTCCGCCCAGCCGACGGCGTCGCTGATGCTGTCGCCGCCTTGGGTCACCCGGGCGGCCAGGCTCGGGAGGATCTGCTGCGTGGCAATCCGCGCCCCGATCTCCGGGGGCGCCGGGTAGCCGGCGAACACCGTTCGCTCGTCTCCCAGCATCGCGTAGTTGTAGAGCACGCCGGCCGGCGGCTCGGCTTCTGCCCAGACGCGCGAGTGGTCGTAGTGCGAGCGGATCAGCGGGAGGTCGAAGCCCTGGGAGGCCCGCAGCATGGTGGTCACCACTTCCGGTTCCGCCACGTAGCGGAGCAAGTCGCGGGCAGCCGATTGGTTCTCGGAAAAGTCCCAGATGCCCCAGAAGAACGACGTGAACGCCCGGAACCTCCCGGCGGGCCCGCGGGGCACGTCGCAATGCCAGACATGCCTGGCCACGTCCGGGTTGTCTCGCTTGGCGACCGCCCACGCGCTCGGCGGGTTGAAGATCGCGCCGCCTTCTCCCGAGATGAGCCAGCGGTTGTTGCTCGCATCGTCCCACGCGTACACGCTGTTCGGCATGAACTCTGCAAGGCGGATCAGGTACTCGAGCACCTCGCGGACCGCGTCAGAATTGACGACAAGTTCGCCTTGCTCGTCGACCATGGCCGCCCCGTAGGAGGCGAACAGGTGGGCGAGCCACGCGCTGCCGTCAGGGGTCGTCGCCAGCGGGGCGCCGAACGACCGCCCGGCCGCGTGCAGTGCCGCGGCTGCTTCGCGGAACGTCTCCCAGTCCCAGCCGTCGATCCTGGCCGGATCCCGCGCGTCGCTGGCCGGGAACAGCTCCGTCAGATCGATTCCCGCATGCTCCAGAAACAGGTCACGGCGGGCGACAGTCGGGTACGAGAGAGTTCCAGTGGGCGAGGGACTGCCCTTCCATGCGCCATCGAGAAAGGCGGAAAACCTGGATATCTCGGCGATCGGACCCTGAGTGGAGAGGATGTCCTCGACGACGTCGTCCACTGGCACCAGCCGATGCTTGAAGAGCGGGACCATCGCAAACGCGTGCGAGAAGATGTCGTGCCCTGAGCCGGCCCGCGACTCCGCCTGTGCTGTCAGGAGCAGCTTGTTTCCTATCGAAGTAATGAAGTCGACCGTGACTTCGACGCCGTTGTTCTCGCCCCATCGGGTCAGGATCTGCTCCAGCGCTTCGTTGGCGCCCGGAACCCAATGGTCCCACAGGCCCAGCTTTAGCTTGCCGGCGGAATATGCGGTCTTCACGTAGGGAGCGGCGAGCGCTCCTGCCGCGGCGGCCCCTGCAGTCTTGATGAAGGTCCGGCGTGACGCGGCTGCCTTCGTGCCCATGGTTCCCCCCTTCCTCAGCCCACTGACCTCGAAAGGACGCCGAGCATAGCAAGAGACCCTGCGGTCTGCTCGGCCTCACACCCTGCTCCGGCGCGACCAGACTGAGCCTGATGTACGGCCGGCGTGTGCTAACGGCGCGATGTGCAGGAGCTTGGCGGGGCCGGGGTCGACGGCGGGGGCCCCGGCCTGGTGGATACAGTGATCAACCGCGCAGTACGCCTTCAAGTTCGTTCTCCGCCCAGCTGATGGCGTCATCGAAGCTATCGCCACCTTGCGTCACCCTGGCCACGAGATTGGGAACGACCCGCTGCGTGCTGATCCGAGCTGCGATTTCCGGGGGAGCGGGGTAACCGTCGGTTACGGTGCGTTCGTCTCCGCGCAGGGCGTAGTTGTAGAGCCCGCCCACCGGCGGTCCGGCTTCCGCCCAGACCCTCGTGCGGTCGTAATGCGAGCGAAACAACGGGAGGTCGTACCCCTGTGAGGCCTCCAGCGTGGCAACGACCACTTCCGGTTCCGCCACGTAGCGCAGCAGGTCCCGTGCCGCCGATTGGTTCTCCGAGAAGTCCCAGATTCCCCAGAACACCGAGTTGAAGGCGCGGAAGCGGCCAATCGGGCCGCGCGGCGCGTCACAGTGCCAGAGGTGTCGCGCCACGTCCGGGTTGTCGCGCTTGGCGACCGCCCACGCACTCGGGGGATTGAAGATGGCGCTGCCGGCACCCGAGATGATCCAGCGATTGTTGCTCGCGTCGTCCCATGCATAGACGCTGTCAGGCATGAATTCCGTGAGCCGGGTCAGGTATGCAAGCACCTCGCGGACCGCGTCCGAATCGGCCGCAATGTCGCCGCTTTCGTCGACCACGGCCGCGCCATAGGAAGCGAACAACTGGGCCAGCCAGGCGCTGCTGTCGGTTACCGGGGCAATGGCGGCGCCGACCGGCCGGCCGGCCGCATGGAGCGCCCCAGCGGCGTCGCTGAAAGATTCCCAGTCCCAACGGTCGACCAAGGCGGGGTCCCGAGCATCGCCGGCCGGGAACCATTCCGTCAGATCAATCCCGGCATGCGCAAGGAACAGGTCGCGCCGGGCTACGGTTGCTGCCGAGGCGGTCGACGCGGGGGAGGGTCCGGCTTTCCAGGCGCCGTCCAGGAAGGCGGCCTGCCGGGAGATATCGGCGATCGGGCCGTGCGTCGAGATCACGTCCTCGACCACATCGTCGACAGCGACGAGGCGATGCTTGAACATCGGGACCATCTGGAACTCGAGCGCGTAAATGTCGTGCCCGGAGCCGGCCCGGGATTCCGCCTGAGCCGTCAGCAGCAGCTTGTTGCCGATCGTGGTGATGAAGTCGACCGTGACTTCGACGTTGTTGGTTTCGCCCCATCGGGAAAGAATGCGCTGGAGCACCTCGTTCGTGCCCGGCACCCAATGGTCGATCACCCCCAGCCGCAACCGGCCGGCCGAACCCGCGGTCTTCACGTACGGCGCTGCAAGTGCGCCTGCGGCGGAAGCTCCGACGGCTTTCAGGACATGTCGCCGAGTCCGGCCTGCGGTCATGGCCATGCTTCCCTCTTCGTCACTTCGAGCAGCCAGAACGGTCGGCCGACCAGGTCGGCGGGACGCATCGCTCCCGGTGCTGTTCTGCCCGCCGCAAAGTCATCCTCGATACCGGCGATGCCAGTGAACAGGCTCGCACCCATCAGTTGCGGAGCACGCCTTCAAGCTCGTTCTCGGCCCAGCCAATGCCCTCGTCGATGCTGTCCCCGCCCTGGGTAACGCGGGCGACAAGATTGGAAACCACCCGCTGCACCGTGATGCTCGCCGCGATTTCAGCGGGCGCGGGGTACCCCCCGACAATCGGGCGTTCGTCGCCCCTCATGGCATAGTTGTACAGCCCGCCCGCTGGCGGCTGGCCCTCCGCCCACACGTTCGTGTGGGCGTAGTGCGAAAGCACCATGGGGAGATCGTAGCCCTGTGAAGCTTCCAGCATGGCCGCGACCACGCTGGGCTCGGCCACGTAGCGAAGCAGGTCGCGGGCGGCGGACTGGTTTTCGGAGAAATCCCAGATTCCCCAGAAGATCGTGTTGAACGTGCGGAACCGGCCGACCGGTCCCCTGGGGACATCGCAGTGCCAGATGTGACGGGCCACGTCCGGATTGTCGCGTCTGGCCACTGCCCATGCACTCGGCGGATTGAAAATGGCGCTGCCCGAGCCCGAAATGATCCAGCGGTTGTTGCCCGCATCATCCCACGCATACACGCTGTCCGGCACGAATTCCAAGAGTCGGATGACGTACTCGAGCACCTCCCGGACAGGGTCGGAATTGACGGCGATGTCCCCGTGCTCGTCGACCACCGCCGCGCCGTAGGCGGCGAACAGCTGGGTCAGCCAACCGGTGCTGTCGGGGATGGGGGCGACGGGAATTCCAACCGGGACGCCCGCGGCGTGCAGCGCTCCCGCCGCGTTTCCGAAGGCCTCCCAGTCCCAGCTCGCTACCTTCGCGGGGTTTCGCGAGCCGTTCGCCGGAAACAACTCCGTCAGGTCGACGGCAGCGTGTTCCCTGAACAGGTCCCGCCGCGCCACGGTTGCGTAGCAGTTGGTTCCCGTAGGGGCAGGGCTCACCCGCCAGGAGCCGTCGAGGTAGCCGGCGTATCGGAAGACGTCAGCGATCGGGCCCTGGGCGGACAGAATGTCCTCCACCACGTCATCAACGGCGACAAGCCGATGCTTGAACAAGGGGACCATGGAGGAGGAATGCATGAAAATGTCATGCCCGGCGCCGGCGCGCGCTTCCGCTTGCGCCGTCAGCAGCGGCTTATTGCCGAGGGAGGTGATGAAGTCCACCGTGACCTCGACCCCGTTGGCATCGCCCCATCGGGTCAGAATCTGCTGCAGGACCTGGTTCGTGCCTGGCACCCAATGGTCCAGCACGCCCAGCTTCAGCCTTCCGGCGGACGACGCGGTCTTGACGTAGGGAGCGGCCAGCGTACCCGCCACGGCGGCGCCCGCAGACTGCATGAAGATCCGGCGCGAAGTCGCCTTCGAGGTCATCGATTTTCCTTTCTCAGCCTGATCTGACCTGGAAAGGAAGCTGAGCATAGCAGGGGAACTGCGGTCATCCGGAGGCCCCGGCGGCGCCGTGGCCACGGGAATGCCGTTTTCGGTGCATGCGCACACGTCTGTCGCAGCCGAGATTGGCGACGGGGCCGGACGTGTCGGTTCGGGCTCAGCCCGCCCTCTTCCCGGGTGTGGGGTACGCGGGTTACGGCGCCGGCCTGGCCTCGGGCCAGTGGTCAGGCAGCCGGAACCGGGTGTTCTCCGGCTTGGCGTCGAGTTCCTGAACGGCGACGGCAAGACCGGCGATGGCCTGGATGCGCTCGACGACGGTATCAACCAGGACGTCGGGCGTTGACGCGCCCGCAGTAACCCCGACCGTCGCCGTGCCTTCGAACCAGGCGACCTCGAGCTGGTCGGCATTCTGGATCCGGTAGCTCGGAACGCCGGCCTGTTCGCCGATTTCCCGCAGCCGGGCGGAATTGGAACTCATGGAGCCGCCGACCACGATGATGACGTCGGCCTGCTCAGCCAGGACCCGAACGGCCTGCTGCCGGTTCCGCGTGGCGTAGCAGATGTCCCGAAGATCAGGTCCCCGGATGCTCGGGAACCGCGCCGTCAAAGCGTCGATCATCTCGCGGGTGTCGTCCATCGAGAGCGTGGTCTGGGTAACGTAGGCTAGGCGCTCCGGGTCGCGCGGCACGAACCCTTCGGCGTCGGCGACCGTTTCGATGACATGGATGTCGCTCGTGACGCGACCGGTCGTGCCGATGACCTCCGGGTGTCCGCGGTGGCCGACCAGCAGCACCTCGTACCCCGCGTCGTGGTAGCGGACGGCTTCCTTGTGCACCTTGGAGACAAGCGGGCAGGTCGCGTCGATCACCCTGAGGCCGCGTTCTCCGGCGGCATCCTCCACGCTCTTGGCCACGCCGTGGGCGCTGAACACGGCGATGGCGTCAACCGGGATCTCGTCCACTTCGTCGACGAACACCACGCCCCGGTCGCGGAGCATCGCGACCACGTGCTCGTTGTGGACGATCGCGTGCCGGACGTAGACCGGAGGCCCGTAGGTATCGACCGCCCGCTCGACCACCTCGATCGCCCGCTCGACGCCGGCGCAGAATCCCCGCGGATTGGCCAGCAGAATCTGCTTCATGGCTGCCTTCGAAGGTGAGTCTTCAGGATCTTGCCGGTGGCATTCATAGGGAGGGAGTCGCAGAACTCGATGATCCTAGGATACTTGTACGCGGCAATCCGTTCCCGCGTAAAGGCGATGATGGTCTCGATGTCGAGATCCGAGCCCGGTTCACGGACGATAAACGCCTTCAATTCTTCGCCGTACTGCTCGTGCGGAACGCCGATGACCGCGCACAGCGACACCTCGGGGTGCTCGATCAGTACTTCCTCCACCTCCCGCGGATACACGTTGTAGCCGCCCCGGATCACCATGTCCTTGAGCCGGTCCACGATGTAGAGATAGCCCTCCGCGTCGATGTAGCCCAGGTCGCCAGTATGGAACCAGCCGCCTCGCATGGCCTCCGCCGTCGCGTCGGGGCGGTTCAGGTAGCCCTTCATCACGCAGTGTCCGCGTACGACGACTTCGCCGGTTTCCCCTGGTGGGAGAGGATTGTCGTCGGAGTCGACAGTGCGCATCTCCACACCCCAAACCGCCCGTCCGGCCGACCCGGCCCGACGTTCCGCGTCAAGGCTGTTGAAGCTCACGACGGGCGAGGTTTCCGAGAGGCCGTAGCCTTCCAGCATGGTGACGTCGAAGCGGTCTTCTACGGCCCGAAGGACCTCAAGGGGCATCGCGGCTCCGCCCGTGGCGCAGACCCGGACGGTTCCCAATAGACGCTTGGCGTCGAGGTCAGGCCGGGATTCAACGTATGTCAGCAGACCCCAGTACATCGTGGGGACGCCCGCTAGCACGGTGACTTCCTCCGCCGCGATCCGCTCGAACACCGCGGCCGGTTCGAACCGCGGCATGACGACCAGGCGGCTGCGCGCCAGGAATCCCGCCAGCATCAGGACCACTTGCCCGAACACATGGAACAGCGGGAGGACCACCAAGATCCGATCCTGCTCCACGAGGGACATCAGCTGCGCCAGGACGACGGTGTTGAGCACCAGGTTCGTGTGCGTGAGTTCCGCGCCCTTCGGGCGCCCGGTCGTCCCGGAGGTATAGAGGATGACGGCAGTGTCCTCGCCCGAACGATCCACCGTGTCAAAGCTGTCGGCGGCGTCGCGCACAAGTGCGTGGAACGTGCTCGCTCCCGGAAACGGGGCGGGCGCCTGTGGGTCGAGGGCAATGGACCAGAACCAGCGACAGCTCTCGGTCCGGGCGAAAGCCGTTCGGCCGGTCTCTCCGACGGGGAGTTCCTCCGTGCCCTCGAAGCAGAAGAATCCGACCGCACCAGAATCTTCGAGGATGTAGGCGAACTCGTCCTCCGCCAGCAGGACGTTGAACGGGACGACGACGCAGCCCGCCTTGAGGATTCCGAAGTACACAAAGATGAATTCGGGGAGGTTGGGCGAGCAGAGGGCGATCCGCTGGCCCGGTTCAATGCCCGCCGCCCTCAGACCCGCTGCCACCTTTTGCGCCAGGGCGTCGGTTGCACCGTACGTGACGGAACGGCCGGGGAACGTGATGGCGGTGGCGCCCGGACTCTTGCGGGCGCTGGATTCGAGGACGGTGGCCAGATTCAGCATGAACACGCATCTCGGGTGCGCCGCGCGGCGCGGGTGAGGGCCGGCAGTCTAGCGAAGGCCCTATCGCCACGAAGTCTGCGAACCACACCCGCGACAGGCCCGCGCCGCGGATGGCGTGTTGGGTGCGCGCGTGCTTCCGTTGGGTTCGGCCCGGCTTGCCCTGACCTCAAAAACGCCACACACTTAGAGGTAACCGAAACACCCTTGGAAGGAGAGGGTCATGCAGCACTTTGTCCGTGTCGCCTTGGCGGCGGTCCTGGCGGCCGCCGTCGCGGGAGGAGCGGCCGCGGCCGCCAACGCCCCGGAGCATGTGATCAAGTACCGGCAGAACCTGATGAAGGCGGTTGGCGGGCATATCGGCAATGTGGCCCTGTTGGTGAAGGGGCAGGTGGACTTCTCTGACGGCCTAGTCACGGACACGCAGGCGATTGTCGACCTGCTGGGGAACGCCGGTATCGCGTTCCCGGAGGGTACGGCCGACGGCAAGACCAAGGCCCGGCCCGAGATCTGGCAGGATCGCGCGAAGTTCGACACCGCGCTCGAGGACACGATCGGCAAGGCCCGGGCGCTTGCCATGGCGGCCGAAGGTGGTGACATGGCGGCGGTTGGCGCCGCGTTGGGCGCGCTCGGCAAGAGCTGTGGTGCATGCCACAAGTCATTCCGGATCAAGGACGAGTAGTCGGCAGCATCGGCCTGGCCGCGGCAATAGTTCTTGCCGCGGCCGCAGCCGACGCGGGCGACCCGGAGCGGGGCGCGTACCTCGCGGACGTCGCAGGATGCGCGTCGTGCCATACGGACGTTGAGGGGCGCGGCCCGCCCTACGCGGGCGGACCGACGCTGAAGTCGGATTTCGGAATCTTCCGGGCGCCAAACATCACCTCCGATCCGGACTACGGGATCGGGACGTGGAGCGAGGACGACTTCGTCCGGGCGCTCAAGCTGGGCGTGAGCCCGGGGGGGCAGCCGTACTACCCCGCCTTTCCCTACGTCAGCTACGCGCGCATGACCGACCGGGATGCACGCGATCTCTACGCCTTTTTCCGCACCGTGGGGCCCGTGCCCGAAGCGGCGCCTGGCCACGAATTGGCGTTTCCCTTCTCCGTGCGATTCGGACTGTGGGCCTGGCGCCTGCTGTACTTCGACCCGTCCGACGATGCTCTCGACACGACATCGCGCGGGGGCTACCTGGCGAATGCGCTGGCGCACTGCGGTGAGTGCCATACCCCCCGAAACCGGCTTGGCGCGCTCAGGACCGGCATGGCCATGGCGGGCGCCCGGTTGGGGGACGGTGACGTCGCCGGCAATCTCACCCCCGACCCGGATACCGGACTCGACTGGGACGCCACGGACCTTCGTTTCTTCCTACAGACCGGTCTGACTCCGGACGGCGACGCCGCCGGAGGCGCAATGGCTCTGGTCGTGGAGCACAGTACGGGCAAGATGACGCCCGAGGACCTCGACGCGTTGGTTGCCTGGCTGGAGGACCTGCCGCCGGTGCGGAACGCGTTGACGAAGCCGTCATCGGACTAGGGCGGCGGAAGACGGCCGGACTGCGTGCCGGAGGAACCCGGCGGGTCAGCCGGTCTGGGCGTGGAGGTCGCGCGGCTGCACGAAGGCCCGCAGATGACCAGCCCCGGGCTCGGCCTGTGCCCACTCGCCGACGGCAAACGTGAACACGGCCAGGCCAGCTGTCGGGAACTTGCCGCCCAATGCCTCGCGGTTGCCGGCCAGCAGGCGGCCGAGTTCGGCGGTTCCCGGATTGTGTCCGATTAGCATGAGCGCGGGGGCGCCCACGACCGCGTGAATGCAGCTGAGCATTTCGCTGGGCGTGCCGAGATAGAGCGAGGCGTCCTCCACGACCGGCGGTCGGGGATTCCAGCGTGCCACGACCAGCCGGGCAGTCTGGATCGTCCGCACCGCTGTCGAGCTGATGACGAGATCGGGAAGCGGGTGGCTGCTGGCGATGTAATCGGCGATGGCTCTACTGGCGACTTGGCCGCGGCGGGCCAGCGGCCGGTCGTGGTCGCGCAGGAGCGGACGGGCCCAAGAAGACTTCGCGTGCCGCAGGAGATAGAGGGTCCGCAAGGCTAGCGGACCTGGCCGATAGCCTGTTCCAAGTCGGCGATGAGATCGGAAACGTGCTCGATGCCGACGGACAAGCGAATCAACCCGTCGCTGATGCCGAGTTCAGCCCGCACCGCCGGCGGTACCGAGGCGTGGGTCATGAGCGCGGGATGCTCGATCAGGCTTTCGACGCCCCCCAGGGATTCGGCCAATGCGAAGACTTCGCAGGCAGCCAGCATGCGGCGCGAGGCGTCGAGATCCCCGCGCACGATCGCGGTGACGATACCGCCCGCCCCGAGCGGCATCTGGCGCCGCGCCAGGGCGTGCTGGGGATGGCTCGGAAGGCCCGGATAGATCACGGCTTCGATCTCGGGCCGCGCCTCCAGCCAAGCGGCGATGGCCGTGGCGTTCGCCACGTGCCGTTCCATCCGGAGGGCCAGGGTCTTCAGGCCGCGATGGGCCAGGAAGGCGTCAAACGGGCCCTGAATGCCGCCGACGGCGTTCTGGAGAAACGCGAGCCGTTCGGCGATGCCGTCGTCACGGGTGATGGCGACGCCGCCCACGATGTCCGAATGACCGTTCAGGTACTTGGTCGCCGAATGCACGACGATGTCGAAACCGAGTTCGAGGGGACGCTGCAGGAAGGGAGAGGCAAAGGTGTTGTCGGCGACCGCGATGGCACCAACCCGGTGCGCCAGGTCCGCCACCTTGGCGAGATCCACCAGCTTGAGCATCGGGTTGGTGGGGGTCTCCACCCACACCATCTGCACCCCGGAATTGATGGTGCGTTCCAGCACGGCATCGTCGGCTAGGTCTGCGAACGAGAAGCGGAGGTTCGAGGCATCACGGCGGACCCGCTCGAACAGTCTCCTGGTCCCGCCATAAAGGTCATCCATGGCGAGGACATGGTTGCTCGAGTCCAGCAGGGTGAGTACGGCGTCGGCAGCGGCCATGCCGGAGGCGTACGCGAAGCCGTACCGCCCGCCCTCCAGGTCGGCGATGGACCGTTCATAGGCGGCCCGTGTGGGATTGCCGGTACGCGAATATTCGTAGCCCTGATGCACGGCGGGCTCACGCTGCACGTAGGTCGAGGTGGCGTAGATCGGCGTGATCACGGCTCCAGTCGAGGGATCCGGTTCCTGCCCCGCATGAATGGCGCGCGTTTCGAATCGGTTGTTCTGGCCACTCATCGGTATGTCTCGCAAGGAGTGCGTTCAGCATCACGCAGGAGGTCGAGATCGGTGACCACACCGACGAGTCCGCCGTTGTCCGTGACCACTGCATACCCGTGCCGGCGGACCGTGCGCTCGAGATCGGCGCGATCGGCCCGCACGTCGAGGCCGTGGCCCGGGCGGGCCACCTGCGCGCACGGGGTGCCACGGCGGCCTGACCGGACCGCTTGGAGGGCGGTGGGTGCGTCGATCACTCCGAGCAGGGCGTCGTCGTTGCTGAGCACCGGAATCGGCTTGCCGCCCATGTCGCGCAGGCGGCTGCATGCGGTGGCGAGAGGCGCATCGCCCGGCACGGTCACGGCGAGTCCGTCGTCGTGCCGACGCGCCACCAGATCCCCGAGGTCTCCGCGTTCCGGGCCCTCAACATACCCCTCTTCCCGCATCCAGCCCTCGTCGAACATCCGGTTCAGGTACTTGTTTCCCGTATCGCACGCGAGGGTCACGATGCGCTGGGGTCGGGTCTGGCGGTGGCACCAGCGGAGGGCGGCCGCCAGCAAGGTGCCGGTCGACGATCCGACCAGGATGCCCTCCTCGGCCAGGAGCGCGCGGGCGGAGGCAAAGGCCTCCGCGTCCGTCACCGAAATGGCTTCGGTCACCAGGTCCAGTTCCAGAATCGGGGGGACGTAGTCCTCGCCGATCCCTTCCACTGCCCAGCTGCCGACCGCCTCTGGCATGGTGCCCTCCGTCACCAGCGGCGCCAGCACCGATCCCACCGGATCAGCGAGTATCAGGGCGACGTCCGGGTTGACACGGCGCAGTGCGCGTCCGACCCCCGTAATGGTGCCGCCGGTTCCGGCGCCGGCGACAAAGGCGTCGATTCGATGGTCCATCTGGGCCAGGATCTCGGGGCCCGTTTCCGTTTCGTGCGCTGCCACGTTAGCCGGGTTGGCGAACTGGTTGATATACAGCGAGCCGGGGGTCTCGCGCTCCAGACGCGCCGCCAGGTCCGAATAGTAGTCGGGGTGCCCCTTGCCGACGTCCGAGCGCGAGGGGACGATGTCGGCACCGAGCGCCCGGAGATGAAGGGCCTTCTCCTTAGCCATCTTGTCCGGCATCACGACGACCATCCGGTACCCCTTATGGCGCGCGATCAGCGCGAGCCCGAGACCCGTGTTGCCGGCAGTGCCCTCGATGATGGTGCCGCCGGGTTGCAGTCGCCCCGTGCGCTCGGCTTCCGCGATCATCCGGAGAGCGGGTCGGTCCTTGATGGAACCACCCGGGTTTTGGCATTCGAGCTTGAGGAACAACTGGCAGCGACCGGTGTCCGTTCGCCTCAGCTCAATGAGCGGGGTGTTGCCGATGAGATCGAGTGCGGAGTGAACGGGGGGCGGTGGCTGCATAGCGATCCCGGGCGGTGTGGGCCGGTGGCCCTGATCTAGTTCTGGATGTATTCGCGAAGCTGGTCGGCTTCCGCCAGCGCAGCGCCCAGACGAACCCGGACGAGGTCACGGATGCTGATGATGCCGGCGAGTCTATCGCCATCCATCACCGGCAGGTGACGCACCCGTCGCTGGTTCATGCGCTCGAGCACCTCTTCCACGGATTCCTCGGCCGTACACGTCCTGGGGTTGCCGGACATCAGTTCGCGTACCTTGCGCGTGGACGTGCGGACTCCCTTGACCCCCACCGAATAGGCGATGTCCCGCTCCGAGATGATGCCGACAAGCGCGCTGTCCTGAAGGACCGGCAGGGCGCCGATCCCGAGGCGAGAGAGGATGGACGCTGCCTCTTGGACGGTTTGCTCCGGGTTGACCGTAGTGACTTCAACGCCTTTTTCCATCAGGATGTCACGAATGCACGTCATGCGTTCCTCCGGTAGCCGGTTGCCTCCGTCCGACGCTTCACGTCCGCACAGACCGGACGCGAGCGAAGCGTAGAGGGTTCCGTTCAGGGCTCCAAATGCGTGCCCTGCTTCGCCAGGGCAGTGCTAACGGACATCATCGGGAAAGGGTGTTCGGCTGCCGGGTCGGCCGGCGCAAGCGTCTCGGTCGCGGACAGGTCCGGTGCCCCGTGTGTCCTCGCGGCACGTCGACCCGATTCCCGTCAGTGCGAGTACATCCGTGGGCGGTGGCCAGTCCGGCCGGCGCCACGGCGCACACCCCATGAACGGTGCTACCGGCGTGTGTGCTGGTGCGGTGTCACGTGGCGCGAACGGTGCATGCAATCGCCCATCTGACCTCGCGGGACACCCCGGACTGCTGGCCACGATTTTCCGCCGTCGCGGCACTGGCGCCAAGGTGAGCCCCGCACCGATCCTCCACTTCGGCGTCCGGCCGGCGAGCTACGCGTGCGCGAGCACCGCGAGCAGCAGGAGCGCCACGATGTTGGTGATCTTGATCATCGGATTGACGGCCGGACCCGCGGTGTCCTTGTAGGGGTCGCCGACCGTGTCCCCGGTGACCGCTGCCTTGTGGGTCTCGGAGCCTTTGCCGCCGAGGTTCCCGTCTTCGATGTACTTCTTCGCGTTGTCCCAGGCGCCACCACCGGCGGTCATGCTGATGGCGACGAACAGCCCGGTGACGATGACGCCGAGCAGCATTGCACCCAGAGCGGAGAATGCCGCTGCCTTGTCAGCGATCAGATTGACCAGCACGAAAAAGACGATCGGCATGAGGACCGGCAGCAGTGACGGCACGATCATCTCCCGAATCGCCCGGCGGGTCAGCATGTCGACGGCGCGCCCGTAGTCGGGCTTGGCGGTCCCCTCCATGATGCCGGGGATGTCCCGGAACTGGCGGCGAACTTCGAGCACCACTGCTCCGGCCGCCCGGCCCACGGCCATCATGGACAGGGCGCCGAACAGGTACGGCATGAGGCCACCCAACAGGAGACCCACCACCACGTAGGGGTTGGCAAGGGAGAAATCGAGCGTGAGACCTGCGAAATACGGGTAGGTCTCCGGGTTGCTGCCAAAGAACTCGAGATCGGCCGTGTAGGCCGTGAACAACACCAGCGCGCCGAGTCCGGCCGAGCCGATCGCATAGCCCTTGGTGACTGCCTTCGTGGTGTTGCCGACGGCGTCGAGCGCGTCGGTCGTTTTTCGCACGTCGCTCGGGAGGTTCGCCATTTCGGCGATCCCGCCGGCGTTGTCGGTGACCGGCCCGTAGGCATCCAGCGCGACCACCATTCCGGCCAGCGCCAGCATGCTGGTGACGGCGATGGCGATCCCGAACAGACCGGCAAACAGATAGCTCCCGACGATGGCAGCGCAGATGATCACGGCCGGGATCGCAGTGGCTTCCATGGAGACCGCCAGACCCTGGATCACGTTCGTGGCGTGGCCGGTCTCGGAGGCCTTTGCCACGGCGCGCACCGGGCGGTACTCCGTGCCGGTGTAGTACTCGGTGACCCAGATCAGCAGCCCGGTCACGATGAGGCCTATGACAGCGCAGCCGAACAGCGCACCACCGGAGAGGGACTTGTCGGCCGCCCCGATGCTGCCGGCGAAACCGATCAGCCACTCGATCGCGACGGCGATGCCGAACAGCGACAGGACCGCCGCCACCACGAAGCCCCGGTACAAGGCGCCCATGATGGAGCCGCTGGCACCGAGTTTGACAAAGTAGGTGCCAAGGATGGAGGCGATGACGCACACGCCTCCGATCACCAGCGGCAATGCCATCATGGTCGACATGTCCGCGCCCGTGAAGTAGATCGAGGCCAGCACCATCGTCGCGACGACCGTCACGGCATAGGTTTCAAACAGGTCGGCCGCCATCCCGGCGCAATCGCCGACGTTGTCGCCGACATTGTCCGCGATGACCGCCGGGTTCCTCGGGTCGTCCTCCGGAATGCCGGCCTCGACCTTGCCGACGAGGTCGGCGCCCACGTCGGCGCCCTTCGTGAAGATCCCGCCGCCGAGCCGCGCAAAGATCGAGATCAGGGAGGCCCCGAAGCCCAGCGCCACCAGCGGGTCGATCAGGCTCCGACCGGCGGCGCCCGCTTCGAGCAGGATCATGTAGTAGACGGTGACGGCGAGCAGGGCGAGCCCGGCGACGAGCATGCCGGTCACCGCGCCGGAGCGAAAGGCGAGTGACAGCCCTTCCGCGAGTCCAGTCCGGGCGGCCTCGGCCGTGCGCACGTTCGCGCGCGTAGAGACGACCATACCGATATACCCGGCGGCCCCGGACAGCCCCGCACCAATGAGAAAGCCGATCGCCACCGGGATTTCGAGAACGAGCGCCAGGATCACGAAGATCACGACACCCACCACTGCCACCGTGCGGTACTGCCGGTTGAGGTACGCCGCGGCACCCAATTGGATGGCGTTGGAGATGTCCTGCATCTGGGCGTTACCGGCACTGGCGCGAAGCACTGCCCGGGCGGTGAAGAGGCCATAGACGAGAGCGAGTGCGCCGCACGCGACTGCAAACCAGAGTTCCATGCTCATGAGCTGACGTTCCTCAGGGGGATTCAGTAATGCCCGGACTCAGTGTGTCCAGGCGTGTCCTGCGATGGGGGAAGAATATGGGCTGGCAACTAGCTCAAGCCGCGACAAAAGATAAAAACTGTGGCCATCGGACGCAAACGGCAGGGCCGACCGCGAACCGGTTCAACCGGTCGGTTTGGCCCACGCGTGCACGTAGCCGCCGCGAGCAGCGCGCGGCGCGCCCCCGTCCGGTGCCAGTATGGTCACTTCCTCGAGATCCATCACTTCGCCAATCGCGGTCATCATGACCGAGGACTCGGCCGCGGTTTCGATCGCTTCCCGCACGGCATGCTGCGGCACGCTGAACAGGAGCTCGTAGTCGTCACCGCCAGTCGTCAACTCCTCCAGCGTGACATGCCCGCGCTTCACGACGCTGCGAGCACCTTCTGACAGCGGGACCTTGGCCAGCCAGATCCGCGCTCCTTTCCCGGCGGCAACGCAAAGATTCCGGACATCCGCTGTCAGACCATCGGAAACGTCGATGGCGGCGTGGGCCAGCGGGGCAAGATTCCGTCCGATCTCAAGCCGTGGCGTCGGCAGCAGGAAGCGTTCGGCAAGTGCCTCAGCGCCGGCATCAGCCGGGAGCCGGCCTTCCATCTGGAGGCGGCCGACATGCGCGTCGCCAATGGTCCCGGTCACTAGCAGGGTATCGCCCGTCCTGGCCCCTGCTCGCGGGAGGGCATCGCCGCGCGCAACCCGACCCATCACGGTAAGGGAGACGGCCAGTGGTCCCGGCGTCCTGACGGTGTCGCCGCCGGCGAGGTGCAGGCCGAACTGCTCCTGATCCTGTCGAAGGCCGGCGGCAAATGCCGACATCCAGTTCACGTCGGTTGTCGGGGGCAACTGGAGGGACAGGAAGTAGCACAGCGGCGCGGCGCCGGAAGCTGCCAGGTCGGACAGGTTGACGCGGAGTGCTCTTCTTGCGACCTGCTCCGCAGACAGGGTTCCTGATGGGAAGTGCACGCCTTCCACCAAAGTGTCCGTGCTGATCGCAAGCGCTTCGCTGCACTGCACGACGGCCGCGTCGTCCAGCAAGCCACCTGCGGGCGCGAAGCCGGCCGCCAGCGGGCGCAGGTAGCGCGTCAGGATGTCGTGCTCATCCACTGCGGTTCACGCAGACGCCGACGAGGCCAGCAAGCGAATGAGGGACGGTGCGGGACGTCGTCGGGTCGGAACTTCTAACACTTGGCATCTTCGTCTTCTCGGGAGTTGTTGGGTGCGGTGCCGGGAGCCCGCCTGATTGCCGCGACAGGGGCGGCAGCGCGCCCCGTGGCTACGGCGATCCGACGCCGGATCTGGGAACTGCATGGTTGAACATTTCGCAGGGCGCGTGATCGCTCAGGACCTCGATGACCCGGCAATCGGCTATGCGCCCGCCCCGGCATTGTTCGACCATCCGTTTGAGTTCACGGCGCAATGCCTGCAGGTACTCGATCCGCTGTTCGACGTCTCCCAGCTGCGCCTTTGCAATGGCGTCTGCGGCCTCGCAGGACTGTTCCGGCTCGTCGCCCAGACTCAGCAGGTCGCGTATGGCCTGCAGGGGGAACCCCAGTGCCCGAGCGTGTCGGATGAACGCAAGGCGGCGAATGTCCTCCTGCGCAAACAGCCGCTGGTTGCCTTCCGAGCGGGGCGGACGGCGAAGGAGCCCAATCTGCTCGTAGTAGCGGATGGTCTGTACTTTGCAGCCGGCCGCCTCCGCGGCGCGACCGATTGTCAATCTTGTTGCCACACGTTTCCCCTTGAACTTACAGCTACTGTAGGTGTTAGGTTTGCAGCAGGCCGGGCCACGGTCAACTTGGAAGTGGGCGATGAGCGCGAGCTGCTGTCGGCAAGAGCACAAGTTCGACGGAATGTCACCCGTCTACATGCGTGTGCTGTGGGTCGTCATCGCGATCAACGCCACCATGTTCTGTATCGAGATGGCGGCCGGGGTGATGGCTGGCTCACAGGCTCTTCAGGCCGATGCGCTCGACTTCCTCGGCGATACCCTGACGTACGGGCTCAGCCTCTACGTCATCGGCAAATCGCTCCGCGCGCGTACGGCGGCCGCTCTGTTCAAGGGCGTGACCCTGGCCCTGATGGGGCTCTGGGTGTTCGGCGACACGCTCTATGCGGTGCTGGTCCTCGGAGTGCCGCGGGCGGAGATCATGGGGCTGGTCGGCTTCCTGGCGCTTGCGGCGAACCTCGCGAGCGTGCTCCTGCTCCTGCGGTTCCGCAACGGCGAGGCCAACGTTCGCTCCGTCTGGCTATGCAGCCGGAACGATGCCATCGGCAATGTCGCGGTCATCCTGGCCGCGAGCGGTGTGTGGGCGTCCGGCACGGCCTGGCCCGACCTGGTGGTGGCCGCGGCAATGGCTGGTCTGTTCCTCTGGTCCGCCACGCTCATCATCCTGCAGGCGGTGCGGGAGTACCGCCAGCGCGGCGAGTTGGTCGCGGAAGGAAGTTCATGATCGCGGTGCCGGCCGGCAGATTCGTCACGGGCGAGATCCGGGCCCGCGCTAGATCGGGGTCTCGACGCCGCATGCCAAGCGCTGCGGCAGCGGCCGTGTTCGCGATCAAGCCCGGGTGGCCGAGGTCTCCCGGGCGTCGCTCAGCACGGATTCATGGATCGAAGTGCTCGCTTCACCGGCCTGACGTGCGTCCCCGCGGGGGCTCAAGCCCATGGTGTCAGGCGAACTCGCTGACGCGACTTGACCGCGCGACCCGGTCGAGCAACGCATTGGCGAACTTGATCTCCCCCTCCTCGGCGAATCCACCGGCGATCTTCAGATATTCGGCGATGACCACCCGTGCGGGCGCCCCCGGGGAGGCGTGGAGCAGTTCCCAGATTGCGCAGCGGAGCACGCAGAGCAGCGTGATGTCCAGGCGCTTCAGAGACCAGTGTTCGCCGAGCAGCGGGTCGATGGTCGCATCGAGTTCCGCCAGACGTCCTGCAACACCGGCAACGATGCGCCGGAACTGGGGCTTGTGGGCCACGTGCGAATCGGTGACCGGACCAACGAGAAACTCGTCGATGACCCGGTCAGCCGACGCCCCCGTGACGGTGATCTGGAACAGCGCCTGCACCGCCGCCTCCCGCGCGGAGGTCCGTTGTGTCTTTTTTCGCCGGGCGGTGGCGCTCACGACGCGGCGAACCGGTCGCCGAGCGCGGCCAGGGCGAGGGCGGCGCTCGCTGCATCGGCGCCCTTGTTGCCCTGTTCCGGATCAGCGCGCTCAACAGCCTGGGCCCGCGTTTCGCAGGTCAGGATCCCGTAGCCGATCGCCAGCCGGTCCCGCGTAGCGAGCGACATCAGCCCGCGGGCGCTCTCGCTGCAGATGTAGTCGTAGTGGGTGGTCTCACCGCGGATGACGCAGCCCAGGGCGATGTAGCCCGCGAAGCCGGCACCGCGGGCAGCCTGCGCGATCGCGCCCGGGATTTCGAATGCACCCGGGACCTCGACCGTGTCCCACGCCCGCCCGGACGCGGCGAGCGCCGTGGTCGCGCCCTCGGTCAGCATGCCGGCGATGTCCGCGTAGAACGTCGACCGGACGATCAGAAAGGCATCGCTGGTCATGTGGCTTCGTCCGGGGGACGTCGCTCCACGACCCGGAGATCGAACCCCTCGAGCCCCACGATCGGCCGCTGCGTGTGCGTCAGCAGGATCATGTCGCGGACGCCGAGGTCGCGCAGGATCTGGGCGCCGACACCGTGCTCGCGGAGGTCGCCAGGGGGGCCCTCGCCGACACTGAGCCGCCGCGCGAGTCCCGACGTCACCGATTCGCGGATCAGGACGATGACACCGCGTCCGAGGGCTTCGACCGTGCGCATGGCTGCGCGAAGCGTGCCCGCGCGCTCGAGTCCCGCCGCGTCTGTGCCGCCGCCGAGTACATCGGCGAGGACATCCAGTGCGTGGACGCGGACCGGAACCGGTCGGCCGTCGTCGATGCCGCCCTTGACCAAGGCCACGTGCTCCACGTCGAGCACGGTGTTTCGATAGATGTACAGCTTGAAGGCGCCGGCCCCATCGGACAGGAAGTCGGATTCCAGGACGCGCGTCACGATCGGATCGTGACGCACACGCCAGGCAATGAGGTCCTCGATGGCGCCCAGACGGAGGCGATGGCGCTCGACGAATGGCACCAGGTCGTCGAGTCGCGCCATGGTGCCGTCTGCCTTCATGATCTCGCAGATGACTGCGGCCGGCACGAGGCCGGCGAGGCGGGCGAGGTCGACGGCCGCTTCGGTGTGGCCGGCCCGCAGGAGCACGCCCCCGTCCCGGGCGGCGAGCGGAAAGACATGGCCGGGCGTGCGCAGGTCGTCGGCGGCACAGCCGGGGTCGATGGCCACCTGGATGGTGCGGGCCCGGTCGGCGGCCGAGATTCCGGTCGTCACGCCTTCACGCGCCTCGATCGGCAGCGTGAACGCAGTGTCCCTGGGGCCCGGATTGCGCCGGTCGAGGGGTTCGAGGCCAAGCTGACGGGTGCGTTCGCTGGTCAAGGCCAGGCAGATCAGCCCGCGTCCGTGGGTGGCCATGAAATTGATGGCGTCCGGGGTTGCCATCTGGGCCGGAATGACGAGATCCCCTTCGTTCTCCCGGCCTTCGTCGTCCACCAGTACGAACATCCGGCCATTGCGGGCGTCGTCGATCAGCGTTTCCACCGAAGCGAAGACATCCTTTGGCCGCACCTGGGGCGATGTCAACGCGCGTCTCCGGAACCAAGCCGGTCCAGGGACCGGGCCACGTACCGCGCGAGAATGTCCGCCTCGAGGTTGACCGAAGCGCCGGACGTCAGATCGCCGAGCGTGGTGATGCAACTCGTGTGCGGGATCAGGGTGACGGCAAACGCGTCACGGTCCACGGCGTTGACGGTCAGCGACGTGCCGTCGACGGCGATGGATCCCTTGGGCGCGACCATGGCCGCGATGGCGTCGGGCAGGGCAATCCGCACGATTCGGCTGTCCTCGGATGCGGTCACGCCGAGGATCCTGGCGACCGCATCGACGTGGCCCGTGACGATGTGACCATCCAGTGCGTCCCCCGCCTGCAGGGCGTATTCCAGGTTGATCCGGGTGCCGGCCTGCCAGGTTCCCGCCGTGGTTCGCGCCCGGGTCTCCGGGGACACGTCGACGGTGAAGCCGGCCGGGTCCACGGTGGTCGCGGTGAGGCAAATCCCCGCGCACGCGACGGAGGCGCCGACCCGCAGCCCGTCGGGCATGCGGGTCGGTTCGATCCGGAACGAACGCGCGGCCGGTCCCGACGTCCCCGTGACGGTACCTGTGTCGACGACGATCCCGGTGAACATTGCTTGATTGGTACTGCCGCCGGCGACGATCGCGCGAGTGTAGTCGGAAACCGCGTCGTTTGTGCCGCCCGTGGTCAGCGAGCCCGCTCCAGGAAGCGGACATGGTCGGGCCCGATACGGCGGGCGCGGACGGTCCGGAAATTCGTCGTTTCGGGGAGCGCGGTACGGCCCAGGGCGCCGATCGCGGCGAGCCCGTCGCTGCCGACGATGGCATCGGTACCGTACCACACCAGGGCGTCGACAAGTCGGTTCCGGAGCAGTGCGGTGGCGATCGCCTGGCCGCCTTCTACGATTACCGACGTCAGGCCGCGTGCGCCCAGGGCGGCGAGGGCCGGTCCGAGGGACGGGCGCCCGCAGGAGTCGGCGGCCAGTTCGAGAACCTCTGCCCCCGCGGCCTGAAGCTCCCCGGTGTCCGGCCGTCGCTCGGCAGTGACCAGGAGCCAAAGCGGGGCGCTGCCCAGCGTCGATACCAGGCGACCGGATGGCAGCGGCGTCTTGGCCCCGATCATGACGACGCGGACGGGGGAACGGTCGCCGAGGCCCGGGAGCCTGCAGGTGAGTTCGGGATCATCGCGCAGCGCGGTTCCGGCTCCCACAAGAATCGCGTCGTGGCGGGCGCGGAGTAGATGCGCGTGCTGGCGGGCCATCGGGCCGGTCAGCCACTGACTTGCCCCCGTGGACGTCGCGATCCGGCCGTCGAGCGATGCCGCGAGTTTGAGCGTGACCTGTGGACGGCCCAGGCGCACACGGCACACGTGCCCGGCATGAAGGCGCCTGGCGTCGTCCTCGTGCGGACCGTAGGTGACGGTCACGCCGGCGCCCGCGAGCAGAGCGGCACCGGCACCATCGGTCCGAGGGTCCGGATCGCGCGTGCCGACCACCACGCGCGCGATTCCGGCCTCCGCGAGCTTCTCTGCACAGCTGGGAGTGGCACCGCGGTGGGCACAGGGTTCGAGCGTGACGTACGCCGTACCGCCGGGCATCCGGTTCCCGGCCTGAGCCAGGGCTTGGGTTTCGGCGTGGGGCCGGCCGCCAGCACCGGTAACGCCATGGGCGGCGACGTGCCCGCCCGCCGCCACGAGGACGCAGCCGACCGCCGGGTTGGGCCACGTGGTGCCGAGGGCTTGCCGACCCAGTGCGAGGGCCGTGCGCATGTGCGCCGAATCAGGAGATTGGATCACCATCCCGGAGGCTTTCGACCGCTCGCTCGAATTCCTCGACTTCCCGGAAGTCGCGGTAGACCGAGGCGTAACGCACGTACGCGACCTCGTCGATCTGCTTCAAGGTCTGCATCACCAGACCGCCGATCTCGGTGGAGCGGAATTCGGACTGGCCCGAGGTTTCGAGCCGCCGCACGATGCCATTGCTCGCCTGCTCGATCCGGTCCGGCCCCACGTCGCGCTTGCGCAGGGCGATCTCCATGGAGCGGACCAGCTTGTCCCGGTTGAACGGAACCCGCTCGCCGCTGCGCTTGACGATCATCAGTTCCCTGAGGTGGACGCGTTCATACGTGGTGAAACGCAGCCCGCATCCCTCGCAGGTACGGCGGCGGCGAGTCACCGTCTTGTTTTCGTCGGGACGCGAATCGGTTACCCGCGTTTCGTCGGCACCGCAGAATGGACAGCGCATCACGGTCCTCCCGGCGGCTCACTGCCAAGTTCGGGGTACAGGGGAAACCTACAGGTCAATTCCTCCACCTGCCGCCTCACCTCCGTTTCGACGGCGGCGTTGGCGTCGTCCGCGGGGCCGTTCGAGCGGAGGCCTTCGAGGACGTCCGCGATGAGATGCCCGACGGTTTCGAACTCTGGCACGTCAAAGCCGCGCGTCGTGGCGGCCGGCGAACCCAGCCGAATTCCCGAGGTCACCAGCGGCGGTCGCGGGTCATTCGGCACGGCATTCTTGTTGCAGGTCAGCCCGGCCCGCTCAAGCGCCTGCTCGGCATCACGCCCGGTGACGTCGTGCCCGCGCAGGTCCACCAGCACGATGTGCGTGTCGGTGCCGCCCGAGACGATGGCAAATCCGCGCGCCTGCAGGACGCGAGCCAGCGCCTCGGCGTTGGCGCAGACGCGATCGATGTAGGTACGGAAGTTCGGCTGCAGGGCCTCCCCGAGGGCAACCGCCTTGCCGGCGATCACGTGCATCAGCGGGCCGCCCTGCAGACCGGGAAACACCGCCCGGTCGATCCGCTTCCCCATGTCGGGATCATCGGTGAGGAGCATGCCTCCGCGCGGTCCCCGCAGGGTCTTGTGGGTCGTGGTCGAGACAATGTGGGCATGCGGCAACGGCGAAGGGTAGCGCCCGGTGGCGATCAGACCGGCGTAGTGGGCGACATCGGCCATCAGAAACGCGCCGACGGAATCGGCGATGGCCCGGAATCGATCAAAGTCGATCGCCCGGCTGTAGGCGGAAGCGCCGGCGATGATCAGTTGCGGGCGCACTTCCTCGGCCCGGTCGGCGACCTCCGCGTAGTCGATGCGATCGTCACGGCCGAGGCCGTAGAAGGCCGGCCGGAACCAGCGGCCGGATAGGTTGGGCGCATTGCCGTGCGTCAGGTGCCCGCCGGCGGCGAGGCTCATGCCGAGCACCGTGTCACCCGGCTTGATCATCGCCAGGAAGGCAGCCTGATTCGCTGCTGACCCGGAATGCGGCTGCACATTGACGTGGGCGCAGTCGAACAGTTCGCGCGCGCGGCGGATGGCGAGGTCTTCGACCACGTCGACGGCCGCGCAGCCACCGTAGTAGCGGCGGCCCGGGTAGCCTTCGGCGTACTTGTTGGTCAGTACCGAACCCTGCGCGGCGAGCACCGCCGCACTGGTGAAGTTCTCGGAGGCAATCAGTTCGATCGTGTCGCGCTGGCGTGCGAGCTCGAGGTCCAGCCCGGCCATGACCTCGGGGTCACCGGCGAGCGGTTGGGCCGCATCAGGAAGCGGTCGGGGTTGCACGTAGGGACGTCCGGTCAACGTGCGGGATCAACCGAGCTTGCGGACACGGGCCGCGTGACGGCCGGCCTCGAATTCGGTCGCGAGAAACGTCTGCAGGCAGTGCCAGGCGGTTTCCGGATCGATGATCCGCGCCCCGAGGGCCAGCACGTTGGCGTCGTTGTGGGCGCGGGCCAGCCGGGCGGTCTCGACGTCGTGGCTGGGGGCGCAACGGATGCCGGGGTGCCGGTTCGCGGCCATGCTGATGCCAAGCCCGGTGCCGCAAATCGCCACCCCGCGCCACGCGTCCCCCCGCAGCAGGACATCGGCCAGCCCGTTCCCAAAGTCGGGATAGTCCACCGACTGGTCGGAGTTCGTACCCAGATCCAGCACAGGCGTCCCGGTTTCGGCGAGCCGGTTGCGCAACTGCTCCTTGAGTGCGTAGCCGGCGTGGTCTGCCGAGAACGCGACTGGGCCCTGGTCGTGGTGCAGGTTCATCCGCCTGTCCCCGGAGGGACCTCCCGTTGCGGCGCCCGGACCGTTCAGCGGATGTCCGAGGCCACCATGCGGCCCTCCTCGGCGAGCGCCCGAAAGGCGAGGAACGTGCCCTCGACGCCCTCGGCGGGATCGACCGAGCCGTAGTCCCCGAGGTGGGCCCGGACGGGATCATCCGACAGGTCTGCCGGGAATGGGAGGGGGTCGCCGTCGATGGCGATGTTCGAGTCGGGCGCCAGCGTCCGCACTTGATTCACGATCGCTTCCACCGTGGTGGCCGGTCCGTTGATGTCGAAGACCGGCGCACCGTCGCCGTCACGCGCCGCGGTCTGGATGAACGCGGATGCCACTTCGCCAGCGTGCAGGAAGGAAACCGGGCCGCTGAAGGGGACGGTGTAGGGCACCCCGAGGGCTGCCGCCTGGATCGCGACCGTCGTCTTCGAGGTCACGCCCTGATCGCGGCCGACGCCTTGGACGACGCTGGGGCGCAGGCCGACGCTCGGGACCTGCCAGTCCTGCCAGTAGACCGCTGCGATCTGCTCACCGCACGTCTTGTAGGCGCCGTACAAGGTCTTGAGGTAGGGGCTGTCGGGAAAGAAGCTGTGGGCGGCGATGGAACTTGCGTAACCGACGCGCCGGATGCCTTCCTGGCGGGCGGCTTCGAACACGTTGACGGTGCCGACCACGTTGACCCT
>JAGWAT010000009.1:18098-43165 GCA_021296265.1 Alphaproteobacteria bacterium | reverse complement strand
AAGGGCACCTGCAGGGCGGCGAGATGGATGATGGCCTGGCAGCCGGCGGCCGCTTTCCGGACGGCCTCGGGATCAGCGATGTCGCCGGCGACCCAGGTCACCCGGCCCAGTTCTTCCTCCGTCATCAGCAGCGCGGGGCGGCGCGGTGCCGGATCGAGATCGAATGCGGTGACGTCGACACCGGCGCGTACCAGGAGTGCCAGGGCCCAGGCTCCGATACAGCCCCCGGACCCGGTGACGAGAATCCGGCCCGACCACGCGTTGCCGCTCACGGAAAAACGATCCAGCATCGATGGGCCTCCCCGACAGTGATGAGCGCGTCCGCATTATGGCCCCCGCGGTGTCGTCCGCAACGCGACCGCGGGGGCCTGCCGGGTCAGGCAGCGGCGTCGGTCGCTGTGGCCGCGGCGGCCGTCAGCGCTTGGCGCAGGTCGGCGAGAATGTCATCGATGTGCTCGATGCCGACGGAGAGCCGGACGTATCCGTCGGTCACGCCGGTCTTCAGCTGATCCTCGGGCGACAGCTGCGAGTGGGTCGTTGTCGCCGGGTGGATGGCCAGGCTGCGCGCATCGCCAATGTTGGCGAGGTGGTAGTGCAGCTGCAGGGCGTCGATGAAGGCCCGGCCGGCAGCCTTCCCCCCGCCCAGCTCAAACCCCACGAGACCGCCGAGCCCTCCGGTCAGGTAGGTGTCGGCGCGACGGCGTACCTCGCCCGTCATGAGGCTCGGATGGATCACGTGCGTGACGCCTGGCGCATCGCTCAGGAACTCGGCGACCCGCGCGGCGTTCCGGCAGTGTTCGCGGATGCGCAGCGGCAGCGTTTCGAGGCCCTGGAGGATGAGGAAGGCGTTGAACGGGCTCAGGGGGGCTCCCAGATCGCGCAGCAGGGTGGTCCGGGCTTTCAGGATGTAGGCGATCGGCCCGAGCGGTTTGGCGGCCTCTGCCCAGACGGCGCCGTGGTAGCTCGGGTCCGGCGAGTTCAGGGTCGGCTGGCGTTCGGGATGCGCCGACCAGTCGAAGTTGCCGCCGTCTACCAGCAGGCCGCCGATGGAATTGCCGTGTCCGCCGATGTACTTGGTCGCGGAGTGCACCACGACCGCGGCCCCGTGCTCGAACGGCTTGCAGAGAACCGGGCACGCGGTGTTGTCCATGATGAGCGGGATTCCCAGCTCGCGCCCGATGTCCGCCACTTCACGGATCGGGAACACATTGAGCTTCGGGTTGGGCAGTGTTTCCGCGTAGTAGGCCCGGGTTCGATCGTCGGTGGCCCGCCGGAACGCTTCCGGATCCGCCGGATCCACGAAGCGGATTTCCAGTCCTTGATCCTGGAGTGTGTTGGCAAATAGGTTCCAGGTGCCGCCGTACAGGTCGGTGGAACTCACCACGTTGTCGCCCGCCCGCGCGACGTTCTGGAGGGCAAACGCGGAGGCAGCCTGCCCCGAGGCGAGCGCGAGTGCCGCCGCGCCGCCTTCCAGAGCCGCAATCCGCTGCTCGAGGACGTCGCAGGTAGGGTTCATGATCCGGGAGTAGATATTGCCGAGTTCGCTGAGCGCGAACAGGTTGGCAGCATGCTCCGTGTCGCGGAACTGGTACGACGTGGTCTGGTGGATCGGGACGGCCACGGAACCGGTCGTCGGGTCGGCCCGGTGGCCGGTGTGCAGCACTTGGGTTGCTGGGTGAGAGCTGGCGGGTACGCCGCCGTTGGAATTCGACATCGTGTCTCCCCTTGGCCCGCCCGGCGCTGGCGCGACGGCGGGCCGACGTTCCAGCACTAGGAGGTGTGCGGGGGGAGTTTCACGGAGGAGAGATCGGAAGCGGACACGGCCGCCCGGGCTCTCATCGGCGGCTTCTCCCTGCCACCGCTTTAGCCGGATTTTTTAAGCGCCCGCAAGCTGGAACTCAAATCGGCGCTGGACCGACTTTAGTGGGTCGGTGTCACCGGGGCAAGAAGGGGGCTGGCGGCGACCGGATCAGTCCTGCCGGACCGAGACCACGGCCTTGCCCCTGACCTCACGATTGCGCAGGGCCCGCAAGGCGTCAGGCACGCCGGTCAGTGGCACGGTGAGTTCCACATGCGGACGGATGACGCCTGCGGCCTGCCAGGCCAGCAGGCGTTCCATGTTGCCCCGATGGGCGGCCGGGTCGCGTTCCACCCAGGCCCCCCAGAACACGCCGACGATCGAACAGCCCTTGAGCAGGGGAAGATTCGCCGGCGCCGAGGGAATTGTTCCCGACGTGAACCCGATCACGAGGAGCCGTCCGTTCCAGTTGATGCAGCGGAGCGACTGATCAAAGATGTCGCCCCCGACCGGGTCGTAGATAACGTCGGCGCCGTGGCCGCCGGTCAGCTCCTTGACGCGGTCCTTGAAGGGGCCCTCGGCGTAGTTAATGCCGTCGTCGGCACCGTGGGCGCGGGCGAAGGCCAGTTTGGCGTCCGTTCCCGCCGTGGCGATCACGCGGGCTCCGAGGGCCTTGCCGATCTCGACGGCGGCCAGGCCGACGCCACCGGCGGCCCCGTGCACCAGGAGCGTCTCTCCGGCCTGGAGGTCGGCTCGCTGGATCAGCGCATGGGCGGAGGTTCCGTAGGTCAGCAGCAGCGTCGCTGCGACCTCGTAGTCAAGCTGGTCTGGCAGCTTTACCGCCTTGCGAGCGGGTGCGCAGACTTCCTCCGCGAAAGCACCGTGGCTGGCCGGGGCCATCACCCGGTCGCCCGGGGCCAGGTCCACGACGTCCCGGCCGACCTCGATCACCTCGCCCGCACATTCGGAGCCCGGCGTGAAGGGGAAGTCAGGACGGATCTGGTACTTGCCTTCGATGATCAGGATGTCCGGGAAATTCACACCGGCCGCGTGGACGCGGATCCGGACCTCGTCGGCGGCAGGTACCGGCGGGCTGACGTCACCGACCGTCAGCGACTCGATGGGGCCAAAGGCGTGGCAGAGGACAGCTTTCATGGGATCTCGCGGTGGCAAGGGGTGTTGGGAACGGGTCGGCCGCGACCCACAGGTGTCCGGTATCCCGGCAGACCGGACCGGCAGCGTGGACGCGGCAACTAGCCGGCAGGAAGCTCGAAGTGGAAGATTGCCATCCCGATCAGGGTGGGTGTGTGCAGGCGCACCGGCACCATGAGGGCGTCACCATAGGCGCGGAACCAGATTTCTCCTTCCACGGGGGGCTTGCGGAGGTGGCGCTCGCTGAACCCTGCTACGCGGTGGCTTTGAAATGCACATCGCTTGGCTCCAGCTGGTCCCGGATCCGCTCCCTGAGAGTCCGCTACCTGGTCATCACTCCGGTCTGTCAGGACCAGGTTGCGTCGCGTCTTGCCGTCGAAGACGCGAATCGTCTGGTCGCAACGTCCGGTTCGGGCCAGTACCAGCCCTGCGGACAGCAGCGCACTCGCCGGGTCGAGCACGTGGCGCCGTTCCTCGGACGGTACCGGAATGGGATACGGGTCCGCCCCCTCAGGCAGGATCGTCTCGGCGATGCCTGCGCGGAACTGCACGTGCCGCTCGACATGGCCGTCCCGGTGGTAGCGTCTCGACTGATACACGGCCGGCTGCAGCCCGGACACGTTTCCGGCCGCGAGCGTACCCTGCACCTCCAATTCGAATCCCCACTGGAACAGCAGCCGGATCAATCCCTGCGATTCGGCGTTGAAGCGCACGGAATAGCTGTCGTCCCGGACGTTAAAGTGCAGAACCGCTTCGCCAGCGTGGAACCCGCCTACATAGGCCGAGCCGGTCAGGGCGAACGACGGAACAGCGGGCGACGAGGGAGGCACCGCCTGGGAGTAAGGCGCAGTGAAATAAAGGAGAAACGCAAGAGTCGGCAGGGCGAATCGGGGCACAAGACATCAACTGAAACGCGATGGCAGGGAGCCGGCCGACACGCTCCGCCCGCGCCGGCGCTGACGACGGCACATGGCAGCGGAGACGGGATCCGGCGGCGCACCAACGTCTGGAGGCCAGGACCGTGTGGTGCTAGAGAGTCTACGTCCGGACTGCCGGCGCGCAACGGCTTTTCCGGCGGCCGCACCGGCGCACATTTGCGGCGGTTTGACGTCAGCCGCGGTTCGACGCAAACTTCACCCTACGTTGTTCCGAAGGGGTGCCCGGACCGAGTTCCGGGGCTGAGATCCGTCTGGCGGGGACCCTTCGAACCTGAACCGGGTGATGCCGGCGGAGGGATCGGAACGCGTCCGGATTTCCCGGTCATCTCGGCCCCGCCTCCCGAAGCAGGTCCTTCGGGCCGTGGCCGCAGGGCCGAGGAGACTCCCCATGGACGCTGACACGCCCATCCCGATTCAGGTGACGACTGGTCCGTTGCCCGCGTCGCGCAAGGTGTACACCGGAGACCCGGCTCGGGGTCTGCGGGTGCCGCACCGCGATATCTCCTTGCATTCGTCGGCCAACGAGCTGCCGTTGCGGGTGTACGACACGTCGGGGCCGTACACGGATCCGGCGGTCACCATCGACATCGAGGCCGGCTTGCCGCGCTGGCGAGAGGCGTGGGTCGAAGCACGCGGCGACACGCGCGTTGATGCCGGCCGGCCCATCCAGGCGGTGGACAACGGCAACCCCTCGGCAGCGCAACGGGTCCGGGTATTTCCGGTATCCAGGCGCCCGCGCAAGGCGACTGGCGCTGCGGTGACGCAGCTTGCCTACGCGCGGCGGGGAATCGTTACGCCGGAGATGGAATTCATCGCCGAGCGCGAGAATCAGGGTCGGGCAGCGGTGACAGAGAAGCGCGGCGGAGAATCGTTCGGGGCCCAGATTCCTGACCGGGTCACCCCTGAGTTCGTCCGCACGGAAGTGGCACGCGGCCGGGCGATCATTCCGGCCAACATCAACCATCCCGAACTCGAACCCATGGTGATCGGGCGGAACTTCCTCGTGAAGGTGAACGCCAACATTGGGAATTCCGCTGTGACGTCTTCCGTGGCGGATGAGGTGGACAAGATGGTCTGGGCGACGCGCTGGGGCGCCGACACGATCATGGACCTCTCGACCGGCCGCAACATCCACAACATCCGCGAGTGGATTCTGCGCAATTCGCCGGTACCCGTCGGGACGGTGCCGATCTACCAGGCGCTGGAGAAGGTTGGCGGGGTACCCGAGGAGCTGACGTGGGAGTTGTACCGCGACACGCTCGTTGAACAGTGCGAACAGGGGGTCGACTACTTCACGGTCCATGCCGGGGTGCGGCTTGCGCATATTCCGCTGACCGCGGAGCGGGTGACCGGGATCGTGAGCCGTGGCGGATCCATCATGGCCAAATGGTGCCTGGCCCACCACCGGGAGAGTTTTCTGTACGAGAAATTCCCGGAGATTTGCGAAGTCCTAGCCGCCTACGACGTGAGTTTCTCGCTGGGAGACGGACTCCGTCCTGGCTCGATCGCCGATGCCAACGACCGGGCACAGTTTGCCGAACTGGAGACCCTTGGAGAGCTCACGAAAGTTGCGTGGGACCAGGACGTGCAGGTAATGATCGAGGGACCGGGCCATGTGCCGATGGATAAGATCAAGGTCAACGTGGACCGACAGCTCGAGTTATGTGGTGAGGCTCCGTTCTACACGCTGGGGCCGCTGGCAACCGACATCGCGCCCGGGTACGACCACATCACCAGCGCGATCGGCGCCGCGATGATCGGCTGGTTTGGTACAGCGATGCTCTGCTACGTGACACCCAAGGAACATCTCGGCCTGCCGGATCGCAACGACGTCAAGGAAGGCGTCATTGCCTATCGACTGGCAGCGCATTCCGCCGATCTTGCGAAGGGGCATCCGGCTGCCCGCGCGCGCGACGACGCGCTGTCACGGGCCCGGTTCGACTTCCGCTGGGAAGATCAGTTCAACCTCTCGCTCGACCCGGAGACCGCACAGCAGTATCACGACCAGACCCTGCCGAAGGAGGCCCACAAGGTCGCGCATTTCTGCTCGATGTGCGGACCGAAGTTCTGCTCGATGCGTATCACGCAGGAGGTTCGTGAATACGCCGAGCGGGGCATGCAGGAAAAAGCCCAGGAGTTCCGTGAGGGCGGAGGCGAGATCTACCGGAAGCCTGCCTAGGCGTGCTCGGCAGGGGAGACCTTGCGCACACCCGTTGGCCGGTTGCAGCGGGCGGTTGCGCCGCAACCGCCCGCCGCCGGAGCCGGACCTGTCACCCGGGGTGCCGGCCAGACTTGTCGGGGGGCCGACCTCACCGATCAGACCAGCGCCGTTTCCGCGGTTCCCAGAGGGCCGAAATCGGCGACGACTCGGTTGCCCGGCTTGATGGCGCTCGGCTGGCCGCACACCCCGGTCGTGATGATGTCGCCCGCATCCAGCGACTTTCCCTGCTGCGCGTGATTGTTGGCGATCCAGGCAAGGGCGGTCCGCGGGTCGCCGAGCGCATCGGCGCCGGTTCCGCTGGTGGCTTCCACGCCGTCAATGATCAAGCGCACCGGATGGGCGGCAAAGTCCATTGACCGCAGGTCAGGCGAGGTCGCTCGACCGAGGATGAACAGGCTTGCACAGGCGTTGTCTGCAATGAGCTGGGGGCCGCCAGCTCGTGCAAAGTCAAGATATCGGGAATCAGGAATTTCAATGGCTGGATGGACGTCCGCCACCGCGGCGAAGGCCTCCGCTTCCGTGTAGGCGGCCGCGCGAGCCGGGAGCGGCCGACCGAGGACGAACGCGAATTCCGCCTCGGCGACTCCCATTCGGTTCAGGCCGAGGTGAACTCTGCCCGGGCTGTCGTAAACACGGCTCTTGAGGAGACGCCCGGCGATGGGGCCGTCCACGTTGATGTGGCGCTGGCCGGCGCGGCTCGTCGCGGCAATCTTCCAGCCGACGACCGCGTCGCCCGAATGTCGGACGAAAGCCTGCTGAATCTTGTAGCCGGCTTCCGGCGTTGCTGGTCGACACCTTTCGGGCAACCCATCGATCACGGAGCCGGCATCCCAGCAACTGTGGATGATTCGCCCGGCTTCGCGGGCGCGGGTCGCGTTCATGGCCGAGGCTCTCTCCGGCTGCTCAGATCGGTGGGCGTCTGGCGGCGGCCCTCCAGCGGGCTGGAGACGTGGGTCGGCCGCGACGACGGCGCTCGCCAGCGTGCCGACCGATCTGGTTTTATGCGAAGCTGGCAGCCCTCATTGCGGACAGCGGGCCCCTATGGTAGCCAGCGGGGCTGCCTGCTCGGCGGTCAGCGACAGTACCGCGCTCAGGGCAAATTCCGGGGAGTCGAGCGCGATCCCCACCGAATGCCCAGCGTCAAAGGCGCGAAGTAACCTCTCTGGTGCGAGCACGGCCGAATCGAGTTGCGTCTCGTACACCGTATCGCGGGAGAAACCGTGACCGGATCGAATGACGGTGGCGATGGTCTCCACGAAGCCGCCCGTGCCGAGATCGGTCACCCGCAGCGTGCCGTCCGTGCGCACGAAGGGCGGCGGCTCAAGACTGAAGAAGTCCGCCAGGAAGTTGGCCGGCGATTCGACCGAGACTGCAGCCTTTGCCTCCACCGGCAGGCGGAAATGCCAGGCGTCTACACGGAGGAGCCTGCCAGGGTGCAGGGGCGCAACTTCATGGCAGTCGTACTTGAGCACCAGGCGGGTGGAAACCCGAAAGACCCGGTCCGGCGTGGTCACGCGGGTCGATTTCGCGGTGATGCTCAGGTGATGCTCGCGCCCGTCGAAGTCGGTCCAATAACGCACCATCGGATCGACGATGTTTTCGGCCGTGGCCGTGGCGGCGGGAAGCAGGGCCAGCAGAAGCACCAACATCAAGCGAGAGGGATGAGTCATCGTGTACGCCCCCTTCAGGCTTACAGTATACGTTCGAGTAGCGAGCCACCCGGTAAACGTGACCGGCCAAGCACCCTGCAACAGGAAAGCTCAGCCTCAAACGGCGCACGCCGTCGCCATCTTGGTACCGTTGATGGGCGGACGATCAAGCATACCTAAATCAAGCATATCTAATAGACATAAACAGCCAATTAGTCTATCGGCTGCGAACGCTCGGACATGTCACAGACCAGCTTGATCCTGCCGTCACGCCCACCGGTGGAGCCCCTGGTCCTTACTCGATGAGTTCCGCGAGCGCATCCGCGTCAAACCGCCCGGCTACTTTCGATCCATCGACGAAGAAAGTTGGTGTCGAATCCACATCCATACGATCCTGACCGTCCATGCGGGTCTTGAGGATACGGTTCAGGCGGGCGCGGTTCGCGTCGGTGTCGGCGAAGCACGCATCGACCTCATCTGCACTGATACCAAATTGCAGGAACATGTTCTTGAGGACGTCCTTCGGGGCCTCGGCCGCTGCCCACCTGCTCTGGTGCGCAAACAACTGCTCAAGGACGGGAAAGAAATGCTCGTCGGGCTGGCAGTGGGCAAGCATCGACCCGGTCAGCGCCGGCCGGTCCAATGGGAAGTCCCGGAATACGAGACGCACCTGGCCCGTGTCGATAAAGCGGGTCTTGATTTTAGGAAGCACTTCGTTGTGGAAGACGGCGCAGTGCGGGCACGAGAGCGAGGCGTACTCGATGATCTCGTGCGGGGCGTCGGCGTTACCAAGAACCTTCTGCAGCAGGGACTCGCCGGTGTCCTCGGCAGTTGCAGGCAAGATCAAGAGCATCGTTGCCAGAGCGGCAAGCAGGCGCATGAGAAAGCTACTCCTTGAATTTCAGCAGACAATATATGGTCGGCGAACGGGCCTCGGCAACGCCGGAAACGTCCTGCAACGGCAGTCCATGCCACACCGTGGGCATCCAAAGATCATCAAGCGTGTCAGGGCTGGCTGAGCGAGCCGGCCCCGGGCTCCGTCACGGGCGGACGAGGTGGGACGCGGAGCCTGAAGGCAGGTGACTAGACTGTCGCCAACTCGGCCACGAGAACCTCCGCCAAATGGTTTGCCCAGTCAAGTGCTGCGTTTTCGCCTTCCAATAGGTCTTGGCGGATTTCGATGAGGAGATTTGGAAGCCCCCGTACCTCGCCGTGGGCTTCTGCCGTGTAGCCGAACTCAGGTGTCTGGGCGTAGGGCTCGTTGTCACCGATGTTGAGGCCGGTGACGCGCCTGAGGGCGGCACGGATCCGATCGGCGAACTGCTTTTGCCTGCCTCCCCAGAGGATTGACGCATGCCACGGCCGCGAAATGCCGTCGCCGGCCAATAGGGCAGGCGTGAAGCTATGGATGCACAGGAGGGCGCTGCAGCGTGCCCCCATTTGGTCGAGTGTGGCATCGATGGCATCGTGATAGGGCCAGAAACAACTCGTGATACGATCAGAGCGCTCGTCCCTATCCAGCCCGACATTACCGGGAATGATCGTGCCGTCACTGGTATCGAGGATGGCTGCGTCTGAGTTTGGCGATCGGTTGGGGTCGATGACGAGACGCGAATAGCCGGCCAGCAGGGCCGGCGCGTCCAAGCGCGCGGCGAGTTCCAGTGTGACTGCCCGCGCACCAGGGTCCCAGGCGATGTGCCGGTCAAGCTCGCTGGCATCCAGACCCAGGTCGCACAACTCTTCCGGCACGGTGTTCACCGCATGGTCGCACACGAGGAGGGCCGGGAAGCGGCCGCGGGGATTGATGTGCTTGAACGGCCGAAAGCCGCTGTAGTGCTGGGTCACGCGCAGTTCAGCGCCTCGCCGAGGCTGGCGTAAAGGGGGAGAGGGCCAACTGGCCCCCGGAGTTCCGCGATGGGGCCTCGCAATGTCGAGCGCAGGCCGGCGACCTTGAATAGACCGCCGCGGGACTCCAGCCGGCGAGCCACGGCGAGAAGGACTCTCCGGGCGGGTGACGCGAGGCAGGAGACGGCCGAGCAATCGAGAACGATGTAGTTTTCTCCGCTATCAATTTGCCGCATGAGCTGCTCCGAGAATTCCGACACTCTCGTACCTTCGATACGACCGGTGAGGGAAAACACGAGAAACTTCCCAGACCTGGCCTCCGTGAAGAAGGGCACGGGGCTCGTTGATCAGCTATTCGACCGGGCTGACCAGCCGAATCCGGTTCTTGCCACCCACGTGCTCGTGGCTGGATTGATCCGAGAATGAACGGATCAGGTGAATGCCGAGGCCGCCAATTGGGCGTTCACTGACATTGGAGCCGAGATCGAGCGCTGGCGTTTCGGTGAAAGGGTCAAAAGGGGCGGCGTTGTCTTCAAACAGCATCTCAACCTGCCTGCCGTCGCAATTGATGGACAGCGATATTTCCGGCTCACGTCCGCCGAAATCTCCGTGATTCACGCTGTTGGTAACCAGTTCCTGAATCACGAGGTTGACCTTGAAGGCACTTGCCATGGGGATATCGGCCGCGTCACAAAACTCTTCGATTCTGGTGGTCACATCACTGAGCGCGCTGATTTGAACCGGGATATCAAGTTTCAGTGCCTGCCCCATGTGAAGCTCCAAGTCATTGCTACCGAGTAGACTGTTAAAGGGCGCCAGTGATTAGGTCAGCAGCAGGTTGTCGTGTCCCGTTGCGCATTTGCCACGATTATAGCAGATTTTGCCTGTTTTGGGGAGATTCATGGCCATTCTTGAACAAGACCTGCTGGGCCGTTGGGACTTGGTGGATACCTATTTGGAAGCACCGGACGGAGAGCGCACCCCGTTGCTCGGAGATAGTCCCCGCGGTTTGATTCATTACGGGTCCGACCGCACGGTGATAGCAATGCTGGCCGGTTCCGACCGGTCGCTCCCCGAAGATCCGGTGCCGGATGCGGCGGCAGCGCAGGCGTGGGCCGGGTTCTTCGCCTATTACGGTTCGTGGGTCCTCTCCGGCTCCAGAGTGCGGCACACCATCCATCTATCACACGACCCGAGGTTGAACGGCTCGACCCTGGAACGCGACATCGTGTGGGAGGACGGATTGCTGAAATTCAGCGGCCCGCACCCGTACGGCGGACCGGGGCACCGTGTCATCATTGTTTGGAAGCGTCCTTAGGCGAGATCAAGTTCCGCCTTGTGTTGTGCAGCGAGCGAGGCCAGATCGGGAAATATGAAGGTCACGTCAGGCTGATCGGTTACGGGCTTGGTCGCACCGTCCCGCCCTCGCTGACGGTCGATCCAGGCAGTGGAAAGGCCGGCAGCTCGGGCTGGCACGTGATCGTGGTACAGGCTCTGCGCCACGTGCAGAAGTTCCGTCTTCCGGATGCCGAAGTCCTGCTCGCAGCGCGCGACCAGATAGTGAAAGTTCCGCGGATCAGGTTTGTAGCTGCCGATGTCCTCGGCCGTATAGACGGCATCGAACCGGGCTTCGAGGGAGTGGGCACTGGATGCGAAACCCGCCCGGTTTACGTTGGAAAGGATAATCAGCCGGAAGTATTCACCGAGATATCGGAGTGCCGCACTTGAATCCGGGAACGGGGGCCAGTCACGAAGTGACCGGCCGAACCGTGCATCGAACTCCGGTTCGGCGTCGAGGCCAAATTCGTCCGCGATCCGCCGGTGCACACGTGCGAGCACGTCCGGGTAGCTGGCCTCCTGATGGGCCTTCTGGATCGCGCTTTCGTGGGTCGCAAAAGCCGCGAGCGCCGCCCCGCGATCGGCTAGCCCAAGGCTCCGCAGGGGGGCGAGAGCATTCCAGATGCCGGTTTCCCAATCGATCAGGGTGCCATAACAATCGAAGCTGAGTGCCCGAAAATCATGCAATTGCAACGTCTGGCTCCGGAATTTCTTTTACTACACTGGCATGGTGGTGACGCCTGTTGATAGAGGTTACCGCCAGCGCAATCGGGAGTCGTCCATGCACGAACGCCGTCGAACGAACGATGATGCCCGGTCCCGGACTCCCGAGACTGTTACGGCCGGCACCGGTTCCGCGTTTCAACGCTTGCTTGGTCTGATGGCTGAACTTCGGGATCCGGTACGAGGATGCCCGTGGACACGGGCGCAAACGTTCGAGACGATTGTCCCGTACACGATTGAGGAGGTTTACGAGGTGGTCGACGCCATCCGGGCGGGCGACATGGAGGCATTGTGCGATGAGCTCGGCGATCTGCTACTGCAGGTCATCTACCACGCCCGCATGGCGGAGGAGGCCGGAGCCTTTGGTGTCGCCGAAGTGATTGATGCCATTCAGGACAAACTGGTGCGCAGGCATCCCCATGTGTTCGCCGACGCCGCCGCCCTCGATTCGGAAGCCGTGCTACGCAACTGGGAGCGCATCAAGGCTGCGGAGAAAGCACCAACCGCAGGCGGAAAGGGTGTTTTGGAGGGCGTGCTGCGTTCTGGCCCGGCGCTGGTACGGGCGCGGAAGCTGCAGGATGCGGTGAGTCGCACGACCCAGGCGGAAGTTACGTCAACGGCCGAGCCGGCCGCCGAGGTTCAGCAGTCTCTCGAACGGCTGCATCGGGTTGCGCCCGAGCCGGCCGCCGCGAACCGGGCCATCGGGGATGCGATGTTCGCGTTGGTGCGCCTTTCGCGCACCAGCGGGGTCGACCCGGAAGCGGCCCTGGACGATGCCAACGCCCGGTTTCAGGAACGCGTCTCCCAGCTTGAGCAGGTGCTGCATCGCGAGCGGAAGAAACTTCAGGATGCGTCGCCAGAGCAGTACGAGAGCGTCTCGCTAGCAGCGCCGCTAATCCTGTAGTTTCGACCGCGGCCGCCAGTTGCGTCCATGCCGCTTCCCGGCGTAACCCGACAGTGCGTGCGATCGGCACCGACCGCCATGATCCTTGCTCGCTTCACGTCGGTCAAGATCGGTCACCGGGACTGCGGTGCCCCATGCCGCCCCTGCCCAGATCCTGACGGGAAACAGCGTCGGGGACACCTAGGCCGTGCGGCTAGAGCGGCTTTCGATGTGACGAGACAGGGCCACGCGGTGGTAGCCCTGGCGTCCAAATTCGTTGCTAATCATTTTGCAGCAGGTGGATAAGGCTGGACGTATCCCATCGCTGGCCGCCACGTGCCTCCACTTGCGCGTAGAGCTGGTCGATGAGCGCGGTCACTGGGAGCCTGGCATTGTTGCGCTTCGCTTCCTCCAAGCAGATGGCGAGGTCCTTTCGCATCCACTGGACGGCAAAACCGAAATCGAACTTCCCTTGCAGCATGGTGATGGCGCGGTTTTCCATCTGCCAGGACTGCGCAGCGCCCTTGGAGATCACGTCAAGCACCTGCTGGCCGTCGAGCCCCGCGCGACTGGCGAAGTTCATGCCTTCGGAGAGGCCCTGAAGCAAGCCGGCAATACAGATCTGGTTCACCATTTTCGTGAGCTGGCCAGAGCCGGCCGGCCCCATTAACGTGGTGGCGCGGGCGTAGCAGTCGATCAGGTCGCGCGCCCGCTTGAAGGTGTCAGGCTCGCCGCCCACCATGACCGTGAGCTGGCCGTTTTCTGCTCCTGCCTGGCCTCCGGAAACCGGCGCGTCGAGAAATCCGACGCCGGCGTCAGCGCTAATGGCAGCGAGTTCCTGGGCGATGCCAGCGGACGCAGTCGTGTGATCGACTAGAACGGAGCCTGACGCCATAGCGGCCAGGGCCCCGGTTGCTCCGGTGACGACGCTTCGGAGGTCGTCATCGTTGCCCACGCAGACGAACACCGTGTCGGCTCTTTCGACCGCTGCGGCGGGCGTCGGTCGCGACGTGCCGCCATGTTGCTTTGTCCAGGCATCAGCCCGGGCTTGCGTTCGGTTGTAGACCACGACCTCGTGGCCGGCTGCTGCAAGATGGCCGGCCATGGGGTAGCCCATGACTCCAAGACCCAGGAAAGCGGTACGGTGCGAGTTGGCCATTGCCTCGGCTTCTCCAGTGGTGGGACGGCGATCCCGCACGGTCGGCGTGACAGGACATCGAAATCTGCTTGGGTGGAACCACCGGTGGTCAGGTTTGCATCCGTCCACCGCGTCACGACCGCCTATATACATCGATTGGCGAACGATGCGCACAGGCTGGCGGCCCAGCCAGCGAATCAGAGTTTCGTGCTTGGTCGACGCCCCGATCCGAAGATCAAGGCGGGAACATCGCACGCTGGGGTCGCCCTGCATCCCGCTTCACCGGCACGGCCCGAGACACGATGCGTACGGCCAATTTTGTCGCGACGGGCTAGCCCGGCCACGGAGGCGGGCATTCGCGTTTCATTCGGTGGCCGTTCGGCAGCCACGGTCGGACTGCAATGTCGCGAACGGCTCGTGCCAGCGTCCTCGACGACGTCGTTGGCACTTCGGGTGAGTCGCAGAGGATTGGCGAGCTGTCAGCCGGACCCTTCCGTCGTTCACCTCCCCAGAATCGGCAAACGGGGCGCCAGTCCCGCACTGGTGCGCAGGGACGACGGTCCATTCCTTTCGCATGCGACGCGATCAGTGGCTGACTATCCTGCAGGCTTCGGGCGTCAGCTGCCGATCTGCCTCCCAAGGACCCGAGAGGAAACGCCATGAAGAAGCTTCGGATTTGCGCCCTTACAACTGTGGTCATCGGGGCTTCCGCTCCGCTGCATGCCGAAGATCTCTACGGCTCCATCGCCTTTTCGCACGAGACCGGCGGCAGCTACGCCTGGGGCATCGCGTGGAACGCCGACGGCGCCACGGGGGCAAGAGCCGATTCGCTCGAGGAGTGCCGGGCCTACGGCGGCGAAACCTGCCAGGAGGTAGTGGCGTTCCGCGAGTCCTGCGGAGCGCTGGTGGTCCGCAGTGACGGCGACCTCAGCACCGGTTGGGGCGCGACACGCGGCGTGGCAGTCCGAGACGCGCTCGCGCAATGTCGGGCTGCCACTGCCAGGTGCCGGGTCGAGTTTGCCCACTGCTGGACGCCGCAACATGCAAGCGGATCAGGCAATTTCGGTGGCGCGGGTGACTTGGCAACTTCCGCCGGAGCGGACGTTCCCGCTGCAGTGGCTCGGGATGGAATTTGCCCGGGAATTAGCGAGTTTGGCCAACCGGTCTGGTTCAATTGCTGGACCGAACTCTCCAACCAACCGGGGTGCTACTTCTGGTATTCGGATTGGACCCGCTGGATCGGTTATCCGACCCATGAAAGCGCAAGTTGGTCAGGAGCGTGCCGAGGTGGCGTGGCTGACGGGGAGGGCGTACTGACGGGGGCGTCCAACCGGGATTTCAGGTGGTCGGTTTCGCACGCTGGAAGCCTGTCTAAAGGGAAGAAGCACGGCCGGTGGGTGGAGACCAGATCGACTGCGCGCGGACATACCCGTGAAGAGGGCCTGTACGTGAATAGCAGCCGCGACGGCGAGTGGATCGTGGATCATTGGTCGAGGTGCGAAACCATTACCTACCCGGTGGCCAGCTGGAGCGAGGCAAAAAAGCCTTGCTAGGAGCACCGCTCGTGAAGCAAGGGCGGCTGGCGGTCCGTGACGTATGACGGCGCGTTCCGAGTCGTCGCACCACGAAGTGTCCTCGTGCCGACGCAGCCGGCTGCGCGGTTGTCGACCTGTGTTCGCGAGAGGCTCGACGCAGGTACTGACGACCGACCTGGCGATGGACGTTGCCGGCGGGATCGGAAGGCAGGAAGACAGGCCACGAATTTGTTCCGGATCCAGCGAACGCCGGGGAAGCCCGGCGTTCGACCCGGGATGCCACTGCCGAACGCACCAGCGGGCAACCGATTGAGGCCTAGCTAGTCACGGCTTCCCTCCCGTCCTGCCTTACCGTTTAGGCCCTCGATCCAGCGCGAACGGTTGATCTTCACGTTGGCGGATCGCCCGCGCCGCCAGTCGGCGTTGGCCGTGCACCGGAGCGGGGCCCCGTAAGAAGAGAATCGTCGATCCGCAATCTCGGCCGGGCACAGGGCTCTTGCCGTTTCGCGCTCGCTCTGGCGGTGCTGTCGGCGTTGGGCAATGCCTTGGCAGGCCGTGCGTGGTGTCGACGGGCAAGAACTGGGCCGCCGGTGCCGACAAGAAAAAAGGGGGCCGTGCAGAGCACGGCCCCCTAACTTGCGGAAGATTGAGTGGAAGGTCTTAGAAGTCCATTCCGCCCATGTCCGGCATCCCGCCCCCGGGGGCTGCACCGTTCTTGGGTTTCTCGGGCTTCTCGGCCACCATGGCCTCGGTCGTGATGAGGAGACCAGCCACGGACGCGGCGTCCTGAAGTGCCGCGCGTACCATCTTTACCGGGTCGATCACGCCGGCTCCGAAGAGGTCGCCATACTCGCCTTCCTGCGCATCGAATCCGAAGCCTTCATCCTTGGATTCCATGACCTTGCCGACCACAATCGAACCGTCGTACCCGGCGTTTGAGGCGATCTGACGCAGCGGTGTCTCAAGCGCCTTGCGGATGATGTCGATCCCGACGCGCTGGTCGTCGTTGACCGGCTTGCACTTTTTCAGGCCCCGGCGTGCGGCGTAGAGGAGGGCAACTCCGCCGCCGGCCACAATGCCTTCCTCGACGGCCGCACGCGTCGCGTTCATGGCGTCATCGACACGATCCTTGCGCTCCTTGACCTCGACCTCGGTCGCACCACCAACCCGAACAACGGCGACGCCGCCTGCGAGCTTGGCAAGCCGCTCTTGCAGCTTCTCACGGTCGTAGTCCGAGGTGGATTCCTCGATCTGCGCCCGAAGCTGGTTACAGCGCCCTTGAATGTCCTTGGTCTTGCCGGCGCCCTCAACGACCGTGGTCTCCTCCTTGGTGACGAGCACGCGTTTCGCCCGTCCAAGCATCCGGAGATCGATGTTCTCGAGCTTGACGCCCAACTCCTCGCTCACGACCTGCCCGGCCGTAAGGGTGGCGATGTCGACCAGCATGGCCTTGCGTCGGTCGCCAAAACCAGGCGCCTTGATCGCAGCGACCTTGAGCCCGCCGCGCAGGCGGTTGACCACCAGCGTTGCGAGCGCTTCACCCTCGATGTCTTCGGCGATGATGATCAGCGGCTTGCCGGACTGCACGACCTTCTCGAGGACCGGAAGAATCGGCTGCAGGGACGACAGTTTCTGCTCGTGAATGAGGATGTACGGATCCTCGAACTCGGCCGTCATCTTTTCGGCGTTGGTGATGAAGTACGGGGAGAGGTAGCCGCGATCGAACTGCATGCCTTCAACGACATCAAGCTCAGTTTCGAGTGACTTGGCCTCCTCGACCGTGATGACGCCTTCCTTGCCGACCCGCTCCATGGCCCGGGCGATGAGGTCGCCGACCTCTCGCTCGCCGTTGGCGGAGACAGTGCCAACCTGCGCCACTTCATCGTGACCCTGCACCTTGCGGCTCATCTTGTTCAGCTCGGTAATGACGGTTCCCGTCGCCATCTCGATGCCGCGCCGGACATCCATCGGGTTCATCCCCGCTGCCACGGCCTTGGTGCCCTCGCGAACGATCGCTTGGGCTAGCACGGTGGCCGTGGTCGTCCCGTCACCGGCGACATCATTGGTCTTGCTGGCCACTTCGCGCACCATTTGGGCGCCCATGTTCTCGAACTTGTCGGACAGCTCGATTTCCTTCGCAACGGTGACGCCGTCCTTGGTCGTCCGGGGAGCGCCGAACGACTTGTCGAGCACGACGTTCCGGCCCTTGGGGCCCAAGGTGACCTTCACTGCGTTGGCCAGGATGTCGACGCCTCGGAGCATGCGCTCGCGAGCGTCGCCCGCGAATTTGACTTCTTTGGCAGGCATTTGTGTGAGTTCCTTCTCTGCGTGGTATCGGGACCGGCCTAGGCCAGGATTCCCATGACGTCGGACTCTTTGACGATGACGTATTCATCGCCATCCATCTTGACTTCAGTGCCCGACCACTTGCCGATCAGGACGGTGTCGCCCTCTTGCACATCCAGGGGCGTGATCTTGCCATCTTCGCTCCGGATGCCCGATCCGACCGCGATGACCTTGCCCTTCATGGGCTTTTCCTTCGCGGTGTCCGGTATGATGATGCCGCCTGGCGTGCGCTCGTCGTCTTCTTCGCGCTTAACCATGACGCGGTCATGCAACGGCCTGAATTTCATGCTTCCATGCCTCTCAGATTGGAAAGGGGGTACTGGGCGTAAGGCGCGTCTGCGAGGCGCCCAGAACGTCACTTAGCACTCTAGAGGTTAGAGTGCTAGAAACCGTTCGGGTGTAGAAGTGGGGGCGCGAGCCCGTAATGTCAAGAGGGGGAACGAGCTCGACCGAACGACAGCCGATCGGGACGCGTGCGTGACCGGTGCAGATTCACGTCTGCAGGCCGGCCGTTTTGGTCGGTGACACCTTTGCGAGACGGGCGTTGAGACGGCCCCGATCCGCGGGATCCAGCGCAACGCGCACGTGCAGCGAACCGGCGTCCGCCCGTTGACGGACGACCGCACCCTTCCGGTGGAGCCAAGCCAAAGTCGACGTATCCGCCAGCGCAAGTTCGACATCGAATTCGGAGCGGTTTTGCCCGAGACAGCGATCCACGGCTTCCAGCAGTTCCCGCATCCCGGTTCCACGAAGGCCTGAGGCCAGGATCGCGCGCGGCTGCTCGTCGCGCAGTTGCCGAACGTCCTGTTCACTGAACCTGTCGATTTTGTTGAGGACCTCGAGTTGGGTCCCGGCACCGTCGTGAAGCGCGCCTAGGGTGGTCAGCACGCTGATGACATCAAGTCGCTGCGCCGCCGTCTCCGGGTGCGTGATATCGCGTACATGAACAAGAAGATCGGCGTGCACTGCTTCTTCAAGAGTGGCACGAAACGCCGCGATCAACAGCGTCGGAAGGTTCGAGACGAACCCCACGGTATCCGAAAAGACCGCGGTCCGTCCTGAAGGAAGGGCACACGCACGCATGAGCGGATCGAGCGTGGTAAAGGGTAGATTTCGGGCATCCGTGGATTGTCCGGTGAGCTGGCTGAACAGCGTGGACTTGCCGGCATTGGCGTAGCCGACCAAGGCCACGGTCGGATGAGTGCGGCGACGTCGGTGAAGGCCGCGTCGTCGGCGGACGTGGTCGAGTTCCTTGCGGATTCGGGCGACACGTCCGGTGATCAGGCGGCGATCGATTTCGATCTGCGATTCGCCCGGCCCGCCAAGAAACCCGAAGCCACCGCGCTGGCGCTCCAGGTGGGTCCAGGACCGCACCAGGCGACTCCGCTGCCACTCCAGATGCGCAAGTTCCACCTGAAGACGGCCCTCACGGGTGGCAGCGCGGGCGCCAAAGATCTCCAGAATGAGCGCGGTCCGGTCGAGGACTTTCGTCCGGAGCAGGTCTTCCAGATTGCGTTGCTGGACCGGCGTCAGGTCAACGTTGAACAGGACCAATTTCGGTGCTTCGGCGGCGTGGGCGATTTCCGACCGGAGAGATTCCAGAACCCCGAAGCCGAGCAGGGTGGCCGGCCGCGTCTGGCGGACCGTGAACTGCTCGGCACGCTTGACGCGAAGCCCAATGGAATCGGCCAGTGAACAGGCTTCGTCCAGCCGGCTGGCCTGCGTTCGGAGCGGTGAGTCGTCGCCCCGGATCACCGGGTGGACGATCCAGACGGGGACCGAGGGCGTCGGCGACGCGCTCACGCGTTCGGCGATTCCGGTTTGGGCTCACGCGGCTCCGGTTCGCCCGGTTCTCCGAGACTGATCGGCTTGCTGGGAACAATCGTGGAGATCGCGTGCTTGAAGACCAGCTGCTGATTGCCGGATGTCGACAGCCAGATACAGAACTCGTCAAATGCGGCGACGGTTCCGCGAAGACGCACGCCATTCATGAGATGAACGGTGGTTTGGGTGCGCGATTTGCGGAGCCGGTTTAGGAAGGAGTTCTGAAGCGCTCCTCGATGTTGGACTGCCATGGGCTCCCTCAGTGGTCACTGTCGGATTGATGATACTAGGAGGAGTGTCAAACTGGTGTCCCTCTGCGCAGGGACGGCGGATCCGCAGCTCATGCTTGGCGGCAGAGGCCGTAGCGGCAGCGCTCCGGCCCGGCGACATCGATGCTGCGCCGTCGGCGGTGACTGGTCTAACCTTGTCGCGGCCCGGACTGCCACGCCGCCTGCTCGTCGCTGAGAGCGTCTCCATCGAGGCCGCGATCCGGCCCCACCGGTACTGTCACTTGTTGAGGATTTCTCATGACCACCGTTACTGCGCATGATCTTGAGCGCCTTGCGGCTTGGGACACTCCCACCATCTGCAACGCCCTCGAATTGGTCGTGCCGGATCGGCGTGCCACCGGATTTACGGTGCGGCCGCTGGTTTGTGCGGCCCCCGCGCTCAAGCCCGTCGTCGGGTGGGCTCGCACGGCCACGATTCGTGGAAGTACTCCACCCGAGGTCGCCGCCAGTCAGCTACAGCGTAACCGGATCGGCTACTACGAATACGTGGCGTCTGGTGCGAGGCCCGCGGTTGCGGTGATTCAGGACATCGATCCCAATCCCGGGTTCGGTGCCTTCTGGGGCGAAGTGAACACGGCAGTGCACAAAGGTCTCGGCGTACTGGGGGTCGTCACCAACGGCTCGATCCGTGACCTCGACGCCTGTGCACCGGGATTTCAGTTGCTCGCAGGCTTGGTAGGCCCCAGTCATGCTTACGTGCATGTCGTGGAGACGGGCTGTCCGGTCAACGTGCACGGGATGGCGGTCAAGCATGACGCCATCGTCCATGCCGACCGTCACGGCGCCGTTGTCATTCCGCCAGAGGCGGTCCGGGAGCTTCCTGCCGCGGTGAACCTCCTGACGCGGCGCGAGGCCGTGATTCTGGAATGCGCCCGTCAGCCTGATTTCGGCATCGAGAACCTTCGGCGCGCCATGGCGGACGCAAGCGATATCCACTAGGGAATTCAGGCGCTCACCGTGACGGTGGGCTTGGCGCGGCTCGGACTCAGTCGAAGAGGAACACGCCTTTCCCCGTGGTCTGTGTATCAAATAGACGATAGGCATCCACGGCCTGGTCGAGCGTGTAGCGGTGGGTGAAAATCTTCTCCAGCGGGATCTTGCGACCAGCAATGAAGCGGGCGCATTCGGCCTGCCCGGTCGCGCTGAACGTCCAGGACCCGATGATCGAGAGCTGCTTTCGGATCATGTCGCGGCTGACGTCGATCGTGACGTCGCCGCCTTCTCCGACAAAGCACACCGTACCCCACCGCTTCGCTGATCGCACCGCCGCAGAGCGCGCTGCGGAGGCACCGCTGCAGTCGACGGCCAGATCCACCCCACGGCCCCCGGTCAGGTCCATCAGCGCCTCGACCGGGTCGACGGCGGACGCATCGACGGTCGTATCGGCGCCGAATTCAGCCGCGAGCGCGAGTCGCTCCTGGCCGACTTCAACGGCGATCACCCGTGCGCCCATGGCGTTGCCAAGCAGCGCCGCACTGAGGCCCACTGGTCCAAGGCCGAACACCGCGAGGGTCGAGCCGCCGAGCCGGGGCAGGCGACAGAGCGCGCCGTAGGCGGTACCGGTGCCACAGGCGATCGCCGAGCCCGCTGCGAAGCTGAGTTCCTCGGGTAACGGAACGAGGCTGACGGCCGGCACCACAATGTAGTCAGCATGTGCACCGTTGGCGGTCACCCCGTAGACCTTGATTGCGCCTGTCTCGCACATCTGGCTCCAGCCGACGCGGCAGGAATCGCACAGCCCGCATCCTGCGTAGTGGTGATTCATGACACGCGCATCGATCGGAGCGGCATCCGGCGCTACGCCAGCACCGCGCTCGGCGACCACGCCGCATGGCTCGTGCCCCCCAATGATCGGTGGCACATTCTCGCCCAGACCGAGTGCCCGTTGAGCCTCGCCGGGCGGCGGCCGATAGAACTTGAGATCGCTGCCGCACATTCCCGACGCCTTGATCCTGATCACGACCTCGCCGGGTCCTGGAGTCGGGTCCGGAATCTCGCGTAGATCCAACTCGCGATTGCCAAGAAAGTAGAGTCCACGCACGACGGCCGCTCCCCAATTCACCCACGCCGGTCAGGAAGGTATTGGCAGAAAGCCGGGCTATTGGCAACTATCGAGCGCCGGGCTTGAGGGTATCGACCGACAGCGGCGAGAAAAGCCGCCCGACATCCCCGACTGGCGGGATTATTCTGTCGGAGCCGCCTCGCTGTCGAATGACGTCGTGCCGGCAGGGCCCGCCGCGCCATTGACCAGCCGGATCGGCCAAGGCCTTCCTCTGGCTCTCGCCTGACGTTTCATATGCAGCATGGTGGAGTGCGCATTGCTGCGGTCGGCCGGCCGGCCGACGGCCTCCGCGAGGTCCTTCCATTTCTTCCCTGCGGCACGCATTTGATAGAGGCGTTCGAACACATCGTCGCGTTCGGATTCCTCTTTCCACGACCGCCTCACTTCGCGGGGCATCGTGGCCTCGTGCAGCGACTGGCGCCGCGCCGACCGTGCCCCCGCCGACCTGCTCCTCCGGTTTGATTTCGCTGAATCTCTGGCGGCCTGATAGTCGGGCATGGACTTGAGGATCTGTTGCACGCGTGAACCCGAGACTCCGAACTGCTCGCCCACTGCCCGCAGCGAGGCTCCTTCCCGGTAGGCGTTGAGCATGTTGACCTTGCGGTCGGCGGCGGGTTGTCGTTTCGCGGGTTGGGCCTCTTCGTCCGCGATCTGTCGGAGCTCACCAACGACCGCCGAAACGATCCGCCGCACGGTCGATCGCAAGCTACGGATCGTCAAGTGTTCCGGAATCATACGCCTCTCTCCAACGCACCCTGGTGCAGGCATAGGTGACCGCCCCAGGCTGGGAGCTGACCGCCAGGCCGCGGTCTGCCTCCCGGTCCGCGGTCAAGATCTGCAGAGCCCGAACGGAAGTACGTCTGGTAATTGACAGGCCCAGCCCCGCGACCCCGGATGCCAACTGGTGTCGCGCAACTCTCGCCGGAAGATGTGGCGGAGCGGCACGAGGACATTCCATAAGTTCGAGTCACGAAAGAACAGAGACTGGATAACTTTACCTGCATCCTGCTCAATGTAGTATGTATTTCTTGATTGTCAAAGATTCAAGAGTGTCGCCTTATAAGGCCCTTGCCAACCAGAAACTGACACCAGCTATATATCTGTTTAGACAGTAATACTCTCTGAAACTTGGAGATGCGCAAACCGCAATGGTACCAAGCGGTGGCTGCGTAAGTCGTCGTGACGGACCCGTTGTCGAAAATCGAGCATGCCCCGCCGATGCCTCGGCTTGAAGCGAAAACAGTAACTTGGGATGCTGCTGCCCGTCGTCATCGTGCTCAAAACGACATTGGGTCAGTGCGATACTTCCTTGCCGGTGGGAAAACGCTTGCCGCAGCCATGTACGGGTGTTGGGTGAACGTGACACGTCCGGGCGCTGGGGAGGCTGAGCGATCCGAGAGCATCCGCCTCCGCAGTGGCTGCGGAAGCACGGGAACCGCAGCAGCCCGTATCCGCCGGCGGGCGCCCGGCCGCTGCCGTTTCCTTGGCCTCGTGGAAGTGAGGCAGTACTTGGCGACACGCCCACGATATTGCACTCGCAGCTCGCCAGCGGGCGGCAATTGCCCAGCGGTCGAGCACGCGGCTGTTCCGGCCGCTGCCGGCAAGGTAATCGTGCGGAGATGCCTGGCCCCGGCCGCTGTAATCGGGAGTGACCGGGGCCCGATCAGGGGCGTGCTGGCAGCAACAGGAATGCCAGTCGGCCCGACATGAACGACATGCTGTCCATACCGTTGGAGGCATCTTGAAAACCGGTACCACGATAGGTCAAAGGTGTGTCCAGCCCACGAGACGGCCCGGGCTTGGATCGTGGCGTTGAGCGGCTGCTCGCGGAAGGCTTCGCACCGGGTCGTCCGCGTCACCGCTCTGGCCGTCGGTACTGCCCGAAGAACGAGAAAACCAAACGGTTGCCCGCCGGTTCAACGAGATCCGGAGACGTCGACGGTGGCGCCGGTACGGGTCGTTGGGGTGGTACGAATGTCCCTGTCCCACAACGCTTAGGAATTTGCAGAGGCGTTGCCATCGTGCCGTCGTTGGACCGGCCGCCCCGAACGCAGCGTCCATGTCTGCACGCGCGCAGTGGCGCGCGGGCTCGAAGGGGGAAAGCGTGTGAAATATCAAAGCCTGGCTGCGGTCGTACTGGCACCGGTACTGGCATGCTGTCCCGTCCTTGCCGCCGACATCAAGCCGGGAGTCATCTACGATCTTGGCGGCAAATTCGACAAGTCGTTCAACGAGGGTGTGTGGAACGGTGCCCGGCAGTTCACCGCCGATACGGGCATCGAGTTCCGGGATTTTGAAGTGCAGACGGATTCTCAGCGGGTCCAGGCCTTACGAACCTTTGCCCGTCGCGGTTTCGATCCGGTTCTGGCAGTTGGGTTTCAGTACGCGTCCGCCATGGAAAAGGTGGCTCCCGAGTTCCCGGAGACCCGGTTTGCCATCATCGATTCGGTGGTCGACCAACCGAATGTGCAGTCCATCGTGTTCAGGGAGCACGAAGGCGCCTTCGTGGTGGGCATTCTGGCGGCCATGGCCAGTCAGACCGGCAAGGCGGGATTTGTCGGCGGCATGGACGTGCCGTTCATCCGAAGATTTGCGTGCGGTTACGTGTTGGGAGCGCAGCATGCGAGACCCGGAATTCAGGTCTTCCAGAATATGACCGGCACCACCGACGCCGCGTGGAACGACCCTGTCAAGGGAGCGGAGCTGGCTAGGTCACAGTTCGATCGGGGGGCTGACGTCGTCTTCCATGCCGCTGGTACTACTGAACTCGGAGTGCTGCAGGCGGCGGCAGACGCAGGCAGGTTGGGGATCGGGGTCGATTCGAAGCAGAATCACCTTCATCCTGGCCACGTGCTGACCTCCATGCTGAAGCGAGTCGATGTGGCGGCATACGAAATCTTCGATACCGCGCGTCAGGGCACGTGGCGGGCAGGTATCCGCGCGCTCGGACTCAACGAAGGCGGCATCGGGCGGGCATTGGACGAATTCAACAGTGGGCTGGTCTCTTCTGCGATGCAGGCTGCCGCGGAACGGGCGGTGGCGGCGATCAAGAGCGGAGAAATCCAGGTCCACGACTACGTCGACGACGGCATCTGTCCCACCCCTTAGCGGCACTGCCCACGCACCCTGCGGGGGAGCGATGACTGCGGCGGAGGGCGCGCCGGCCGTCGAGCTGCACGCCATCGACAAGTGGTTTGGCCGCGTTCATGCCAACCGAGGGGTGCATTTGCGCGTGGCACCCGGGACCGTGCACGGCATTGTCGGCGAGAACGGCGCCGGCAAGTCCACCCTGATGAACATCCTGTACGGATTTCACCGCGCCGAC
>JAGWAT010000009.1:0-18076 GCA_021296265.1 Alphaproteobacteria bacterium | reverse complement strand
GCGCCGACGCTATCGGGGCTGGGATCGGCATGATCCACCACCACTTCATGCTGGTGGAGACGTTCAACGCAATCGAAAACGTGATGTTGGGAGCGGAAGGCGGCCCGCTGCTACGTGGGGCGTCCCGGCGGGTTCGGCGGAAACTGACGGAGCTCGCGCGCGAGTTTGCCCTGCAGGTGCCAATGGACATCCCGGTCGGCGGTTTGCCCGTCGGGCTGCAGCAGCGGGTGGAGATCTTGAAGGCTGTGTATCGAGGGGCCGAAATCTTGATTCTGGACGAACCGACCTGCGTGCTCACCCCAGGCGAGGCCGACGGGTTGTTTCGCGTGCTCCGCAGGCTCGCCCGGCAGGGCAAGGCGGTCATCCTGATCACACACAAGCTGTCGGAGATCATCGCGGTGACCGACCGGGTTTCCGTCATGCGCAACGGTGCGGCCGTGGCCCATCGCCGCACCGCGGAGACCACGGTATCCGAATTCGCGGAGCTGATGGTGGGGCGGCGGTTCCGCCCAGCCGTCAGGGCGGCTCCGGGCGAGCCGGGCCGGACCCTGTTGAGCGTGGAACGGGTGACCATCCGTGACGCTTCTGGGGTCACACGGGTGGACGATGTGTCATTTGTCGTACGCGCGGGCGAGATCGTTGGGATTGCCGGGATTGCGGGCAACGTGCAGAGCGAGCTTCTGGAGGCGGTGGCGGGGCTAAGGCCGATAGCGGAAGGGCAGATTCTTCTGGACGGGCAACCGGCGACCGCCGACAGACGCGATCGCCGTCGCCGCGGGGTGGCTCACGTGCCCGAGAACCGACAGCACGCCGGGTTGGTCATGACCTTTCAGGCCCACGAATCGGCCATCCTCGGATACCACCACGAGTCCCGCTACGGTCGCGGACCCATGCTCGACTGGCAGGCGGTCGCAAGCGACACTCAGGAACGCATGGAGGCGTTTGACGTCCGACCGGCGAGGCCCCGTCAATCGACGGCAGAGTTTTCGGGCGGCAACCAGCAGAAGCTCGTGCTGGCGCGGGAGATCGACCGAGCCTCCAAGGTGCTGCTCGTGGGCCAGCCCTCGCGCGGGGTCGATATCGGCGCCGTCGAGTTTATTCACGATCGCATCCGCGGCCTGCGCGCTGCCAGCAGGGCGATCTTTGTGGTATCTGCGAATTTGGACGAGGTCATCGACCTTTCGGATCGTGTCCTGGTCATGGCGAACGCCCGCATCGCGGGCGAGGTCCGGGGCGGGCAGGCAGCCGCGCGGGACCTGGGACTGCTGATGGGCGGCGTGCGCGAGACGGACGGCCCGAGCCCGGCCTCGTGAGCTCCGCGTTCCCGGCTCCGGCCGCAGGCCTTCCCCGTTGGTCGATACTCGGGCTCTTGCCAGTGCTCAACCTGCTGGCCGCGTTCGGCGCGTGCGGCGTGATGGTTTTGCTGGTCGGAGAAGATCCGTGGGAGGCGTTGGGGCTGCGCGCGGCGGGTGCCTTCGGTTCAGTCTAGGCGGTCAGCTACACGCTGTTCCATGCCACCAGTTTCATCTTCACGGGTCTGGCGGTGGCGGTGGCGTTCCAGTGCGGTCTCTTTAACATCGGCGGAGAGGGACAGGCATTGATCGGCGGGTTGGGCCTGGCTCTGGTTTGCCTGCACTTGGACTTTCTGCCTGCTCCGCTGCTCATACCCCTTGCCATTGCCGGCGCGGCGTTGTTCGGAGCGGCGTGGGCATTCGTTCCGGCCTATCTGCTGGTCCGCCGGGGCAGCCACATCGTCATCACCACGATCATGTTCAACTTCATTGCCGCGTCGGTCATCGTGTACCTGCTGGTCAACGTGATATCGCCGGCCGGTTCGATGCAGCCGGAGACCGGCGGCTTTGCGGAGCCTGCCCGCCTTCCGTACCTGTACGAGCTCGCTGGCGCGTGGGGAATCGAACTCCCGTCTTCCCCGCTCAACGTGTCGTTCCTTTTGGCCCTTCTCTGTTGTGTGGGGGTCTGGCTGTACATCTGGCATACACGGGCCGGGTACCGTGTCCGGGTTGTGGGCGCCAGTCCCGCAGCTGTGGGCTACGGCGGTATCACTCCCGCTGCGCAGGTTCTCATCGCGATGATGTTGTCGGGAGGACTGGCCGGTTGCATGATTCTGAACGAGTTGCTGGGGGTGCAGCATCGGCTCGTGCTCGAATTTACCGGCGGCTTCGGATTCGTAGGCATTGCCGTGGCCCTGATGGGACGCGGCCACCCGGCAGGAATCGTGCCGGCGGCGCTTCTGTTGCGCTCTGTACCAGGGCAGCGCCGAGCTGGCGTTTGCGATCCCGGCGATCACCCGCGGTCTCGTGGTGATGATCCAGGGGCTGGTGATCCTGTTCGCAGGCGCACTCGAATACATGTTTGTCCCCGCCCTCCGGCCCTTGCTCGCGCGCCGTTCGGTCGACCGACATGGAGCTTCTTCACTCGGTGGTCGTGGTTCTTGACTCCGCGTTGCGTCTCTCGGTGCCGCTGCTGCTCGCTGCGCTAACCGGTCTGTTTGCCGAACGGTCGGGGATCATCGATATCGGGCTTGAAGGCAAGATGCTGGGGGCCGCCTTTGCGGCGGGTTCAGCCGCGGTCACGGGTTCGGCGTGGCCGTCAACATTCTGGTTTCCGGCCTTACCGCATTCCTCGCGGTTGCGTGGTTCCAGCAGGGGGGTCGGACGCCGCAGCTTCCCGATGCTGCGCGTTTCCTGCCCAAGGAATGGCCGGGGACCGCCATGCTGGACAAGGTGCCCGTTCTGGGGGCCCTGTACGGAGAGCTGTTGAGCGGCCATAACCTGATCGTCTACCTGGCCTGGCTCGCGGTGCCGGCGACGGCGCTGGTGCTCTACCGGACCCGTTTCGGATTACGCCTGCGGGCGGTTGGCGAAAATCCCCTGGCCGTGGACACGGCCGACGTGTCGGTGGCCGCCCTGCGCTACCGGGCGCTGGTCTGTACCGGCGTGCTGTGCGGCCTGGCCGGTGCCTACCTGGCACAGGCGCAAAGCGCCGGATTCCTCCGCGACATGACTGCGGGAAAAGGCTGTATCGCCCTCGCGGCGCTGATTTTCGGCAACTGGCGTCCCGTACCCGTGATGCTGGCATGTCTGCTGTTCGGGTGTCTCGATGCCGTGTCCATCCGGCTGCAGGGCGCTTCCATAACGGGGGTCGGCGAGGTGCTCGTTCAGCTTGTGCAGGCGCTCCCCTACGTACTGACCGTGGTCTTGCTGGCCGGCTTTGTGGGTCGTGCTGTTCCTCCGAAAAGAATCGGCGTGCCATACGCGAAAGAGATGCGGTAAGGGGTCCATGCACCGGCGGTGCGAACCGCACGCGGGTTCTGGACCATGCGCTCTGCGCGGCGCGGGCCGGCTACAGAGATGCCGTTTCGTGGCGACTCATCGCAGCACGAAAGGATTGGGAACTTCACTCGCCGTGCTGATCCAGACGCTCTTCGTCTGCAGGTACTCGCGAATGGCATCAGCGCCGTTTTCCCGCCCCAGACCGCTCATCTTGTACCCTCCGAAGGGGGACATGAAGCTGACGGCACGGTACGTGTTGACCCAGACAGTGCCGGCCTGAAGGCGGTCAGCGACGGTAATCGATCGCCGGATATTCTGGGTCCAGATGCCAGCCGCGAGGCCGTACATGACGTCGTTCGCGATCGCGACGGCCTCGTCTTCGTCGCTAAAGCGGAGGATGGAGAGCACAGGCCCGAAGACCTCTTCCTGCGCGATCCGCATGTCATTGGTCACGTCGTCGAAGATCGTGGGTTCCACGAACCAGCCGTCCCCGCATTCCGGCCGCTGGGCGGCCCGTCCGCCCAACAGGCAGTTGGCACCCTCGTCCTTGGCGATCGCGATGTAATTCAGCACCTTGTCGAATTGTGGCGGAGTCGTCACGGGTCCAACCTGAGTGGCCATGTCCATCGGATTTCCCATGCGCGCGGTCTTGGCAGTCTCCAGGAGCCGGTCAACGAATTCGTCGTGGATCCGCTCCTGCAGCAGCAGGCGAGATCCAGCGACGCAGGTCTGGCCCGAGGCAGCGAAGATTCCGGAAATGGCCCCCTTGACAGCATCTTCGATATCCGCGTCCTCGAAGACGATATTCGGCGACTTGCCGCCGAGTTCCAGCGTGACACGCTTGAGCCCGCCCGCGGCCGTCTCGTAGACATGCCGCCCGGTGGTGCTGCCGCCCGTAAAGGCGACCTTCGCGACGTCGGGGTGCGAGATGAGCGCTTCGCCGACCTCGCGACCGTAGCCGGTGGCCACGTTGACGACGCCGGGCGGAAACCCGGCCTCTTCCACGAGCTTGACGAACTCGAGTGCGGAGGCAGAGGTGAATTCGGAGGGCTTCAACACCACCGTGTTGCCGGCAGCCAGGGCGGGTGCCAGCTTGTAGGCGGTGAGCAGCAGCGGTGAATTCCAGGCCGTGATGGCAACCACCACGCCGAGCGGTTCATGGCGGGTGTAATTGAACATGTCGGGCTTGTCGGACGGGATCACGGCGCCCTCTACCTTGTCGGCGAGTCCGCCGAAGTAGTAGTACCACTGGGGCACATACCGGAGCTGGCCGCGCATTTCGGCAATCAACTTGCCGTTGTCCTGCACCTCGGTCGCGGCGAGCCGGTCGGCGTCGCGCGCGATGAGGTCCCCGAGCCGACGGAGCAGGTGGCCGCGCTCCGTCGCATTGATGCGCGACCACGGACCGTCCGTGAACGCGCTCCGTGCCGCGGCAACCGCACGGTTCGCGTCGTCCGCGTTGCCCCGGGGAATTAACGCCCAGGGCTTGCCGTCAAAGGGATTGTCGGTTTCCAGCCACTCGCCTGACAGCGGATCCACCCATTCGCCTCCAATGTACATCTGGAATTTCTGAAGCTCGGCCATGGTTGCCTTCCTCGGGGCGAACGGGACGCGGGGGTGCGCAGGGTTTTCGCGGGTGTCCGGCAGTGTATAGGAGCCGGATGACCGCGCTGGCCTGCCGGTGCCCCGTGCTCCGGCCCTGCATCGGGTCGGTGCCCGGGAGTGCCCGGTGCCGACGGCACCGGGCCGTGGACTGATATCAAGCCTGCATTCCAGCTATCGCGACGGCACCTTGGCCTTCATTCATGGAAAGCACTACGTCATACGGAATGACGTGTTCCTTGGCCGATGACGGATGACACGACGTTCTCAGGAATCGCGCGATGCGTGGCCCGGGATTATGGTGCGAGGGAGCACGAGCAGATAGCCAATTGGACATGTTGAGCGTGATGACTTCATCCGATACGACGTTACACCCGTACCTCTGCATCATCGGCGCGGGCTCAGGCGGCCTGAGCGTGGCGGCCGCCGCTGCCCAGCTTGGCGTGGATACCGTCCTGATCGAGCGCGGCAGGATGGGCGGCGATTGCCTCAACTACGGCTGCGTGCCGTCCAAGTCCCTGATCGCGGCGGCGCATGCCGCGCATGCCGCCCGCCACGCCGACAGGTTCGGGATCGCTGCCGGGGCCCCGAACGCCGACTTCGCGCGTGTCCGCGATCACGTGCAGGGCGTCATTGCCGACATCGCGCCGCACGATTCGCAGGAGCGTTTCGAGGGTCTCGGCGCGACCGTGCTGCGGGAGACGGCGGCCTTCACGGGGCGGGATCAAGTGCAGGCGGGGCCGATCCGGATACGCGCAAAGCGATTCGTCATCGCGACGGGCTCCTCGCCGATCGCTCCTCCCGTGCCGGGTTTGGACCAGGTGCCGTACTTCACGAACGAGACCATTTTTGACAACGATGTGCGCCCGGAACACCTGCTGGTATTGGGCGGCGGCCCGATCGGCTGCGAGCTGGCGCAGGCGCACCGCCGCCTCGGTTGCGAGGTGACGGTCGTGCAACGTGGCCGGCTCCTGCACCGCGACGATCCCGATCTGGCCCAGGTCGTGGCGCGGCGGTTTCAGGAGGAAGGCATCGCGGTCATCGAAGGTGCTGCGGTGACGTCGGCAGCCGGGACGGATGGCGGAATCCGTCTCGCCGTGCAGGATGCGGAGGGCACCCGCGACGTGACCGGCACCCATCTGCTGGTGGCGGCCGGCCGGCGCGCCAACGTCGAAGACCTGAATCTCGATGCGGCGGGAATTCGGTGCAATCGGAAGGGAATTGAGGTCGACGACGGGTTGCGCACGTCCAATCGCCGGGTCTATGCGATCGGCGACGTAATCGGCCGATTGCAGTTCACACACATCGCGGGGTATCACGCCGGCATTGTCGTGCGCCGAGCCCTGTTCCGGCTGCCGGCGCGGGTCAACGAGGCGGCCGCGCCCTGGGTCACCTACACCGACCCCGAGATCGCGCAGGTCGGACTCAACGAACCGACCGCGCGTGAGCGGTTCGGTGACCGGGTGCGGGTGGTGGAAATGCCGGTGGGAGGCAACGATCGATTCCGGGCGGAGCGCGAGACCGAGGGCCTGATCAAGGTCATCGTGCACCGCGGTCGCGTGGTCGGTGCGAGCATGGTTGGTGTCCACGCCGGGGAACTGATCCAGCCCTGGTGCCTGATGGCGACCCACCGGATGAAGATCGGGCAGATGACCAGCGCCATCCTGCCGTACCCCACCCGCGGCGAGATCAACAAGCAGGTTGCCGGGTCGTACTTCACGCCGGCGCTGTTCGGACCGCGCACCCGGAAGATCGTGGGCCTGCTGACGCGTCTTGGGTGAAGTGGCGACGGGGACGGGCGGCCGGCGCCGCGCACGTCGGTCACTGACAGCGCGGGTTCTCCAGCACACGCTGGCCTTCGCGGCGCTGTGGGCCGCGGCGTCGTACGTGACGTCGGTGTCGGCGTTCTGGTTGTCGGAGATCGAGGATCAGCTTCGCGGTGCGTATGACACGGTCAGGGTCGTCCAGGTCGTATCCGAGGGCGAACTCGACCCCGATTTGCGTCAGCGCCTGCTCGCATTCACGGAGACGCACGCCGTGATTCTTCGGACCGGAGACACCTCGACGCTGGTTATCGGTTCCACGCCGGCGGCCGTCGACAAGACGGTGCGGCCAGCCGCGATCTCGTGGCCTGGCCGCGTGCGCCACGCGTTCGACACGCTGATCAATGGCCGTGGCCGCATCCTGCGGATCGTGGGTCCGGCCGAGCAGTATCCGAGCGTCGTGATCGAAGTGGTGGCCCCGGAGGCGCCGCTCGCAGAAGCTGTGTGGCAGCATTCGCTCAGGATTGGTGCCAGCGCGATCGCCCCGTTCATTGCCCTGGGCGTCCTCCTGTTCTTCGTGCTGCAGCACCAGTTCGTCCGGCCGGTCACCGCGATCATCGAACGGCTGGCCTGGTTCGCGCGTAATCCGGACGACGTGGACACGACGGTCAAGACGTCGGGCCGACGAGACGAAATCGGTGATCTGGAGCGTGGGGTGCTCTCGATGCAGGGCAGCCTTCGAGCGCTGCTGCACCGCCGTGATCGTGAAGCCGCCCTTGGCGCGTCCGTGAGCCGGATCAATCATGACCTGCGCAACGTCCTGCAGACCGCCGCGGTGGCGTCGGACCGGATCAAGGCTGCGCAGGATCCCGCCGTCCGGAAACTGGTCCCACTGCTGGTCAAGGCCGTGGAACGGGCGGTGCAGATCTGCACGCGCACGCTCGATTATCACCGTTTCGGCGGCACTCCGATCACGCTGGCCCCGACGCGATTGCGCGAGATCGCCGTGGAAGTAGGGGATTCGGTAGCAGCCATCCACGAAGGACGTGTTGACTGGCACATCGATGTGCCCGGCGATCTGGTCGTCGAAGCCGACCAGGCGGAGCTGTTCCGCGCGCTGCTCAACCTGGCGCAGAACGCCACCGACGCGATGCCCGATGGCGGCAAGGTCGCGGTTAAGGCACGCCGGCGGCCGAATCACGTACTGATCGAGGTGGAAGACAATGGTCCCGGCCTGCGGGAAGAGGTCCGGGCGTTTTTCGAACGGCCGTTTGCGGACACAGTGGTGAATGCGCACGGGCTGGGCCTTGTCATTGTCCGGGAGATCATGGCCGCACACGGCGGCACGTTCGAACTCGGGAAGACGTCGCCCTCCGGCACGCGTTTCCTGCTGAAACTGTCGGTCTGATCCGGAGGCCGCCGGGCGGCTGCTTCGGTACGTCTCGGCGGGGTGCAACTACCGGCACCGGATTCGACCAAGCAGCTGTTCGCCACGCGCAAGGCACGGCGGCGCAAGGCACCGCCCGTGCCGTCATGGCCCCGCGGGCGGTCATCGGCGCGCTTCTCGAGCGCTTCGTTCGTGACGAAGGCGTCAACCACTTTCGCCACATCGGCGATGGCCCTGCTTGAGCGGAATCGATGCTGGCAGCACGCTCCGGCACTGTTGGGCGATGGCCGCTGGTATCCGAACAGGCGACCCGCGATGCGGCCCGATACCAACGACTGTCACAGGAGTTCCGCGGTCAGGGAGTAGTGTACGTGAATTCCGTCAGAGATCGGCGTGCCGATGGCCCAGTCCGTCGATGATCGGGCAGTCCGGCCGGTCGTCGCCCCTGCAGGCGTCGACCAGGTGGGCGAGTTCGTCGTGCAGCGACTGCAGTTCCTGCTGCTTCTTCGCGATCTCCCCGAGACGCCTGGTTGCGATACGCTTCACGTCGGCGCTGGAGCGGTGCTGGTCCTCGTAGAGGCTCAGCAGTTCCCGGCACTCGCCGATCGAGAACCCGAATTCCCGCGCTCGGCGGATGAAGACGAGCTTCCGCACCGTGCCGTCGTCATAGGTCCTGTATCCTGAAGCCGTCCGTGCAGGTGCCGACACAAGTCCGATGTCCGCGTAGTAGCGGACCGTCTTCACCGGTAGGCCGGCTGCACGCGATGCAGCGGAAATATTCATTTTCCGCCTATTGACTCTCCAGTTACTGGAAACACTACGTTACCAACGAAGACGAGGCAAGGGACTTGGCAATGGTCGCCATCACCGCGAGGTTCGCCATCGACTGGTATTGCCGCCACACGTGGCGCCGGGCTTCGAAGAACACGGCCTGGTGTCTGCTCGGCTGCGCCATCGGCGACTTCGGCACGATTGCGTTCTTCCAGTTCACCGGGATCCCCTGGCCAACCCCGGCGATCATGGTGCTCGCGATCGTCAACGGCCTCCTGACCTCGATCGCCCTCGAGACCGCGATTCTGGCCCGCCAGATGGAACTGCGGGCCGCGTTTCGCACGGCGATCGGCATGTCATTCATCGCAATGGTTGCCATGGAGACCACGATGAACGCGGTGGACTGGGCCCTGACCGGCGGCGCGGTGCTGACTTGGTGGGTCGTGCCGATCATGCTGGCCGCCGGCTTCATCACTCCGCTGCCCTACAACTACTGGCGGCTGAAGGCGCTCGGCAAGGCATGTCACTGAGGCGGGCAGCAATCCCGGTCGTTCTGTTCGCCGCCATTGGCGTGGCCGGCTACTTACATGTCAGCGATGCCGAAGAAAGCGCCGGCAGTGGGCCGCCGATTGCAACGGTAAACGTCCCGGACGCCCTTTCCGCGCAGGCGCAACTCGGGCAGAAGACCTACGAAGCCAACTGCGTGTCCTGCCACGGCCGGAACGCCGCCGGCCAGGACGGGATTGCGCCGCCGCTGGTCCACATCCTCTACGAGCCCGGGCATCATGACGACGAATCGTTCCAGCGCGCGGTGTCCCGGGGCGTAAGGGCCCACCACTGGCGTTTCGGCGACATGCCACCGGTCGAGGGGCTGACCCGGCAGGACGTGGCTGCGATCGTGGCCTATGTCCGCGAACTGCAGCGGGCGAACGGCATCCAGTGAGGGAACGTCCACGAAAGCGCATCTCCTTGCGATGCTGCTGCCCCCGGCGGTAACGCCGGCACTGGCCCGTTCCGACCCCGACGTGGCCGTACCCGAGACAGCGCCGAACGAACCGCAGCGCCCCCCATTGTCGTTCTCGCGTTCCCCAAGCGCATCCGAATTCTTCACCTTAGCCAGAGCTGGTGGGAACTGGCCAACGGGGCTCGGGCTCGTTCCAAGCTGCCTACCTACCGAACGGATCGTGCCACCCGCTTCCAACGCCTTCAACAGTTGCGCGAGCAGAGTCTCCTACTAACGGTCTGGGCATGGCAACCTGCCGTCGCTACTGCGGCGACCTCGGAATTTATCAAGTACCCCTACGTCTGGCGGGCAACTGGCCTTCTCGCAGCTGTGATCTACAGGCTCGAAACTCGCTTCAGGGTCGCCGCACAATGCCCATGAAGTTGTCGTAGATCCGGCGGGCGTACTGATTGAACTCGTCGAGGTGCGCCGCCGTGTCAGCTTCAAATGCGGCGAGCGCGCCGACTCCGAGCGCTCGCTCCAGTTCCTGCTCGTACTCGGGGATCGCACCCCATTCGCGCACGGTGTCACCGGTGATCTCGACGTGGTACTGGACGCTGAAGGCATGGTCGCCACACGCGAGTGCCTGGATTGCGCAATCCTTGGACGACGCGAGCGTCCGCGTCCCTGGCGGTGCCTGCCTCACCTCGGCGCCGTGCCACTGCAGGCAGGCGTGGGCCGCTGGCAGCCCTTCGAAGATCGGGCTCGCGCGCCCCGCTTCAGTGAGTGCGACATCAAGAATGCCGATTTCCGGCGTGGCGGCGGGTCCGACATCACCGCCGAGCGCCTGCGCGAGGAGCTGATGTCCGAGGCAGAAGCCGAGGAACGGCATCTGGCGGGCCACGACCGCCTCGCGAATGGCGGCACGCTCCGGTTCCAGCCAAGGGTGGGTCTCGTCCTCCCAGACGTCCATCGGGCCGCCCATTACCCACAGTGCGTCAAAGGAACGCAGGTCCGGAATCCGGTCCCCGGTGTCTAATTCGATGGTCGTCCACTCGATCCCGTCCTCGCGGAGGAAGTCCCGGAATACCCCGGGGTGTTCGATGGCGAGGTGCTGGAAGACGACGATCTTGGGCTTGGCAGCGGACATGGCGGGATCCCGTGGCGAGGGCGACACGAGGCTACGATATCGACTTGAGGGGACTGGGGCCCAGCTTGCCGGACCGGATCCGAGGGATGCCGAGCCGGCCTGCGGTCGGCACCGGTTTCCGCAACAGACGACACTTCCGGTTGTGGGTGCCGACGGCAACCCGCACCATGCCAGGAGAGCGGCGCCACATGTTGTCGGTCGATCAAGATGATGATTCAGCATCAGATGTATTGCATCACGCGAGGCCGTACCACGCCGGCCCCCGCCTGAAGCCCCCAAGCTAGGACTGCCGATGAACTTCATGCAGCTTCCAGAGATTCCCCGGCTGACGCTGGAGAACGTGACGGTGGCGGCGTGCCTGCTCGACATGCCCGGTGACCTCGTGACGACAGATCTCACCATCGAAGGAGGCCGGATCGCCGCGGGCCCGGGCACCCCGGTGGACATGCGGCGCGCCATGGTGTTTCCCGCGTTCATCGACGTGCACACCCACCTTGACAAGGGTCACATTCAGCCGCGTTGCCCCAATCCGGACGGCACCTTCCGCGGTGCCCGCACCGCCACTACGGCAGACCGGGCACAGCGCTGGAACGCCCGCGACGTGGGCCGGCGGATGGACTTCTCACTGCGCTCCGCGTGGGCGCACGGTACCCGGGCCATCCGCACGCATCTCGACTCCACGGCTTCCCAGTATCGCGTCTCGTTCGGCGTGTTTCGCGAGCTGCAGGCCAAGTGGGCAGGCCGAATCGAACTTCAGGCGGTCAACCTGTGCGGTATCGATCAGGTGGCTGACCGGCGTGCATTCGATGAAATTGCTGACGAGGTGGCGGCTTCGGGTGGCGTCCTTGGCGCGGTCGTCCGGCCGAACCGTGAACTGCGCTCCTGGCTGCGCTTCTTCTTTGCCGCCGCGGCAAGGCGTGGGCTGGCCGCCGACCTGCACGTCGATGAATCGGGGGATGCCTCCGTTGCCACCCTCCGCGAGGTTGCCCAGACAGTCCTGGCTACGGGCTTCGATGCGCCGGTGATGGTTGGCCACTGTTGCTCGCTGGCGGTGCAGCCGGAGTCGGAAGCGCTTGCGACGCTGGACCTCGTCGCGCGGGCCGGACTGCACGTCGTGAGCCTGCCCATGTGCAACCTTTACCTGCAGGACCGGGTCCCGGGACGGACGCCGCGCTGGCGCGGGATCACCCTCGTCCACGAGATGAAGGCCCGGGGGATCCGAGTGGCGTTCGCCTCCGACAACACACGCGACCCGTTCCATGCCTACGGCGATCTGGACATGCTGGAGGTCATGCGGGAGGCCACCCGGATCGGCCATCTCGACCATTCGGACGCGGACTGGATTCACTCCTTCTTGGCCAACCCGGCGGCCGCGGCCGGATTTGCGGCGCCGTCACTTGCCGTCGGCGCCCCTGCCGATCTGGTGATCTGCAGCGCGAGGAACTGGAGCGAGCTCTTTGCCCGTCCGCAGGCCGACCGCATCCTCATGCGGGATGGTCGGACGATCCAACGACGTCTCCCGGCCTACGCCGAACTCGACGATCTCATGGAAAGTGCGTGAGCGGGTTGCAGTGTTTGGGAAACCAGCCGCTCAGCAGGCGTTGGGGGCTCCGCACGACTCGACGGAGCCGGTACAAGCTTGGTTAGGTGACGCGGGGCCTACGGGACGCCTGCAATGCCCTCGCGTCTCGGGTCGGCTGCGCCCGAGAGCTTGCCGTCCTCGCCGACGAGGATGAGGTTGAGCCCACTCGTCATGGATCGAGCCGCAACGGTATGACCGATGGCCGAGAGGGGCTGCTCGAGATCGGCAAAGCGGGTCTCGGCTTCGATTTCCGTGGTCCGGCCACGATTGCAGATATGGGGAAAGCTGACCACGGAGGCGGCGTCCAGCTGCCAGTCGACCGAAAGTACAATTGCTTGGGCGACGTAGCAGATGATGCGGGAACCTCCAGGAGAACCCAACACTGCCCGCAGGCGCCCATCGGCATCGGTGACGATGGTGGGGGCCATCGAACTGCGGGGCCGTTTGCCTGCTGCAACGCGGTTGGCGACCAGACCGTCCGGTTCCTGCGGCACAAATGCGAAATCGGTCAGCTGGTTGTTGAGGAGAAATCCCTCGACCATCAATCCGGAACCGAAGGCAGTCTCGATGCTGGAGGTCAGCGCCACGGCGTTCCCGGCACGGTCGACGACGGACAGATGAGTGGTCGACGGCTGTTCGGATGAACGGTCGTCACGCCGGCCTTCGGGTGCGCCGGGCGGACTTCCGGGCGCGGCGCGCCCCGGAGCGGCGGCACCTGGGTCGATTCGCTGGGCCCGCGCGGCGAGGTAGTCAGGGTCAACCAACCCTTCGGTCGGCACCTGGACCACATCGGGATCAGCAACGTAACGGTCTCGATCCGCATACGCGAGGCGCGAGGCTTCCGCGAAGAGGTGCCAGGGTTCCGCTGTCTCCGGGTCCATACGTCCGAGATCAAAGGCCTCGAGCATCCCGAGGATGGCGACTACAGTCGTGGCGCCGGAACTCGGAGGCCCCATCCCGCACACCCGATGGCCGCGGTACGTCCCGCATACGGGCTCCCGGAAACGGGAGCGGTAGCGTTCGAAGTCGGATATCGAGAGCGTGCCCGGCCGTTCCGGGTCGAGCTTCACCTTCCGCGCGATGGCCTGGGCGAGTCCACCGTCGTACAGGGAGCGGGCGCCGTTATCGGCCAGGCGCTGCAGCGTCTGCAGGAGCTTCGGGTTGCGCTGTCGGTGGCCGACGGGAAGCGGGTCGCCTGCAGCGTCATAGAAGTAGGCCCGCGCGTCGGGGTCGCGTGCCAGGTGCCTGGCATGGCCCAGGAGGCCGTGCAGTCTGGGCTGGACGAGGAAACCTTCGCGGGCGAGCGTGAGCGCGGGCACGAAGAGCGAAGCCCACGGGCGGCGACCGAACTGGGCATGCGCCGATCCGAGCATGTGCATCAGTCCCGGCACCCCGACCGATAGCCCGCCGGCGACGGCGTCGAAGAAGGGAAGTGGTGTCGAGGCGGCGTCCAGGAACAGGTCGGGACCGGCGCCTGCCGGGGCCGTTTCGCGGCCGTCCAGCGTGCGAACCTCGCCGGTGGCGCCATCCCGGCGCACCAGGAAACCGCCACCACCGATTCCCGAGGACTGCGGCTCCACCAGGGCCAGCACCATTTGCGCAGCGATGACCGCATCGGTCGCCGAGCCACCCTCCCGGAGAACGCGGAGGGCCGCGTCGACTGCGCGCGGGTCGGCGGCGACGACCATGCCGGCAGTGCCGGCCGCTGAAGCCGTGGTCCCGATTCCGGTTGGGGCCTCGGGTTCGGCCCGCTCATGGTTGTCCGCGTGCACAGCCCTGCCTGCGAACAGGAGTGCGAGCGTGATCAGCGATATCCGGTACACGAGGCCCATGATCACGAGCCTACTACGCCCCGGCTTTGATGCTGCTCCTGCAGGCTCGTTCCGGCTGCAGGCCCGGTTTGCCGGCGGGGGCCGCTAGAAGGGACGGGACGCGGATTGCTGGCCATCGTCATTCCACCGACGGGGTTGAAGTTTTCTCCGACTGCACCGACCGCTGAACTCCTGGCACTGGCGATCCGATGTCTGCCGGGGGGTGAATGTGCCCTAGTCTGCATGCACGAGAAAGCAGAGAGATTTCAGGGGCCCCGGGTTCTGGGTGCTGGCGTTTCTCTGGCTTCCGGCCGGGGTCGTGGCCACTGGGGCACTGCGGTTCGCTGGGGGCGCGGCCCCGTCGCCGGAGCCCGCCATGTGGCTCACCGCGGCGATCATGTCGGTGCAGTCACTGCTCTTCGTGGCGCCGTGCGGCCTGCCGCTTGCGCTTGCTTGCCGACGCCTGTGGCGGCTGGGCTATTGCCGGGCCGCTTGGGCGGCCGGTCTCGGGCTCGGTGCCGTCACTGTGGCCGCATCATTGGTGGCGGGCCTGCTCGGTCCCGTCGTTATTTTGGCTTACGCACTCGTCCTCAGTGCGCCGGTGTGGATCGCAGGCTGGTGGCTGGCGCGTCGCAGCAGAAGTGATGTGCACGCTCCGTAGCGTCGGAACGGGCACGTTCCGGTGCGCGGGAAGACCGACGAAGTAGCCGGCGCTGGTGCCGGGTTGCCTGCCGATGGCTGCAGCCCGTGCCATCGATCAGACGAGCAAGGACCGGAATCTTCCGGCCGGGCCCTGTCCGTTGCCGGCCTATGCGTGAGTTAGCCAGGATACCGATCGCAAGTTCCCGGGAGTGAAGGAGGCCATTCCCTGCGGGGGACCGGGTTCGTGGTTGCCGTCCTTCATCGGTCGAAACCGGCTACCCTTCATGGTCCCATTTCAGGCTGTCTGGTGCTTTGCCGGATCCAGCGGACGCAAGTTCGGCGGAGTTGACTGTCGAAGCGGATGGCCCTTTGCGCGCGGCGCGTTCGGGCTCGGGAGGTTGCGATGAGTTCCGTCTACCTGTTTTCCGTCACACCGGACACGCCGCCGGTGGAAACCATTGATTCGGGGTCCGAGGTCTCGCTCGTCGTCCGCGGCGCCTTTGCGGACATCGAGGACATCCGCAACGTCCCCACTCCCTTTACGCCCGCCTGTGACGGCCACCCGCTTGCGCCGGTCTCCGGGCCGATCAGGGTGAACGGTGCGAAGCCCGGCGACGCCGTTCTCGTCGACCTCCTGAAGATGGAGGTCCAAGCGGACGGGATGACGGCGATTCTCCGCGACTTCGGCGTACTACGGCAGGAATTCGGCGATCCCAAGCTGCTTCATTGCCCGGTGCGCGACGGCAAGGCGTGGTTTGCGAACCGCATCCCGGTGCCGCTCAATCCCAACCTCGGCACCGTCTCCACGATGCCCCCCGAAGGCTACAAGCCGTCGTACGCGGGACCTTACGGTGGTGATTTCGACCAGAAGGATGCGGGCGTCGGGAGCCGTATCCATCTGCCCGTCATGGTCCCAGGCGCCCTGGTGTTCTTTGCCGACCCACACGCGGCCATCAGTGACGGCATCATCACCGGAACCGGCGTGGAATGTACGGCCACGGTCACGGCCCGCATCACGCTGGTGCACGATCATGAAGTATCCCATCCCATCATCGAGCACGAGGATTCCATCCAGTTCGTGGGAACCGGCTCGTCGGTGGAGGCGGCGACGGAAGCCGCAGCCGAGCATGCGGTCACCTATGTCGCGGCCAATACCAATCTCGACCGCGAGGAGGCCTACATGCTGCTCAGCATCGTCGGCGAGTTGCGGATCGGCACGTCGCCACGCCCGATCATGGCGGCACGCCTGATCGTCCCGCGAGAGACGCTGATGGAGACCGGATGGAGCGGACCTGTCACGACTTGAGTCCGGGCGGTTTCGGCGGGGTGAAGAGTATCGGGACAGGCATGCCTGATCTCCCCACGTTTGTCCTCGATCGGGAGTTCGACGCCCCCCGTGAACTCGTTTGGAGGGCGTGGACAGATCCGGAACTGCTTCCGCGCTGGTACGGCCCGCGGGTGGAGACGATCGTTCACCGGCTGGATCTCGAACCGGGCGGGCTGTGGCTCGTGGAAATGCGTTGGAGCGGAAATTCCAGCTACCAACGGGTCGAATACACCGAAGTCACCCAGCCCGAGCGACTGATCTGGCTGCACTCTGTCTCCGACCAGGACTGGAACATCATTCCGGACCCCATGGTGGCGAATTGGCCGCGAGTGCTCCTGACGACTGTCACCTTCGAGGAACTGCGTGACCGGACGAAGATGCGGCTGACGTGGACGCCACATGAGGCGAGCGACGCCGAACTCGCCCGGTTCTCGGGTGCAGTGGACGGCATGGGGAAAGGCTGGGGCGCCGGCATGGAACTGCTTGCGGGCCTGCTGAGCGACCTGCAGACCTAGGATTTCACCGCGAGGGCGATGAAACCTCCGCGGTTCTGTACGGGGGCGCTGCTCGCTACCAGGAACTGGCCGTCCGTCGCGCCTGGTGCGGGGTGCGCCACGTCCGCCGCCGGCCGAGGATTTCCCGGCTTGTGATGGCCGGACACGGGATGGTCGCGATAGGTGCGCCGTCAGGCTGCATCGGACACCTTGACGCTGGCGGCTTGTCTGCCGCAATCTCGCATACCGAAGCGGGGGAACGGCCATGAATTCGATGCGGGAGTTTCTCGATTCGACCGAGCTCGTGGACGATGGTCCGGCGCTCGCGAAGCGGCTTGAACGCGACGGCTACCTGTTCCTCCGTGGCCTGCTTCCCCGGAAGGCGGTGATGGAGGTTCGTCGTCGCCTCCTGGAGAAGGCAGCGGCCGGCGGCTGGCTGGACCCAGCGCACCCCGTCGAAGAGGGAATCGCCAACGGCGCAGCTGCCTGCAAGGATCCTGAAGAGCGCTACATGAAGGTGTTTCGGGGCATCTGGACCGACGAGGCGCTGCACCGGCTCCGGACCGTTCCGGAGGTTCTGGCATTGTTCGAGCGGATCTTCGGCGAGCCGCCCCTGGCGCACCCGATGTTTGTCCAGCGCAACATTTTTCCGCAGAGTGAGGCTTTCGACTTCACTACCAAGCCGCACCAGGACAAGGTGCATATCGGCGGTGCAACCAACCATGCGATGTGGGTGCCGCTTGGCGACTGCCCGCGCGAGAACGGACCGCTAGCCGTAGCGGCCGGATCACACCACGCGGGCGTGCTCGACACCAAGGTCGGCAGCGGCGCGGGCGGCATGGACATCAGCGTGCCGATCCCGGGCGAATGGGTCACCGGCAGCTTCACGGCGGGCGACGCACTGATCTTCTCCGATACCACCGTGCACTGCGCCTTGCCCAATCGTTCGGCATTGCTGAGGCAGTCGTTCGACGCTCGGTACCAACCGGCGAGTCAGCCGACGACCGAGAAGAACCTGGTTCCGTACTCCGGGTGCGGAACGTGGGAAGAGGTGTATGCGGGTTGGTCGTCCGACGATCAGAAATACTACTGGCGCGCCCTTGCACCGAAGCTCGTGCCGTTCGACTACAGCCACTACGAACGCCGCGATCAGATGGCCTTCGACATGGCCGAACGGGGCGACACGACGGCGCAGGATGCGCTGCTCCGCATCGCACAGCGTGATCCTGATGATGCCAAGCGCCGGCGGGCCGCACAGCTCCTGCGCAACCTCGCTGCCGTGACGCCGCCGGGGGAGAACACCGCCATCTC
>JAGWAT010000038.1 GCA_021296265.1 Alphaproteobacteria bacterium | reverse complement strand
GCGACGAGCGATTCGGATCACATCGAGCTGACGGCGGATGAATGCCTCGTGAACGGGGAACCGGCAGGTCGGACCACCATGCGGTTCTGACGGTCAGGAACCGGCAGAACACCAAACCACGAGGAGCGCGGACGACGGCACACGGGCTCGTGCCGGTTCGCGACATGTCGCATGCGCACCGCCAGCGTAGAACGATCGACCGGTGAAACCTCGGTACGGGTTACCGCGTCGCTGGACGGCGCCGGTAAGCGCAGCATTGCCACCGGCATCGGTTTCCTCGACCACATGCTGGAACAGCTGGCCAAACACAGCCTGATCGACCTGGAAGTCGCCGCCGACGGGGACCTGCACATTGACGGCCATCACACCACCGAGGACACTGGGTACGCGATCGGTCGGGCGTTGGCGGACGCGCTTGGCGACCGCCGCGGCATCCGCAGGTATGGCCACGCGCTGATTCCCATGGACGAGACGCTGTCCCGAGTGGTCATCGACCTGTCGGGGCGCCCGTATCTGATCTGGAAGGTCGCGTTCACGCAGAATCGGCTTGGCGAAATGGATACCGAACTCTTTCGGGAATGGTTCCAGGCGTTCACGCAGGCCGCCGGCTGTAACCTGCACGTCGAAAATCTGTACGGCGTCAACAACCACCACGTGATCGAATCCTGCTTCAAGGGATTGGCGCGCAGCCTGCGCGAGGCCGTGCGGGTGGACCCGGCGGCCGCTGGCGAGATTCCGTCAACCAAGGGCGTCCTGCGGAACGACGCCCAGTCCGGGGCAGCGTAATCTGAGCATCGCAAACGGCACCGGCACGACCATGATTACCGCCATCATCGACTACGGATCGGGCAATCTGCGCTCGGTGGCCAAGGCGTTCGAACGCGTCCTCGCGACGAATGTGCCCGATGCCGTCGATGCCAAGGTGACCGTGACGGGGGACCCGGCGGTCGTCCGCAAGGCCGATCGCATCGTCCTGCCAGGCGTCGGCGCCTTCGCCGATTGCATGCGGGGCCTCAGGCAGATTGCCGGCATGACCGAAACCCTGCAGCGTCGGGTGATCGATGACGCCGTCCCGTTTCTCGGAATCTGCGTCGGCATGCAGATGATGAGCCGGGAGAGTGAAGAACACGGGCGCCACGCAGGCCTGGGCTGGATTCCGGCGAGCGTGGCCCGGATGAGCCCGGCACCGGGCTACCGGATCCCCCACATGGGTTGGAACGAACTTCTCGACGTGGCTCCCCACCCCGTGTTTGCCGATCTCGAGCCGCATGCGCACGCGTACTTCGTCCACAGCTATGCGGTCCACGCCGACCAGCCGAAACACATCGCCGCGCGCACCTGCCACGGCGGGCCGGTCGTCGCGGCGCTCGCACGGGACAACCTGATCGGTACCCAGTTCCATCCTGAGAAGAGCCAGGCCGTCGGTTTGCGCATGCTCGCCAACTTCATCCGGTGGACGCCGTGAGCGACGCCGCCACCGACATCATCGAGCGGTTCCGCCCGGGTGAACTTGCCGAACTGTGCGACGCGACCCGCAAGGCGCTCGACGACGGCATTGGCTTCGGGTGGGTTTCGGTGCCCTCGGACGAGCGGCTCGAGGCCTACTGGAAGGGTGTCCTCGTGGTACCCCACCGGACCCTGATCGTCGGTCGGTACCGGGGAGTCATCGCGGGCTCGGTCCAGGTCGTCCGGCCAGTCACCCGCGACGAGACCCGCGCGTTCTCGGCTTCGTTCGATACCCATTTCGTGGCACCCTGGGCACGCGGGCACGGCCTGGCGGGCGCCCTGCTGAGTCACGCCGAGCGACACGCGGCCGCCGCGGGCTTCACGCAGATCTGCCTGGATGTAAGGGTGACCCAGGAGCGCGCCATTCGGTTGTACGAGGCGAACGGGTACGAACGCTGGGGGACGCTTCCCGACTACCACCTCGTTGGCGACAAGATGATTGCGGGACACTTCTACCGCAAGAAGATCTCGTGAACCTCTATCCTGCCATCGATCTCAAGGATGGACGATGCGTGCGGCTGGAACGGGGCGACCCGGGGCGCGCCACCGTGTTCGGCGACGACCCGGCGGAGCAGGCCCGGCGCTTCGAGGATGCCGGGTGCACGTGGCTGCACGTCGTCGATCTGGACGGCGCGTTCGTCGGCGGATCACCCAACGCCGAGGCCATCGCGGCAGTACTCGAAACCACATCGATGCGGGTCCAGCTCGGGGGCGGAATCCGATCGCCGGCGGCCGCCGCGGCGTGGCTGGATGCCGGGGTGGAGCGCGTCGTGCTCGGGACCATTGCCGTGACCGACCCGGACACCGCGCGCGCAATCTGCCGTGCCCACCCCGGCCGGGTCGCGGTGGCCGCGGACGCGCGCGCGGGGCAGATCGCGATCGAAGGCTGGGCGCACACGACCGACATCGACATCGAATCCTTCGTCGGCCGGGCGGCCGATTTCGGGGCCGCCGCGGTGATCCACACCGATATCTCCCGCGACGGCGTCCTGCAGGGCGTCAACATTGCCGAACTGCGCCGCGTGGCGAAGGCCAGCCCCGTTCCCGTCGTCGCGTCCGGCGGCGTGACCACCGCCGACGACCTCGAGCGGATCAAGGCGCTGGACGAGGCCAACATCGATGGCGTCATCGTCGGCCGGGCCTTCTACGAGGGACGACTCGACGTGTACCAGGCTGCCCGGCTCTTGGCCGCCTGAACCGTGCTGAAGATCCGGATCATTCCCTGTCTCGACGTGAAGAACGGCCGCGTCGTCAAGGGAACCAATTTCGTCAACCTGCAGGATGCGGGCGACCCGGTCGAGCAGGCGCAACTCTATGACTCGCAGGGAGCCGACGAGCTCTGCTTTCTCGATATCACCGCCTCGCACGAGGATCGGGGCATTCTGCTCGACGTCGTCCGCCGGACCGCCGAGCAATGCTTCGTGCCGATGACCGTGGGCGGCGGGGTCCGGACCATCGACGACATCAGGCGGCTCCTGCTGGCGGGTGCCGACAAGGTCTCGATTAACACTGCGGCCATCCGAGACCCCGCCCTGGTCGCCCGCGCCGCCGAAAAGTTCGGATCGCAGTGCATCGTGGTGGCCATCGATGCCAAGCGCAGTGACGACGGCTTCGAGATTTTCACCCACGGCGGACGGCGCCCGACCGGCATCGACGCCGTTCAGTGGGCACGCCGGGTCACCGACACGGGTGCCGGCGAGATCCTTCTGACCTCGATGGACCGGGATGGCACCCGGGACGGGTTCGACATCGAGCTCACCCGAGCGGTCAGCGACGCCGTCGATGTGCCGGTCATCGCTTCCGGCGGCGCCGGTTCGGCCGCCCACCTGGCGGAGGCGGTGCAGAAGGGAGGCGCGAGCGCTGTTCTGGCGGCTTCGATCTTCCACTACGGTGACACCGCCATTGCCGATGTACGGCGGGCGCTTAGGGCCGACGGCATTCCCGTCCGACCGGAAGCGCCCGTTGCGGAGGAACAAGCATGAGCCTGGTGGACGTTGTGCAGTTCAATGCGGACGGACTGGTTCCGGTCGTTGCCCAGCAGCACGACACGGGCGAGGTCCTGATGCTGGCGTGGATGGACCGCGCGGCGCTCGACGCCACGCTGGCCTCCGGCCAGGTCACCTACTTTTCGCGAAGTCGACAGCGTGCCTGGGTCAAGGGGGAGACCTCCGGCCACGTCCAGCGGCTCATGGATCTCAGGGTGGACTGCGATGGTGACACCCTGCTCGCGCTGGTCGATCAGACAGGACCCGCCTGCCACATGGGACCTCGATCGTGTTTCTTCCGAGCGTTCCGGGGCGCTGCAGTGACCGACGTTCGTCCCTCCATGGGAGGCACGGCCAATGGCTGACCAACCCGCCACGCTGGCCGCATCCCTCGACGATCTGTGGCACACGATCGGCGCCCGCGCCCGCGCGGCGGACACCCGATCCTCGTACACGGCTCGTCTGCTCGCCGGCGGCGTGGACCGGGTGGCGCAGAAGCTGGGCGAGGAGGCGACCGAGGTAGTGATCGCTGGCGTCCAACGCGACCCAAGCGGCGTCGTGACTGAAAGTGCCGATCTTCTCTACCATCTGCTGGTGCTGTGGCAGGCCACGCAGGTGGAGCCGGCAGCCGTAGCCGCGGAACTCGCCCGGCGTGCTCAGGGATCCTCCGGTGGCCGAACTAGCCAGGGCCGTCAGGCAGGCCCGCCCGATGCAGGAGGGGACGGCTGATGGGCCCGGCCACGCACCCGTACGACGACACCAATGTCTTTGCCCGCATCCTTCGGGAAGAGATCCCTTGCGACAAGGTCTTCGAGGACGAGCACACGTTGGCGTTCCGGGACATCCAGCCCCAGACGCGCGTCCACATTCTGGTCATCCCCAAGGGACGTTACGTGTCCATCGCCGATTTCTCGACGCGCGCCACGGGACCGGAAATCGAATCCCTGATTCGCGTGATCGGCCGGGTCGCGCACGAGGCCGGGATCGAGGCGGAGGGTTACCGTTTTCTTTCTAACCACGGCGAACACGCCCACCAGGAAGTGCCGCACTTCCACGTGCACGTCTTCGGGGGGGAGCCGCTCGGGCGCATGATCAAGCCTCCGAGAACCTGACTCTCCGGGCCCATTCCTGGAGCCCTGAGCCGGCCAGCGTCACGCCCCTGTGCATGTCGCTCACCCGAGCGAGCAATCAATCTTCAGGCCTTGGTTCCGCCCAGGCGCGTAATCTGGAGGCTTATTTGACGTCGCAGCCACGCACAGAGCAGAGGATCGTTGCGCCCGCGCATCCGGCGCCGCCGTCGGCATCCGCGGCAGCGGGCATCGAAGTCGGAGAGCTCCGGCGCCTTACGCTGGTGCGGCGGGGCGGCCGATCGTCGATAGCGGGATGGACGATAACGGGCCGGCCTGGGCTGTCGATTCCTTCGGGAATCGTCCGTTCGCAGGGCACCGGCCGGGCCCAGTAGTCAGACCGCGTAGCCCGCACAGGGTCCCCGGTGACCGGCAAGATCCGGCCGAATCTGCCGACAGATCAAGGAAAGGCGAGCCGTCAGGTCTCGCTCAAGGCCCTGGCAGTGCGTGGAGCGCGCGTTCTTCCCCGTAGCGGTGAAGTCCTGCTCCGCCACATGGAAAAGACAGGGCTGGGAGGTGCGGCACCCGTAGCGATGGCGGGCAGGATGGATGAATCTCAACTTTCGGCGGTCCAACGCTTGGGCCGTTCCTGCCGTGGGCGACGCTAGGCCGCGGAAGCCATCTATCGCGTGCGCGCCAGACCTCGGACGGACCGAGTGCGGTTGGGCGTGCGTTCCAGAGCCTTGTCGAATTGCACAGCAGCCTCCTTCAGTCGACCCTGCGTCAACAGGAACTCGCCGTACATCTCGAATGCGGGCTTCATCGGCAACGGCGGACCGCTAGGCGCATTGAGCTCTGCTTGCAAAGCGGTCGCCTCCAAAAAGAACGCCTCGGCGGCGGCATTGCCTCGTATCAGCGCCATCGTGGCTTCCAGCTGCTTTTCCTCGACCAGTGCGATCTTGCCGCGGTAAGCGGTCGCTGTATCGCTCATGAGACGCTGTCGGGCGTTCGCGATGTTGGCCAGCGCACGCTCGGCCGCTTCCATGTTTCCCATGTGCGCGGAGCTCAGACCGGCAGCTAGCTGTACGGCCGAATGATCGCGATCCGAGTCGGTCAGGAGGGCATGGTCAAACTCCGACCAAGCGTCCCGCTCGAGGGTGTGGCGGGCGAGCAGGTTCATTGTGCCGTTTCGAACTTGCGGGGTGGGGAACTGCGCCAACGTTCGCAACGCTTCTTCCAGCGCCCATTGCGCCATGCCGTCATTGCCGATTTGCAACTGGCCGTAGTGGTACCACTGCAGTGCGTGAAATTCGGAGCGACCGCGCGCGATGCCCCTGCGCTCCACGTGGTCAAGCGCCGCCTTGTAGGAGGCGTCATTGGAGGCCACGACACCTTCCCACATGCCGAGTTGGACGAAAATGTGTGACGGCATGTGGAGCGCATGGGGCGCAGCCGGTGCGATCTCGGCGTAGACCCTTGCCGCCGGTAGTGCCAGGATCGCGTGCACCGGGTCGTCAAAGGCATGAATGATGAAATGGGCGGCCCCTGGGTGCCGGGGATTGCGCGCAAACACGTCCAGCGCGATGGCACCGGCCCGCACTTGCCGGGCAAAGCCTCGGTCACCGGGCCGCACCGTGCCCAGCAGCGAGACCGCGTACAGCGTGGCGATCTCATCATCGTCAGGGAATGCTTCATGGAGACGCTGCATCGCCCCTGAATAGGCCACGTCCCGGGAGAGCTTGTCGCCGGCGCCGTAGAGAACGTCGACTGCTTCCATGAGCCCCCGCTCGCGGCCTGGTGGCATCCTTTGTGCACGCGCCTGCGGCGTCGGCCCGTACCTGGCCAGCGTGGTACGGGCAGCATCGCGGTTCTGTTCGGCCCACAGGGGAGCGTTGTAACTGAGCGCCTCCCCCCAGTAAGCCAGACCAAAATCCGGGTCGATGGACTGAGCCTTGCGGAAGGCCCCGCGGGCGTCCTCGAACTCGAAGCTGTGAAATGCCTTCATCCCGGTGAGGAACGCCGTTTGCGCCTCAGGCGCGCCGGAGTTGGGGAAATCGATGCTGCCGAGATTCGCGGACAGGCTGTCTGCGGTGTCGTCGGCAATCGCTGCGGAAACGGCCAAGCCGAGCGCGCTCAGCCCTGCCCCGAGACCAACGACCGTCAAGAAAATCCGGATGGGCCGGGCACTAATGGTCGTCATGGTTCGGCTCCCTCGGCAGGCGTCGGAACGCAGTTCCGCCCGATTGTTCCAGTCAACATCTTAGGGCGTGACCCGAAGCGCTTGAGTGGCCTGAACCCCGAGCCTCGCAAGGTTGTCGTGGAACCGCGTAACGGGCGCCGTAGCGTGGCCCGTTTGGGCGAGCACGGGCGGGCGAAATACGCGACCGGTACGCGCCTCGGGATCAGCCACGGTCGAGGCTGGAACGGGCCGCTGGCGGAACGATGGCGTCACTCCGCCGGTGATCTCGGCAAGGTTCAGGTCTCCAACACCGAAGTCATCGTCATGCTTCGCCGCCGTCTGCGCGTTCGGCGACGGGGCGGCGGCCTGCTACAGCATTGTGACGCGGTCACCGGCTCCATCTGGCTCTGCCCCGGCGGTGTCCGGGAAGACATGATTCACCCCTGCGGCAACGTTCGCGAGACTTTTCACCTTTTCCTGCCCGCTTCACAGTTGCCGGAACTGGCGGTCAGGGAAATTGACATGGACCCCCCGACCGGATCGGCCTGCAATACAGGGGCGGCTTCCAAGACCCGCTGATCCACCAAATTGCGAAAGAGATCCGGAGCGAAATGATCAGCCCAGCACCGGGCTGAAACATGCTCGTAGACAGCCTGACGACCGCGCCGGGCGTCCATCTGCTCCGGCGTCATTCCAACTCGAGTCCCGCGCCGGCCTCTCTGCCGACGCCGCGCGGGGCACTTTACGCCCGCTGTCTCCGGCGCGCCCGGGAATTCATCGACTCTCGTCTGGGCGAAGACCTGACGATCGAGATGCTGGCAAAAAAAGGCCCGCCTGAGTCCGCTCCATTTCGCCCGTGCCGTCAAGTCGGCGATCAGGATACCGCCGCACCGCTACCTCACCGAGCGTCGGATCGAGAAGGCGAGGGCACTAATCGCGGAAGGCCGGCTTCCCCTCGTCGAAATCGCCGAGTCGTGCGGGATCTCCTCCCAGTCCTATTTCACACGCTGGTTCAAGCGGTTCGTCGGTACCACGCCAGAGGCGAACCAAGCAGGTCACTGTTAGCGGACCGGGCAGCGCCGCCGCCGGAGCCGGACAGGGCTGAACAATGGGGTGCATCGTTCCGGCGCTCGGGAGCACCTTGCCTGGAACCTGCCTGCGCGAAACCCGCACACGAGTGGTTTGCACTTGGAAGACATAGGGAGCTCAAGTCGCTCGTCTCAGGCCTCGGCCCGGGCTGCTCGTCGCGCCGAGACCGCGTCCCAGAACAGGGCGCCGACGCTGACCCCGTCGAATCGTTCAATGGCCGGAATTCCGGTCGGCGACGTCACGTTGATCTCCGTGACCTGTCCGCCGATCACATCGATTCCGGCCAGCAGCAGGCCGCGATCGCGCAACTCCGGGCCGAGCGCGCGGCAAATCTCGCGATCCCGGTCACTGAGCACGGCCGGGCGTGCCGAACCGCCGGCGACCAGGTTCGACCGGATGTCTCCCGCCTTCGGTATTCGGTCGATCGCGCCGACCGGTTCGCCTTCAACCAGAATGATCCGGCGGTCGCCCTCCTCTGTGACGCTCGGGACGTACTGCTGCACGATCACGGGCTCGGTTCTCCCGAGCAGGTCCAATACCGGTCCCAGGTTCGGGTCCCCTTCCGACAGCAGGAACACACCGTTGCCGCCGTGACCGTACAGTGGCTTGACCACCACCCGTCCAAACTCGGCCTGGAACGCGACCACGTCGTCCGGATGGTTGGCAACCAGCGTCGGCGGCATGAACTCGGCGAACCGGAGCACCAGGACCTTTTCCGGTGAATCGCGGATGCCCTGCGGATCGTTGATCACCAGCGTGCTGGCCGGCAGGAGTTCGAGCAGGTGCGTCGTCGTCACGTACCCCATGTCAAACGGCGGGTCCTGGCGAATCAGGACGACGTCGAACGCGGCCAGATCGACGGCCTCCAACTCACCTTCGTCGACGTGATTTCCCACTTCACGCCGCAGCGCCCGAACGCGCCGGCCCCGGGCGAGCAGGCGACCCGGTCGCCAGGTCAGCGAGTCGGGCTGGTAAGTGAACAGCTCGTGCCCGCGTGCCTGCGCCTCGAACGCCAGCACGAAGGTGCTGTCGGAGGGCAGATGAATGGAGCCGATCGGATCCATCTGGATGGCCACACGAAGAGGCATGGGCAGCTCCGACCCTTCCGATGCTGCTCAGTGACGCAGGCCTATCCGTCGGTGGCTGGTAGCCGGCGCGGATCGTCGCGCAGGATGATGTAGTTGACGACTTTCTTGACGCCCTTCACGTTGCGGGCCACGTCGGTGACCTGCTGCACTTCCGCTTCGTTCTCGGCGATGCCAACGAGGTACACCACGCTGTCATGGGTCGTGGTCCAGAAATCGATCTGATCGGCACCCAGTGCCGCCAGCAGACGCGCACGGATTTCCGTCGATATCCAGGTGTCGTTGAGGCGCGTCGTCATGCCGTAACCTGGCGCCACCTGGATCTCGTTCATGACTTGTTCCGCCCCCTCGGTCTGCGTGGCGAGTTCGAACGCTTTTGTCCTGATGTCCTCCGTATCCACGGTGCCCGTGAGCAGGATCCGGCCCTCCACCACCAGCACGCTGACGCTGAGGAAGAGCTCGTCGAACTGGGTTTGCAGGTACATGCTCCGCAGTTCAGACGCGATCGCGATATCTTTCGCGCCGCGCTCGAGCGAGCGTTCCTGGGCTGCCGCGACCCCGGTAACGCCGCCCCCGGTCACGACGAGGCCTGCGCACCCCGGCAGCGAGGCCAGGCACCCCATGCTCAGCGCGAGGAGAATGATGCGGCTACGGGATGAAATGGGTACAGATTGCATGGAACTTCGCTTCCAACACCAAGAGCAAACGTCCTCTTAGAAATAGCCTCCCGCGCGGCACGCGGAAAGCTCCGGGCGGTGACCCCCGGCGTATACTAGCGGTGTGCCAGGCAATCATTCCGCAACTGACCCAGTACGCACAGTGCGCGCATCCGGGTGCTGGGCGGGCGGGCGGATGATCAGCCTCCAGCCTGCCGCCGCTTCCCGCGCAACCCCGCTTGACACGGTCCCGGGCCGACTGTCCCCGGGCCAGCGCATCGGCCCCACCGCCGCATGCATCCTGCTGTGTGCCTGCCTTGCCAGCGCGTGCGGGCCTGCGTCTGACGGCGGGCCGGCTCCGGTCGAACCAGGCCCCGGCTCCGACATCCAGGAAGCCGTGGACGCCGACGACGAGGCCCGGAACGACAGCGAAGCGGCGGCGGCCGCAGCTGATGCCGGCGAACGTGAACCGTCATCGCCCGACGGCGGCGAACTTGCCGGGGAACCGGCTGCCGTCGACGACCCGCCAGCCGACAGCACGCAGTTCGCGGCGCTGCCACCGGCTCCCGATCCGGAGGCCCGCCCGCCCAATAGCGCGGACCCGTCCACCGCTCGGGACACCCGACTGCGCGTGGGGGTGTTGCTGCCGCTGTCCGGCGCCTACGCCGCAACCGGCCGCGAGCTGTTCCAAGCCGCGGAGATGGCCCTGTTCGAAGTGGACGCCACCGGGGTCGAGCTGCTTCCCCGCAACACGGCGAGCGACGCGGACACCGCCCGCGCAGCGTTTCTGGAATTGGCGGCGGAGGGGGTCAACCTCGTCGTTGGACCCCTGTTCGCCTGGACCACCGAAGCGGTCGTACCCGAGGCCGTGCGCCGCGGGATTCCGATCCTGGCCCTCAGCAACGATATCTCCGTCGCCGACCACAACGCCTGGATACTGGGCGTGCATCCGCGCGGAGAGGTACGTCGGATTCTCCGCCACGTGCTCGAGAAACCGGACCAGCGGGTCGGCCTGATCGCTCCTGAAACGGGGTATGGCAACGCCGTGGTCGAGGCCTATCAACTGGAAGTGGCACCGCGGAAACGGTCCGGTCTCACCCGGTACAGCAAGGACAGCGAGCCAAGTGCCGTGGTGCAGCAGTTCGTCGACAGCGTGCCAGGAGCAGTCAACCGGGCCGGTGACGCGATCCTGATTGCCGCCCGGGGACATGCCCTGCGGGCCATGGCGGCGGAACTCGCCTACCGGGACGTGTCGCCGGATCGGGTTCGCTATCTGGGTCTTTCAAGCTGGCGTACCTCGAACCTGCAGGGCGAGCCGGCCCTGGTGGGCGGGCGGTTCGCCGACTTGCCAGAGGACTCGTTTCGGCAGTTTGCAGTTCGATTCCGGCGAATCCACGGGACGCCGCCGTCCCGCACCGCCGCGCTGGCCTACGACGCCACGGCAGTCGCGGCAAATCTGGCGGCCGTGGACCCCAATCGCCGCTTGGCGAGGCTGCAGGCGCCGCAAGGCTTCCGAGGCCTGCTCGGCGCATTCCGGCTGCTGCCTGACGGGACGGTGGAGCGCGGCTTCGACGTCTACGAGGTCAAGCGCGACGGCTACTCGCTACTTGAGCCAGCGCCCGCCCGATTCGCGCGGGCCCCGGAGGGCTGAGTTCACGCGACGACATCGTCGATGAGCGCATTGAGCACGCGCAGCCCGGCCTGCGTGACGCGGATGCGATCCCGGTCAGCCCGCATCAGCCCCGCGTCCTCCGCCCGCTGGAGCGCCTCCGGCCGAAGCGCGTCGTCGAGCGGCAATCCGACGCGTTCCACGAATGCGCTCCGGCTGACCCCTTCACTCAGGCGCAGTCCCATCAACAGCATTTCGCGCCCGGCCGACCGGGCCGGGATGTCCTCGGTGGATTCCGTCCCGTGTCCCCGCGCCTCCACGGCCAGGAGCCAGCTTTCCGGCTTGCGGATCCTGGCGTGCCCGGCCATGCCGGCGTCGGTGCACAACCGGCCGTGCGCGCCCGGGCCGATCCCGACATAGTCGCCGTATCGCCAGTACGTAAGATTGTGGCGCGATTCGGCACCCGGTCGCGCGTGGTTGGACACCTCGTACCGCGGTAGGCAGGCCGACGCCAGAGCGTCGGAAGTGATGTCAAACAACTCCAGCAACACCGATTCCTCCGGAAGGCGCAGTCGACCGGCTGCCGCCAGCACATGAAACGGCGTGCCTCGTTCGATGGTCAGCTGATAACAGGACAGGTGCTCACCGGCCAGGGCAAGCGCATCGTCCAGCTCGGCCCGCCAGGACGACGCGTCATGACCGGGACGGCCGTAAATGAGATCGAACGAGAATCGCCCGAACGTCGAACCGGCCGTCTCCACGGCCCGCCGGGCTTCGGCCGCCGTATGTCCCCGGCCCAGCATTCGAAGAGCGTCGTCGTCCAGTGCCTGCACGCCGACCGAAACGCGGTTCACGCCGGCATCCCGGAATGCCTTGAACCGGCTGACCTCGACCGAGCTGGGGTTGGCCTCGAGCGTGATCTCGGCATCATCGGCCAGCGGCCAAGCGGCCGAGGCGGCCGCCAGCACCCCCTGCGTGACTTCTGGGGGCATGAGCGATGGGGTGCCGCCGCCGAAGAACACGCTCTCCAGTCTTCTCGGTCCGCTCACCCGCCGGCCGTGCCGGATCTCTGCCTCGTAGGCGCGCAGCCAGCGGCCGCCATCCACGTGGTCGCTCGGGACGTGGGCATTGAAATCGCAGTAGGGGCAGCGCGACCGGCAATACGGCCAGTGCACATAGAGCGCGACCGGCCGGGCTAGGTCCGAAAGCACGCCGCGACCAGTTTCCGAAACGCATCCGCCCGGTGGCTGCGGTCGGCCTTCTCGACCGGATCCATCTCCCCGAACGTCCGGCGCTCGCCCACGGGGACAAAGATCGGATCGTATCCGAAGCCGAGCGCACCGCGCGGGGGAAAGACGAGCCTTCCCTCAACCGTGCCTTGGACCGTCCGGATGGTCCCGTCGGGCCAAGCGAGCGCGAGGGCACAATGGAATGCCGCTTGGTCGTCCGCGTTCCCTTGGAGCCGCGCGTTCAGGCGCGCCATGGCCTCGGGGAAGCCCCCCGCTTCCTCGGCCCATCGCGCCGAATGGATTCCCGGTGCCCCGTCCAGCGCAGCGACCGCCAGGCCGCTGTCGTCGGCCAGCGCGGGAAGCCCTGAGACCGCTGCGGCCGCCTTGGCCTTGATCACCGCGTTCGCCGCAAACGTGGCGCCGGTTTCCTCGGGAATCGCATCAGTGAACTCGCCGAGCCGGCGCACCACAACGTTGTAGGGGGTGAGCAGGTCCGCGATCTCGGCCGCCTTGCCGGGGTTGCCGGTCGCCACGACGAGATCTCCACCCGACCAGCGGCGCGGCCCTGCCGACGTCACTGCCCGAGCGCGGCGCGCTGCGCCGCGAACAATTCGTCTGCCCCCCGGCGCGCGAACGCAAACATGGTCTGGAAAGCCTCCGTGCTGAACGGCGCGCCCTCCGCAGTACCCTGAATCTCGACGATTCCGCCATCGGCGGAGAACACGAAATTCGCATCCGCTTCGGCGTGCTGGTCTTCCGCATAGTCGAGATCCAGCACGACCTGGTCCTTCCAGATGCCGGCACTCACCGCGGCTACCTGTCCGGTCAGCGGCACCACACCTTCCTCTAGGCGGGGCCCGAGGGCCCGGACGGCCTGCCGCAGCGCCACCCAGCTTCCCGTTACCGCCGCCGTGCGGGTACCCCCGTCGGCTTGCACCACATCGCAGTCGATCCGGATCTGGCGGGGCCCGAGGGCGCCCAGGTCGACGACGGCCCGAAGGCTGCGGCCGATCAATCGCTGGATCTCCTGCGTCCGGCCCGTCTGGCGGCCCCGTGCGGCCTCGCGATCGGTGCGGGTCAGGGTGGAGCGGGGCAGCATGCCGTACTCGGCGGTCACCCAGCCCTGGTTCTGGCCCCGCAGCCACGGCGGCACACGCTCCTCGATCGAGGCGGTGCACAGTACGTGCGTATCCCCGAATCGGGCCAGGCAGGAGCCCTCGGCGTACTTGGACACACCAGGCTCAAGCACGATGGGGCGCAACGCGTCGACGGCGCGGCCGGACGGGCGGAGGAACGGACAGGTCGGCAAAGGCACCTCGCAAAACGCGCTAGTGTCGTGATTCTGAAGTTTTGATGAGT
>JAGWAT010000074.1 GCA_021296265.1 Alphaproteobacteria bacterium | reverse complement strand
CAGTTGGGATCGGACAGCGACAGGGCAACGGTGCAGTTGTGGGCAGCGGCCCTCCCCGCGGCGGTGGCCGCCGCCCGCGCGGTGTCGTCTGAATAGAAGAGGTAACCCTCGATGAAGACGATCGCCCCGCCGGTCACGTGGGCGGGGTCTAGATGGTGCGCCGCAAGGGTCGCGGCCGCTCCAGGAAACGTCATCATGGAGCGCTCGTGGTCGGGCGTCACCAGGATGATCGACCGGCCGGTGGGTGGATCCGGGGGGCCGAAATCAATGGGATGCGCGACCCCGGCGATCTCCAGGCTGTCCCGGAACCCCCGGCCCATGGCGTCGCTCGCGCATCGTCCAAGGAACGCGGCCGTGCCACCGAGTGCTGCCACGCCGACGGCCGTATTGGCGGCTGAACCGCCGGCGACCTGCCGGGCCGCGGGGAGTTCGGCGGTGACCGCCAGTGCGGCCGCCTGGCTTCCGAGGATCATCCGCCCGCGCTCGAATCCGTGCTGCGCGACGAAGTCGTCATCGACGTCGGCAACCAGGTCCATGATCGCGTTGCCGACCGCAACGACATCCCAGGCAGGTGCCGGCGCGGCCCGCGTGCGCGCGCTGGTTGCAGCAGCGGAGGTCAGTGGACGGTCACACCGTCCGGGGCTGCCGCGAGTGCGGCGTTCCGGACCACGTCGAGCCCGTACTCGGCCAACGTTTCGCCGTTCACGACCAGTTCGAAGCGGTACGTGCCGGTTTCCGGAAGATGCAGCTCGTTGAGATTGGACGTGCTCTCCACGATGCCGCCGGGCGACGCGTCGTAGCTGTGGGTTTCCGTCGTGGCGCGCTTGCCGGAAGGTGTCACGATCGCAAGGCCCATCTCGACCCCTTGCATCCGCTGCGGCAGGACGAGGCGGACGTATACGGTGGCGTGGCGGTGCACCGCCGGCAGTTCCCTGACAGCGATGTGATCGAACACGCCGGTGATCCGTACCTTGCCGCTCGTCTTGTCGCGGAGGGCGTCGTCACAGATCAGGAATGCCTGCAGACGCGGTGATTCCATTTCACCCTCCAAGGGGGCTCGGAGTATTGCCACATCCACGGAACGCTTGCAAAGCGAGCCGAGGTGGTGGGACGCTCCCCGGTGCTCGCGGTTAGCATGCGTGCGACACGCTTTGGCCCCGGACCGGGTGGCCGGTGCGCCGGGCAGGAACAAGGACAGGACGCCATGCACGAACTTGCACGCATGAGCGCCCGCGCGATGGTCGCGGCGCTCAAGGACGGCCACGTGACGCCGGCAGAGGCCCTCGACGCGGCCCTCGAACGGATCGCGGAGACCGATTCCGTGATCAACGCCGTGCCCACGGTGTGCGAAGGTCGTGCTCGGTCGCGCGCAGAGCGCCTGCCGGCGGACGGGCGGGACGATGCCGGCTTCCTGCACGGGCTGCCGGTTCTGATCAAGGACCTGACGGACGTCGAGGGAGTCCGCACGACATACGGCGCGACCGTGTACGCCGACCATGTGCCCGACCGCTCGGACATCGTGGTCGAGCGGATCGAGCGCATGGGCGGGATCGTCCTCGGAAAGACCAATACGCCGGAGTTCGGTGCCGGTTCCCAGACCTTCAACAGGGTGTTCGGCACCACGCGCAATCCCTGGGATCCGACGCGGACCGTCGGCGGTTCTTCGGGCGGAGCCGCCGCGGCGCTGGCCGCTGGATCTGCCTGGCTGGCGACCGGTTCCGACCTCGGTGGCAGTCTCCGCAATCCGGCGTCCTTCTGCTCCGTCGCGGGGCTGCGGTGCAGTTCGGGGACGGTCCCGCACGGCCCACGCGAACTCGCCTGGGATTCCCTCATGATCGACGGGCCCATGGCGCGCGACATCGCCGACCTCGCGCTGTTCCTCGACACCATGGCCGGTTTCGACCCACGGGATCCGCTGTCACGGCCTCGCACCCCCGACCCGGCCGGCGGGCCGGCGACCTTCACGGAAGCCCTTGATCCCGGGGCCTGGCCAGCCCGGCCTCGGCTCAAGCGGGTGGCCTGGACCACCGGGTTCGGCTACCTGCCGTGCGACCCCGAGGTTGTCTCCGCCATCGAACACGCCGCCGGACGGTTCGGTGATCTCGGGGCGGAAGTGGTGCCTGCGGAGTTGAACCTCCGACAAGCTGAAGACATCTTCCAGACGCTCCGCGCCGATCTTCTGGCGACCGACAAGGGGGCGCTCTATGACGCACACGGCGACGCACTGAAAGAGGACCTCCGCTGGAACATCGAGCGGGGGCTCGCGCTGGAGCGCGGCGCCGCGGGCCGGGCCGCCTTGGCGCGTGGGCGGTTGCTGGCCGACGTGCAGGCGTTTTTTGCCGATCACGACCTCCTCCTTGCGCCTGCCGCCATGGTCCCGCCATTCCCGGCCGACGTGCCGTGGCCGCGCGCCGTGGGTGGCGTCGAGTTCGACAACTACGTGAGCTGGCTGATGACGGCGGCCACGATTTCGCTCACGGACTGCCCGGCGCTCTCGGTGCCGTGCGGTTTCACCGAGGCCGGCTTGCCGATCGGCCTCCAAATGGTTGCGCCCGCCCGCCACGAGGGGCGCCTCCTGTACTGGGCGCATCGCTTCGAGGAACTGGCCGGCATTGCCGACCAGGTGCCCAGGGATCCCGCGCCCGAGTGA
>JAGWAT010000037.1:46087-48200 GCA_021296265.1 Alphaproteobacteria bacterium | reverse complement strand
GCACCGATGCTTTCGCATGGTCGGGGGCTGGAGCGGGTGATGGGAATCGAACCCACGTAACTAGCTTGGAAGGCTAGGGCTCTACCATTGAGCTACACCCGCGTGGCGGTGCTGAGCGTGTGGAGCCCGGACCAGCGGGCTGGGTGGTGCAGGGGGTAGGATTCGAACCCACGTAGACGTTACGTCGCCAGATTTACAGTCTGGTGCCTTTAACCACTCGGCCACCCCTGCATAACGGCCCAGGTTCACGCAACCCCGAGGCCGGCCGCGCTGCCGCGCCGGTGTTATGCCAGAAATGCCATGGGCCTGCAAAACACCGCGTTTCCGACCGTGCCTGGCCGCGCGAAGGGCCCGGATGTCCGCGCCCTCCAGAGGATTTAGCGCAAGTTCTACCTGCCGGCAGCCCTCATGTCGTCCTCGTCGGGCATCAGCATGAACTCGGGATACGCTTCGATCCCGAGTTCCGCGACATCCTGTCCCAGTCCCTCGACCCGCTCCGTCACCCGGACGCCGATGAGGAGCTCCAGGACCTTCCAGATCACGAACGAGGCGATGGACACGAACGCACCGATGGCGACGATCCCGGTGAGCTGGACCAGGAAATTGCCCCCCACCGCAATGCAGACCGCGAGCGTGCCCCAGATGCCGGCGACGAGGTGGGCGGGCACGGCCCCCACCACATCGTCGAGTTTCAGGATTTCCATCAGCCGCATGGCCGCGACGCAGAGGAAGCCGCCGACTCCGCCGATCAGCACCGCCCAGTAGTGGTCCACGAAATCCGGGCCGGCTGTGACGGCAACTAGGCCGGCGATGGCGCCGTTGAGACCCGCGAGCAGGTCGACGCGGCCGAACAGCGGCCGGGAAACGGCAATGGCGACGATCACGCCCGCGGCCCCCCCGAGCGTGGTGTTGACGAGCACGATGCTCATCGCCACGGCGTTGACGGCACCGGCGAGCGCCAGCTGGGAGCCGCCGTTGAAGCCGAACCAGCCCATCCAGAGGATGAAGACGCCCAGCGTCACGGCTACCACGTTCGATGGCGGCGTCGGCTTGATCGTTCCGTCCAGGCGGTACTTGTGCAGCCTCGGGCCGATGACGTAGATGCCGGCGAGGGCGGCCCATCCGCCGGTGGAGTGGACGATCGTGGACCCTGCGAAATCCTGGAAGCCCATGTCCGCCAGCCAGCCGCCGCCCCATGTCCAGGCGCCGACGATCGGGTAGATGACGCCGGTCAGGATCAGTATGAACGCAAAGAACGACCACATGCGGACGCGTTCGGCGATGGCCCCGGAGACAATCGACGCGGTGGTCGCCACGAAGACCATCTGGAAGAACCAGTCCGACATCGTCGAGTATCCGGCCTCGACGACGGCAGGTTCGGCATCGGGCGCCTCGGCGAGGAGGGCAAGCTCTGCGGCCGACGACCCGTAGAGGAGCTTCAGGCTGCCCGCAAACTGGCCGACGTCGACGTACATCAGGTTGTAGCCGATGAAATAGAACGCGAGGCCGGCAATGGAGTAGAGGCCGATGTTCTTCAGGCAGATGACCGATGCGTTCTTGGTGCGGACCGAGCCAGCTTCCAGCATGGTGAACCCGGCGCACATCCACATGACCAGGACGCCCCAGATCAGGAACGAGAAGGTATTGAGGGCGAAATCCGTGGCGGCATCTGCTGCAGCCTGGGCAGCGGTCGGGCAAAGGACGGCGAGGACGGCAGCCCCGCAGGCAGCAACGGGTGCTCCGGTTTGGTGGCCCCGGCTATCGCTGGAAACAGTCGACAAGTCTCGCTTCATGCTGCGACCTCCATTGCGGCGTTGGCCGAGCGCGGGTAGCGGGTGGCGCTCCAAGCGGCGTCAAGCGTCGTTGAGTGTCGTTGAGTGTCGTTGAGCGTCGCCAGTCGTCGGGCAATGCGCAATAATCTGCCTGCCTTCGGACGGCACACTGCCGGTTGTCCGGAGGCAACGCGGACGCTGGGTCTCCGCCTTCGGGACTATCGCAGGCCGGTCAAATCGGCGGCAGTTTCAGCAGGTTCGCGTCGGCTATCGCGCTGTCAAGGTAGTTGCTATCACCGCCGCCGCGTGCTTTCGGTTGGGGTTCCGCACCAGGGCGCCGT
>JAGWAT010000037.1:31588-46071 GCA_021296265.1 Alphaproteobacteria bacterium | reverse complement strand
GGCGGCTTTGACGGCCCTTTCCCGGGCCACTACGTTGCGTAGGCACCTGCGACGTCGAGGTCGGCCAAGCGCCCGCGGGAGTGCCGAGGCGCCGTTGACGGCATAGCCATAGGTATTATGCTTGCGGGGTTCCCCGCCCGTGCGAGGGCGCGGTTCCTTTTGCATCTCGGAGATTTTGCGGTGGCTCGGTTGGCCGGTGTCAATGTGCCCTCGGAAAAGAGGGTCGATTTTGCGCTCACCTCCATCTACGGCGTCGGTCGGACGGCGGCACGGCAGATCCGGGAGCAGGCTGGTTTGTCCGACGACAAGCGGGTGCGGGACCTCACCGAGGCCGAATTGGGGCGCGTACGCGAGATCGTCGATCGCATGCCGATGATCGAGGGGTCGCTCCGTCGCGAGAAGGCCATGCAGATCAAGCGCTTGATGGATCTCGGTTGCTATCGGGGGCTGCGGCATCGGCGGGGTCTTCCGGTCAACGGGCAGCGCACCCACACGAACGCCCGGACCCGGAAGGGAAGGGCGCGGCCCGTGACCGGCAAGAAGAAGGCCTGACGTCCCCAGGCATTGTTTGGCATTTCAACGGAGTGACGCCACATGGCTCGTGAACGACGTCGGCGCAAGCAACGAAAGAACATCACCGCTGCAGTCGCGCACGTCAGCGCCACGTTCAACAACACGATCATCACGATCACGGATCACCAGGGCAACACGCTCGCGTGGTCGTCAGCGGGCGAGCGGGAATTTTCGGGCTCGCGCAAGGCCACCCCGTACGCCTCACAGATGGCGGCGGAGGCGGTCGGCCGCAAGGCGCAGGAACATGGCGTGAAGACCCTCGAGGTCGAAGTGCGCGGCCCCGGGTCCGGCCGGGAATCGGCGCTTCGGGCCCTGCAGAGCACCGGGTTCGTGATTACCGCCATCCGGGACGTTACGCCCATCCCACACAACGGTTGTCGCCCGCCGAAACGCCGCCGGGTCTGACGCGAGTCAGCACGCCGAGACCGAGGACCCCGCCCCCGGGGGGCGCGGGTGCGACGTCCGTTACCAGTCAGGAGACACAATTCGCATGAGCGATTTCAGGTTGGGTTCCGAACACTTGATCAGCCCGTCGGCCGTCGACGTCCGCCCGGGCGCCGATCCGTCGCGCAAGGCGACGCTCGTCGTCGAACCGCTGGAACGTGGTTTCGGACTCACGCTTGGGAACGCGCTCCGGCGCGTGCTGCTGTCGTCGTTGCCCGGCTCCGCGGTGACGGCCATCCGCATTGAAGGCGTGCTGCACGAGTTCTCGTCGATTCCCGGCGTGCGCGAGGACGTGATCGATCTCATCCTGAACGTGAAGGCGATCATCCTTCGGACGCACTCGGAGCGGCCGCGCCACCTGGAACTGCGGGTCAAGGGGCCCGAAACCGTGACCGCCGGGATGATCACGCCGACCGCGGATGTCGAGATCGTCAATCCCGATCTGGTCCTCTGCCATCTCGACGACGGCGCCGAGTTGAACATGGAGTTGACCGTCGCGTCCGGGAAGGGGTACGTGCCGGCCGCGCAGAATCGGCCGGAGAACGTCTCGGTCGGCCTGATTCCGGTCGATGCCATCTACAGCCCGATCCGCACTGTGGCCTACCAGGTCCAGAACACCCGTGTCGGGCAGGTGACGGACTACGACAGCCTGTCCCTCACGGTCGAGACCGACGGCACCCTGACGCCGTCCGAGGCGGTCGAGCGCGCGGCGCGCACGCTCAATGATCAGCTCGGGATCTTCATTACCAGCGGGACCATGGCCACCATCCGTCCCGCCGCGGCGGTGACGCCGGAGGTCACGGCTTCGCTCAATCCGCATCTTCTGAAGAAGGTCGAGGAGCTCGAACTGTCTGTGCGGGCGGCCAACTGCCTGAAAAACGACAACATCGTCTATGTTGGCGATCTGGTCCGCAAGACCGAGGAAGATCTCCGGAAGACTCCCAACTTCGGGGCGCGCTCGATGAACGAAATCCGCGACGTGCTGAAGACCATGGGCCTCTCGTTCGGGATGCAGGTGATCGACTGGCCGCCTGAGAACATCGAAGAACTGGTCCAGGCCCAGGCGGATGCCCGCCTGGCTCGCGTGCGCTGAACGGGAACCAGGGAGACTACGTCATGCGACATCGGCACAGCGGCCGCAAGCTCAACCGTACGAGCGCCCACCGGAAGGCGACCTTCCGGAATATGGCCGCCGCGCTGATCAAGCACGAGCGGATCCGGACGACCCTGCCCAAGGCCAAGGAGCTGCGGCCGATCGTCGAACGGCTGGTCACGCTGGCCAAGCAGGACACCCTGCACGCCCGGCGGACGGCCATGGCCCGCCTGCCGCGCGATGCCGACATCGCGAAGCTGTTCGGGCCGCTGTCCGAGCGGTTTGCCGCCCGACCCGGCGGCTACACCCGGATTGTCCGTGCCGGTCACCGGTACGGCGACGCAGCGGACATGGCGTACATCGAATTCGTCGACCGGACCGCGGTGGTGCGCACGCCCGTGACGCAGACTCCCGCGGCGGTCGAATCCCCGCAGGCGCCGGAGGCGCCGAGTGCCGCGCCCAAGCGGGAGGATGACGCCAAGCAGCCCTGGTGGCGTCGTTTGGGGTTCAACCGGCGGAACGACTGATGGGGTGATGCCGGCGCCGGCCAGCGTCCCGCCCGGTGCGTTGCAGGCGGGCGGGCACTGACCGACCTGTTCGAAGCGGCCGGGCTGGAATCGGCAGCCCCCGAGCGACCGTTGGCCGATCGAATGCGCCCGCGGGCGCTGGCGGAACTCGTGGGGCAGGCGCACCTGGTCAAGGGGGACGGCCCCATCGCCTCCATGGTGTCCACCGGTGTGATCCGGTCGGCCATCCTGTGGGGTCCGCCGGGCACCGGCAAGACCACGATCGGCCGCCTGCTCGCCGCGGCCGGCGATCTCGAGCTCGTGCAGATATCGGCCGTGGGGCAGGGCGTGCAGACCCTCCGCGAGGCGTTTGCCGATGCCGCAGTGCTGCGCCGCGAAGGCCGAGGCACCCTGCTCTTCGTCGACGAAATCCATCGCTTCAACCGTGGCCAGCAGGACGCGCTGCTGCCCGCCGTCGAAGACGGGACCGTCACCCTGATTGGCGCGACCACGGAGAACCCCTCGTTCGAGGTCGGCGCGGCGCTGCTGTCGCGGTGCCGGGTGCTCACACTCCGGCGCTTGGAGGAATCGGCCCTCGACGAACTACTGCGGCGCGCGGAGGTGCGTCTCGGCGGGCCGCTGGCGTTGCAGCCGGAGGCGCGGGCTGCGCTGCTCGGCATGGCCGACGGCGACGGCCGGATCCTGATCAACCTTGCCGAGGACCTGGGCGCGGACCCGCCGGCGTCACCGCTGGACCGCGCTGACCTGCGCGCGCGCGTGCAGGCGCGCGCCCTGCTCTACGACCGCAAGGGGGACCAGCACTACGACCTGATCAGCGCCCTCCACAAATCAGTGCGCGGGTCGGACCCGGACGCGTCGCTGTACTGGCTCGCGCGCATGCTGGCCGCCGGCGAGAATCCCCGCTACGTGGGGCGGCGCCTGATCCGGATGGCCGCAGAGGACGTGGGACTGGCGGCCCCCGATGTCCTCGTTCACGCGGTCGCCGCGTTCGACGCTTACGAGCGGCTGGGCTCCCCCGAGGGCGAGCTGGCGCTGGCGCAGGTGACGATTGAGCTCGCCTGCGCACCGAAGTCGAATGCCGCGTACACGGCCTACAAGGCTGCGCTGGACGCGGCCGGGTCATCGGGGTCCCTGCCGCCGCCGCTCCACATCCGGAACGCGCCGACGGAGCTGATGCGCGATCTCGGCTACGGCGCCGGCTATGCCTATGACCACGATGCCCCCGAGGCGTTTTCCGGGCAGAACTACTTTCCGGACGACCTGGAGCGCCGACGCCTCTACCGACCCACCGACCGGGGCCAGGAGCGTGAGATCCGCGAGCGCCTGGCGCGCTGGGAAGCCATCCGGTCCGGCCGCGCCCCGCCTTCCGAATCGCCCTGAGAGCGGTGGACCGCGGCGTTCGACCGGATGGACGGATCCGCGCGATCCGCTGCCAGCGGCGTCATTCGGCGCCAGACGCAATTAGATGCCTGAACTCGTTGCAGAACGTGCGCAGCATAGGTACCTTGCTACGCTTTGGCAGGCGGTGCGGCCTGTGACATGAACTTGGGGAGAAGCTCACTTGAATAAGAGCGAACTCGTGGCCAATGTGGCCTCCGCTACCGGACTTAGCCAAGCCGACGCTGGCCGCGCGGTCGAGTCGGTGCTGGGCGCCATTTCCAACACGCTTTCCGCCGGGGACGAGGCCCGGATCGCCGGGTTCGGGACCTTCGCCGTCTCGGCCCGCGGGGCCCGGACTGGACGGAATCCGCGCACCGGTGAATCGATCGAGGTCAAGGCGTCCAAATCGGTCCGTTTCCGGCCGGCCAAGGCGCTGAAGGACGCAGTCAACTAGGCGGCAGCGGGCCGGTGTCCTCGGGCGGCCGAAGGCCGAGCGGGGCGTGCGTGCCGAGGGGTGCAGACGGCCCGGCTCCGCCGACCATTGGCCGGCGCCGGTTGCAGGATCGCTTCAGGGCGGAGCCTGCAGGCCCGGCACGGCCTGCCGGTCGCCGGCCAGACGCCAGCGCGGCCTTCATCAGGGCCCGTGGAGGGGGTGTCGGCGTATCTCACCGTGGCGTGGCGACGGGGAAGGTTGACACTCTCCGGCCGCAATCCTAGAACGTACGGGGACAACCCCGACAGCCTGTCCGTTCGGATGGGGGTGTAGCTCAGATTGGTTAGAGCGCTGGCTTGTCACGCCAGAGGTCGCGGGTTCAAGTCCCGTCACTCCCGCCAATATGCGAACTGGGGTCCATGAACGCGTTTTTGGCGGACTACCTCCCCATCGCCCTGTTTTTCGTGGTCGCGGGGGCCCTCGGCGGCGCCATGGCGGTGGCCGCCTGGCTGGTCGCGCCCCAGCGCCCCGATCCCGAGAAACTCTCCGCCTACGAATGCGGGTTTGCCCCGTTCGACGACGCGCGCGGCCGGTTCGACGTGCGCTTCTACCTGGTGGCCATCCTGTTCATCATCTTTGATCTGGAGATCGCCTTTCTGTTTCCCTGGGCCATCGCCCTGGGTGACATCGGCTTGTACGGCTTCGGATCGATGATGGTCTTCCTGGCACTGCTGACCGTCGGGTTCGTCTACGAATGGCGAAAGGGGGCGCTGGAATGGGAGTAGGAGCGCCGCCGCTGGCCAACCGCCTGGCCGACGGTCTGTCGGACCGGGGTTTCGTTGTGACGCAGGTCGACCGCCTCGTCAACTGGGCCCGCACCGGCTCGCTGTGGCCGATGTCGTTCGGCCTCGCGTGCTGCGCCGTCGAAATGATGCACGCGGGCGCCAGCCGCTACGACCTCGACCGGTTCGGGGTGGTGTTCCGCCCCAGTCCGCGCCAGTCGGACGTGATGATCGTCGCCGGCACCCTCACCAACAAGATGGCGCCCGCGCTCCGGAAGGTCTACGACCAGATGGCGGAGCCCCGCTGGGTCATCTCCATGGGGAGCTGCGCCAACGGCGGGGGCTACTACCACTATTCCTATTCGGTGGTTCGCGGCTGCGACCGGATCGTGCCGGTGGACGTGTACGTGCCGGGCTGCCCGCCGACGGCAGAGGCACTGCTCTACGGCATCCTGCAGTTGCAGAAGAAGATCCGTCGCACCGGGAGGGTCAAGGGGGCGTGAACGCGGCCGGAACGGCACGCGGCACGCGATGCCTGGCCCACCGCCGCAGGCTGGCATGAGCGATTCCCCCGAGGGCGGCGACCCCGCCCGCGCGCACGCGGCGCTGATGGCCGCCGTGCAGCGCGAGTTTTCCGGCGCGCGCGGCCGCTTCCGTTTCGGCGACCATGAACTCATGGTCGCCGTGCCCGACATCGCGAGGGTGCTGGAGCACCTGCGCGATGAACCCGGCCTCCGGTTTAGCCAGCTCCTGGACGTGTGCGCGGTGGACTATCCCGAACGGCCCAGCCGCTTCGACGTGGTGTACCATCTCCTCAGCATCGTCCACAACCAGCGGGTCCGCGTGAAGGTCGCCGTGCCCGAGGACTGCCCGGTGCCCTCGGCGGTGGCGGTCTTCCCGTCGGCCGAGTGGTACGAGCGCGAGGTCTGGGACCTGTTCGGCATCGCCTTCGAGGGCCACCCCGACTTGCGGCGCATCCTGACGGACTACGGCTTCCAGGGGCATCCGCTGCGCCGCGACTTCCCCCTGTCCGGCAAGGTCGAGGTGCGGTACGACGACGGCCTGAAACGGGTCGTGTACGAGCCGGTGCGGTTGCCCCAGGCATTCCGGGAATTCGACTTCGAGAGTCCCTGGGAGGGTGCGGAACCGGCGGCGCCGTCGCCGTCGGAGGACTCCGGGGCATGAGCGACGTCCAGATCCAGAACCTGACCCTGAACTTCGGTCCCCAGCATCCGGCGGCCCACGGCGTGCTGCGCCTGGTACTCGAGATGGACGGGGAGGTCGTGGAACGGGCCGACCCGCACATCGGGCTGCTGCACCGGGGCACCGAGAAGCTCATCGAGCACAAGACCTACCTGCAGGCGATTCCCTACTTCGACCGGCTCGACTACGTGTCGCCCATGGCGCAGGAGCATGCCTTCGTGCTGGCCGCGGAACGGCTGCTGGAACTCGAGATTCCACCCCGGGCGCAGTACCTGCGCGTGCTGTTCGACGAGATCACGCGGGTCCTCAACCACGCCCTGCAGATCGGCGCGCAGGCGCTCGACCTGGGTGCCACCACCCCGTTCCTGTGGCTGTTCGAGGAACGCGAGAAGCTGATGGGCTTCTACGAGGCAGCCTCGGGTGCCCGGCTGCACGCCGCCTACTACCGGGTGGGCGGGGTCCAGCGCGACCTCCCGGCGGGCCTGACCGACAAGATCCTTGCCTGGGCCGACGGGTTCGAGACGATCCTGCGGGACGTGGAGGAACTGCTGAGTGAGAACCGGATCTTTCGCCAGCGCACCGTGGACATCGGCGTGGTAACCGCCAAGGACGCGCTGGCCTGGGGCTTCACGGGCCCCATGCTCCGGGGATCCGGGGTCGCGTGGGACCTGCGGCGGGCCCAGCCCTACGAGATCTACGGCGACCTCGATTTCGGGGTCCCCGTCGGCACCAACGGCGACTGCTTCGACCGCTACCTGCTGCGCCTCGCGGAGATGCGCCAGAGCGTCGGCCTCATCCGGCAATGCCTCGCCCGCCTGCCGGACGGGCCGGTGCTGGCCGGGAATCCTCGCATCCGCCCCCCCGCGCGCGGCGACATGAAGCACTCGATGGAGGCGCTGATCGCGCATTTCAAGTTATTCACTGAGGGTGTGCGGGTGCCCGAGGGCGAGGTCTACGCGGCGGTGGAGGCGCCCAAGGGCGAGTTCGGCGTGTACCTCGTGGCCGACGGGAGCAACCGGCCGTACCGGTGCCATATCCGGGCGCCGGGCTTCGCGCATCTGCAGGGCCTCGACGCGATGGTCCGCGGCCACCAGCTGGCCGACGTGGTCGCATGCATCGCATCGCTGGACATCGTCTTCGGGGAGGTCGACCGGTGAGCGGCGGGGCGGAGCTCTTCCCGGGCCCGGACCGCGCCGCCGCTGAGGAGATTCTCGGCCGCTACCCGTCTGTGCACCGCCAGAGCGCCGTGCTGCCGCTCCTGGACCTCGCGCAGCGACGGAATGGCGGCTGGCTTCCGCCTGCCGTCGTCGACGCGGTCGGAGACTATCTCGACATGCCTTCGATGCGGGTGCGGGAACTCGTGACGTTCTACTCCATGTTCCACGACCGGCCCGTGGGCCGCTACCTGGTGCAGGTCTGCCGCACGACGCCGTGCTGGCTCCGGGGCAGCGACGAGGTCCTCGCCGGGGCCCGGGAAGAACTCGGCATCGCGCCCGGCGAAACCACGCCGGACGGCCGCTTCACCCTGATCGAGGTGGAGTGCCTCGGGGCCTGCGCCGACGCCCCGGTCGTGCAGATCAACGACGACTACCACGAACGCCTGGACGGCGAGCAGATGCGCGCCTGGCTGCGCGACCAGCGTCGCCCCGAGGATGACTGAGCCCGTGCGCGACGCCGACCGGGTCTTCCACAACCTCGACGGGAGCGGGGACGGCAGCCTCGCCGGCGCGCGGCAGCGTGGCGACTGGGACGACACGCGGGCGCTGATCCTCCGGGGCCGCGATGCGATCCAGGGCACGGTCCGCGAAGCCGGACTGCGGGGCCGGGGCGGGGCCGGCTTCTCGACGGGCCTCAAGTGGTCGTTCATGCCGAAGGAACCCGCGCCCGAGCGCCCCCACTACCTGATCGTGAACGCCGACGAGAGCGAGCCGGGGACGTGCAAGGACCGCGAGATCCTGCTGCACGAGCCGCACAAGCTGATCGAGGGGACGCTCCTCGCCGGGGTCGGCGTCAGCGCGCACACGGCGTACATCTACGTGCGTGGAGAGTTCGAGGCGGAGCGTCGCTGCCTCGAGGCGGCGCTCGCGGACTGCTACGCGGCCGGGTTGCTGGGCCGGGACGCCTGCGGCTCGGGGTACGATTTCGACGTGCACGTCCACCGGGGCGCCGGCGCCTACATCTGCGGCGAGGAAACCGGGCTGATCGAGAGCCTGGAGGGCAAGAAGGGCTTTCCGCGCCTCAAACCGCCGTTCCCGGCGAACGCCGGGCTGTGGGGCTTCCCCACGACCGTGAACAACGTCGAGACCATCGCGGTGGTGCCGACGATCCTCCGGCGCGGGGCGCCCTGGTTCGGCGGGATCGGCCGGCCCCAGAACACCGGCACCAAGCTGTTCTGCCTGTCCGGGCACGTGGAGCGCCCCGGCACGGTCGAGGCGGAGATGGGGATCCCGCTCCGTGAGCTCATCGAGCACCATGCCGGCGGTGTCCGCGGCGGCTGGGACAACCTGCTGGCGGTGATCCCCGGCGGTTCGAGCACGAAGGTGCTGCCGGCCGCCGCGTGCGAGGACCTGCGGATGGACTTCGACGGGCTGCGCGAGGCCGGCAGTGCGCTGGGGACGGCCGGGGTCATCGTGATGGACCGCAGCACCGACATCGTGGCGGCCATCGCCCGGCTGTCCCATTTCTACTGGCACGAGAGCTGCGGCCAGTGCACGCCGTGTCGGGAGGGCACGGGCTGGGTGTCCCGGATCATGGACCGGTTCGTGGCCGGCGCGGCCGCGCCGTCCGATCTCGACACGCTCGAATCGATCTGCGGCCAGATCGAGGGTCACACCATCTGCGCCCTGGGCGATGCGGCGGCCTGGCCCGTGCAGGGCCTGCTGACGCATTTTCGCGATGAACTCGAGCAGCGCGTCGCGGGCGGCCGGCGCCACCTCGCGGCCTGAGACGGACGATGCCGAAGCTCAGCATTGACGGCACCGAGATCGAGGTCGTCGAGGGGACCACGGTGCTGCGCGCCTGCGAGCAGGCGGGCGTGGAAATCCCGCGGTTCTGCTTCCACGAGCGCCTGTCGATCGCGGGCAACTGCCGCATGTGCCTGGTGGAGCAGGTGGGGGTGCCCAAGCCGCTCGCCAGCTGCGCCATGCCGGTGACCGACGGCATGCAGATCCTGACCCGGTCCGAACGCGTGCAGGCCGCCCGCGAGGGCGTGATGGAGTTCCTGCTCGTGAACCATCCGCTGGACTGCCCGATCTGCGACCAGGGCGGCGAGTGCGACCTCCAGGACCAGGCGCTCTACTACGGCCGGGTCCGGAGCCGCTACCGGGAAGCCAAGCGGGCGGTCACCGACAAGGACTTCGGCCCGCTCGTCAAGACGGTCATGACGCGCTGCATCCACTGCACGCGCTGCGTCCGGTTCATGGACGAGGTTGCCGGCGTTCCCGAGCTCGGCACGATGGGCCGCGGCGAAGACATGGAGATCGTTGCCGCGCTCGATGGCTGTCTCCACAGCGAGCTCTCCGGCAACATCGTGGACTTGTGTCCGGTCGGCGCCCTCACGTCCAAGCCGTACGCCTTTGCCGCCCGTCCCTGGGAGTTGTCGCACACCGAGAGCGTCGACGTCCTGGATGCGGCCGGGTCGGCGATCCGGATCGATTCGCGGGACGGGCGGGTGCTGCGCGTGCTGCCGCGGGTGAACGAGGAGATCAACGAGGAGTGGATCGGGGACCGCGCGCGCTATGCCGTCGACGGGTTGGTGGTGCGGCGGCTGGACCGGCCGTGGCTGCGTGCGGACGGGGCGTTCAGGCCGGTGACCTGGGAGACCGCACTGGCAGCCGTCGCGACGGCCCTGCAGGCGGCAGCGCCGGAACGGACCGCGGCGCTGACGGGTGATCTGGCGGGTCTCGAGGGCATGACGGCCCTCGCGGACCTGATGCGCGCCCGGGGGGTGGACAGCGTGGACTGTCGGCAGGACGGCGGCGCGTTCGGGCCGGGCGAACCCGCTTCGTGGCGCTTCAATGCGAGTATCGCCGGCATCGACCGGGCTGACGCGGTCCTGCTGATCGGCACCAATCCCCGGCGCGAGGCTCCCGTGATCAACGCCCGCTTCCGCAAGCGCTGGCGGGCGGCCGGCATCCCCATCGCACGGGTGGGCCCGGTGACGGACCTGACCTACCCGGTGACCGAACTGGGTGCGGAGCCGGTGGTCCTGGCCGAGCTGGCGCAGGGCTCGCATCCCTTCGCCGAGGTGCTGGGGCAGGCGCGGTACCCGCTGATCGTGGTGGGCTCGGGTGCCCTGGCGCGCCCGGACGGCGCGGTGGTGCTCGGTCTCGCCCGCCAGCTCGCCGACACCGTGGGGGCGGCGGGCGCGGCCTGGAACGGGTTCTCGGTGCTGCAGCGGAGTGCGGCCCGCGCCGGCGGGCTGGAGCTCGGTATCGTGCCGGCGGACGGCGGGCTCGACGCAAGCGGCATGCAGGCGGCCGCCCGCGAGGGCAGGCTCGACTTCCTGTACCTCCTGGGCGCCGACGAGATCGATCCGGAGGCGTTCCGGGACACGTTCACCGTCTACCAGGGCCACCATGCCGACCGGGGCGCGCGCCACGCCGACGTGCTGCTCCCGGGGGCGGCGTACACCGAGCAGGAGGCCACCTACGTCAACACGGAGGGCCGTCCGCAGCAGGCCCGGCCAGCCCATCCGCCGCCCGGCAACGCCCGGCCGGACTGGAAGATCTTCGTGGCGCTGGCGCGGGAGCTGGGAAGCCCGCTTTCCTACGAGTCGCTGGACGGGCTCCGGAGCCGGATCGAGGCGGCGGTGCCGCACCTAGCGGACATCGACCAGCTCCCGCCGCCGCCGCCGCCGCCGCTGGCCCCGTTCGGCGATCCGGACGGCGCGCTGGACGCGGCCCCGTTCGAGGAGATAGTCCCGGACTACTACCGCACGTGCCCGATCAGCCGGGCGTCGGCCACCATGGCCGCCTGTGCACGGGCGGTGGCCGATGCTTGATGCCGTCCTGACCGTGCTGCAGGTGACGGCCTTGATCCTCCTGGTGGTCGTGCCGTTGCTCCTGTGCGTGGCCTACCTGACGCTGGCGGAACGGAAAATTCTCGCGGCCGCCCACCGGCGGCGCGGACCGAACGTCGTGGGCCCGTTCGGATTGCTGCAGCCGTTCGCCGACGGCCTCAAGATGCTGGCCAAGGAAACCGTCATTCCGTCCCGCGCCAACCGCGTGGTGTTCGTGCTGGCGCCGGTGGTGACGTTCACCCTGAGCCTCGCCGCCTGGGCGGTGATCCCCGTGAGCGAGCGGGTGGTGCTGGCCGACATCAACGTCGGGGTCCTCTACCTGTTCGCGATCTCGTCGCTGGCCGTCTACGGCATCATCATGGCGGGCTGGGCCAGCAACTCGAAGTACCCGTTCCTGGGCGCGCTCCGGTCGGCGGCCCAGATGGTCTCCTACGAGGTCTCGATCGGTTTCGTGATCGTGACCGTGGTCCTGTGCGCCGGATCGCTCAACCTGACCGAGATCGTCCGGGCCCAGGAGAAGATCTGGTACGTGGTGCCGCTCCTCCCCATGGCGGTGGTGTTCTTCATCTCGTCCCTGGCCGAAACCAATCGCGCGCCGTTCGACCTGCCGGAGGACGAGGCGGCGCTCGTCGCCGGCTACGCCACCGAGTACTCGTCGATGCTGTTCACCATGTTCTTCCTGGGTGAATACGCTTCCATGATCCTGATGAGTGCCATGGGGACGATCCTGTTCCTGGGAGGCTGGCTGCCGTTGCCGGGAACGGCGGCGCTGGCCCTGCCGGGCTTTGTCTGGTTCGCCCTCAAGACGGCGTTCCTGCTGTTCCTGTTCCTCTGGGTGCGCGCGACACTCCCCCGGTATCGCTACGACCAGTTGATGCGGATCGGCTGGAAGGTTTTCCTGCCGCTGTCGCTGGCATGGGTGGTGCTGACCGCCGGAGCCCTGGTGGCGTTTGACGCGCTGCCGGGCGGGAAGTGATCGGATGGCGGCTTCCAACGTCCTGATCAAGGTGTTACTAGCGCTCCGGATGGCGGCGCTGGCCGAGGTGATCGCCGGCCTTGCGCGGACGTTCCGGCGCATGCTGAGCCCGTCGGTGACCCTCGCCTATCCGAACGAGAAGGGCCCCCTCAGTCACCGGTTCCGCGGCGAGCACGCCCTGCGACGCTACCCCAACGGTGAGGAACGCTGCATCGCGTGCAAGCTCTGCGAAGCGGTCTGCCCGGCGCTCGCGATCACCATCGAGGCGGAGCCGCGGGCAGACGGCAGCCGGCGGACCACCCGGTACGACATCGACATGACCAAGTGCATCTATTGCGGGCTGTGCGAGGAGGCATGCCCGGTCGACGCGATCGTGCAGGGACCCAACTTCGAGTTCTCCACGGAGACCCGTGAAGAGCTTCTCTACACGAAGGAGCGGCTGCTCGAGAACGGTGATCGCTGGGAACGCGCGCTCGCCGACCGCCTGGCCGCGGACACGACGGCGCGCTGATCACTCATGGCCGCGCCCGACCTGTTCTTCTGGCTCTGCTCGGCCGTGCTCATGCTGTCGTCCGTCTTCGTGGTGTCGGCGCGAAGCCTCGTCCACGCCGTCTTTTTCCTGATTCTGGCGTTTCTGAACGCGGCCGGTCTGTTCATCCTGCTCGGGGCGGAGTTCCTCGGGATGATGATGCTGATCGTGTACGTGGGCGCCGTGGCGGTCCTGTTCCTGTTCGTCGTCATGACCCTGGATACGGGCCGGCCGGGCGGGTCGCTGCGCGCCCGGCTGCCGGCCGCCCTGGCGGCCGGCGCGATCCTGCTGCTGGAGCTCGCCTTCGTGGCGGTGGCCGGGGGGCCGGGCGGATCTCCGGAGCCGCTCCCCGGCGGCGTGTCCAACACACGTGCACTGGGGCGTCTGATCTACACGGACTACGCGGCGCTGTTTGAACTGGCGGGTGCCATTCTCCTCGTCGCCATGATTGGTGCCATCGTTCTCGCGCATCGCTACCGCCCCGGCGTGCGCCGACAGAACCCGGTACGGCAGTTTGGTAGGCGCCAGGGCGAATCGATCCGGCTGGAAGACCCGGCCGTCGGCGCCGGCGTGTCGGAGCAGGGCCGGTGACGGTCACCCTCGCGCACTACCTCATCTTGGGCGGCGCGGTGTTCACGGTCGGGATCGTCGGGATCGTCCTGAACCGCCGGAACGTCATCATGATCCTGATGGCGATCGAGTTGCTGCTCCTGGCGGTCAACCTCAATCCCTTCTCGGCCCATCTCGGCGACCCGGCCGGCCAGGTGTTCACGCTGTTCGTCCTGACCGTGGCCGCCGCCGAGGCCGCTGTAGGCCTGGCGATCCTGGTGGTGTTCTTCCGCCTGCGCGGGACCATCGCGGTCGAGGACATCCAGGACCTGAAGGGATGATGGCGGTCGCCGCGGTGTTCCTGCCGCTGGCCGCGGCAGTGCTGGCCGCGCTGGCCACGCGGCGGGCGCCGCCGGTCTTCGCCGGCATCGCGGCCACGGTCCTCACCGCGCTGGCCCTGGCCGCGTCGCTCGTCGGCGACGAGCCCACCCGCGTGTCGCTCGCGACGTGGATCGCGGTGGACGGCCTCCACCTCGACTGGTCGCTCCGGCTGGACCCGCTCTCGGCGCTGATGCTGGTGGTGGTGAACGCGATCTCGGCGCTGGTGCATCTCTACGCCATCGGCTACATGGCCGAGGATCCGCACCGGCCACGCTTCTTCGCCTTCCTGTCGCTGTTCACGTTCTCGATGCTGCTGCTGGTCAGCGCCGACAACTTCCTGCAGCTGTTCTGCGGCTGGGAGGGAGTCGGCCTGTCCTCGTACCTCCTGATCGGCTTCTGGTACGAGCGGGCCACGGCCAATGCGGCCGCCATCAAGGCGTTCCTGATGAACCGGATCGGCGATGTGGGGCTGGTGCTTGCGCTCGCCGCCATCGCGCTCACCTTCGACAGCCTCACGTTCGATGCGGTGTTCGACGCCGCGGGCTCGACGTCGGCGACACTGCTGGGCCTGCCGGCCCTCGAGGTCATCGGCG
>JAGWAT010000037.1:27557-31558 GCA_021296265.1 Alphaproteobacteria bacterium | reverse complement strand
TGCACACGTGGCTGGCCGACGCGATGGAGGGCCCGACGCCGGTATCCGCGCTGCTGCACGCGGCGACCATGGTGACGGCGGGCGTGTTCCTGGTGGCGCGCTGTGCGCCGCTCTACGCCGGTGCGCCGGTCGCTCTCGACTTGGTGGCGGCGGTCGGCGCCGTTACTGCCCTGTTCGCCGCGACGATCGCGCTGGCGCAGACCGACATCAAGCGCGTGGTTGCGTGGTCGACCTGCAGCCAGCTCGGATACATGTTCCTCGCGGCCGGCGTCGCGGTGCCCGCGGCCGCCCTCTTTCACCTGTTCACGCACGCGTTCTTCAAGGCGCTGCTGTTCCTGGGCGCCGGCGCCGTGATCCACGCGCTGGCGCACGAGCAGGACCTGCGCCGGATGGGCGGGCTGGCGCGGCGGATGCCGCTCACGTGCGCGGCGATGGTGATCGGGAGCCTGGCGCTCTCGGGTCTGCCCCCGTTTGCCGGGTTCTGGTCGAAGGACGTCATTCTGGAAAGCGCGTTCGCGGCGCACGGACCGGTCGCCCTGGCCGGCTTCTGGATGGGCCTCGCCGCGGCGTTCCTGACCGGCCTGTACAGCTGGCGGCTCGTGTTCCTGGTGTTCGCCGGCGAGGCCCGGGCGCCGGCTGGCGTCGTGGCGGCGGCGCACGAGCCGGGCTGGTCGATGCGGTTCCCCGTGCTCGTGCTGGCCGCGGCCGCCTGCGTGGCGGGCTGGTGGGCGCATGACCTCGCGGCGGCGGACGCACCGTTCTGGCGCGGCCTGTTCGCCGCGACGCACCATGCCGACGTCCCGGGCTGGGTTCCGGTCGCCCCGGCCCTGGCCGGGGCCGCCGGGCTGCTGGCGGCCTGGGTGCTGTACATGGCCCACCCCGATCTTCGCGCCCGCCTGGCGGCGAGGACGGCCGCCGTCGCGGCCTTCCTGGCCAGCGGCTGGCGGTTCGATTCGCTCTACGACTCGGTGGCCGTGCGGCCCGTCCGCCGTCTCGGCGCCTTCCTCGGTGCCTCGGTCGACCGCGGGCTCATCGACCGGCACGGGCCCGAGGGGATCGGCCGCGCCGCGCTGGCCGGCGCCGTCCGGGTGCAGTTCCTCCAAACGGGCCAGCTGCACCATTACGCGCTTGTGGTGGTGATCGGGGCGGTGTTGTTCGCGGCGTGGAATCTGCTGATCGGGGGGCTCTGGTGAGCACCTGGCCCATCCTGTCGCTCCTCGTGTTCCTGCCGGTGGGGGGGATCGCCTTCCTCGCGCTGACCGGCCGCGCCGACGCGCAGAACGACCGTAACGCCCGCGACGTGACTCTCTGGACCTCGCTCGCCAACCTGGCGCTGGCGATCGTGCTGGCGTTGCGATTCGACCCCGCGCAGGAGGGCTTCCAGTTCGTCGAGCATGCCGCGTGGCTGCCCGAACTCGGGGTGGCGTACCACGTCGGCGTCGACGGGATCTCCGTCCTGTTCATCCTGCTGACGGCCCTCCTGGTGCCGATCTGCATCGTCGCCTCCTGGACGACGGTCGTGGAGCGCGTGCGCTCCTGGATGGTCGCGTTCCTGGCCATGGAGGCCCTCATGATCGGGGTGTTCGTCGCCCGCGATGCCCTGCTGTTTTACGTGTTCTTCGAGGCCATCCTGATCCCGATGTTCCTGATCATTGGGATCTGGGGCGGCGAGCGGCGCGTGCACGCCGCCTTCAAGTTCGTGCTCTACACGCTGGCCGGCTCCGTCCTGTTCCTGATCGCGATCCTGACGCTGGCCAGCATGGCCGGGTCCACCGACATGGATCACCTGGCGGCGACCTCCATCCCGCTCGACGCGCAGCGCTGGATCTGGATCGCGATGTTCGCGTCCTTCGCCGTCAAGGTGCCGATGTGGCCGCTGCACACCTGGCTGCCCGATGCCCACGTCCAGGCGCCGACGGCGGGGTCGGTCATCCTGGCGGGCGTGCTCCTGAAGCTCGGCGGCTACGGGTTCCTGCGCTTTTCCCTGCCGATCCTGCCGGCCGCCAGCGCGGAGTTCGTGCCGCTGGTCTATGTGCTGAGCGCGATCGCGATCCTCTACACGTCCCTGGTCGCGCTGATGCAGCGGGACATGAAACGCCTGATCGCCTATTCCTCGGTGGCCCATATGGGGGTGGTCACGCTCGGGCTCTTCACCGCGTCGGCGCGGGCCATTTCCGGCGCGATCATGCAGATGCTGAGTCACGGCCTGGTGTCCGCGGCGCTGTTCCTGGTGGTCGGCGTGGTGTACGACCGGCGGCACTCCCGGGAGATCGCGGACTACGGAGGCCTCGTCCATTCGATGCCGCGGTACGCCGCCCTGTTCATGCTGTTTGCGCTGGCAGCGGTCGGGCTGCCGGCCACCAGCGGCTTTGTCGGTGAATTCCTCGTCATCGTCGGCGTGTTTCCGGTGAGCGCCGTGTTTGCGGCCTGCGCGGCGGTCGGCATGGTGCTGTCGGCGGCCTACATGCTCTGGCTGTACCGGCGGGTGGTGTTCGGCGGAGCGCCCGCCGGGGCGCCGCTGCCCGACTTGAACCTCCGCGAGACCGGCATGTTCCTGCCGCTCGCGATCCTGGTGCTCTGGCTGGGCATCCAGCCCGCGTTCGTGTTCCGGCTGATCGAGGGTCCCGCCGCCGAACTGGCCGCACGGCTGCTGGCCGCGCAGATGGGCGGCGGCGCGTGATGGCGCTCGATCCCGCGCTCCTCGGCGCTCTGCCCGAGCTGTTCCTGGCGCTCGCGGCGACCGTGCTCACCATGGTGGGGCCCTTCGTCGTCGACGGCCGGCGGCAATGGCTGACGCGCGCCGCGCTGCTCGCGCTGATGGTCGCGCTCGCCCTGGTGCCGATCGCGCCCGACGGCCCGATCTTCGGCGGGCTGTTCGTGGTGGACGGGTTCGGCAAGTTCATGAAGGTCCTGGTGCTGGGTGCCACCGCCTGGACGCTGCTGATCGCCGAGGAGGGGCGCCAGTCGGCGAGCATGCGGGCCTTCGAATATCCGGTGCTGGTCCTGTTCTCGGCGCTCGGCATGCTCGCCACGGTGTCGGCGAGCAACCTGATGAGCCTCTACCTCGGCCTCGAGATGATGAGCATCCCGCTCTACGTCCTGACGGCGCTCAAGCGGGAATCGCGCCACGCGGGCGAGGCCGGGATCAAGTATTTCGTCCTGGGCGCGCTGGCCTCGGCGCTGCTGCTCTACGGATGCGCGCTCCTGTACGGGTTCACGGGCACGATGGAATTCGACGTGCTGGCGACTGCGCTGCCCGCCGCCTCGCCGCTGGGAACCGCGGCCGGCCTCGTCTTCCTCGTGGCGGGAATCGCCTTCAAGCTGTCGGCGGCACCGTTCCACATGTGGACACCCGATGTCTACGAAGGGGCGCCGACCCCCGTGACGGCGTTCCTGGCGGCAGCCCCCAAGGTTGCCGCCGGCGCGTTGATGCTGCGCGTGCTGTTCGGCCCGCTTGTCGGCCTCGCCGACGTGTGGATGCCGGCGATCGCCGCGCTGGCCGTGCTGTCCATGACGGTCGGCGCCTTCGGCGCGCTGCGGCAGACGGGCCTGAAGCGCCTGCTGGCGTACGGGACCATCGGTCACTCCGGGTACATCTTCGTCGGCATCGCGGCCGGCTCCCCCGAGGGGTTGCACGGCGCGTGCGTCTACCTCGCGGTGTACGCGGTCATGACGATCGGTGCCTTCGCGTGCCTCCTGGCCATGCACCGCAGCCATCAGCCCTTCGAGCAGGTGGAGCACCTCGCCGGGATCGGCCGCCGCCGCCCCATGTTCGCGCTGGCATTCTCGACCCTGCTGCTGTCGATGGCGGGCCTGCCGCCGCTTGCCGGTTTCCTCGCCAAGCTCTACGTGTTCCGGGCTGCCGTCGAGGCCGGCCTGTTCTGGCTGGCGGTGGTCGGCGTGCTCGCCAGCGTGGTGGCCGCCGCCTATTACTTCCGGGTGGTCTACGTGATGTATTTCGCGGACGGAGACGAGGACTTCGAGCGCATGCCCGGACGGCG
>JAGWAT010000037.1:0-27442 GCA_021296265.1 Alphaproteobacteria bacterium | reverse complement strand
GTGGTGCGGCTGCACACGGTCGACAGTACCAACGCGGAGGCGTGGCGCCGGACGGGCCGGCCGGCCGAGGCCGGCCTGGTCGTCTGGGCGCGCCGGCAGGAGCAGGGCCGCGGTCGGCACGGCCGGGGCTGGGTGTCCCCGCCCGGCAATCTCTACGCGTCGGTGGTGCGGCCTGCGGCCCGCGACGGCCACCCGGCCCTCGAGGTGTTCCGGGCCGGCATCTGCCTCGTGGAGGCGATCCTGGAAGTGACGGGGCAGCGGGTGGCTGCCCGACTGAAATGGCCCAACGACGTGGTGGTGGGCGGGCGGAAGCTCGCCGGGATTCTTGCCGAGACGGCCCCCGAGCGGGCCGCCGCGGTGGTGGGAACCGGCGTGAACCTGGTGTCGCACCCCTCTTCGACGTCGCTGCCGGCGACCGATCTGTCGCAGGCGGGCGCACCGGGCGTGCGCCCGGCGGGGCTGCTCGCCGCCTACCTCGGCCGCCTGGCTGACCGCGCGGCCCTGGGACCTGCCCGGATCCTCGATCGCTGGCGCGAGCTGGCACTCCCGGCCGGCACCCCGTTTCGGGTCCGCCTCGGCGCCGACGAGGTGCGGGGGGCGTTCGCCGGGATCGACCGCGACGGCGCCCTGCTGCTGGACTTGGCCGACGGCGGGCAGCGGCGCATCGTCGCCGGCGACGCATTCCCCGAGCTGGGCAGCTGATGTCGTCGCAGCTGCTGGCGGTGGACGTCGGCAACACCAACACGGTGTTCGCCGTGTTCGAGGGGGATCACCTGCTCGTGTCCTGGCGCCTCGCGACCTCGGCGGACCGCACGGCGGACGAGTACGCGGCCATGCTGTCCCAGTTGATGAAGCTGGACGGCCGCAGTCCCGACATGATCGGCGCCGTCGTGATCTCGACGGTGGTGCCGGCGTCGTTGTTCGAGCTGCGGCTGCTCGCCGACCGGATGTTCGGCTGTCGCGCCGACGTGGTGGGCGACGGGCTCGACCTCGGCATCGAGGTCAACATTCCGAGCCCGCAGGAAGTCGGCGCGGACCGGCTCGTGAACGCGGTGGGGGCCTACCGGCGGTACGGCGGCGCCGTGATCGTCGTCGACTTCGGGACGGCAACGACCTTTGACGTCGTCGGGTCGCGCGGCTCGTACGAAGGTGGCGTGATCGCGCCCGGCGTCAACCTGTCGCTCGAGGCGCTGCACGCGGAGGCGGCCCGGCTCCCGCGGATCGCCATCGGACGGCCCGCGGCGGTCGTCGGCCGGGATACCGTCGGGGCCATGCGCTCGGGGATCTACTGGGGCTACGTCGGCCTGATCGAGGGTCTGATCCAGCGCATCCGGGACGAGCGAGGACAGGCGTCCATGCAGGTGGTGGCAACGGGTGGCCTCGCCGACCTGTTCGCGCAGGCCACCGACGTGATCGGCACCGTCGACCCCAACCTCACCCTGTATGGCCTGTGCTTCGTGCATCGCCACAACCGGGGGTCGTCGCCATGAGCGGTCTGCCGATTCCCGGGCCGGACGAGCTGCTGTTCGTGCCGCTGGGCGGTTCCGGCGAAATCGGCATGAACATGAACCTCTACGGGTACGCTGGCCGCTGGATCATGATTGACTGCGGCGTGACGTTCCGGGACGAGCAGATGCCGGAAGCGGACGTCGTGATGCCGGATATCCGGGCACTCGAGGGCATGGAGGACCGGATCGAGGCCATCGTGCTGACGCATGCCCACGAGGACCACCACGGTGCGGTGCATCACCTCTGGCCGCGACTGCGCTGCCCGGTGCTCGCGACTCCGTTTGCCGCCACGCTCCTGCGCGAGAAACTCTCGGACGCGGGCCTGCGGGAGGTCGTTCCGGTGGATCAGGTGGCGCCGGGCGCTTCCCGGCAGCTGGGGGACTTCCGTGTGGAGTACGTCCCGATCACGCACTCGATTCCCGAATCGCACGCGATCGCCCTGACCACCCCGGCCGGCGTGGTGCTGCACACGGGCGACTGGAAGTTTGACCCGCGGCCCGGGCTCGGGCCGACGACGGACGAAGCCAGGCTTCGGCAGCTGGGGGACGCCGGGGTCCTCGCCATCACCGGTGATTCCACCAACGCCCTGGTCGCGGGCGAGTCCGGGTCGGAGGGAGACATTGCCGACGAGCTGGTGCCGCTGGTCGACGGCCAGGAAGGACTGGTCGCGGTGGCGACGTTTGCCTCGAACGTGGCGCGGCTGCGCACGGTGGCCGAGGTCGCGCAGCGCTGCGGCCGGCGCATGGCCCTCGTGGGGCGCTCGCTCTGGCGGCTGACCGACGCGGCGCGGACGGCGGGTTACCTGGACGGAATCCCGGCGTTCGTGAAGGAAGACGCCATCCGGTCGCACCCGCGCCGCGAGCTGCTCGTCGCGTGCACCGGTTCGCAGGGCGAGCCCCGGGCGGCGCTGTCCCGGATCATCGAGCGCCGGCATCGCGCACTCCACTTCGCGCCCGGTGACCGGGTGATCTTCTCGTCGCGGGTCATCCCGGGGAACGAGATCGCGGTGAAGCGCATCTGGAACGGGCTGACCGAGCTGGGGTGCGACGTCATTACCTCGGACCAGGCTCCCATCCACGTGTCGGGGCACCCGGCGCGAGACGAGCTCACGCGGATGTACCACTGCATCCGGCCGCGAATCGCGCTGCCCGTGCACGGCGAACCGCTTCACATCCGTGCCCACGCCACCCTCGCCCGGTCGCTGCAGGTGCCGGAGGTCTTCGAGCCGCGCAACGGCCGGGTGATCCGCCTGGCCCCGGGTGCGGCGGCGGAAGCCGGCCGGGTCGACGTGGGCCGGCTGGTCCTGGACGGGGCGGGCGTGGTACCACGGGAGTCGGATCACCTGCAGGCGCGCCGGCGGATGGCGTACCACGGGGCGGTCACCGTGACGATGGTCGTCGAAGACGACGAGGTGCTCGTGGAGCCCAGGGTCACCCTGCACGGGCTCGACCCGGCCGGCAGTGGGGTCCGGGTGGACATTGCCGAAACCGTGCTGAGCGTCTGGGACGGGCTGCCGGCCAGCCAGGGCGAGGACGACGGACAGGCGCGGGCGGTACTGGAGAAGGCCGTCCGCCGCACGTGTCGGCGGTCCCTGTTCAAGCGGCCGGACGTCGTCGTGGAACTGATCCGCTTGAGGGACTGACCGAGATGCAGCCAATCCTGGGCGAACTTAACCATGTCGCCATCGCGGTGCCCGATCTTGAGGCCGCGGCCCGCCGCTACCGGGACATCTTCGGAGCCCGTGTGTCGGCGCCGCTCCCCCTGCCGGAGCACGGGGTCACCACGGTGTTCGTGGCCCTGCCCAACACCAAGATCGAACTGCTGCATCCCCTGGGCGACGAGTCGCCGGTCGCGTCGTTCCTGGCGCGGAACCCGGCCGGCGGCATCCACCATCTCTGCTACGAGGTCGCCGACCTGGGCGCGGCCCGCGACCGGCTGGTGCAGGGGGGCGCGCGAGTCCTCAGCGACGGCGAGCCGAAGATCGGGGCCCACGGGAAACCGGTCCTGTTCCTGCACCCCAAGGACTTCGACGGAACCCTCATCGAACTGGAACAGCGCTGATGTCGGCGCTCGGGCTGGTGGTGGTGTTCTCCATCGTCTGGTGGCTGCTGTTCTTCATGCTGCTTCCGGTCGGCATCGAGCCCTCCCGGGAACGCGTGCCGGGACAGGACCCCGGCGCGCCGGCCCGCCCCCTGCTGCTCCGGAAGGTGCTGGTGGCCACCGCCGCCGCGGCCCTGGTCACCGGGCTCGCGCACGTCGCCGCGCTGCAGGGCTGGATCTCGTTCTGGACGCTGCTCGGGACGGAACCCCCCGTCGGTGCGGCGTCGGGCTGATCGCGGTGTCCCGACGAGCCGCCTTCCGCCTGACCGGTGCGTTCGCTACATTCCGCCCGATGGACGACCCGGCTGGGGCGCTCCCTCGACGCGCATTCCGGCCCAGGGGGGGTTGAAGGTGGACGCAGCCAGCTCAACCCACGTGCTTTCGGTACTCGTGGACAACGAATTCGGCGTGCTGGCGCGCGTCGTCGGGCTGTTTTCGGCGCGCGGCTACAACATCGAGAGCCTCACGGTGGCCGAGGTCGACCGGACGCAGGGCTGGTCCCGGATCACCATCGTGACGACCGGCACGCCGATGACCGTGGAACAGATTCGCAGCCAGATCGATCGGATCGTGCCGGTGCACAAGGTCGTGGACCTGACCCTCGAGGGACCGTACGTCGCCAGGGACCTGCTGCTGGTGAAGGTGCATGGGCGGGGTGAAAAACGCGTCGAGGCGCTCCGGATCGCGGACATCTTCCGCGCGCGCGTGGTCGACAGCACGAATCGTTCGTTCATCTTCGAATTGACAGGCTCGGCGGGTAAGCTCGACGCCTTTATCGATCTGATGCGTCCGCTCGGTCTGGCGGAAGTGGCCAGAACCGGTGCGGTCGCGCTCGCTCGCGGCGATACGCCTTCCTAAATTGCTGCGGCCTGGCCCGCCGGCCCGGCCCCCGACTGCCAACAGGAGACACTTTCATGCGCGTGTACTACGACCGCGATGCAGACGCCAACCTCATCAAGGGAAAAAAGGTCGTCGTTATTGGTTATGGGAGCCAGGGGCATGCCCATGCCGCCAACTTGCGCGACAGCGGCGTGCAAGAGGTGAAGATCGCGCTGCGGGCAGGTTCCGGTTCGACGCCCAAGGCGGAGGCTGCGGGCTTCGAGGTCGTCTCGGTGGCGGACGCCGCCCGCTGGGCCGACGTCATGATGATGGCCACGCCGGACGAACTGCAGGGCGGCATCTGGCGCGATCACCTCGAGCAGAACATGCAGCAGGGCGCGGCCCTTGGTTTTGCCCACGGGCTGAACATTCACTACGGCCTGATCGATCCGCGTCCCGATCTCGACATTTTCATGCTGGCGCCGAAAGGGCCGGGGCACACGGTGCGCTCGGAGTACGAGCGCGGCGGCGGCGTGCCGTCGCTGGTGGCGGTCCACCAGAACGCGTCCGGCAATGCCCTGGAAATCGGCCTCTCGTACGGATGCGGGCTCGGAGCGGGCCGCGCCGGCATCATCGAGACCACGTTCAAGGAAGAGTGCGAGACGGACCTGTTCGGGGAGCAGGTGGTGCTCTGCGGCGGCCTCACGGAGCTGATCACGGCCGGTTACGAGACGCTGGTGGAAGCCGGCTACGCCCCCGAGATGGCGTATTTCGAGTGTCTGCACGAGGTCAAGCTGATCGTGGACCTCATTTACGAGGGCGGGATCGCCAACATGCGCTACTCGGTATCGAACACGGCTGAGTACGGCGACTACACGAGCGGTCCGCGGATCATCGGCGACGAGGCGCGGGCAGCGATGAAAGGCGTGCTCGAGGACATCCAGAAGGGCCGGTTCACGCGCCAGTGGATGACCGAATGCGCCGTCGGACAGCCCAGCTTCAAGAGCATGCGCCGGCGCGCTGCCGGGCATCCGATCGAGGAAGTCGGCGAAAAGCTCCGCGCCATGATGCCTTGGCTGGCCGAGAACAAGCTGGTGGACCGCGACCGGAACTAGGGGCGGATATCACCTGGAGGAAAATCCCCTGTCGTCCTGGTTGAAGAGCCACGCCGAGGCCGGTAGGCGCTGACCCCCAGAACGACCGACCGGATGGAGCGGCGCGTGCCGTATTCTTGGCCGGGAGGCTGGAGCGGGCGCGTCTCCGATCACATCTGCGCGACGACATCGCATCGGTACGACGTGAAGCCGATCATCTGCCGGCCATCTCGCGGACCTGGGCCCTCACGCCCGCGGATTCCGCTGGGCGCCAGTCCGACCCCGGCGCCGACACTGTACGGCCAATGTTCAGGCAATGCCGCGTCGTTCTCGGCTGCCTTCCGTGTGGGGGTCAGACCGGGCCCGCTGGCTGAGCTATCACGCGAATCCCGTTGAACTGACGGCAGATTCAGGCTAGATACAGCCTGACAGCACACGAAGCGAGCGTGGGGCCGTCAGGCCGTTTAGCCGCGCCGCTTTTGCGCGTCTGCCCTCGGGGACCGTCATGGCTAAATCCGCCGATCAAGTAGTGATCTTCGACACCACCTTGCGCGACGGCGAACAGTCGCCCGGCTGCTCGATGAACCTTGAGGAGAAGCTGCGGGTCGCGGAGGTGCTTTCCCACCTCAACGTGGACGTGATCGAGGCCGGGTTCCCGGCCGCGTCCAACGGGGACTTCGAAGCCGTTCAGGCGGTTGCAGGGACGGTGAAGGATTCGGTGATTTGCGGCCTGGCGCGGGCCAGCCGTCGGGACATCGAACGGGCGGCCGAGGCGCTGAAGCAGGCAGAGCAGGCCCGCATCCACACCTTCATCTCGACCAGCGCGCTCCACATGAAGCACAAACTCCAGCTGGAGCCGGAGGAAGTCCATGCTCTGGTCGTGGACAGCGTGAGTTACGCCAGGAACTTCGCCGAGGACGTCGAGTGGAGTCCCGAGGACGGCTCACGCACGGATCACGACTTTCTCTGTCGTTGCGTCGAGAGCGCCATCGACGCGGGCGCTGGCACGATCAACATCCCGGATACGGTCGGCTACGCCATCCCGTCGGAGTTCGCCGATCTGATCGCGATGTTGCGCAACCGGGTGCCGAACATCGACAAGGCGGTGCTGTCGGTTCACTGCCACAACGATCTCGGCCTGGCGGTGGCCAACTCGCTGGCGGCGGTCGGCGCGGGTGCGCGCCAGGTGGAATGCACGATCAACGGGATCGGCGAGCGTGCCGGCAATGCGGCGATGGAAGAAATCGTCATGGCGCTGCGGACCCGCAAGGATGCGATGCGATACGAGACGTCGGTGGCCACCCGGCATATCACGCGCGCCTCGCGCCTGCTGGCACAGGTGACGGGCTTTTCCGTCCAACCGAACAAGGCAGTGGTCGGTGCGAATGCATTCGCGCACGAATCGGGCATTCACCAGGACGGCATGCTGAAGCACGCCGAGACCTACGAGATCATGACACCGGAATCGGTCGGCCTCACGAAGTCCAGCCTGGTGCTTGGCAAGCATTCCGGCCGGGCGGCGCTGAGCGCGAAGTTGCGCGAGCTCGGAATCGAGCTGGCCGGCAATCAGCTGAACGATGTCTTCGTCCGGTTCAAGGAGCTTGCCGACAAGAAGAAGGAGGTCTACGAGGAAGACCTTCTGGCCCTGGCGGATGTCGGCGTCGCCAAGGAAGACGAACGGGTGGCGCTGGTGGACTTGGCGCTCCGCTGCGGCACCGGAGAGGACGCACAGGCAGAGGTCGCGCTGCGCATCGACGGGGTGGAGCATCGCAAGGAGCTCAGCGGAACGGGCCCGGTTGACGCGGTGTTCAAGGGGATCGCGGCGTTGGTGCCAGGTGACTACCGGCTTGAATTATTTCAGGTGAGTGCCGTCACCGGCGGGACCGACGCGCAAGCCGATGTGACCGTCCGCCTGGAGGAGAACGGACGTTCAGTCACGGGTCATGCGGCGGATACTGATACCATGGTGGCGGCGGCCTCGGCCTACATCGCGGCCCTGAATCGGCTCTTCACGAAACGCCAACGGGGGGTCCCACCGGCATTCGTGGCGCAGGGTTAGCTGCAGCTTAGCGGGATCGTCTGATGGGCATCTTCTCAGGACTTCTGGACGCGTTCTCAAGCGAGTTCGGAATTGACTTGGGTACTGCGAACACGCTCGTCTACGTGCAAGGCCAGGGAGTGGTCCTGAACGAACCCTCGATCATCTCGGTCGGCTATCGGGACGGCAAACCACACACGTTGGCGGTCGGCAAGGACGCCAAGCAGATGATCGGCCGCACGCCTGATTCGATCCGGGCCATCCGGCCCATGCGAAACGGCGTGATCGCCGATTTCGAGATGGCCGGGCTGATGCTCGAGCACTTCATCCGCCGGGTCCATCGCAACCGCAGTTTCATCTCGCCACGCATTGCGGTGTGCATTCCCTCCGGAGCGACGCAGGTGGAGCGGCGGGCGATCCGCGAGTCGGCCGAGTCCACCGGTGCGCGCGATGTCGTCCTGATCGAGGAGCCGATGGCGGCGGCCTTGGGCGCGGACATGCCGATCATGGAGTCCAACGCGTCCATGGTGGTGGACATCGGCGGCGGCACGACCGAGGTGGGCATCATTTCGCTCGGCGGGTTGGCGACGACCCGTTCGGTGCAGCTCGGGGGCGACAAGCTGGATCAGGCGCTGATCACGTACGTGCGGAACAATTTCCAGCTGCAGCTGGGCGAGCAGAGCGCCGAGAACCTGAAGAAGGACATCGGTTCCGTCTGCCTGCCGGAGGACGGCACCGACGGCCCGACCTGCACGGTACGCGGGATGGACCTCACGACTGGCCTGCCGCGCGAGATCGAGGTGTCGGAACGGCACATGTACGAGGCCTACTCCGAAACGGTCGACCAGATCGCCGAAACCGTGCGCGACGCGCTGCGGCACACCAGTCCCGAGCTGGCTGCCGACCTCGTCAATCAGGGAGTCCTCTTGACCGGCGGGGGCGCGCTTCTCAAGGGCATCGACAAGGTGATCCGCGACACGACCGGGTTGCCGGTTGCGGTCCACGACGAACCGCTGTTCTGTGTCGCCTACGGTACCGGCAAGCTGCTGGGTAACCGCCTGCTGCTGCGCCAGCTGGCGCAGATCGGGTCCAGCTAACGGGCGCGGGTGTGTGGCTGGAAGTCGAGGATCGATCCGGGAGTAGCGGGACGTCGACATGAGAGGCGTATACCGGTTAGCCAGCGTCGCCGACAGGCTGCAGGCGAGTTACCGGCGGTACGCGGCCGGCATTCTGACGGGCGGATCGCTCGCCCTCCTGTTGCTCGGACAGTTTGAATCGCCCACGGTCTCGAGGATCGAGGCGGCGCTGTTGGACGCGATGGCGATGACCGTCGCGACCGTGAATGTGCCGTTCGAAGGGGCGGCCATGCTGTTCCGCGACTTCGATGAGCTCGTCCATGCCCGCGAGGAAAACCGCCGCCTGCGCTTCGAGCTGGATCGACTGAACGGTCAGGTCAGCACGATGCAGCGCGTCGAGAGCGAGAACATCAAGCTGCGGGAACTGCTGGCGCTGGTGCCCTCGCAGGTGCCGGCGTACGTGTCGGTGCAGGTCGTGGCCGCCGGGACGGCCTCGCCCCGCAACACGATCGTGATCGACGGGGGTACGAGGGACGGCATCGGCGTTGGCGACCCGGTGGTGTCTCTGGGCCGGATGGTGGGGTACGTCACCGTCGTCGGCGAGCGAGCGGCCCGGGTGCAGCTGCTCACCAGCATCGCCTCCCACGTCCCCGTGTTCGGTGAACGCTCCGGCCTCAGCGCCGTGGTCACCGGCGGCCAGAGCGGGTTCCTGCGCTTCGCCTACGTCGGGTCCTCGTCCAGCCCGACAAGCTTCCTGGAGCGCGAGGCCCTGCACACCTCGGGTCAGGGAGGGATGTTCCCTCCGCACCTCCTGGTTGGCAGCGTTGAGCACACGGAGGCCGGAATGCGCATCCGGCCGGCGGTCGACATCGAAGGCATGCGGTACCTGCAGGTGATCCCGAGCGCACCGGTCGACGCGGTGTCCGCCGAGCAACTGCTGTGAGGGTGCTGCCGACGGGAGCGTTCGGCCCGGTCGCCATGCTGTTTCCAGTGCTCGGCCAGGTGGCGCTCGCAGGCCCGGCACTGTCAGTGGATTTCCTGGCCCCGATGCCGGTGTTGGCAGTGGCGGGTTTCTGCTGCCTGTACCCGGCGCACGCCAGCCGTTTGAACCCCTTCATCCTGTTCGTGTTCGGGATAGCCTGCGATGTGCTGTCCGGGGTCCAGCTCGGCACCGTCCCGCTGACTCTGTTCTTGCTCCGGTTTGCGATCGCGGGCCTGCAGCATCGCTTTGCCACCGCGCCGGCGTGGTTCTATCCGTGGGTACTGGGGCCTATCCTGACCGTCGTCGCGACGGTCGCCGTGCTGCTGATCGGCATCGGTCCCGCCGGCGGTCACGTGTCTGCCAAAGCCGTCCTTTTCCAGATCGCGGTGATTCTCTTGCTGTATCCGGTCATTCTCCAATCGTTTGTCCTGCTGCAGTGCCTGTTTGAAGCGCCAACGCACCGACATGAAGCCCGTTGAGCTCCGCCACAGGCACGATTTCGACCGCCGCTCCCTGCTCGTCCTGGGGCTGAACGGCTGCTTGCTCGCGGTCGTCGCCGAACGCCTGTACCAGCTGCAGATCCTGGAGCACGAGCAGTACGCGGCGCGATCCGACGACAACCGCGTCAAACTCCAGCTGCTGGTGCCACCGCGCGGCCGGATCTTCGATCGCAATGGGGTGCTGCTGGCCGGCAACCGCTGGCATCACTACCTCCACGTCATTCCTCCGAGCGAAGACGACGGCCAGCGTGACATGATGCTGCGGCTGGCGCACATCCTGCAGCCGTCCGCCACGCAATACAGCGAACTCCACGAGATCCTGCGGTCGGCGGCCGGTGACCGGGGGGGGGCTCACGGGCTCGTGCGGCTGGATTCGTGGGAGGACGTCACCAAAGTCGCCTCGCATTCGGTGCTGCTGCCGGGCGTCTCGGTCCGCCGCGAGTCCGAGCGTCACTATCCCGCCGGCGAGGTGTTGGCCCACCTGCTCGGCTACGTGTCGTCGGTCACGCAGGACGACCTCAGCCGGAACGAAGTGCTGGCCCATCTGAGCAACTACCAGATCGGTCGCGTGGGATTCGAGCGGGCGAGCGAGAAAATCCTGCGCGGGAAGATCGGAACCCTCCACGTGGAGGTGAACGCACACGGAAAACCGGTGCGCAACCTCCGGGAAAAAAAGGCGGTGCCGGGAAAGGATCTTCGGCTGACGATCGACTACCGCCTGCAGCGCTACGCGGCTTCGCTGCTGGCGGAGGAGACCGGTGCCGCCGTGGTGATCGACACCGTCGGCGGTGAGGCGCTGGCGTGCTGCTCGTCGCCAAGTTTTGATCCCAATCTCTTTGTTACCGGCTTGGACCAGGCGACGTGGAGTTCGCTGAGCAACAGTCCCTCGACACCGCTCGTCGACCGTGCGGTACGGGGGCGGTACGCGCCGGGTTCCACGTTCAAGGTGGCGGTCGCGCTCGCCGCCCTGGAGGCCGGTCATGATCCAAACACCACGATCTTCTGTGGCGGCGTGCGGGAAATCGGCGGCAACCGGTTCCACTGCTGGCGACGCTCCGGGCATGGTCGGCTTAGCCTGACTGAAGCCATTGCGCAGTCGTGCGATCTGCACTTCTACGAACTGGCCCTGAATCTCGGGGTCGATCGGATTGCGGAGATGTCGCGGCGCCTGGGACTGGGAGCGGTGACCGCTGCCGACGAATCCGTCAATGAACAGGCCGGCCTGGTGCCGACAAAGGCATGGAAGAAGGAGACCTACAGGAAGTCCTGGTACCAGAGCGACACTGCGAACATCGGGATCGGCCAAGGCTACCTGCTCGTGACGCCGATCCAGCTGGCGCTGATGACCGCCCGGATCGCCAGCGGTCGCGAGCTGTCGGTCCGGTTCGTCCAGGGGGTGGCCAGCCACGGCGTCGATGAGGGCCCCTCCACGGCGGCGGAATTTGGGCCGGGCGACAGCCTTGCCGGCCCCCTCGACATCCAGGAATCGTCGCTGGCATTCGTCCGGGATGCGATGTCGGCGGTCGTCAACAACCCGACTGGTACGGCCCGCGGGGCTGCAATCGGCCGGACAGACTTTCGCATGGCTGGCAAGACCGGCACCGTGCAGGTGCGCCGAATCACCGCGGAGGAACGAAAAGCAGGGGTGAAGAAGAACGAGGAGCTGCCGTGGAAGTTCCGTGACCACGCGCTATTCATCGGTTTCGCCCCCCTCGAGCAGCCGCGCTACGCAGTGGCTGTCGTCGTCGAACACGGTGGCAGCGGCTCGCGCGTCGCGGCGCCCATTGCCCGGGACCTCCTGCTGGAAGCGCAACGCCTGGGCATTACCGACCCGGATCGCGAGGCGGGACCGATCGCGTGAGCGGCGTCGACTTCGTGCGCGAAGTGGACGAGAACGTCCCCGCGTTTCGCGAACGCCTGGAGGGCCTGATCCAGACACCTCCCATCTACCTGTTGCTTGCGTTGCTCGTCCTGATATCGGCCGGACTGGCGGTCCAGTTCTCGGCTGCGGGCGGCAGCGGGCAGCCCTGGTTTTGGCCACACGCGATTCGGGCGCTCGCCGGGTGTGCATTGATGGTTGGGGTTGCACTCGTCGACATTCGGGTCTGGCTGCGTTTCGCCTACATCCCGCTGGCGATAACGCTGGCCTTGCTGCTGGCTCTGGAATTCATCCCGAGCGGCCTCACGGTCGATCGGTGGATCCGGATCGGCTCGTTTCAGTTCCAGCCGTCCGAGCCGGTCAAGCTGGCACTGGTGCTGGCCCTCGCGCGCTTCTTTCATGACCGACGTGGGCGCGGCGGGTTCCTGGAGCTGGTGGTTCCCGGGATCGTGATCGCCGTACCAGCGTTTCTCGTGTGGCGTCAGCCTGACCTGGGAACTGCCGCGGCGATTGTCGCGGTGGGCTGCGTGACGGCTTTCCAGGCCGGGTTGAGCCTGCGCGTCGTGGTGGCCGGTACCGTGGCGGCGGTCGGGGCGTTGCCGCTGTTGTGGTGGTTCGTGCTGCACGAGTATCAGCGCGTGCGTGTGCGTTCGTTTCTCGACCCGGAATCCGACCCGCTCGGGGCAGGCTACCACCTCCTGCAGTCCAAGATCGCGGTGGGCTCGGGCGGCGCCTTCGGTCGAGGGTTTCTGGGGGGCAGCCAGACGCAACTCGCGTTCCTGCCCGAGCACCACACCGACTTTGCGTTCACCGTGTTTGCGGAGGAATTCGGATTTGCGGGGGCGCTGGCGCTGGTGGCCATCTACGCACTGATCATTGTCTGGGGCGTTGTTCTGGCGCAGTTCGTCCGCAATCATTTCGGCCGGGTGCTGGCGGCATCCATCACCTTCATCGTGTTCCTGTACGCGTTCATCAACATTTCCATGACCACGGGAACGCTCCCGGTCGTCGGGTATCCCTTGCCGCCGATCAGCTACGGGGGCACGGCGATGCTGACGCTGTTCGCCTGCATGGGGCTGCTGTTGAACGTCTACGTGCATCGCGACAGCGTGCTGGGGCGCCGCAGCCAGACCGTGGTATGAGGCCGCACGACCGCAGACGCACCGTGGACAGGCCTCGCTAGGGCCCTCCGCCGCCATTGCGCTCCGTGACAGGATCGGGTCTCGCCTTCGTCGCACTGGACGTGGAAACCGCCAATGCGGACGCGGGATCGATCTGTCAGATCGGTCTCGCCATCTACGAGGGCGGTCGCCTGGTGGACGAGTGGAGCACGCTGGTTGACCCGGAAGCGCACTTTGATCCCCGCAACAGATGAATACGTGGTGACCGCGGCGCCGACGTTTCGCCAGTGCGCGTCGGACCTCACCCGGTTTCTCTCCGGATGCGTGGTCGTCCACCACACCGCGTTCGATCGCCATGCCCTCCGCCGCGCCTGCCTCGTCGCGGAGATGCCGTTTCCCAGCTGTACGTGGCTGGACTCCGCTCGCGTAGCCCGGCGGGCGTGGCCGCAGTTCGCCCGGCGCGGTTACGCTCTGGGCAATGTCTCACGCTACCTGAACTACCGATACCGGCCGCACGACGCGCTGGAAGATGCGAAGGCCGCCGGCCACCTCGTACTCGCTGCCTGCCGCGAGACCGGGTTGGACGTGCCGGGCTGGCTTGACCGCTTGAACGCGTCGACTGCCCGGCGACAACCGTCTAGGCGGCAACGGGTTCGGCGGCGCGAGCGGCCTTCAGTGCCCGGGCATACCACTCGATCTGGTCCGCGAAACCGCTGAATCGCCGCTGGACGTCCGCATCATCCGTGTGACCGTTGTCGTCGAAGGTCTCATGGACCCGGCCCACCCGAAAGGGCGCGCCGATTGGCGGTGCACCGAGGACCGTGAACAGATGCCTGAGCGGTACCGCAGCGAGTGCCCCGCCGAGCGGTCCGGGCGAGTACGTGCACACGGCCGAGGGCTTGCGTGCGTACTCAGGGAGAAAATGATCAAGCACGTTCACGAGGGCGGGCGGAATGGATCCGTTGTATTCGGCGCTGACCGCCACAAATGCATCGGCTTGGTCGAAGACGCGATGCACGAAGTCGAGCGCGCCCGGAGCCTCGCCCGCGTCGTACTCCCGGTGCCGTCGTTCCAGCAGCGGAATGCGGTGCTCCAGCGGGTCGATGAGCGTCGCCTCCTGCCCCCGGTCACGGAAGGCTTGCGTTACAAAGCGGGCCATCCGGATGCCCACTCGCTGGGGACGGACGGATCCGTAGATCACGGCGATGCGAAGTTGCATGATCGGGTTACCTTGGCGGCAAGGGTCGGTCGCTGGCCTCGAGGCTCGCCCCAGCGCACGTGGAGCAAGGCGGGATGGCGGCGGGAGGACTATAGAGGGAGCGCCCGGTGTCGGTGGGCCCCTTTGAGTGGTCCCGTGCACGCTTCCGGTGTTCTGACCCGATCTGCTGAAGCCTCCCGAGAGAATCGGTTGCACGGCAGGACCGGGTTGGCGCGCGTCGCGGAGCGCCCATCTATGATCGAGGCGCCGCGGGATGGCTCGCCTCGGGGCAGCACGGTCGGCCCGAAATGGATGTCGTCGAGTCGGGCGTGGGACCCGTTCGCTGGCCACGGCCGGTGCAGGGAGACCGGGAGGAGGCCGCGATGACCGGCAGCCATGGACTGCACGGCCACGGTGATCACGCCGGAGGGCGGGCTGACAATGCTCAGCGGATCTTCTGGGCCCTGATCCTGACCGGGGGCTTCATGTTCGCCGAGGTGGTCGGCGGCGTCATCTCGGGTTCCCTGGCGCTGCTGGCTGACGCTGCCCACATGCTGGTCGATACCGTGGCGCTGCTGTTTGCCTGGATCGCATTCAAGCTCAGCCGCCGTCCCGCCGACCAATCACGCACCTACGGCTACCACCGTTTTCCGGTCCTGGCCGCCTTCACCAACGGCATCAGCCTCCTGTTCATCGTCGGGTGGATCTTTACGGAAGCGGCCGCCCGGCTGGTCAATCCGACCGACGTGCTTGCCGGCCCGATGCTGGTGGTCGCTGTACTGGGACTCGTCGTCAATGTCACGGCGTACACTTTGTTGCACGGTGCCGACCGCACCAATCTCAATGTACGGGGAGCGCTGCTCCACATCTTGGGCGACATGCTCGGCTCGGCTGCCGCAGCGTGTGCGGCCCTGACCATCATGGCGACCGGCTGGATGCGGATTGACCCCCTGTTGTCGATTCTGGTTGGGTTGTTCGTACTCCGCAGTGCATGGTTTCTCCTCAGAGATGCGGCGCATGTCCTGCTGGAAGGGGTGCCAGAGCAGCTGGAGGTGCAGGAAATCGGCCCCGATCTCGTGGCAAACATTGCTGCTGTGGAGGATGTCCACCACGTGCACGCCTGGTCGTTGTCGCAGGACCGGTCGCTGCTGACCCTGCACGCCAAAATCGTGAAGGATGCCCACCCGGATTCCGCCATTGCGGACATTCAGGCGCGTCTCGCCAGACGCTTCGATATCCGCCACGTGACCGTTCAAATCGAGCTCGAGAACTGCACCGACGATGCGGTTGCCACCTGACACGATGCCGTGAATGCGTCGGTCCGTCCGTTTCGGCCTCGGCTGGTCAGATGCCGTTCATTCCCCTGTACGCCAGCCCGCCGAGACTGAGCAAGCCGCCGGTGAGCCCACGAACATCGGTGGGCCCCGGGGCGCGGTGGCTCATTGATGGGCGTAGCCGAGTTCTTCTCCACACTCACCCAACCCGCGGCTGGCTGCGCCGCTGAAGCACGGGCGCGTTGATGGTTGTCTCGCAGGTGGGATCCGGCCAGCCGCGGTATTCAGCGCGCACCGCCTGCCGGCAGCGTGCGGCCCAGTCGGGTAAGGATGAACAGGACCAGCGCCGTCACAACGATGGAGGGACCCGACGGCGTATCGAACGTCGCAGATGCGAACAATCCGCCCGCGACCGCCATCATGCCCACTACCGCCGCACCGGCGGCCATCTGCTCAGGACTTGCGGCGAACCGGCGCACGGCCGCCGACGGGATGATCAGCAGGGCGACAATCAGCAGGACCCCCACGATCTTGATGGCGGCAGCAATCACGGCGGCCAGCAGGATGCCGAACACGAGCTGCGCGCGTTCCGGTTTCAGCCCGGCGACGACCGCGAGGTCCGGGCTGACCGTCGCTGCCAGAAGGGGCCGCCAGATCCACCAGAGCAGTCCCAGAGCGATCACGCCGCCGCCCCAGATGACGGCCAGATCGACATGCGAGACCGCGAGGATGTCTCCGAACAGCAGCGCCTGAAGATCGACCCGCATGTTCGGGAAGAACGACAGGAGGACGAGGCCGACGGCAAGCCCTCCGTGCGAGAGCAGACCGAGCAGCGTATCGGTCGGCAGGGTGTCACGCCGTTCCAGGTAGTACATGGCCAGCACGACCAGGGCCGCGGTAAAGAAGATGCCGATGACCAGGTGCAGATCCACCAGAACCGCAATGGCGACGCCTAACAGGGCCGAGTGCGCGATTGTCTCGCCAAAGTAGGCGAGGCGTCGCCAAACGATGAAGCAACCTGCGGGACCTGTGACCATGGCAAGCCCGATACCGGCCAGCAGGGCGCGCATGAAGAAATCGTCCAGCATGGTTCAGGCCTGCCCGGCGGCCCGCCGCGCCGCGCCGGCATACGGGTCGTCCAGGCCAAAGGGCCGTTCATCGTGTTCGTGCGGCACCAGGGCCACCACATCGTCACCGGTGCTCATTGCCGCTTGCAGGTCGTGGGAAATCAGAAGCACTCCGCACTGCAGGTCCCGGCGGATGTCCTGGATCAGATCGAGCAGGACGCCGGCCCCGGCCATGTCCACGCCCTGGGCGGGTTCGTCGAGGACCAGGAGATCCGGGCGGTGAAGCAGGGCACGAGCCAGCAGGAGACGCTGAAATTCCCCGCCTGACAGCGTCGTCACCGGCGGGTCGCCAAGGCGGTGCAAGCCCACGGACGCCAGTGCGGATTCGATACGGGTGCCGGGAAACCGCCCCGTCAGGGTGATGAGTCGCCGCACGGTCAAGGGCAGCGTCGGGTTCAATGCCAGCCGCTGCGGCACGTAGCCCACCTCAAGCGCCGGCGTTCGATCGATCGAGCCCTCGTCGATGTCAAGCAGACCGAGAATGGCCTTTGCACAGGTGGACTTACCTGCACCGTTGGCGCCGATCAGGTAGATGAGCTGGCCGCGATCAACCGAGAGCTCGACATGCCGGATGATCCAGCGTTCGCCGCGGCGCACACCCATGTCTGTGGCTTTGACAAGCACGGCGGGGCTCCTCCGACGGCTGACGGACCTACTTGGTCACTGGTGGCTGACGCCCAAGGCAGATCGCTCGCACGGCGCCGCGCAGGCACCAGTACGCCTGCCTTCGCATTGCCGCCGCTACCATATCACCGCGCACGAGGCAACCGGACAGGCGGCCATCGCGTGACCGACGAAGGCCCGCGCTTCGAGGAGCACGCGCCACGGCAGCGAGGCAGACCCGGCTTCGGCAACGCCGCTACCCGACGGCGTGCCCTTGACATGGTGAGTAAAAATCTCTCACTTCCTTGTCCTGGTTGCTTCTGTCGTGCTGCGGGGAATTCGTATGCGTGGTCCGTTATTGATTCAGCGAGGTATGCGCGCGGCGCTACTGGCGGTCCCGCTTTCCTGGTGGGCCCATGCATCGCTGGCCTCGGCCGAGGATGGCGGGGCAGTCGTTGCGTCGATCAAGCCAGTGCACTCGCTGGTTAGCGCCGTCATGGCCGGTGTTGGCGAGCCGCAACTCCTCATTCGGGGTTCCTCTTCTCCTCACACGTTCAGCTTGCGTCCGTCCGATGCGGCGGTGCTGGAAGACGCGAGCGTCATCTTCTGGATCGGGGACTCCATGGAGTCGTCGCTGGCAGGTCCGATATCCACGCTGGGTCGCGAGGCGCGACTGGTCACGCTATCCGAGGCGGCAGACCTAGTCCGTCGGCCGCTTCGGGAAGGAGGAGGGTTCGAGGGGCACGCACACCACGACGGCGACCAGGGCGGTCGTGATCATGGCCGCCATGACGAGGACCACGACGAGGACCACGATAACGAGACTGTTGGGCGTGACGGGGTCGCGTTCGATATGCACATCTGGCTTGATCCGCACAATGCTGGCGTGATGGCGCGAACGATTGCTGACATGCTGTCGGAAGTCGATCCGGCCAATGCAGATCGATATGCAAGTAACGCGGAGACATTGGCGGGTCGCTTGGAAGTGCTGAGAGCGGACATCGACGCCTTGGTGGCGCCGGCACGCGGCCAGCCATTCATCATGTTCCATGACGCGTACCGCTATTTCGAGGATCGATTCGGCTTGGCCGCAGTGGGCTCCGTCGTCGTCAGCCTGGAACGGACTCCGGGCGTTCGGAGGATTCTTGATCTTCGAGATAAGGTGCGTGAACTGGGTGTGGTCTGCGTGTTCTCAGAGCCCCAATTCCAACCCCGCCTGGTCACCACGATCATCGAGGACACTCCGGCGCGGGCGGGGGTGGTCGATCCTCTGGGCGCCAGTATTGAGACTGGGCCCGAACTCTACTTCACCCTGCTCCGCGACATGGCCGAATCATTTGCCGAGTGCCTGACGCCGGATCAAGATGGCAGCGGGCAATAGCGCGCCCCGGGTGAGGTTGCGCAGGGCGGCCGGCGAGCCACCTGAGGCGCGGTCCGTCCGTGATCATCCGGACCGACGCACGCACACACTGGACTGATCCGATCGCGCGGCGTCGCGGCACGAGGCGCGTTACGGCTGTCGGTCTGGACCCGAACCAGGGACGGACCTTCAGTTGCCTCCACTTCCGCACGTCCCGGAAATATGCCATGTACCCTGCCTTCCACGAGGTTGGCGGCATTGCATCGGAGAACCGCCGTTCGGTGCCAAGTCAGCAGCCCGACGTTTACCGGGTTCCGGGTAGGTCCGACCGCGGCGTGCTGCGGGTTTCGGGCTGACGGAGGCCGCACGGAGAGTCCCGAATGCCAATCAATCACCATGAGCATCAGATTTTCGGTGAGGGCCTGACCCGGACGGCCAGCGGAGAGACGCTCATTTCGGTGCAACGGCTGGCGAAGGAAGTTGGCAAGTCAGAGGGGGAGGTCGAGACCGCATTGCGGAGCGGGTTGCTGTCGGCCAGGAAGATCCGCGACTTCTCGGGCAAATCCGTCGAGGCGATTAATCTGGTGTCGGCGCGCCTGCACTTCAATCTTTCGGATCTGATGACCCAACGCCTCTACCGGCCGGACACCGAAGACCTGTCGGTCGAGCGCCTCAAGGTCCTCTGGCCCGAGCCGCTTCCACGGGCTGAAACGAAGGCTTCCGACTCCGTGACGACGGAACCCCCCAGTCCGCAGCAACGTTCCGCCAAGCTGCGTGCCACCCGCCACGCACCGCAGCAGCTGACGGCGAAACGCAAATAGTAGGGCCGCCCTCCCGGCCGGAGAATCGGTCGGCGAGGCCGCGACCGGGGCGGGTGAAGCCCCCCGCGGTGCCGCCGGCTGAGCGGAGCCTAAGCCTCGGGTTCAGGCCCGGTTGTGCGGGTGCCGTCACTTGCGATCACGCCTACGGATGGAGTATCTTGCGGACCAACCGTATCCCTACGTCATCTTCGGTTCCCGTCGTCGCTGGCGGCAATGTCTGCGGCGGGCAAGTCGTTCCGCACCATTTGAGGATTCGTCCATGAACGGAACTTCCCCGATGGAGTTTCTTCGCGAAATTCGCCAGGAGCTGGCCAAGGTCACGTGGCCCACCCGCAAGGAGACTGCGGTCACCACGGGAATGGTGTTTGTGATGGTGTTTCTCCTGGCGCTCTTCTTTCTGGGTGTCGACCAGCTGATATCGATGGCGGTCCAGGCCATTCTTGGGCTGGGCAGTTGACACAAGCGGAGCAGCCGGAGATGGCGCTGGCTTGGTACATCGTGCACGCGCACTCCGGCTTCGAGGCGCGGGTGGCGAAGGCGATTCGGGCCGAGGCCGTGCGCCACGAATTGGCCGACGACATCACGGAGGCGGTCGTTCCGACCGAGAATGTGGTCGAGCTGCGGCAGGGGAAGAAGATCGAAACCGAGCGGAAGTTCTTCCCCGGTTACGTGCTCGTCCGCATGATGCTTTCCGACCAAACGCGCCGCCTCGTGCTTGATGTCCCGCGGGTGCTTGGGTTTGTCGGCACCGAGGGCGACCCGATCCCGATTTCCGATGACGAGGCGGGCCGGGTTCTCAACCAGATCCGTGAGGGCGTCGAACGTCCTCGACCGGCCGTCATCTTCGAGATCGGTGAGAATGTCCGGGTGGGCGATGGTCCCTTCACGTCCTTCAACGGGGTAGTCGAGGAGATCGACGAGGAGCGGTCGCGCGTGAAGGTGTCGGTCTCGATTTTCGGGCGTGCGACCCCCGTTGAGCTGGAATACTCGCAAGTCGAGAAAATCTAGGAACATTTAACGGAACAGTCTGATGGCCAAGCAAATCGAAGGTTTTGTGCGAATTCAGGTGCCGGCGGGCCAGGCGAATCCCTCGCCGCCGATCGGGCCCGCTCTGGGACAGGCGGGACTCAACATCATGGAGTTCTGCAAGGCGTTCAACGCGCAGACCCAGAGTGCCGAGGCCGGTGCCCCGTTGCCCGTGGTGATCACCGTGTACCGCGACCGGAGTTTCACCTTCACGGTCAAGAAGCCGCCAGTGTCCTACTACCTGAAGCGTGCCGCCAAGGTCGCCAAGGGTTCGGGGGAAACTGGGCGCATCGCCACGGTCGGCACGGTGACCGCCGCACAGGTGCGCGAAATCGCTCAGGAGAAGATGCCGGACCTGAACGCTTCCGGCGTTGACGAGGCGTGCCGGATCGTCGAGGGTACGGCCCGCTCGATGGGCATTGGAGTGAGCTGAAGCAATGGCACGTTCAGGAAAACGCCTGCGGGCAGCCCGCGAGGGAATCGACCGGACCCGGCCGCTGAAACTGCAGGATGCCCTTGTGCATCTGAAGGAACACGGCCGCACTAAGTTCGATCAGACCGTGGAGATTGCGGTCAATCTGAATCTCGATACCCGTCAGTCGGACCAGCAGGTGCGGGGTACCGTAATGCTGCCGGCAGGGACCGGGAAGACGATTCGGGTGGCGGTGTTTGCGCGCGATCAGGCGGCCGAGGCCGCGCGTGCCGCAGGGGCCGACCTGGTGGGCGCGGAAGATCTGGCCGAATCCGTCCAGAAGGGCGAAATCGAGTTTGACCGCGCGGTGGCGACCCCGGACTGCATGCCCGTCGTTGGCCGCCTCGGCAAGATTCTGGGTCCCCGCGGCCTGATGCCGAACCCCAAGCTTGGCACGGTTACCACCGACGTTGCGGCTGCCGTGCAGGCCGCCAAGGGAGGGCAGGTCGCCTTTCGCGCCGAAAAGGCGGGGGTCGTGCATGCCGGGATAGGCAAAACGAGCTTCGATGAAGGCAGCCTGGCCGCCAACGTCCACGCGTTCGTCGGCGCGATCCGGGATGCCCGCCCGGCGGGCGCCAAAGGCGTGTATATTGAGAAAATCTGGCTGTCGTCGACCATGGGACCGGGGGTCCAGCTGGACGTAGCCGATCTGGAGGCTGGGGCCCAGGCAGCAGCCTAATTGCTAAATCGCGGGCTCGGCGGGCACCGCCGAGGTCGCTTCCTGTCCGAGACTGCAGGCGGCGGAAGCCTTAATTCTCCTGCACAGACGGGGTGTGGACGCAGCGTCTGACCGCGCGTCCAGGCTCATTCGTTGGACAGGCGTGAACTCCGACCGGCACGGGCCGGGTGGGGGATTGCCCGGGCGACGCCCAGCGTCCGGCCGGGGCTAGGGGAGGCCGTCCAATGGATCGGCAAGCGAAGGAAGCGGCAGTCGCCGCACTGCACGAAATTTTTGCGCGCGGCGAGACCGTGATCGTGACCCACTATGCCGGTCTCGATGCGAACGCCGCGACCGAGTTGCGCCGACGCATGCGCGAGGCGGGGGCGCAGTTCCGCGTCACCAAGAACCGATTGACCCGGCTCGCCCTGCAAGACACCCCGCATGCTGGCCTGGCCGATCTGTTTAGCGGGCCCACCGCCATCGGGCTCAGCTCCGATCCGGTGGCCCCGGCCAAGGTATTGCAGGACTTTGCCGACACCCATCCGGGCCTGATCATCCGTGGCGGCGGCCTCGGTGCGGAGACGCTTGACGAGGCGGCCGTCACCCAGCTCGCGAAGATGCCGTCGCTGGATGAGCTCCGGGCAACGCTGGTGGGCCTGATCGCCTCGCCGGCCCGCTCGGTGGCCGGGGTCCTGCAAGCTCCGGTCGGTGCCTTGGCCCGGGTCTTCGGGGCCTACTCCGAATCGGAAGCCGCCTGAACCTGCGGCGAGCCGTACCGTAATTTTGTCCACGCGCCTGAAGGGAGAACATCAACCATGGCGGACATCGAGAAACTGGCCGAGGAACTGTCCGGCCTGACCGTCATCGAGGCGGCCGAACTATCGAAGCTGCTCGAAGAGAAATGGGGCGTCAGCGCCGCTGCGCCGGTTGCCGTGGCGGCCGCGCCGGGCGCGGCGGCCGATGGCGGCGGCAGCGACGAACCGGAGTTCGTCACTGTCACGCTGACGAGCTTTGGAGCCAAGAAGATCAATGTCATCAAGGAAGTCCGAGCGATTACGGGACTTGGCCTGAAAGAGGCCAAGGATCTCGTGGAAGGGGTTCCCAAGCCCGTCAAGGAAGACATTTCGAAGGATGAAGCCGAAGAGATCAAGAAGAAGCTGGAAGACGCGGGGGCGGCGGTCGAAGTGGGAGCGTGATCGTCAGGCTTTCGACAGGGCACGCCCAGCTGGAGAAACCCTCCAGCCGGGCTAGTGACGCGTCCGGGAAGTCCGGCGTGGCCGGTCAACGGGGGTCGCGGGCGCAGCCGCTGCCGGCAGGCGCCCGTGCCGAACCGGCTGCGTAGCGTGCGCATTTACCGGCTTGTGCCGGGCGGCTAGGATTTTCCTGATGACCACGAGCATTCCGGCCCCTGCAGCATGGTGACTCTGGCCAAGGCACGGCGGCGACGCGCGAAGCCGGCGAAACGGGATCTGACGGAACTCCGCGCGCTGGAGCGCAAGGTGGCCTGGCTGGCGGCCTGGACCATTCACAACGCGAATCACCTTCGCCCGGCTTTGGACGGCCTCAAGGTCGGCGGACACCAGGCGTCATCAGCGTCGGTGGTAACGCTCCTCGTGGCGCTCTACTTCCACGTACTACGGCCCGAGGACCGGGTTGCGGTCAAACCCCATGCCAGCCCGGTCTTTCACGCCATCCAGTATCTGCTGGGACGGCAGACCCGGGAGCATTTGCAGGCATTCCGCGGGTTCGGCGGGGCCCAGAGCTACCCCTCGCGCACCAAGGACTCCGACGACGTGGACTTCTCGACGGGGTCCGTCGGTCTCGGTGGGGCCATGGCGCTTTTCGCTTCCCTGGTGCAGGACTACATCACCGACCATGCATTGGCTTCCGCCGCTCGGCGTCCGGGCCGCATGGTGACGGTATTCGGCGACGCCGAGCTGGACGAGGGCAATGTCTACGAGGCCCTGCTGGACGGGGCCAAGAGCGGCCTGCGAAATTGCTGGTGGATCATCGACTACAACCGCCAGAGTCTCGATGCCATCACCGCTGACCGGTCGTTCTCCCGGATCGCCGGGCTGTTCGAGGCGATGAGCTGGCGGGTGGTCACGCTCAAGTATGGAAAGCTGCTGCAGGCCGTCGAGCAGGAGCCCGGTGGCGCGGCGCTGATCGAGTGGATCGACCGCTGCCCGAACGACCTTTATTCAGCCCTGACCTTTAAGGGCGGTGCCGCCTGGCGCGAACGCCTGCTGCATGATCTTGCAGGGGATGTGGACGCTGTGGCGCTGGTGACGCGTCACGCGGACGCCGACTTGCATTCCCTGATGACCAATCTTGCCGGGCATGACCTCGAATCCGTGATCGAATCGTTCGAAGCAGCCGGCGACGATCGACCTACCTGCTTCATCGCCTACACGATCAAGGGGCACGGACTCCCGCTCGCCGGTCACAAGGACAATCATGCGGGGCTGATGAACGAGTCCCAGATGGCGCAGTTCCGGGCATCGATGGGGGTGCCGGAAGGGGAGGAGTGGGATCGCTTCGCCGGCCTCGCGGTCCCGTCCGCCACGCTGGAGTCCTATCTTGCGTCCGTCCCGTTTGCGCAGGCTTCCGAGCGACGCCACAACCCGCCGCCGATTCCGGTACCCGATCGTTTGCTGGTTCCGGAGTCGCGCCGCACGTCTACACAGGAGGCCTTCGGACGCATCCTCCGCGAGCTTGGGCGAGGGGACACGGAACTCGCGCGCCGCATCGTCACGACCTCGCCGGACGTCACGGTCTCCACCAACCTCGGCGGCTGGGTGAACCAACGGCAGATCTACCGGCACACCTCCCGCTCCGACGTGTTTCACGAGGAGAGCGTGGTCTCGCCGCAACGCTGGGCGATGTCGCCTCATGGGCAGCATATCGAACTGGGCATTGCCGAGAACAACCTGTTTCTGCTGCTGGCAGCGGCCGGCCTCTCGCATTCGCTGTTCGACGCCCGCGTCATCCCGATCGGCACGTTGTACGACCCGTTTATCGCCCGGGGCCTCGATGCCCTCAACTACGCGGTGTACCAGGATGCCCGCTTCATCTTGGTCGCCACACCGTCGGGGATCTCGCTGGCGCCCGAAGGCGGGGCCCACCAGTCGATTGGCACGCCGCTCGTGGGGATCGGCCAGCCCGGCCTCGCAGCGCTCGAGCCGGGATTCGTGGACGAACTGGAAGTGATGCTTCGCTGGGCGTTCGCTTACCTCCAGGAGCCGGACGGCGAGTCTGTCTATCTCCGCCTCTCGACCCGGCCGGTCGTGCAGCCGGAACGTTCACTGGACGAGAATCTTGAACAGGCAATCATTGCCGGCGGCTACTGGCTCCAGCCTCCGGCCCGAGGGGCTTCGTTGGCGCTGGTGTATGCCGGGGCAGTGGCGACGGAGGTCATGGACGCCTTTGACGAGATTCGCGCGGACCTCCCCGATGCCGGCGTGCTGGCCGTCACGTCGGCAGACCGGATGCACGGGGCATGGCGGGCAGCGCAGGCCGCCCGCCGGTTGGGACGTCCGGCGCAATCCCATCTCGAGCAGTTGCTGAGCCCACTTGCGTCGACGGCTGGCCTGGTCACGGTGGTGGACGGCCATCCGGCGACCCTCTCGTGGTTCGGGTCGGTCCGCGGCCACAAGACGATCTCGCTGGGCGTGGAAGAGTTCGGGCAGTCGGGGGACCTCGCGAGTCTGTACCGGACGTACGGAATCGACCGTGAGGCAGTCCTTGACGCGGCTGCCGAGGTGTTGACCGGGCGGTAATGGAGCCGAGCATTGATGCGCCGGGTTGGGCGGGCGTGGTGAAATTGGTAGACACGCGGGCCTTAGGAGCCCGTGACGCAAGTCGTGGGGGTTCGAGTCCCTCCGCCCGCACCAGCGTTCCGTGCCTTGCAGCCGGCGCCAAAACGAAAGACAGGTCGATATGAAAGTCCAGCGAATTTCCGGGCGCGGCTCGGAGCAGACGTTCAGCGCCGCTGTCCCGGCCGATCAGTTTGAATCGGTCGTGGACGGCCGCTTGAATGAGTATGCGCGCGACGCCAAGATCGATGGCTTCCGCAAGGGCAAGGTCCCGATGTCGATCATCAGGCGCCGGTTCGGCACCGAGGTGGAAGCCACGATCGCGTCTGACTTTCTGCAGTCTGCGATCGAGCACGCGTTATCGGAGCACGATCTCGTTCCGCTTGATGTCGTCCCTGAACGCATGCCGAAGCGGGCACCGGGCGAGCGCCTTGACCTGCAGTTCACGGTGCACGGAGTCGCCCAGTTCAAGGTGGCGCCGTTCGACCGGCTGGCCATCGAAGTTCCGGTCGTGGACGTGGCCGAGGCGGATATCGACGCGGAGATCCACGAGTTCAGCTACATGTTCGGGCAGATCGAGCCCGCGGATGCCGACTTCGGGGCGCGCGCCGAAGACACGGTGGCGGCGGAACTGTTCGACCGGACCGATCCCGCCGATCCGAAACGCATCCAGGTGGGTGGAGTCGCCACGCCGAAGCTGTTCCAGCGAACCTGGGGCGAGGCAGCGGACATCGAGGGGATCCGAACCGGGGAGGACCGCACCTTTCAGGTGTCACCGCTGCCGGGCAACTGCTACGACCGGCCATTCCCGCTCGGTGTTGTGGTGCGCGCCGTTCACAAGCGCGAACCGGCCAGCCTGGATGATCTGATGAAGCGGTTGGGTGCCGAGACGGAGGCCGGTTTACGGGAAAACGTCCGCACCATGCTCCAGCACGGCATGACTGCCGGGGGCGAACGCCTCAAGGTGGTCCGTCTGGTGGACCAGCTCGTGCAGGCCAACCGGCTCAGCCTGCCGGAGCCATACGTGAACAAGGTCGCCACGGCCTATGACGCGGGGACGTCATCGCCGATCGTGCCATCGGAAACCCACGCTTCGGCTGACCAGCAGGCCCGGTCAAGCATTGTCGCGGAACTCCTGCTCTCGAAGATTGCGGACGACCATGACATCGACGTCACCCGCGAGGAGATCGTGCGGTACGTGGTCCTCAACGTGGATCCCAACCAGCGGAATGCCGAAGACGTGATCCGCCAACGCCTGGCGGACACCGACGTGGTCAGGATGGTGGCCGTGCAGATTCGCCGGGAGAAGGCACTTGGCCTCGCGATGAAGGACGCGACGCTGACCGAAACCCAGGTTCCGATCGACGTCATGCGCCGCACGATGGCGACCATGGCGCCGGTCACGCTGGCCGCCCGGATGCCGGGCGGTGCGGACGGCCCGGCACCCGCGGCTGGCGGAGTAGCGTCATGAAGGAGCACCACCCGGCGACAGCGCCGGAGCACGCGATGAACACGCTGGTGCCGATGGTCGTCGAGCAGACAGGGAGAGGCGAGCGTGCCTACGACATCTACTCGCGGCTGCTCAAGGAGCGGATCATTTTCCTGACCGGCCCGGTAGGCGACGAGGTGGCTTCGCTGGTGATCGCCCAGCTGCTGTATCTCGAGGCGGAACATCCGGACAAGGAGATCGCCTTCTACATCAACAGTCCCGGGGGTCTGGTCACGTCGGGCCTCGCGATCTACGACACCATGCAATACATCCGCCCGGACGTGTCAACACTGTGCGTGGGACAGGCGGCCTCGATGGGATCGCTGCTGCTCGCCGGCGGGACCGCGGGCAAACGGTTTGCGCTGCCGAACGCACGCATCATGGTGCACCAGCCCTCCGGTGGTTTCTCCGGGCAGGCAACGGATGTCGAGATCCATGCCCGCGAGATCCTGGCCCTGAAGGAACGCATCAACGAGAT
>JAGWAT010000036.1 GCA_021296265.1 Alphaproteobacteria bacterium | reverse complement strand
ACTAGTGCCTCGACCCGCAAGTTCCTAGGACCGAGATGGAAGGAATACAGCTTGGAGCGTTTGAAACACTATAATTCAAGCGAAATGTTTGATGAAAATGTGAGTTGATCCATGTCTTGAATGAACAGCCTGTGCTGCAGCCAGCTGACGAAGCGTGGTTCAAGGTGGAAGGACTGGACGACGATAGATACAGAAAGGAACTCTATGCCAAGAATAATAGCAATGACTACATTGTCGTGTACCGTGACTCCGGAAATATTGACTGGAATTCCAATCCCCCACACGCTTCCTATCAAACAATCCAGTATTCCAAGTTACGTGCGCTAACGGAAAATGGAGAGCGGCCGATAAGCATAAGCTGTGGAGCGTTGCTTATCTGCAATGAAAGTGGAAAGATGCTGCTTCATAAACGAGCGGGGCATCTGGGTACCAATCGAGGACCGCTTCATACCTTTGGTGGGAGACTGCATGGCGAACATGATGGAAACGCCCGTTGCGACGGTAGCTGCTGGGCGGCGATGGCAAGAGAGGTCCGCGAGGAAACCAAGATTTACGACTTCGAGATGAGAAATTACGAAAAGGGAGAGTATCCAATCTATGTGGGCAGGCAGTTTGGTGGAAAAGAGGTTTTGAATGGCTGCAAATCTATTTTTTGGGAGTGCCGGTGACGGAAGAGCAGCGCCGTTCCGCAATGGACAAGAACACGTCGCATTGGGAAGGGAAAGTGTTGTCATACAGTTTCGAAAATATGGACAAGTAATTCAACAAGCCCGAAGAATTCGTGTCCTCGGGGCTCTTGCAGATCCTGTGTTGGCTGGAATTGGGCGCACCGGGCCTGGATCGAAAGTGGCGAAAGCATGTGAAGAAATGGAAGGGCGACAGGGCAGGGGAGGGAAGTGGCGGCGACCTCGGCAGCATATGGCGCGAAATTGCAAGCCTGCAGCAACCAGTGCAGGGCCGGCCGACAGGCCGTGATCAAGTCCAGTGATCCTGTCGCGAGCCATCAGGGCCGCGTAGAGGCCAATCCATCTCCGCCGAGCGATGTTCCGGCGCAGATCCAGGCGGGAAGAGCGTCGGGCGGATCAACCAGAACAATTCTCCAGAGCAGTAAGCGCCAGATTGGGTCGATTCCCGTAGGCGGTAAACAGGTCCCCTACCGGAACGGCGCCAGGTCATCGACCGAGCGCCGCGCGACGAAGCCGGTGCGGTCGCGGTGTCGCCCGAAGGTCAGGGGACACGCTCCCAATCCCGTCGTCCGGGCATTTGCTGGCCAGCGAGATCTCTTAGAGATGGAACGCCCAGAGGGATTCGAACCCTCAGCTCCCTGTGTCTACGTCAGGTGTCGGTGCCACCGACGGTAAGACCTTCGACCAGCATCGTGGGCTGTCCGACGCCGACCGGCACCAGCTGCCCCTGCTTCCCACAGCTGCCGATCCCGGGATCGAGCTGCAGGTCGTCACCGATCAGCGCCGCCTTTTTGAGGACTTCGAAGCCCGACCCAATCAGCGTCGCGCCCTTGACCGGGGCCGTGATCTTGCCGTCTTCGATCAGGTAGCTCTCATTCGCCGAAAACACGAACTTCCCGTTGGTGATGTCGACCTGACCCCCGGCGAAACTCTTCGCATACAGGCCCTTCTTGACCGACCGCACGATCTCTTCCGGATCCCGGTCGCCGGCCAGCATGATGGTGTTGCGCATCCGCGGCATGGGCTGATGGGCATAGCTCTGCCGGCGGCCGTTGCCGGTGGACACGGTCCCCATCAACCGGGCGTTCTGGCGGTCCTGCATGTAGCCGACGACGCGGCCGTGCTCGATCAGCGTTGTGTTCTGCGTCGGCGTCCCCTCGTCGTCCATCGTGAGCGAGCCCCGGCGTCCGTCGAGCGTCCCGTCGTCGATCACCGTGATCGCCTCGTTGGCCACGCGTTCGCCCATGAGCGAACTGAACACGCTGGTCTTCTTTCGGTTGAAGTCCCCCTCGAGACCATGCCCAATGGCTTCGTGCAGCAGGATGCCGGGCCAGCCCGGACCGAGGACCACGTCCGTTTCGCCGGCGGGCGCGGCCCGGGCGTCCAACAGGACCAGTGCCTGACGAAGTGCCTCGTCGATGTGGTGACCCCACGTGTTGCGGTCAAGCAGGACGTCGTAACCGTGTCGCCCCCCTGATCCGTAGCTGCCGGATTCCATCCGGTCGCCGTCGCGTACGACCACGCTTACGTTGAGGCGCACCAGGGGCCGCACATCGGATGCGGCTGCCCCGCCGGCGCGGATGATGCCGACCGACTGGTGTGAGCCGGAGAGCGTGGCCGAGACCTGCTGGACCCGCGGGTCCAGACCCCGCGCGTACCTGTCGATCTCCGAGAGGAGTTCCACCTTTTGCTGGAACGGAACCGCCCCGATGGGGTCTTCGTCTCCGTAGCGACGTTCGTTGGCGAGCGGCGGTGCGAGTTCCAGGGTCCCCGACGCCCCGCGTGTGACGGACCGCACGGTGTCCGCCGCGCGTCGAAGTGAATCGGTGCTGAGTTCAGAGGCATGGGCATAGCCCGTCCGTTCCCCAACCACCGCGCGAAGTCCGAACCCCTTGGCATGGTGGAACGCGGCCGTGCGGATTTGCCCGTCATCCAGCGTGAGGCTTTCGGAGCGTGCATTCTCGAGGAAGAGCTCGCCGTCGTCGGCGCCGGTCAGGGCCTGCTCGACGATGGGCAGGGCCTGCTCGCGGTCGAAACCGCCGAGATCTGTGAAGACGCTGCCGAGTGGGTCGGGGTGTGACATGGGGGATCAGCTCCGCTGCGGACGGGATGGCACCAACGATATGGGGGTTCCGGCGCGCGTTCTCCAGCCGCTCACGTTCCAACCCGAGACGAGGGACGGGCGTCGATGTCGGCCCGCCAACGTGCGAGATGCTGGAGTGATTCGTCGGGCTGGGTCTTCACCATCCTCGCGAAGTTCACCGTGATGTACGCGGAGATGTCAGCCATGGAGAAGGTCTCGCCGGCGACGAAGGGGCTGTCCTTCAGGTGGGCGTTCAGGTCCTCGAACCAGAAACCCAGCCGCGCAAAGCCCCGTTCGGCGAGCGCCGGGATTTGGGCGAAGTTTCTGGGGCCGGCGATCGCGCGGTCCTCGAACCGCGGATTGGTGTTGCGGAGGGCTTCGGCGACGGCCTGCATGCCCTCGAGTTCCACCCGGCGGTGCCAATTCTCGATCATGCCCTTCTCGAGGGGCGTGGTGCCGAAGAGCGGCGGTTCCGGCTGGACGGCCTCGAAATACCGGCAGATCGCAACGCTTTCGGTGATCTTTCGCCCGTCCTCGAGTTCCAGCACGGGCACGGTGCGGAGTGGATTGACGGTCGTGTAGGCCGCTGCGAGGTTCGCGCCATCGCGGATTGCGACCTCGACTTCCTCGACCTCGATGCCTTTCTCGGCAAGAAACATGTGGACCCGCCGGGGATTAGGTGCCGGCGCAAAAGTGTAGAGCTTCATCGTTGACTCCGGCGGGCCGGGCCTCTGCCTCCGCCCACGTATTGCGACGTGTCCCAATGTAGCAGGCGAATACCCGGCACTGGCGGGCCGGACCTAGGTCAGGAAGTCCGCGAGCGCCGCTGCGACGGCGCGGTTTTCCTCTTCGAGGCCGACGGTGAAACGCAGGTGGTCGGGCAAGCCGTATTCGCCGACCCGGCGACCGAAGATTCCCTGCCCCACCAGGTGGTCGTAGGCGGCCGCCGCGGACTTCGGGCCGGCGGGGTCGAATTCGGCGAGAACGAAGTTGGCGACGCCAGGGCGCACGCCGAGCCCGAGTTCCCGCAGCGCCACCTCGAGCCACGGGCGCCAGCGCCGGTTGTGGTCCTGGGCCCGGGCCAGGAACTCGCGGTCGCGGATCGCGGCCATGCCGGCTGCCTGGGCGACACCGTTGACGTTGAAGGGGCCGCGCACCCGGTGCAGCACGTCGATGACGGAAGCCGGACCGTACGCCCACCCGAGGCGCAGGCCCGCCAGTCCGAAGATCTTCGAGAACGTCCGTGTCATGACCACGTTGGCGCCCTCGTCGACCAGGCGGCGCGCGTCGTCGTAGCCCTCCATCTCGACGTACTCCGCGTACGCCGAATCAACCACCAGGAGGCAGGTGTCTGGGAGCCCGGCGCGCAGTCGCCGGAGGTCGGCTAGGCCCACGGCCGTGCCCGTCGGGTTGTTGGGATTGGCAATGAAGCAGACGCGGGTTCGGGGGGTTGCCGCGGCCAGGAGCGCGTCGACATCGACCGTGAGGTCCGTTTCGGGTGCCGTCACCGGAACGGCTCCCGCGATCCGCGCCGCGATCGGGTACATCAGGAAGCCGTGCCGGCTGTAGAGGATCTCGTCGTCGGCGTCGGCGTATGCGACGGCGAGCAGACCGAGTAACTCGTCCGAACCGTTGCCACAGACGATCCGGTCCGGCCGGAGACCGTACCGGTCGGCAATCGCCTCCCGCAGGGGGGTGGCGCCGGGTTCGGGGTAGCGGCTGAGGTCGTCGGCCGCGGCCCGGGCGGCCGCGATGGCCTTCGGACTGGCCCCGAGAGGCGTTTCATTGGAGGAAAGCTTGATGACCCGCCCGGCATGTCCGGTCCCGGAACTGCCCGGCTTGTAGGGCGTGATGTCGAGGACTGACGGTCGCGGAACGGGTGCCATGGATCAGGATTCCGGTCGAGGGCGCGCCAACCTTACCGCGGCTTGGACCGCAAGTTCTGCCGTCCGGGTGCCGAAACCGTGGATCGCGGCCGCCGCGCAGCCCGCGAGACCAATGGGCCCTTCACGCCCGGCCGGGAAGCTGTGCAGGTTGCGCGGACAGCAGAGCACGGTCGGCACGCCGGCAGTGCCGAGCAACGCCCGAATGGTCGAGGTCGTACCCCCCGCGGGCTCTCCGCCGGGGAGCACCAGCACGATCGCGTCGGCGCTCCGCATCAACTCAGCCGTCCGGCTACCGGCTGGCGGCGCGGGCTCGCCGGGGTCGAGGTCCATCACCGTGATGCGAATGTCCTCCGCATGATCCGGCACCGGCTGCCCCCGCTCCTGGACGAGGAGAACGTGGGTCATGCCGACGTCAGCAGTGCGTTCGCGTCGCCGAGACTCGGCGCGCGGGTCGGCGGTCCACCGCCGGCGGTTCGTCGCGCGACCCCGTGCGCGAGCGGTACCGGAACGGCGGGGAGCTGGGCTCTGTTGCCGACACCGACCCGGCCGTCGAAAATGCCGCGTTCGGCAAACTGGGGGTCCTCGACGGCGTCTGCGAGCGACGGCACGAGCGTGCAGCACAGGTGTTTGGCGTCCTTCAGCCTGGGACGCCAGAAGTCGGAGGAATGGGCCGCGACCGCTTCACGGACGCCCCGGCGGGTTGCCTCGGGATCCCGGGTGTCGTCCCGGAGTGTCTCAGGGAGCTCGACCAGTTCGCAGAAGTTTGCCCAGAAGTGATCCTCCAGGGCACCCAGGGCCAGCATGCGGCCGTCCGCCGTGGGGTAGAGCCCATATCGCGGGCTCCCGCCCGTGAGCGGCAGTTCGTTCGGGGACGTCATCGTGCCCGTCGCCCAGCCGTGGGCGAGCGCTTGCCAGAGAAACGGGAATGTCTGCTCGGTCATGGCGATGTCGAGAAAGGCGCCGGTGCCGGAGCTGCGGGCGCGGTACAGGGCCAGGAGAATATTGATGACCGCGGGGTAGCTGCCGGCCCCGATGTCGGCGAGTTGGGTGTGCGGCATCGTCGGGTGGCCATCGCGGTCGGACGTGACTCCCAGGAGCCCGGTCTCCGCAACGTAGTTCAGGTCATGACCGGCGACGTCGGCGCGCCGGCCGCGTTGGCCGTAGCCGCTGATCGCGCAGTAAACGCATCTGGGATTCGCCTGTTGGACGGCCTCGTAGCCAACCCCGAGCCGATCCATCACGCCCGGCCGAAACTGCTCGATCACGACATCGGCGGTTTCGACGAGCGCCAGCACGCGGGCGGACGCGCCCGGTTCCTTGAGGTCGATCTCGATGCTCCGCTTGCCACGGTTCAGCATCGCGAACGGCACGCTCTCCCCATCGACGAATGGCGGGGCGTGGCGGATCGGGTCGCCGCCCGGCCGTTCGATCTTGATCACGTCGGCACCGGCTTCCGCCAACACCAGTGTTGCCAGGGGACCCGGCAGCAAGGTCGTGAAGTCGAGAACCCTTACGCCATCCAGAAACAGCATTTGCGCATCCCACTGATCGACCGGCGTCGCGCATCCAAGATACATTGCAAGAGCAGATCAGTGGCAGTAAGCAGGCACCCTGGAAACCCGCCATCCCTCGGGGGTCGTATGCGCAGGTGCCGTGCTCTTGTCCATTGCTTCGTGATCACGCTGGTGGCGGCTCCGGCCGCCGCGATGATCGAATACGGACCGCTCGCCAGGGAAGCCGCAGTGGAAGCCGGATGCGTGGAACCCGAAATCCAGCGTCTGGGCAACGAGGGAGCGGCCATCGTCTACACGATGGCCTGTTCGCCCGGCTCGGCCGTTTCCGACGGCCGCATCCGTTGCGAGCTGGAGGCGTGCCAGCTGGAGGATGGCCCTCCGCCGGCGGGTGATGCGGAGACGGAGTAGTCCCGGCCGCGCCGGACGTCTCGGCGCGCGCCTGCGGCTGGTGGGCAGTCGTTCGCACGCCCGCTGGTGTCGGAGCCGCCGATCCTGCTGGTATCGGGCGGGGACCCGGTTCGTCACCTACCGGTCGGGCTGCGTCGATTCGGCTGCTGGTAACGGTCCGGGGGGATGATGCCCCGAAAAAGGAGCGGAAGTGTCATGGATCGTCGTGTAGTGCTGCAAGGAGTGGCGAGCGTCGCGGCCGCAACCATGCTTCCGGCTTCCGGCCGGGCGGCAGAGGTCTCCGCGAGCCGGCGGTGGATTCCCAGCACCGGGGCAGAGATTCCAGCCGTGGGGATTGGCAGTTGGATCACATTCAACGTCGGGTCGGACCCCGCGTTGCTGGATCGCTCCACCGGCGTGATCGCGGCCTTCCTGGAAGAGGGCGGCGGTGTGATCGATTCATCACCGATGTACGGCTCGTCGCAGGCCACGATCGGCTACGCCCTTGCGCAACTGGATGCCGCTGGCAAGGTGTTTTCGGCGGACAAGATCTGGACATCGGCGGCCGATGCTCCGGGGCAGCTGACGGAGACCGGCGCGCGCTGGGGGACGAGCCGCTTCGACCTCCTGCAGGTACACAACCTGATCGACTGGCAAGCCAATCTCGAATTGCTCTTCGCCCTGAAGGAGGCCGGGCGGCTTGGGCACGTTGGGATTACGACGTCGCACGGCCGGCGCCACGATGAGCTGGAGCGCATCATGGCCAGCCAGCCGGTCGATTTCGTGCAGTTGACCTACAACCTTGCCGATCGGGAAGCGGAAGCCCGTCTGCTGCCGTTGGCGCGGGAGAAGGGAATTGCGGCGATCGTCAACCGGCCGTTCCGCCGCGGTGCCTTGATCCGGGGCCTCGATCGCGAGCCCTTGCCGGCGATGGCAGCTGAATTGGGTGCGGGGAGCTGGGCCCAGCTCCTGCTTAAGTTCATCCTGGGACATCCCGCGACCACCTGCGTCATTCCGGCTACCACCCAGGTTGACCATGTGCGCGAGAACAAGAGCGTCGTGCGGGGGCCGCTGCCGGATGCGGCGATGCGCCGGGAACTGGCTGCATACTTTGACGATCTCTGACCATGCAATGGCTGGACTACCGGCTGCGCGATTTCCTGCTCTTCGCTCCGGATACGTACTGGCGCCTCTTTGAACAGGCCAACCAGGCGGTCTGGCCGCTCCCGCTGATCGTCCCGCTCCTGCTCGCCTGCTGTCTCGCTGCTCGTCGGCGAGCCGGCGCCGTTCCCTACCTCGTGACGGGTCTCCTGGCCGCCGCCTGGGCCTGGTGCGGCGGTTATTTTGTCGGGCGCTGGTACGCTCCCGTTAACTGGCTGGCGACCTACGCTGTCCCGGCCTTCTATCTGCAGGCCCTGCTTCTCCTGTGGTTCGGGATGTTCCGGAACGGCTTTGGCGGTCAACCGGTTACGGGCGCCCGGCGGGTGGTGGGATGGACCATGACCGCAGGTGCATTGCTTTTCTATCCGCTGGCAGCGCTTCCCCGTGGCCAAGGTGTGATCGCCGGGGAGTTTGCCGGCACGGCTCCTGACCCCACGGCGATCGCCACGCTGGGCCTGTGTCTGCTGACACGGAGGCTGACGGCTGCCGCTTGCCTGCCCATTCCACTGCTGGTCTGTGCCGCAAGCTTTCTGACGCTGCGGGCCATGGAGAGCTGGCAGGCCTGGCTCTTGCTGGCAGCTGCCGCTGCGACGCTCGGGGTGCTCGCGACGAACTCAAGGGTGCGATAGGCCGGTCTGGTTGGTGGACCGGTTCCGCTGGCTGCGCGATCAGGCAGCACAGAGGGAACGGGCGCCCGCCGGTCCTCGAACCGTCAACTTTCCGGAAAGGCCTCGAAACCTTCGAACCGGAGGGATCCAGGCAGAACCGGCGCTGCGACCGTGCGTCGGCAGGGGCGCTACAGAAGTCCTGCAGCGGGCGCACTTTGGGGAAGGAGGAATTGCCGTGCCAGGCTCCAGCGCCCCCGTCACTGCCGGTCACTGCTCCGCCAGGGTGTCCTGGCCGATCTGTTCCACCAGATCAAGGGTCCTGTGCACGTCCTCCCAGGTCGTCGTGTGGTTCATGATGCACATACGCAACGAGAACACCCCCTTTAGGGAGGTGGACGAGAAGAACGCCAGCTCGTCCCAGAACACGCGCGCCAAGACCACCCTGTTGACCTTCTCCAGTGCTGCCTCGTCGCAGCTTCCGCCGGCGGGGTCGGGGTTGACCCGGAAGCACACGATGCTCAGCGACACCGGCGTCATCAGTTCCAGCACGGAACTGGACTCGACGTACTCAGCGGCACGACGCGCGAGGTCCAGTCCGTTCTGTATCGCCGCACGGAACTTGGCCATTCCGAACGTCTGCACGGACATCCAGATCTTCAGCGCCCGCGCCGCCCGACTCAATTGCTGGCCCCGGTCCGCAAAGTTCGGGTGATTCGCACCCCACACGGTGTCCTGCAGGACGTCGTGACCGATGGCGAAAGCATTTTCGAGGTGCTCTGCCTTCCTCACCAGAAGCGCGCCCGCCTCGTAGGGTTGAAAGAACCACTTGTGCGCATCCAAGCCGACGGAGTCCGCCCTCTCGATGCCGTCGAGGCATTCCCTGCCGTCCGCCGTCACCAGGGCGAAGCCCCCGTAGGCGGCATCCGCGTGCAGCCACACGCCCTCCCCTGCGCAGAAGTCTGCCATCGCGCCCAGCGGGTCGATCGCACCCGTGCTGGCGCTGCCGGCGTTGGCGCACACGGCGACGGGCTGCAGACCGTTGGCACGGTCCTCGGCGACCCGCTGCCGCAACTCGGCCATGTCCATGCGGAAATCGTCGTCGGAAGGCACCAGGCGGATGTGTTCGCGACGCACGCCGGCGATCAATGCGGCCCGTTGCAACGCGCTGTGGCACTGATCGCTCATATAGACGGAAGGCCGGGCCGGATGTTCGGCAGCCTCCCGCGCCGCCACCAGCGCTTCAACGCTCGCTCCGGAACCGCCGCTCGTCAACAGCCCGCCGGCAGTCTCCGGATAGCCGATCCAGGCTCGCATCCAGTCCACGACGACGAGTTCCAACTGGCTGGTCCCGCTCGACACGAGCCACGTGCACGAGTTGATGTTGAATCCGGCCGCGAGAAAGTCCGCGAGGATGCCGGGCCAGGTGGGGGAAGACGGTACGAAGCCAAAGAACCGGGGATGATCCAGCCGAGCCGCGTACGGGAGTACGTCCTGCACGGCCTGCTCCAGCACCGCCTCCGCAGGCCGACCGCCTTCGGGCGGCGGACCGCCCAACTGTTCCTCGAGCACTTTGCGGAACTCTCCGTCCCAGGCATTCCCCCCATCCAGGCCGCCGATGCGGTCGATCAAGACTTCCGTCGCTCTGGCTGCCAATCGCCGCATCGCCTGCGGCGTCATTCCCAGCTCGGTCCGTTCGCTTTTTTCCATCTGCGATTCCGATCCCCCCGACTCAACAGCAGATCCAGCCGCCACAGATAGCAAGTCCATCGCGACGTTACGGGTCTGCGACCGCCATTGGGCGCCACAGATGGCAAGATCGCCCCAACGTTACCAGCCTACGACAGCCTTCGGCATTGGGTGCGAGCTCTGATCTCTGGAGGGCAAAAATCAAAGTTTCGATTCCACCCGACGTCCAGTGTCAACCCATGTCCTGGGTTCCTGCTGCTTACAAGACTCTGGGAAGGTTTCGCGTCCCAAGAAACAACGGCGCCAAAGTCCGCCACACACAGCTTTCTCCACGCTGTAGTGCGACGGCATGCGCTCACAATCAAAATCTCTCCCGATAGTTGGTACGCCCTCCGCACAGCTCTTCGCGCACCTGGGAAGCTTCGATGACATTGAGCACGCGACTCAAGGCAACGATCTCTGCAGAACGCATCGGCGTCTTTGGACAACGCACTGAATCCCGGCCGGGGCGTGCACGGCCCGGCACTGTCCATGTCTCGAGATCGCCGCTGGGATCACATTCATCCATGACGCGTTGCGGCAATTCGGATTCTCAGCACGCCAGGGCTGATTGCGCGCCTCAAGCGATCCCGGGAGGTTCAATGGTCACGGCTGTCGCGCAGCGACGCAGCGAGCGCCTGCCAGTCGCCGGTCTTCGCATCACCAGTACTGCTGCCCGAGAGCCGCGCGATTTCGCGACCGTCAGCGGCGAAGATCTCGAGCGAGATTGCGACGCCGTCACGCGTCGGGGCCTGCAGTACCCACGCGGCCGCGATCCCATCGGCTCGCAGGTGGAGGCTGAAGCCGGGGTCCAGGACGTTGAACCACGGACCCACCTGTTTCAGTCGACGCACCGGGCCCGCATGGACCTGGACTGCGCCGGGGTTGCCAACGACCAGCGTGACCGGGAGCCCCGTCTCTGCAGCGTGCCTGAGCGAGACCTGGAAGCTGTCGTCCGGAACGCGCCTGGCAGCGTATCCGGGTGCCGACCGGAACAACTCCACGCGATCACCTACCGGCTCTGGAAGCAAGCCACGGTCGTCGCCGTGCTGCTCCGGGGAGAAACGTTGGTCAGACATGTGCGAGGGGCCACTGTTGCGCCCTGACGGCTGGAGGCGGGTTGCCTCCCCGCTCGCCGCCTGGCTAGGCGTCGAGCGGGCGTGTCGGTGTTTGCGGGCCAGCGCGCGGAAGGTGTCTTCGTTGCCGTTACCGCGCAGGTAGATCTTGTGGACCGCCGTGCCGGCGGCATCGAAGAACTGCAGGCTGCGCCGCGCCCGATTTGGAAGCGACTCGGTGACCGCGAACCCGTGGTGCCAATGTTCGAAGAACACCTGGAGATCGAGATCGTCGCCGAGAGCCCGGCCGATGCCGCCGCACACCGTGACGTTGTCGAAGCGGCAGACCTTCTCGTGGACGGCATGATCGTTCCGGGTGAGCGCCATCAACGGTCCGAGGCGGGCCAGTCCCCCGACCAGTTGCTCCCAGGGCCCGTCAAGACGGCTGACCTCGACGTCGGTCCGCGCAGCGAGCAGCTCGGCTTCCGACACGCCCAGCCGTGCCGCGGCATCGCGCGCCCGCAAACTAGGCTCGTCGGCCTTCAGCGCCTGCCAGCGCGCTATCAGGTCGGGTTGCGGGGCGTCGAGCTTCGGCGGGGCGGGGTGGGGGTCGGATGTCGCTCCCGTCCGGGGCGGCATGCTTTCCTGCGACGCGGTGGTCTTTTTCACCACGCCATCGAATAGCCGACCGCGACCTTGAAGCTCCGGCCGGGTTCGACGGACGCCGTATCGACGCGGGAGTATGCCTTGTCGAATGCGTTGTCGATACCGAGGTCGACGCCGAGCCCGTCGAGCGGTGGGTCAGAGGGGCGCCAGGACAGGTAGAGGTCATGCACGGCGTAACCCGGTCGCACGTCCGCCGGATCGTTCACCCTGTCGAAGCGGTCGGCAAGCAGCAGGCGCCAACCGATCAGCGAGTCGTGCCGGGGCAGCCTGAAGGCGGCATCGATGGTGAGCTGGTCGGGCGCCAGGAGCCCCAGTTTCCCGCCCGTTGTGGCGTTCTCTCCGTCAACGGAGGAGTATCCCAAGGTCATCCGCAGGCGGCCGCTCTCGTAGATCGCGTCGATTTCCGTTCCCTGCAGTCGCGCCTCCGGGACATTTGTGGAGGATGCGGCCCCTTCGCAGCCGTGCCGGAACATGCCAGGAGCGCCCACGGGCACGCGCGCCTGATCCGACACGAACGGCAGGCAGTCGCCCGGCACCGGAAAGGCCTGGCGGATAGCCAGGTCGATGAAGTCCTCTCCCCAAATGCGGAAGTGGGTCGCCTTGATCTGGAGCTGGTCGCGCTCTGCAAGAACATCGTTGAACGTGATTCCCGCCCCCACTTCGACGGTCCGGGTTGTCTGCGGCCGCAGACCCGGACTGGGTTCGAAGCGGTTGAAGCCGACCAGTTCGCCGGGTCCGCGAAACAGCGGAAAATGCGTGCCCGTAAGATAGATCTCGTCGACGGTCGGCGCCCGAAAGGCATGCGCATAGTTGGCGAAGACCACCGACTGCTCCGACGGCAGCCAGCTGACGCCGAGCTTGGGCGAGAGTTCACTGCGCTCGTTGTCGGGTCCCAGCCGGCTCGAGCTGGAAATCCGGTAGGAGTCGTAGCGCGCGCCAGGGATCATCAGGAGATCCCCTGATTCGGCACCGAACGGACCGGAGACCATGACCTCGGCCTGCGCGAAGAGTCCCGTAAATCGAGCCTCGGCGTCCGGCACGCCGTGGCGCTCGCCGGCATTGGCGTCCGGCCGTCCCATGCGCGTGCCGCCGTCCCCTCCGTCCTGCGAGTCGCGCCAGTACTCGCCGCCGTAGGTCAGGGTGACGCGTGCCGCTTCGGACAGCGCTACGCGCGAACGGTTGTCGATTCGCAGGCCGAGCGTGTCGACGTCCCGGCGCAGCAACTCGCCGGCCGGTCCGCCGCTGACATCCTCGAGCCGGAGTTCGTCCAGCCGGAAGCTCGTGCGATAGGCCACGACGTCGAGGTCGACGAGACGGTCCTCAGGGTTGTCGTAATGGTAGGCCGCGCTGAGGGTGGTCGAGCGGACATCCTTCCGCACGAGACCGTTCGCAGCCAGGTCCCGCCCGAATCGTTCCTGGCCATCGTTGGGTTCTCGTGCGTCGTTCCGGAAGCTGATCGCGGAGGCCTCGAAACGGTGATGGTCTACCGACTTCAGACTGGCTTTCGCCAGGCTGGCGACGATGTCGTCATCGGTGTCCTCCAGGTCGTTGCCGTTGCCGAGCCTGATCGTCCCTGAGTCGCGCTTGGAAATGCTGGCCACGACGTTCATGCCGTCCCTCGGAGCGGCATAGGTCGTGAGAATGCTGATGCGCTCAGAATTGACGGACTGGTAGCCCCCGGAGACCTTCATGCCGGCCGATTCGCCGGGGGCGAGCAAGTCGGTCGCGTCAAGGGTCTGAAAGGCGATCAGACCGCCGGTGCCGCCGCTGCCGTAGAGCGACGAAGCGGGTCCGCGGAGAACTTCCACCCGCTTGAGCAGGCTCGGGTCGACGAAGAATCGACCGTCGTGCACCGAGCCGAAATTCTGGCGGGCCCCGTCGATGGTCACGATCACGTCGGCGCCATCGAACCCGCGGATGCTCGGAGCTTCCCCGGTACGGCGCGGGCCGCCGGTGAACTCGATACCGGGAATCAGGCTCAGGATGTCGTCAGGCGAAGACGGCTGCCGGTCCTGGATCTCGGGACCGTCCAGGACGGTCACCATACCGGGAAAGCTGAACGGGTCGAGGGGGTTGCGGGTCGCGGTCACGGTGATTGGCTGGAGACGCGTGGCGTCGGCGGGCGCCGTCGTCGAGTCTCCCGCGGATTGCGCTCCCGCGGTCGCGGCGACAAGGCACAGCGCCCCGCCGGCGATCAGGCCGACGGCAAACGCGGTGGCGGTTGGTTCCTGCCGGCGAGTGACCATTGGCTGCTTTCCCCGGCAAATCGACCGCGCGGCGCGGGTCGGATGTCACGATTGACCGCGACTGCACGCTACCAAGGCGGTGCCGGCCGGCAAGTGCGTGGGGTTGCACGTTGTCACCCCATTATGCCGGGCGCCGTCCAGGGGCCAATGCCACGGAGACCACGGCCACCGACCGGAACTCCACCGGGAATTGACCGCACCCCTTCGCCGGGGGCTGCCGCCGGCAGCGGGCCGTGCTTCCAGGGAGTGCGGTCGGCTCGAGGAGCCGAACCCGTGACGCACGCGCTAGAGCGAGTTTCGAGCCCCTGGAATCGAGCGGGCTGGGCGGGCGGTCAGGTTGCTAGATGTAGGGGTGTGTGGCAGAAGGCCTGGCAGATGTAGTACTGCCGGGAGGGAGCCATGCCCAGACCGTTGTCGGAA
>JAGWAT010000073.1 GCA_021296265.1 Alphaproteobacteria bacterium | reverse complement strand
TGACCAAAGGCGCTGTTCTGGCACTGACCGCCGATTGCCGGGAGCTTGGCTTCCTGTGCGGGGCCGATGACAGTGCCGTATACCAAGTCAACACCGAGGACAAACCTCAAGAGTTGATGCAGCTAACCCGTTCCTGGCCTGATCAACTCGCTACCCACCCCTGTGGCCTGAGGGCGGTCTCCGACGGCCTAGAGGTCCGACTGCTGGATACCGAAGGCCGGCCGGTCCGCGTCCTCGGAGAGCATCCAAGCACCGTCGCCGGCATGGCCTTTGACGGCGTCTGGCCGTGTCGCACTACAACGGAGTCAGCTTGTGGACGCTAAACGGGCCATGCAGTGAGCCGCAACGTCTATTTCACCGGGGTTCGCACCTCAATCTCAGTTGGAGCCCCGACGGACGGTTTGTGGTAACGGCCACCCAGGAAAAAACACTACACGCATGGGATCTCGTTTCTGGGCGAGACGCCAGTCTCGGGCCATGCATAAACAAAGTTAAGGCTCTCAGCTGGAGCGCTGACGGTACATGGCTGCTAGCCTCCGGGGCCGATACGGTGAGCGGTTGGCCGTTCTCGGGCAGACGCTTGCCGGCGGCAGCGCCACGCATGCTAGGACGTTACAGCGAACAATTGATCGGCAAGGTTTGTGCGAACCCAAGCTTCGCCCTGGTAGCCGCAGGGTACAACGATGGCGGCCTTGAATTGGTGAGCTTGGCGACGCGGCCACAGCGATACAGCCTTGTGAGCGCGTCAAGCAATCCCATCACGGAACTTGTGTGGTCTCCCAAGGGGGACCACTTGCTGGGCGGGGACTCAGACGGGCGATTGTTCGCATATCGTTTCGATACCGAAACACTCGCCCGTCTGGCCGGCACAGCTTGAAGCTTGCTAGACGACCGCGATCGGGTTGCCAGGTGAGCCCGTGGCCCCCTTGATCGGCAGCGTCGAGAAAATGAAAGCGAACTTGTAGACGCCGTCATTAGCGAGATGGTCTAGGCGCACATTCTCCAGAATGTGGATGCCGTTCTTGGGCAGGAAAATCTGGTGCACAGGGAATGCCAGGTTCGGATCCGGATTGGGCACGCACTCGATTGCCCAGACGTCGGCAGCACCCACGGAAATCCCCTTGGCTGCGAGCCACTCCGCGGCGCCCACGCCGATTCCGGGCTCGCCAGAATTGAACCGGGCGTTGTCCTTCATCCACAACTCTTCGCCCCAGCCCGTGCGCCACATGACCGCGCAGCCTTCAGTGATGTCGGCCTCGCTCATGCCTTGACGTTCCAGGCAGGCCTGCAGATCGGCGACGGTGATCTCCTCACCCTTGTCCAGCATGCGCCCCTTCAGGCTCATGACATCGAACAGAATCCCTCGACAGAAGAATGGCTTGACGTGTTCCATGCCGAGCGCTTGCAGCCCGTAGGCACCGGCTGTCGAGCCCATTTCGTTGTCGTTGTTGTGCAGGTCCTTCGTGGTGTAACCGTTGTAGAACACCTCTTGGGACAGATCACCGGCCTCGCCGATCCGGGCACCGATGTGGGCAAGTCCGTCGAACTGTGTGCCGACCTGACCGATTTCAGTGGTCAAGATCTCATCGTGCCAGATGATCTGGTTCTTGCCGAACGCACCCCCGGTCGGAGCACCCGGTATGCGCAGTGCGAACACCCGCTGACCGAACAGCGGCATGCCGTACTCGTACACCCGCCCCAGGCTGTAAACCTTGCCCTTCTTGATCAGGCTTGCCGCGTCGAGAGCTACCTCCGGCGTCATGTGGTTGGTTGAGCCAGTCTGGTCTCCCTCGCCCCAGCGAGATGGCCACCATTTTTCAGCGACGGGCGTACCTTCGATACCGCCTTCGGCGGCGTGTGCGGGCTTGACGAGATCGAGCTCGTGCATCACCCCATTGCCGATGGCCCCGACCGCTGCTGCGCCGGTGGCGACTGTGGCAGTCTTGATAAATGCGCGGCGCGACTGTGACGTCAGTCCTTCGCCGTCCTGAGCCTCCTCCGTGACCGCTTGCTGGTCAACGGATTTGTCTCCACGGATTTCGTCGGTCATCGTGGATCCTCCCGAGTGTGGTCAGCTGCAATGCCGTTAGGTGTTTCATTATAACATTGCATGCGTACAAATTGTCAATGCCCGTCTGCAAAGTTGGTCGCAGGGAATCACGGCAGAAAGCCGTCATCTCGCAGTAGGGCACGAAGAGGGATTGCCCGCCTGGGTGTCGGACGGAGGCGGCAACCACGAAGATCTTCTTTCACTAAGCCGGTAGCGACGGATCCAAGGCCGCGCGGGCTTGCCGGGCCGACCGCTCTTCGCTCAAGCGCTGAAAGTGCGGTAAGTCAACGCGCAGGCTGTCCTCAACTGCAGCACGGTCGAGATTGGAGGTGATGAACAGCAACCGGGAGCGATCGACCTCAACCTCAGGCAACCGTTGCGGAGGCTGGTAGACATGCTGGACACCATTGATGATTACCGGTCCGTCCACTCCCTTGATCTTGACCGCGCCCTTCGTTCGGTACATGACGTCACCGTTCGTGTCCGTGCCCGCATTGAGCCAGCCGTGCAGGGCCTCCCAGTCAAGCGCTTGCGAAACTTCGATTGCGAAGCCATGCAGTCCGTTCTCAAGCAGATCTCTGCTGGCGTAATGTGGCGACGCCAGCCAACCGCCTAAGTCACCATCCAGCAATCGTGTTTCCAGGCCTGCCCCGATCAGTGCTTTTGCCATAGATGGCTGGTCGGACGGCACCAGACTTGCAACGGGATTCAAACACCGCACCTGTGCACGGGTGTCCGGCGCGGTAGGCGATGCCGAGTCCAACACGATGCGGTCTGCCACGGCGAGTTGCTTGAAGCCGTGTTGCGACTGCGCCAGCGTGTTCAAACTTTCACCGCCGGGCATGACCGCAACGACACTGTCAAGGCGAAAGTACTCGGTGACCAAGGCATTGTTCAGTAGGGTTTGCATGATCGGAGCCGGGTCTGCGTCGGCCAAGGTTTCGATCAGCACGTGGTCGAATTCGATTTCACCCTGCGTACGTTGGGCGAAGAGCCGGCGCAGGCTGCTGACCAGCCCCGATCGCGTGACACAGCACAAACACCCGATGGCATGCGGCACCATCTGCCCGGCAATGCGTTCGATCGACGCGGCACCGAACACCGGGCCGTCAACTTCGTTGCTGATCACCGCCCAGCGGGCGCCGCTTTTTTCGAGCAGGTGCTCGATC
>JAGWAT010000072.1:825-4457 GCA_021296265.1 Alphaproteobacteria bacterium | reverse complement strand
CGGGGTTCATGCCCTTCCGGATGACCGCCAGGGCCCCGTCCGTCTCCAGGTCGGGATGGAAGGCCGCCCCGTCGCTGCCCTGGACGCAGTGGTCAGGCCACAGCGTCTGCTCGCCGTAGGGCATCTGAACGGCTTCATACGGGGCCTTGCCGGGATGCCGGCTCGCGAACGACGCGTGGTCCGCCGGATGCCAGTCCTGGGTGAGGACGACGTGCCGGAACTGCGGCAGCAGGCGGTTGATGACCGGCACCACCTGATCGCCGTCAGCGACCGGCAGGCCGCCGCCCGGACAGAAGTCGTTCTGGACGTCGACGACGAGCAGGAGATCGTGCGGTTCCATGGTCAGGCGGCGCTTCTTTCGGCAGCGGTGGCGGCCAGGAGTTCAGCGTACTCGGAAAGGGCAGGGAGGTCGGCGCGCTCCGCCCGGATCTGCGGCGGCGCCCGGAACAGGAAGCCGCGCTGGGCAGCATCCAGCATCGCGATGTCGTTGTACGAGTCGCCGGCCGCCAGCACGTCGAAGCCGAGGGCGGTGAAGCCCTCGACCGCGCGCCGCTTGTGGTCGTCGATCCGCTTCCGCCACCCGACGATCCGCTGATCGGGGGTCGTCTCAAGGTGGTGGCAGAAGGCCGCGGGCCGGCCCAGCGCGGCGAACAGCGGGTCCGAGAGTTCGTAGAACGTGTCGGACAGGATGGTGACCTGGTGGGATTCGCGGAGGCGGTCGAGGAAGGCACGCGCGCCCGGGAACGGCTGGAGGGACGCGGCGATGGCGCGCAGCCTGGGCAGGTCGATGGCGTTGGCCGCCATGACCTCGATCCGGTGCCGCATCAGCGCGTCGTAGTCGGCGACCTCACGCGTGGTCTTCTGCAGCTCCTGGATGCCGGTCTGCCCGGCCACGGCCTGCCAGATCTCCGGCACCAGCACCCCTTCCAGGTCCAGGCAGATCATTTGCATGGGGCGGCTGACGGACGCATCTGACCGTGGCGATCAGAGTGCGTCGACGATCTCCGGCACGATCTTGAACAGGTCACCGACCAGTCCGTAGTCCGCCACCTGGAAGATGGGGGCTTCCTGGTCCTTGTTGATCGCGACGATCACCTTGCTGTCCTTCATGCCGGCAAGGTGCTGGATGGCACCGGAGATGCCCACCGCGATGTAGAGCTCAGGCGCGACCACCTTGCCGGTCTGGCCGACCTGGAAGTCATTGGGGACGTAGCCGGCGTCGACAGCGGCGCGGCTCGCGCCCACCGCGGCCCCGAGCTTGTCAGCCAGCTGATCGAGGATCTGGAAGTTGTCGCCGCTCCCCATCCCCCGGCCGCCCGAGATGACGATGCGCGCACCCGCAAGTTCCGGGCGGTCCGACTGGCTCAGTTCGCGGCCGACAAACCGGGCGATCTCCTGGGCCGCGACTTGGGGACCGTCGGTGACGGTGGCCGATCCTCCGGGCGCCTCCGCCACCGCGAATGCCGTGCCCCGCACCGTGATGACCTTTACGGGATCCCGGGAGCGGACCGTGGCCAGCGCGTTGCCCGCATAGATGGGCCGGACGAACGTGTCGGCATCCACCACCTCGGTGATGTCCGAGATCTGCTGGACGTCCATGCTGGCGGCGACGCGGGGCATCAGGTTCTTGCCCCAGGTCCCCGCCGGCGCCAGCAGGCAGCTGTAGCCGGCAGCGGCGTTGATCACGGCCGGTGCGAGGTTCTCGGCGAGGCCGCCGGCAAGGCCGGGGCCGCCGGCCTTCATCACGGAGCGAACGCCAACGATCCCGCTTGCCGCCGTTGCCGCCGCGTCGGCGTGTTCGTCGAGCACCAGCACGTCGACTTCCGAATCGAGGGCGAGTGCAGCGGTTACCGTGGCGAGCGTGCCGCGGGGGAGGATGGCGCCGTCAGTTTCGGCAATGACGAGGACAGCCATCAGAGAACCCCCTTTTCTTCTCGAAGGATGTTTACGAGTTCTGCTGCTGAGTCGAGCATGCGTCCCGGTGGACGCGGTGGGGGCTCGGCTACGCTGACCGTTTCCAGCCGCGGCGTGACGTCGATGCCGTAGTCGGCGGGGGTCCGCGCTTCGATGGGCTTGCGCTTCGCCTTCATGATGCCGGGCAGCGAAGGATAGCGGGGCTCGTTCAGCCGGAGGTCGGTCGTGACCACCGCCGGCGCGTTGACCGAGATGGTTTCGAGCCCGCCGTCGATCTCGCGGGTAACGTCGAACACGCCGTCACCGATTACGAGTTCGGACGCAAACGTACCTTGCGGCCAGCCGAGCAGCGCCGCCAGCATCTGGCCGGTCTGGTTGCAGTCGTCGTCGATCGCCTGCTTGCCCAGGATCACGAGTCCCGGATCCTCCGCCGCGACGACGCCGGCCAGCAGCTTCGCGACTGCCAGCGGCTCCGGGGGCTGATCGGTTTCCACATGGATCCCGCGGTCGCATCCGAAGGCGAGGGCGGTCCGGATGGTTTCCTGGCACCGGGCCGGCCCGATCGAGACGGCAATCACCTCGGACGCGGTGCCCGCTTCCTTCAGCCGGATTGCTTCTTCCACGGCAATTTCATCGAACGGGTTCATCGACATCTTGACGTTGTCGGTCTCGACGCCCGAACCATCCGGGAGCACCCGGATGCGTACGTTGAAATCGATGACCCGCTTGACTGCGACAAGGATTTTCATGAGCGACCAGCTCCGGAGGGAGAGTGGCAATGGAGGGAGGGCCCGCGTCGGTCGGCGGGGCCAGCGGGCATCCTAGACGAAAGCTGGGAGATTTCGTTCAGGGAGAGTTCTGCATCAGGGCAGCGAACGCAAGGATCAGCAGGACGGCGAGGGCCTGCAGTGCGACCCGGGCGCGCATCAGGCGGTTGCCCCAGCGGGCGTTGAACTCGCCGCCACGAAACATCGAGATGACACCGGACTGCGGCAAGGCTGATCCCCAGAATGTAGGGAAAGACGGATTGCAGCAGGGTCACGGGCGGCTCCGGCAGGGCGGCAAGTCAACAGGATAGTTCAAACGGCGAAGGCGGCGGGTGGCGTCGGTGGCGAGTTCGCGTCGAGCACGCGGCAGTACGGTCCATGCGGGGCCGCTACCGGCCGTGGGAGCCCTCGAAAGCGACCGGTCCAGTCCCCCACCGAGGGGTCGGGGGAGTCACGTGACGTCGACCCACAGTTCGGAGAGCCCGCGGAGGACCATCTGGTCGCGCCGTACCGGCGGTTCCGCCAGGCGGATCGTCGGGAAGCGTTCCAGAAGGACGACCTTTCCTTCCAGCACAGCCAGCGATGCCCCAAGACAGTAATGGATGCCGCGTCCGAAGGATATGTGGCTTTTCTCGGATCGGCCGATATCGAGCCGGTTGGGTTCGGCGAACGTGTCGGGATCGCGGTTGGCTGCCCCGAGCAGGGAGATCACCCGCTCACCGGAGCGGATCTTCTTGCCGCCGATCTCCAGATCCACGCGGGCAATCCGGCCGTCGAACTGGACCGGTGGGTCGAAGCGAAGCAGTTCACCGATGGCGGCGTCGAGCATGTCCGGGTGCTGGCGCAGGCGCTCGAGTTGATCGGGGTGGCGAAGCAGGGCCAGCATGCCGTTCCCGATCAGGTTGCGGGTGGTCTCGTTGCCGGCGACGAGCAGCAGCATCAGGGTGGACA
>JAGWAT010000072.1:0-758 GCA_021296265.1 Alphaproteobacteria bacterium | reverse complement strand
CTCGATCTGTCCCTCGAAATACTCGAACAGCTCGCCGGTCGCCTTCCTGACCTTCTGGATATTGGCTTCCTCGAGCAGCGGCTCGACGGACATGGCGATGTCGTCGGACCAGCCCCGGAACCGGTCGCGGTCTTCCGGCGGCACACCGAGCATTTCGGCGATCACGATGACGGGCAGCGGGAACGCGACGGCGTCGATGAGGTCGAAGCGGTCGCGTTGGGCCACGTCGTCCAGGAGTTCGTGCACGACGGCGTGGATCCGGGGTTCGAGTTTCTCGATGGCGCGCGGCGTGAACGCCTTCGACACGAGACCCCGCAGGCGGGTGTGCTTCGGCGGGTCGAAATCGAGCATCGTCAGGTAGGAGGAGTAGCCGTAGTTCCGCCCTTCCGACGTGAAACGCTTGTGATCCCGGAGCAAACGGTCGACATCCTCGTACCGGGTCAGGGCCCACGCCTTCAACAGCCGCATCCGATGCACCGGATCCTTGCGGCGGAGCTGGTCGTAGAGGCCGTAGGGGTCGTGCCGCGTGGATGGCGAGGTGGGATCGTATGCGACGCCGGATTCCAGCCGCTCCCACGCCAGCAGCATCTGCTTGGCTACCGGGGAAACAAGACGGGTTGCCAGTCGGGATAAGGCAGGCATGGGCACCTCGTGCTGTTTCAGGCATTTCGGCCATTGCCGGATCGCCGGACTTGCGCAATCGGTTGCGCGAGCCTACCGCGATTCGCAAATCAACCGAATTCGGTTGTGAACTAGGG
>JAGWAT010000071.1:6329-7910 GCA_021296265.1 Alphaproteobacteria bacterium | reverse complement strand
AGGCGTTGCATCATCGCTTCATGTCCCCGACCGCGGTAGCACGCAACCCGTCCGCCTCCGCTGCGATCGGGCGATGAGCTCGACCGGCGCTATCCGGCCCTTCCGGCGGGAACGCCGCGACTTGGGAATGCGCTGGTCCGGCCACAGTAGGTCCTCGAAGGTCAGCGGCTTGCGCTCGCGAGGCCGAGGCGCATCGCCGGTGTCCTGCCGTCGTCGCCGGTCAGGACGAAGTCGCTCACGGCGCGAAAGATGGTGAGCGGGTTGTACGGCGCGTACCCGTGCCAGACTGTGTTGTGGCTGCTCGGCGTCCCGATCGGCCGCTCCAGCGCGCTGAACAGCCGGCGCGTCGTCATGAACACGCTGTCGTTCCGGGCCAGACCTGCATCGAGAAACATGTCGGCCTTCCGGTCCTCGTCCAGCGAAGCCCTGGCGGTGAGCCACGAGACCGCCTTGTTCGGCTCGTTCATCGTCGGCAACGGGTGGAGGATCCATTCGTCGTTCCACTTACCGTAGCTCTGCCCCGCCGGATGGGTGCCGTGATGCCGGCGTGCGCGAGTAACATCCCTGCGACCCCGCGTCCGACCCGCTCGGTGCGGACGCGTTCGTCAGGGATACGGATCCGGGAGGATTGCACTCATGTTGGACTACGTCACGGTCGGCACCAATGATTTGAAACGCGCGGGGGAGTTCTACGATGCGGTGCTCGGGGTCCTCGGCGGAAGCCGTTCGTACGAGGGCGAGCGCCTCATCATGTGGTCGGGCCCAGCCGGTGCGGCATCGCTCGCTGTCATCACGCCCTTCGACAAGAACGCGGCCACGCCGGGTAACGGCACCATGATTGCGCTTGCCGGCAGCGACCCCGAGACCGTGCAGGCGGTCCACGCCAAGGCATTGGAGATGGGTGCCGACGACGAAGGGGCACCGGGTCCCCGTGGCACCCGCGACTTCTACGGCGGTTACTTTCGGGACCCTGACGGGAACAAGCTGGTCGCATACTGCCGGCAGGCGGTGACGTAGCGCGACGCGGATGCGGGCGCCGACGTCGGCCGATCACCAGTCGGCGTCGCCCGCGCACTTGAAGCTGTCCGTCCAAGGGCGCTTTCGCCGGTAGTGGCGACTGGGGCCGCCGTGTGGTGCGCTCACCCGTAACGAACGACAGCACTTTGGTCTCTCGATTCGCTTCAACGCGTTGGTATAGCTTCCGGCGATCAGAGTAATTCATGGGGCTTCAACCGACTCCTTGTTCCGCGGCGTCAGGAGAGCCTCCACCAAATCTGCGCCACCCGACCCGCTTGCCAACCGAGTCCAGATCCGTTGGTTCGTACCCGGTCACCGGTGACTGCCCCGCAAGGCCAGCACGCGTTTGCGCAACGTGTCCGCCTGCACTGCTGCAGGCAACAACGGGTCACCAGCAACGACATCCACCCGGCTCCACGGCCGTCCCCGCCATCCCTTGAATGGACCCTTGCCCTCGCGACTGAAGAAGCTGCCCCACAGACCCCGGAGCGCCAGCGGTACCACAGGTACCGGCGTTTCTTCGATCATGCGCTCGACGCCGCGGCGAAATTGCCCGACCTCGCC
>JAGWAT010000071.1:0-6217 GCA_021296265.1 Alphaproteobacteria bacterium | reverse complement strand
CGGTCCGAAAGATGAAGTTGAGCACCGGGATTCGGTAGATGCTCTCGTGCATGACAAAGCGAATCGGTCGGCGGATGGCACCCGCGAGCAGGCAGGCGTCCACGTAGCTCACGTGGTTGCAGACCAGAACCGCTGCACCCTTGTCCGGTATCGCCTCCAACCCGACGTGTCGCACCCGGTACATGGTGTGCGACAGCAGCCAGATGAGGAAGTGCATCGAGAACTCCGGCACCTGTCCAAAGATGAACACGGCCACGCCGGCGTTGACGACGGCCAGGACCGCGAACAGTCCCGCGATGCTCCCGCCCAGCAGCAACCAGCCGATGGCGAATCCCGCGCCGACGATCATGAGCAGGGCGTTCAACACGTTGTTGGCGGCGATCACGCGAGCACGGCGGTCCGTCGGAGTGCGTGTCTGGATGTTCGCCTGCAAAGGGACGACATAGAGGCCCGCAAAGACCCCGATCATTGCGAGGTCGAACAAGAGACGGGACACGCCGTCCGCTGCCAGAAACTCCAGCCACGACCGCTGGGGATCGCCGATCGCAACGGCTCTAATCGCGAAGGAAGCGTCCAGGGCGAACACGCTGATCCCAGCAGCGCCCAAGGGGACCAGACCGATCTCCACCCGTCGTCCCAACAGTTTTTCGCAGAGCAATGATCCTGCCGCGACGGCAATCGTGAACACCGCCATGATCAACGTCACCACGCTTGGGCCGCCCGCGAGGCTGCGCACCAGATCCGGAATCTGCGCCAGCACGACCGAGCCCAGCAGGCAGAACCACGCCACGCCAAGGACCGACAGGAACACGGCCTTGCGTTCGCGCGCCAGGACGAGGAGCCGCCAAGTTTCCCGGGCCGGGTTCCAGCCGTGATCGCTTGTCTGCGCAGGCACGGCGACGGGAATCCCCCGACAAGCGGCATAACCTGCCACGGCGACGGCAACCACAATCACGGACAGGCACAGCGCATAGTCGCTTAACCCGCCTCGACGCCGCCGGCAATCGTGCCCAGCAGGATTGCAACGAAGGTTCCCATCTGCACCACGGCATTGCCTCCCACCAGGTCGGAGGCATGGAGGTGCTGCGGGAGGATCGCGTACTTGAGTTGTCCGAAGAAGGTGGATTGAACGCCGAGCAGGAAGAGCACGCCGAATAGCGCCGCCACGCTCTCCAGATAGAGCGCGATCCCCGCCAGTGTGGCAATCGCGACCTCGCCGAGTTTCACGAAGCGGATCAGCCGCGACTTCTCGTAGGTGTCGGCCAGCGTGCCGGCAACGGCCGAGAACAGAAAGAACGGCAGGACGAACAGTCCGGCCGCCAGGTTGACGTAAATCGCGCTGTTTCCGTTGGCGATCAAGGCGCCAAAGGTGAGCATGACAATGAACGCCTGCTTGAACAGGTTGTCATTGAAGGCGCCGAGAAATTGGGTCAGGAAGAGGGGTTCGAGTCGGTTGGTTGCGAGCAGACGGAATTGGGAAGTTGAGGCCGCCGAGGAGGCCCGCGACGCTTGAGATTCGCGGCGTGCCGTTTCGCCCACTGCCATCTCCTTCAACCGCGGTTTGGGCTTGGAGCCGCACACACTGCGCGGCCGGAAGCATGAGCACTGGCGCAGCGTCGCACGCGAGAGTGTCCGATTGCCAGTGCAGCAAGTGGCCGTCTGGGTGCGTTGCCCGCTCGGTACTCACCCCGCGCGGGATCCACCCGCATGGCGATGTACCTTGCCGTCTTCCGCGATGGTGTGGAAAGGCAGCGTCTGCGTCCGAGGCGACCAAGCCACCCATCGCCACACCGCCGGGCGCTAGAGGTCATCGGATTGCACGTCGATTTTCCCGATGTACTTACCGATCCTCCTTAACATGATCCGCCCCAGAAACTGGCTGCAGCATTATTGACAATCGTCCTTACTCCTGCCGTCGTGCATCTCGGGCACACGGTGATCGCTTCACTCGCTTGCGAATCGTTCGCCGCCCCTACAGCATCCCCCGAGAAGCACTGGTATTCGCCTCGAATTGTCCCTTGGGCAAGACCATCGCGAAGGTCATCCCCCATAGCCGTTCTTCAGATTTGTGGGAAATGCGCCAGGATATTCTCTGCTTCAATCTAGAGATGAAATCAACAATACGTTGTAAAAACAGAATAGTACAGAATTCTACTCCTTCCCTTCCGCACCGTGCGTCAGATCGCCAGGTCTTTAGTGTTGTAGTCGTGGATGACCTGCGCACGGGTCTCGCGATTGTAACGGAAGCGCTCTTCCAGCCCCGCGAAGGGCCGGTAGCTGAAGGGCGTCTCGTTGGGGAAGCGTTGCCGCCGCGCGTCGATGGCGACCTGGATCACGGCCGACCGTTCGAAGATGCGCTGCTCGTCATACACTTGGTCGGCGCCCATGTTGAGCTTGCCCCGCTGGCCGATCACCGACCGGCGGCGGTGGAAGCCCATGGTGATCGATATTCGGTGGTCGGGTGAGCTGTTGGCGAAGGAGCCGTGCAACATCTGACGGTTGACGGCCGTAACGTCGCCCGGACGGCAGATCAGCGGCACTGCATCGGGCAGTTTCTCGTCTCCGCCGTTCCCGGCAACGCGCCGTGGGATGTCGATCCGACCCTGCTTGTGGGTGCCTGGCACGACCCAGAGACAATTGGCGGGCGTGGTCGAATAAAGCTGCACCTGGAAATTGAACCCGTGGATACCCTCGTCCCACTCGGGCGAATCCCAGTGGGTGACGCCGTCCTGATGCCAGGCGACGGAGCCGCCGACGCCGGCCTGCTTGACGAAGATGGCGTCGTTGTAGGGCACGAAATCCGGCCCGTTGATCGCCTCCGCCACCGTCAGCAGATGCGGATGGCCATAGACTCGGAGTGCCGCCGGCATGGCCTCGCACATCCCGTACATCAGGAAGACCACATATTCTGGGGCTGGACCATCCGGTGCGGATGACGACCGTTGAGCTTGTCGGTGCCGCCCCACAGATCGGAGAGCGGCTTCACCAGCGTGTATGGCTCGCGCGCATAGTCCCGCCCGAGCGCCGGACGCCCACGGCTGTCCACATCCGCTCCCGGACGGACGGGCGCGCGCGCGATCATCATGTCGGCGTCGGCGCGAAGTTCTTGGAGTTCCACCTCTCCGACCACGCCCTCGAACACGTAGAAGCCGTGCTCCCAGTAGGCTTCCAGGATGTCGGGCTGCAGCCTGCCTTTGGCGTCGAACCGGACGGGGCCGCGATTCGCAAGCCGGTGGGCGCGTTCCTCGCCGGCGCGGAGATAGGCAGCCGTGCGCTCGGCGTGCTGGGCCCTAGTCGGTTCCATCGCGCGTCTCCGGTAGTCAGCCCCGATCGATTGGTCCCAACGCAATGCTAGTGCGCGACGGGCGCCACTGCCAAGCATCTCCCGATCCGGTCGTCCGGATCCGTCGCGGTTCATTCCGGCAATCCGGCGTACGCCACCGCTCGAGCAGCATCCGATCGTCGAGCGACTCCCGATCGGCCGGTCAGGCTGGCCCGGATGTCCGTGACCAGACGTTCGGGTCAGGAGCGGGTCAGCTCCCGCTCGACGAAGTCCATCCGATCCTTGCCCCAGAAGATTTCGCGGCCGATCACCATGGTTGGCGCGCCGAACACGCCGCGGGCAAGAGCCCCATCCGTCGCCCCGATCAGCGAAGCGCGGCATTCATCGCTCTCTGCAGCCGCCTCGAAGGCATCCGGATCGACGCCCATCGATTCGGCGATCCCGCGCAGGCCGGCATAGTGCTGGATGGAGGCGTCGTTGCGCTCCCAGTAGGCGGCGAAGATGGCATCGACAAAGGCCACCTCCTTGCCCCAGTTCCGCATGGCGATGGCGCCGCGCAAGGCCCGGCTGGTCTTGATGGGGAAAATTGTCGGGAGGCGGAACGGCAAGTCGTAACGCTCTGCCCAGCGCTCCAGATCGCGGATGCGGTTGGCGATCTTGGCCGCGGGTTCCTCCATCAGCACGTAGTTGTGGTGGCGGAAGACATGGCCCAGGTTGATCGGGATATAGCGGATCGACGCCCCGTGGCGCTCGGCAATGGGCCGGAGCAGATGCAGCGCGAAATAGCTGTTGGTGCTGCCGACCTCCCAATAGAAATCGATGGTCCGGTCATTCCCCATTGTAATTCCCTAGTTGAAACGCGACAGGAATTAATTTTTCCAATAACTAGCAAATTGTGAGCACTGAACGATTACTATCCAGTTTCTTGAGCTGAAACTAAGCGGGAGCCCGACGGTGACGAAACGGAACCCGGGGGGCAGTCGCTTTCAAGGTATCGGCGGCAGGTACGGGCTGTTTTCACTGGTGGTTCGATTTCATCGAGACGGGGCGCATTGCCGTTGCGTGACTTGGATCGCGGGCTGGGGCTGACGAAGTGCAAGACCGATACCACACCGTCTAGGTCAATGTGAGGGACGATACGCCGTCCGCCGTACAGGACCCCGCCGGCAGCGCTGTTCCGATACTCGCGAGCGCAGTCGACGAGAAAGACCGACGCACTGAGCGGCCTGGTGCTATGCGCATCGCCTTTCAGAGCGCTCACCATGCTCGAAAACGGGGGGCAACGCCGCGTGCTCCCCAACGCCACCTGCCGCAAGCCCGAGGAAGGCGTCACGCGGGCTGGTCGACCGGACCTAGCTTGACGATGCTACGCGGCCGGCGCGGAAGACACTCCGTACATCCACGAACGAACTGAGGAATCGAAGATGAGAAAAGTCCTCGCAGCGCTCGCCGCAACCACGATGCTCGCGGCGGGTCACGTCCATGCCGACGCGCTGGCGCCAGCCCCGCAGGTCATCGCCGAGTACGACCGCAGCTTCATCGAGCGCTCCGGCGCCCAGACGTTTGGCGAGATGCTCGACACGGGCATCATCCGCTACTTCTTCACCGGGGGGCGCGACCTGCTCATCCTGGTCAACGGGCGGCCCTACGCAACGACCGCGGGCAACCTGGACACCCTCCCGCTCTCGGCGATCGAGCGCATCGAGGTGCTGAGAGCGGAGAGCCTGGGGATACACGGCGGCCACGCCGCGGTGCGTGGCGCATTCAACCTCGTGCTGAGGAAGGATCTGGACGGCTTCGACGTGCGGACCGTCGCCCGGATGCCGAGCCGCGACGGCGGCGACGCGCGCCAGGGCAGTGTCGTATGGGGCGGCGCGATCGGCGCCGGCGGACACCTGACCATCGGTGTTGACATCCTCGACCGCCAGGAGATTGCCGGCAGTACCCGCGAGCACAGCCGCTCGGAGTGGACGGAGGGCGGAAGCTTCGCCGACGCGAAAAACGTGAGTGTCGGCGGCAACACCGTCTACATCTTCGACAAGAGCACGAATGAACTGAGAACCGTCCCGCTCGGCGAGTGCGACCAGGCGCTGGGCTACACCGGCCCGCTCAGCAATCCGCCGGGGATCCAATCCGGCGACAAGGGCTGCGGGTTCGCCTATGGCAACTTCTGGTGGGACAGCCCGAGCTACGACCAGAGGAACGCGATCCTGAACCTCAACCACCCGATGGGAGAGCGCGCCGAACTGCACGTGGACGCCAATGTCACGCAGGGCCGCGTGGCGTTCCGCTACGCACCATCGATCGATGTTTTCTCCGTCGCCCCAGGCGAGAAACTGCTCGACGCGATCAACGAATCAGCGCGCGAGGCCGACCCGGCGTTCGAAGTGACGAGAGAGAACATCTTCTCGGTCGGGCACCGCTTCATCGGCTGGAGCACCGAGGAGTACGACGTCTCGGCAAGCGTCAAGGGCCGCCTTACCGAAGGCCTGGGCTACGACGCCCGCATCAGCGGCTTCAGGTTCGACAGCTCATTGTCGGGCGATACCTTCGTGGACGCCGAGATCATCAGGCACGAGATCGCGGCCGGAAGATATGACCTGACCAATCCGCTGTCGGTGGAACCGGACCACCTGGAAGCGATCGAGAGGAGCAGCCTGCGCGAGGAGGAGGACGCAGGGGCGAGGTATCTGGGCGCTCGTCTCGCACTCGAGGGCGCCGGGCCGGGCATCGACGGGCGCGCCATGGCATGGACTGCGGGGGTCGAACTCGAAAGCTTGGAAGCCCACCGACTGCTGGCGTTCCGAGCAAGCGACGGCCGGATTCGCGACGTCAACGGGGTGCTCGGGTCCGGCGGCACGAGCTACGCGGGCGAGCGCGATGCGGCGGGAGCCTTCGCCGAGGCATCCCTGCCCCTCGCCGACACCGTGGACG
>JAGWAT010000008.1 GCA_021296265.1 Alphaproteobacteria bacterium | reverse complement strand
CGCCGCGGGGTCGTGCCTTGTGTGTGGGGACATCGCAGGTCTCCTCGTCATGAGTGAAAGGACGGCACCGTAGCGCCGGTCGCCAGGCGGCCCTCATAGGATCTGCAGACGCGCGCCATGACCGCATCGGCGAAGGGCCCCGTGGACGCGCCCGGTCAGAACGTCCGGCCGAAAGCCGGCCTGAACCGCGTCATCCTGGCGACCGGCTGGAGCGGGCTTCACGCCATGCTCGAGTACCAGGCACCGCGGCTGGTCGCCGTCGACCCCCGGCACACGAGCCAGGGTCGCCTCGCGGCAGAAGCCGGCGTCGCCACGCACGAGGATCCGGGTGTCCGACCAGCGCCGGCGGATCTGGGCGACGATCCGCTGCAGTTCCGCCACCGATCCCGCCGAGACATCGATATCGGCCGGCCGCCGCCGGGCGCACAGCACGTGGTCCCCGCAAGTGACGGCAGCGGTACACGGCGGGTTGTGTCCTGAGCGTGACCGGGGGGTTCCCGGCGAGAAGCGGAAACGACCGAATTGCGGCTGTTGGCTAAGCCACAGTGACGAAAGGATGGCTTCGGCGGTTTCCGGCACCGCCGGCCCCGGTTGACGAGCGTTGCGGATACAAGAGGTGACCTGGTGCTGCTTCCGGAATGCTTTGCGGCGGGGCTATGATCGGCAGGCGGCGCGGTCCTGGTCCTGACGGCTCGTCGTCCAGCACTGGCGGGTGCGGAATTGCGCCCCGTTGAGATGCCTCCGGTGTCCCTGCTGCGAGGCCGTGTCCTGTCATCCGAAACGAGACCCTCAGCCATGTTGCGAACACGATTTCCCGTTCCCACCCAGAAGGATGACCCGTCGGAGGCACAGATCGTTTCACACCGGTTGATGCTGCGTGGCGGCTTGGTGCGGCAGGCCAGCGCCGGGATTTACAGCTGGCTGCCGCTGGGGTTCCGGGTTCTCAAGAAGATCGAGGCCATTGTCCGTGCCGAGCAGAACGCGGCCGGTGCGGTCGAAGTCCTGATGCCGACCATCCAGGCAGCAGACCTTTGGAAGACGTCAGGACGCTACGAAGACTACGGGCTGGAAATGCTCCGGATTACGGATCGCCACGAACGGGAGATGCTGTACGGGCCGACCAATGAAGAGCAGATCTGCGAGATTGCGGCTGAGTTCCTGAAGAGCTACCGGGACCTGCCGAAGAACCTGTACCACATTCAGTGGAAGTTCCGGGACGAGCTGCGGCCACGGTTCGGGGTCATGCGCGGTCGGGAGTTCCTGATGAAGGACAACTACTCGTTCGATGTGGACGAGGCCGCAGCGCGCCTGTCGTATCACCGGATGTTCCTGGCCTATTTGCGGACGTTTCAGGCACTGGGCCTGACCTCGATACCCGTTCGGGCGGAATCGGGCCCGATCGGCGGCGACATGAGCCACGAGTTCGTGATCCTCGCCGACACTGGGGAAAGCGGCGTGTTTTGCGACCGCGGTCTCTTGGACCAACCGGTTCCGGGCCCCGTGTACGACGACCCCGAGGCCCTGCAGGAAATCGTCGATCGCTGGACCGGACCGTACGCGGCCACCGACGACATGCACGAGCCTGCGCGGTTCGAACGCGAAGTGCCCGATTCGAAGCGGGTGGAGGCGCGCGGGATCGAGGTCGGTCACGTGTTCTATTTCGGGACCAAGTACTCGGAGAAGCTCGGCGTGCTCGTCGACCTCCCGGATGGTTCCCGCGTTCCGGTGCAGATGGGCTCCTACGGCGTCGGCGTGTCCCGTCTGGTCGGCGCCATCATCGAGGCCTGCCACGATGAGCGGGGCATGCTGTGGCCGGCTCCGGTCGCACCATTCCAGGTCGGTCTCGCCAATCTCCGGCAGAACGATCCGGCCTGCGCCGAGAGTGCGTCCGCGATGTACGACTCGCTGACCGCCGCCGGCGTCGAAGTGCTCTACGACGACCGGGAGGAACGCGCGGGCACGAAGCTCGCGGACCTCGACCTGCTCGGGTTCCCTTGGCAGGTCGTGGTGGGGCCGCGCGGCGTGGCCCGGGGCGTCGTCGAGCTGCGCGCGCGCGCGACCGGCGAAAGCGCGGAGGTCACGCCGGAAGACGCGCTCCAGCGCATTCAGGGCGCGTGAACCTCGGACTCGAACTCTGGATTGCCCGCCGGTACCTGCGGGCACGTCGGGTCGAGGGATTCATCTCCGTCGTCGCTGGTTTTTCGCTGATCGGCATTGCGCTGGGGGTGGCCACGCTGATCATCGTGATGTCGGTGATGAACGGCTTTCACACGCAGCTCGTGGACCGGATCGTCGGCGTCAATGGCCACGTGGTCCTGCATGCGCCGGCGGGTGCCGAGACACTTGCCGATGTCGCGGGGCTGGAGCAGGAATTGCGTGGCCTCCCGCACGTGCTGGACGTCTTCGCGGAAACCGAGGGGCAGGCGCTGGCCACGTCGGCCGGCGGCGCGACCGGGACCCTGGTCCGCGGCATCCGGGTCGATGATCTCCGCCGGCGGACCCTGGTGGCCAACGCCATTACGGGCGGTTCGCTGGACACGTTTGCGGACGAGGGCGGCGCGGTCATCGGCTCCCGCCTGGCTCGGCAGCTCGGGGTGGGGGTCGGCGATCCGCTGACGCTGCTCCATCCGGACGGCGATGTCACGGTGGTTGGCACAATTCCGCGGGTGCGGACCTACACCATCGCCGCCCTCTTCGAGATCGGAATGTACGAATACGATTCGGGGCTGGTCTACCTCCCGCTGCGGGACGCCCTGACCTTTTTCCGGCAGGGCGAGGAAGCGACCAAGATTCAGGTGGTGCTCGACGATGCGGATGCCGCCGAACGGGTCAGCGAGGGGCTTGCGGAAACGTTCGCGGGTCGAGCCCGGACGTCCGCATGGCCAAGCCTCAACCGCCAGTTCTTCAACGCGCTCAAGGTGGAACGGAACGTGATGTTCCTGATTCTCACCCTGATCATCTTGGTCGCGGCGTTCAATGTCGTCTCCAGCATGATCATGCTGGTGCGCGACAAGGAAAAGGGCATCGCCATCATGCGCACCATGGGGGCGACACGGGCCTCGATACTGCGGATCTTCGTGTTCACCGGAGGCTCGGTCGGGGTCGTGGGCACCCTCCTCGGGTTCGTGCTGGGCCTCGCGTTCGCCACGAACGTGGAGGCGATGCGACGGTTTCTCGAGGGCATCGCAGGGGTCGATCTGTTTGCCGCCGAGATTTACTTCCTGTCGCAGCTACCTGCCGAGGTACAGCCCCTGCAGGTGATCGGCGTGCTCGCGTTCGCGCTGGCGCTGGCGCTGCTGGCAACGGTCTACCCGGCGTGGCGGGCCTCCCGGATCGATCCGGCGGAGGTGCTCCGGTATGGCTGAGCCGGTACTGAGGCTCAGCCAGGTTTCGCATTCCTATTGGCAGGGCCGCACCGAGGTGCCGGTACTCGTGGACGTGGACCTCGCGTTGACCGCAGGGGAGACGGTGGCCTTGGTCGGGCCGAGCGGTGCCGGCAAGTCGACGTTGCTCCATATCGCCGGGCTGCTCGAGACACCGAGCGCCGGCGAAGTGGCGCTCGCCGGACAGGTGGTGCTGGCCGGTCGCGACGGCACGCGGACTCGCCTGCGCCGGACCCACCTCGGCTTCGTGTATCAGAACCACCACCTGATGCCCGAGTTCTCCGCGCTTGAGAACATCATGGTGCCGTTGCGCTTGGCCGGGCTTCCTCCGCGCGTCGCGCGCGTCCGTGCGGGCGAGCTCCTCGACCGCGTGGGTCTCGGCGCGCGCGGTTCCCACCGGCCGGCCGCGCTGTCGGGGGGGGAGCAGCAGCGGGTCGCCATCGCCCGCGCGGTCGCCAACCAGCCGAAACTGCTCCTTGCGGACGAACCGACCGGCAACCTGGATACCGGCGCTGCAGCAGGCGTGACCGACATGCTCGTGGATCTCGTCCGGGCCACCGGCCTGGCGGCGTTGGTGGCGACCCACAATCCGGAAGTGGCGCGCAGGATGCACCGCGGCGTGCGGCTGGAATCGGGCCAGTTGTGCCCGTGGGCGCCGGAGGCATTGCTGAATTCACCGGCCGCCGGCAGGGCTCCCACGGAGCAGGAGCCGACGTGAGCGGCTCGCCGTTCGTGCACCTACGGGCCCGGTCCGCCTACTCGCTGGCCGAAGGGGCCATCCAAGTCCCGGATCTCGTGGAGCTGGCGGCACGCGATGTCATGCCGGCGCTGGCCCTCACCGATCACTCCAACCTGTTTGGCGCGCTCGAGTTCGCGCTGGCGGCAAGCCGCGCCGGGGTCCAGCCGATTACGGGCGCGCTGGTGGAACTCGCGCCCGACGACGACGGCCGGGTGGCCTCGGCATTGCACTGGCCGCGGGCACCCATCGTGCTGCTCGCTGCCACCGAGCCCGGCTGGCACGCCCTCAAGCGACTGGTGTCGCAGATGTACCTGGAGGGAAGCAGTCAGGGGACGCCCGTCGTCACGCTGGCGCAGCTAGCGGCCCACGCCGACGGCGTGGTTGCCCTGACCGGTGCGGCCCCGGGACCGATCGGGCAGCTGTTGGCTGCCGGCAAGGCCGAATCCGCCGACGCCCTGCTCGAGGAACTGCATGCCGTCTTTGCGGATCGACTGTACGTGGAACTCCACCGCCATGGAACGGATGCGGACATGTCGCTGGAACCGGAATTCCTTCGCCTTGCCCATGCGCGGGGCATCCCGATCGTGGCCACCAACGACATCTATTTTGCCGAACCAGAGCTGCACGCGGCGCACGAGTGCCTGCTCTGCATCCGCGATTCCACGACCATTCTCGATGACCAGCGCATCCAGCTGACGCCGAATCACTGCTTCCGGTCCCGAGCCACGATGGAGGAATTGTTCGCGGATCTTCCGGAAGCCTTGGCCAACACCGCGGTCATTGCCCGCCGCTGCTCGCATGTGCTCAGGGCCCGCACGCCGATCCTGCCCAAGGTCCCCGACATCGGCGGCCAGTCCGACGCCGAGGAACTGGCGGATCGTGCCGGGCAGGGCCTTGCGGAGCGGCTGCGCCGACACGTGTTCACGGAACAGGACACGGGCGAAACGCGCCGGGAACGTTCGGCATGCTACCAGGACCGGCTGCAACATGAGCTCGCGATCATCCGCCAAACCGGCTACGACGGCTACTTCCTGATCGTCGGTGAAGTCATGAACTGGTCACGTGCACAAGGGATTCCGGTCGGGCCGGGACGCGGCTCCGGCGCCGGCTCGGTCGTGGCGTGGGCGCTGGGGATCACCGATGTGGACCCGCTTCGGTTCGGGCTGTTGTTCGAGCGCTTCCTCAATCCCGAACGAGTCTCGATGCCTGATTTCGACCTGGATTTTTGTCAGCAGCGGCGCGAGGAAGTCATCGCCCACGTTCGCGACCTGTACGGAACCGACCGGGTGGCCCAGATCATCACCTTCGGCTCGCTCAAGGCACGCGCCGTGGTCCGCGACGTCGGCCGGACCCTTGGGCTGTCTTACAGCAAGGTTGATGAGCTCGCGAAGCAGATTCCCGAGAACCCCGCCAACCCCATTAGCCTGCGCGAGGCCCTGGAATCGGAGAGGGGACTGCAGGAGGCGCGCGCGACCGACGGCGACGTGGCTCGCCTGTTCGAGATCGCGCTCGCGCTCGAAGGTCTCAATCGCAACGTGTCAACACATGCCGCCGGCCTCGTGATCGGCGATCGGCCGATCGAGGAGCTGGTGCCGCTGTACCGGGATCCCCGCTCGGACATCGCGGCCACCCAGTACGACATGAAGCGCGTCGAACAGGCCGGTCTTGTCAAGTTCGATTTTCTTGGACTGAAGACCCTGACATCGTTGGATCTCGCCGTCCGGCTGCTAGGGGAACGCGGGGTCGAGTTGGATCTGGAGGCCCTGCCGCTCGACGACGAAGCGACCTACGCGCTGCTCGCGAGCGGCGAGACCGGCGGCATCTTCCAGCTGGAAAGCCCCATGATGCGGGAAGTCCTCCGCCGCCTGCAGCCCAACCGGATCGAGGACCTGGTGGCCATCCTGGCCCTCTATCGGCCGGGTCCGATGGACAACATCCCCACTTTCATCGACCGGCGCCGCGGCCGGGAAGCCGTCGCCTATCCGCATGAGAAACTGCGGGGCGTTCTGGAAGAAACGTCAGGAATCTGGGTCTACCAGGAACAGGTCATGGAGACCGCGCAGGTCCTCGCCGGGTTCACGCTGGGCGAGGCCGACATCCTGCGGCGCGCCATGGGGAAGAAGATCAAGACGGAAATGCAGGCGCTCGAAACCGATTTCGTGGAGCGCGCCGTGCGGAACCAGGTACCTCGCGACGTGGCCGTCGACATCTTCGCGGATCTCGAGAAGTTTGCCGGGTACGGGTTCAACAAGAGCCATGCGGTCGCCTACGCGCTCATTAGTTACCGAACCGCGTACCTGAAGGCCCACCATCCGGCCGACTTCTTCGCCGCGATGATGACCGTCGAATCGGGCAACCGCGACAAGCTCAACCTGTTCCACGACGAGATCACGCGCCGCGGAATTGACCTGCTGCCGCCCGACATCAACCGCTCGCGCACGGAGTTCACGGTCGAGGGGTCCGATCGAGCGCGACTGGCGGTGCGCTGTGGCCTCGGGATGCTCCGTGGGGTCGGCAACGCGGCGATGGATGTGGTCATCGGTGAGCGGGACCGCGGGGGCCGGTTTACCGACCTGTGGGACCTGGCCCGCCGTTCGCGGACGGCCGACCTCAACAAGGAGCATTTCGAGAATTTGGCCGAGGGCGGTGCGCTGGACGGGTTGCTGCCCGCGTTGCCCCCGGCGCAGGCCCGTGCCGTGGTCCATGCCGCCGCGCAGATGGCGGCGCGTTGCGGCCACGAGGCCGCGTCGGCTGAGCGCCTGTCGCAGGCGAGCCTGTTTGGGGGCGAGGCCTCCGCCCAAGAGTTATGGGTGCTCCCGGAGGCCGAAGCCTGGGACCGCTCCGAGATGCTTGTGCGGGAGTTCGCGGTGCTGGGGTTCTACGGATCCGGGCATCCCCTGGAGCAGCACGTCGAGCAGCTAGCAGCCGCGGGCACGGTCCCACTTCACGAAATGAGCCGGCAGGCGTCGGGCGCGACCTGCCGTGTGGCCGGAGTCGTCGCCCAGGTCAAGGAGCGTCTTTCGCAGAAGAAGCGGAGGTTCGCGCGGGTGCGGCTTTCCGATGCCACCGGTGCCGAGGAGTTCATGGTGTTCCCCGACACCTTGGCTCGGCACCGGGACCTGCTCCGCGAGGGGACGCTGCTGCTGGTCGAGGTCGCCAGGGAGGCGGATTCGTCCCGGGCCGACAGCCTGATTGCGCATGACTTTGCCCTGCTGGAGGATGGTGGCCTCGAACGCGACCTTCCTGCTGGGCTGCTGATCCGGACCGACCGCACGTTCGATGTTGGGGGGCTGTTCGACCTCCTGGCAAGCGCCCGGCCGGGCACGGGCAGAGTGGAGGTGATCTTTCCACTGGACCCGGACCTGGAAGCGGCCATGAATTTGGGTGTGGGGGTGCGCCTTGGGCGCGGCCTGCGCCAGGCGGTCGAGCGGCTTGCCGGCGTGACCGGCGTCGAGGAGCTGTCTGATCAGGAAGGCCTTTCGCACACGGTCTGAGCCGGAGGCGGCCCGTCCGATGGGGCGGCGCCACGTTCGGCGCGCCGGAGGCGGTCATTGATGGCCTTGCCCAGGTGATGGTCGGGGATCGGTGCGACCGCTATGCGGTGGGCTCGGGCACTGTCGAGCCGGCGCAGCATCGTGAACAGATTGCGCGCGGCCTCCTCCAGATCCCCCGTCGGGCTTAGGTTGCAGGTGGCCCTGCGTGACGCGCCAAAACCCAGATACACCTCGTCGGGGGAGGGAGCATCTGCGTTGAGCCGCAGCGGGGTGTTCGGCGCGTAGTGCTTCCGAAGCATGCCCGGTGCACGAGCAGGTTCATGGGCGGCTGGCTCGGCCAGGGGACCAATCAACGCGGCCAGCTCTTCAGCTGAGATGCCACCGGCGCGGAGCAGCATCGGTTGCCCGGCGCCGAGTTCAAGCACGGTAGATTCGACCCCGATGTCGGCCGGGCCGCCGTCCAGCACCAGGTCGACCGCAGACCCGAGCTCATCGCGGACGTGTTGTGCCCGGGTGGGGCTGAGCCGGCCGTGCGGATTGGCGCTGGGCGCCGCGACTGGCATGGCCGCTTCGCGCAGCAGGGCGGCGGCCACGGGATGCCGGGGCACTCGCAGGGCGACCGTGTGACGCCCCCCGGTGACGGCCTCGGCGATGCCCGCGTCAGGTCGCAGCGGCAGGACCAGCGTCAGCGGCCCTGGCCAGAACTGCTCGGCCAAACGCGCGGCGCGCGGGCCGCCCCCGCCAACCGCAAAAGCTGCCGCCGTCGTCGCGGCATGGATGATCAGCGGATGGCCGACCGGTCGCTTCTTGGCCTGGAATACCCGGCTGACGGCAGCAGGGTTCGTGGCATCGGCGCCCAGCCCGTAGACGGTTTCCGTCGGAAAGGCGACGAGCCGGCCGCTCCGGAGATAGGCCGCCGCCTGGCGAATGCCGGCAGTTGTCGCGAGCACCTACTGGAGTGCCGTGGCGAGGCGTTCGAGCGCCGACTCCAGCAGGTCCGGCGACTTCGCGTAGCAGATGCGAAGGTAGTTGTCGCCGCCCGCGCCGAAGGCATCGCCGGGGGCGAGACCGACGCCCACCTGCTCCACCAGAGCCCAGGTCGTCTCGGTGGATGAGGTCATGCCGTCCACCCCGAAGAATGCATAGAACGCCGCGTCCGGCCGGATCAACTGGACCCGGTCGATGGCGCCGAGAGCGGCCATCACCGTGTCCCGGGCTTGCGCGAGTGCCCCGCGCATTTCCAGCACATGCGGTTCGCCCTGCCGGATTGCAGTGATCCCGGCCGACTGGGCCGCCGCGGCCGGGCTTGCGACGTTGTACTCGTTGAGCCGCTCGATCATGGTGGCGGCTGTCGCCGGGGCCACGACCCACCCGAGTCGCCAGCCGGTCATGGACCAGCTCTTCGAAAAGCTGTTCACGACGATGACGGCATCATCGGGTTCGGCGAGGTCCAGGAAGGAAGGTGCCACGTCCCGGTCGTAGACGACGCGGGCATAGACCTCGTCCGAGACCACCCACAGCCCGTGGTGCCGGCAGAATTCGAGGATCGCCTCGAGGGTGTCGCGTTCCGCCATCCAGCCGGTCGGATTGCCCGGAGTGCTGAGGTAAATCGCCTTCGTCCGGGCCGTGACGGAGCCAAACAGGCGGTCGAGATCCAGGTGCCACCGGCCGTCCTGGGGAGTCAGTGGCACTTCGACCGGATGGCCATCCATGATTTCGACGCATCCGAGAAAGTTTGGCCAGACCGGCGTGACGCAGATCACCTCATCGCCGGGATCCACCAGCAGTTCGGCGCTGATCATCAGGGCGTTCATGCCGGCGCAGGTCACCACGATTCGGTCTTCGGTAATGGGCCGGGCGTAGAGCCGGTTCTCGTACTCGGCGATCGTCGTGACCAGTTCGGGCTTGCCGCGGTTGGGCGCATAGAAGGTGTCACCGGCGCGGAGCGCCGCCGCCGCCGCTTCGCAGATGAAATCGGGCGTCGGCTGGTCCGATTCGCCGAACCAGAGCGGAATGACGTCGTCACGCCCCATCGTGGCATTCGCGATGACGCGGATGCCGGATTCCTTGATGCGCGAAATGCGTCGCCGGATTGACGGGGGCTCCGGGACCGCCCTTACAGCAGGGCGCCGATTTGCCATGGCACAAACTCCTCGTCGCCGAGTCCGGCGGCCTCACTCTTGGACTGTTCGCCGGAAACCACCCGGAGAATCGTGTCAAAGACCTCTTCGCCCATGGCGTCGATGCTCTTGGTGCCGTCGAGGACTTGGCCGCAGTTCACGTCCATGTCCTCGCTCATGCGTTCGTACATGGGCGTATTGGTCGCAAGCTTGATGGACGGTGCCGGCTTGCAGCCGAACACGGAGCCTCGCCCCGTGGTGAAGCAGACGACGTTGGCGCCCCCCGCGACCATGCCGGTGACTGACACTACGTCGTATCCGGGCGTGTTCATGAAGGTGAAGCCCTGCGCGCGAATCGGCTCCGCGTACTGGTAGACGTCGACCAGATTCGTAGTGCCGCCCTTGGCCACGGCGCCGAGGGATTTCTCGAGGATGGTGGTCAGCCCGCCCGCCTGGTTCCCGGGCGACGGATTGTTGTTGAGTTCGGCCCCGTGCTGCTCGGTGTAGTTCTCCCACCACCGGACATGTCGGATCAGTTTCTCGCCGATGTCTTCGCTCACCGCCCTGCGTGTGAGCAGGTGCTCGGCCCCGTAGATCTCCGGCGTTTCGGCCAGGGTCGCAGTGCCGCCGTGCCGGACCAGCCGATCGACCGCCGCTCCGAGCGCCGGATTGGCCGTCATGCCCGAGTAGGCGTCGGACCCGCCGCACTGGAGGGCCAGCCGAATGTGGCCGGCGGGAAGCGATGTACGCTGGACGGTGTTCGCGCGCGGCAGCATGTGGCGGATCCGCTCGACGCCGGCCTGGATGGTCGCCCGCGTACCACCGGTGTCCTGGATGGTCATCATCTGGAACATGTCGTTGGCGGCCCATTCATGGTTGGCCGCCATCGTGTCCACCTGATTGACCTCGCAGCCGAGGCCGACAACCAGGATTCCGGCGAAGTTGGGGTGACGGGCGTAGCCCGCCATCGTGGCCTGGAGGAGATCCCAGCCAAGTCCCTTGCCTGCCATCCCACATCCGGTCCCGTGCGTGATGGCCACGACGCCGTCGACGTTGGGGAAGTCCTTCAGCCCGTCCCCTTTGAACGTATCGGCGATATACCGGCAGACCGTCGCTGAGCAGTTCACCGACGACAGCACGCCAATGTAGTTGCGCGTGGCGACCCGCCCGTCCGGCCGCTGGATCCCCCGGAACGTGGCGCGTTCGGAGTCCGGCACCATGGCGGTCGCCTGGGCCCCCTGAGAGAACTCGTAGTCGCGCTGGAACTGGCGGACGGCGATGTTGTGCGTATGCACGTGGTCACCCGGCTCCACCGTCTCCGTGGTGAACCCGATGATCTGGTTGTACTTGCGCACCGGTGCACCGGTTTCGATCCGGCTCGTCGCGATTTTGTGTCCGACCGGAATCTGCCGAGTGCTGGTGACGTCTTCGCCGGGTATGTCCGTGTCCGGCGCGAGCGTGGTTTTCGCGGTGACCACGTTGTCCGCGGCGTTGAGGCGGATGGTCAGTGATTCCTGATTGGTCATGGCGGGCCTCCTGACCGGGGCACGTGGGGGCTGAAGAACGCGATGTCAGATGTTAGCAGCAGCACGGCCTGAACTATTTTTTCCTGCGCGCTGATCCCGGTCGACGGGCTGCCGTTCTGACCGTCCGACCGTCGCAGCGTCCTCCAGTTCTTATGCTCAGCGAGCGTGAATCTCGGGCGCTGGAAGAATGCAGTGGCGATGAGGCCAGCGTTCGCAAGGCAACCGGGCTACGCACGGGGATTCATCTACGGCCCAACATCAGGCGCGATCTAAAGGCCTTCTCGATCCGTGCCACGTCGCGCGGCCCGACCCCCGAGGCCTTGGCATGTTTGGCCCAGTCCCGAACAGCGGTACTCACTTCGTCCAGTATTTCCAGCGCTTTGCGCTTCTTCACACCAATGGCGGTGGCGAAGCGAAGGATATCGTCGCGCGCAAAGCCGTTGCGGCGACCAGCCAAACTCATTTGATGGTCGCGGGTCCACGTGCCGCCTGGATTGTAGGCATAGGCTAGGTCATAAGCAGGGGACAGGGACCACTGGCCCGACCGGTCCATGAGGAATGAAATGTTCTTGACGTGGTCGTCTTGGTTGCGCGCGATGACGTTGAAGACCGCGCGACGAAATTGCTCCTCGACTGCAGCCATCCCGAGACCGAGGCTGTGAATCGTCATGACGGCCTGTTCGTAGGAATAGGCCGATGGGTCGTTGTAGTCGAAGTGCCGCATCGCTCCGAGTGACTGCACGTGGATCTTGCGGCCGGTACCGTCCCGGTCGAATCGTTTGGTCATGAAGTGGCTGCGGTCGCCCTCGTGGTGGAGCCGGCACCTTGACATCGTGATGCCAGCTGCACGCGCCATGTTTGCGTACGCGAACTCGATCCTGCCGAAACCTTCGGGATCGGCCAGCCCTCTGTCGCTGTTGTTCGAGATGCCGTCGAATTTCAGGAGCCAGGGTTCGAAGCCGTCATCGGCGTCAAGTTGTGCAGACCGGAAGTCGCCGGTCTTCGGGTTCCAGGCAAGAACGGCTTTTGCCCGCGCGCCGCCTGCCGACGTGCCGACGCTAAGGATGTCCTCGAGAGCCTCGGCATCGTTTTCCCCTTCCAGCCGCCCGGCAAGACTTGCGCGTTCGTCGAGCACCCGGTTCGCCAGATCGACCAAGCGGGCTACTTCCAGCTTCCTTTCTCTGGTCCGTCTTCGAAGGGCAGGTTCGAACTCAAGGGCGCCGACGCCGCGATGGCCGATGTAGCGGAGCCTGTCCACTGGGTTGAAGGTCTCTGGACTCCTGCCGGTTTCGGCCAGCCACGCGTCGATGAGCCGATTGCCGAAGCTGTCAGGTAGTGCATCCGCGAGCATTCCTGGCAGGCCCCTGAAGGTTGCTCGGTTGAGAGCCGGGAATTCATAGGGCGTTTCTCTTGCGGGCATCGTCAGAGGTGCAATCTCGATGCCAGCACTGACGAAAGCTGGGTCGTACTGGAAGACCCCAAGGGCGCGTGTCTCCTCCCAGGACACCGCCCCAATGCGTCGTCCCCAGAGAATGACGTTCGCGTCAGTCATTGGGGTCGTCACCCCATGTCCAGGTCGGATCCCGGTCGTGTTGCGGTTGCGGCCGTGCGCGCCGCCGCTCGGAACCGGTTTGCGAGACGCGCTCGATCGGACGGATCTGACCCGTGGGAATCGCGCCGAGGATGGCATCGCCGAGATCCAGAGCCAGGACGACACGCAGGAATGTGTCGAGGGTTGACGGTTGACCGGTCTCGAGACGCCCCAGGGTGCGGAGACTGATCCCCGCCTCTTTGGCCAGCATGGATTGCGTTACATTGCGGGACAGTCGCAGTCGTGCCAGCCGGGACCCGATCTCAGTTTCGATTAGCCGGGATGTCTTCATGGGTCCCTCAAATAGCGGTATGTGGCCTGTTATAATGGTTTGAGGCAGTCAAACGGACATGTATGGCTGATATGATGCATGCCTGTCAAGTGGCAATGAGAGTCCTAGAAAGGGTCCGAATCCCAGATAATAAGCAATATGTGACCTGTTCAATGAAACTCTCTATTCGACGCCCTGTTGAACCGGCACGGAATGCGCAGACCGCACCAATAATGAGCAGCTCGGGAGGAAAGCGACCAGCAACATCGCGGTGAGTCAGATCCGAGCGAGCGCGGTAGTAGACGATTGGGCGGGTAGGGTGGAAACGCGGTTTGGGTGCGGGGGAAGTCCGGACAGGGCAGAGAATCACCCGCCGCCCAACTCCACAACTACAACCAAGAGCGCTTGCCTCCGGCTCTTGGCTTTGGGAGCCCCAACTGTCCGGAAGAGAAAGACTCCCTGCACGCCGATCACAGCCACCGTCTGAAACTGTCCGACTCTTGGGGCCACTCCACCTGATGCGGACGATTGACCGCCGGATGTGTGACGCAGGTTGTGCGGGCGGACGTTCCCGATGCCGGGTTCGCGGCGCACCCGGTACCAGAGAGGAAGGCCGTGGCCTTGCGGTCGGGACGAATCCCCAACGACGGGAAAGACCCCGGGGGCCACCGGTCTGCTGCAGCCAGCGTTCGACGATCTCCCGCGCCGGGGCGTTCAGCAGGACCGTTCTGCGCCCGGTCTGGCTGTCGCCTTCTCGAATTGTGCCGTCGATCGCGCTGGGCCGGGTGTATCGCAAGTTCGAGTTCGGAATCGTAAGAGTCGCGGGCCCTTCCGTCGTGATCTGCCAGTGTCCACGGAAATGGGAGCCGCAGCCCGATGCCTGGCTCAAGTTCGCTGCCCTGTGCTTGACATCAGGGCTTCCGCGGCAGCTGAAGGGTGCGAATTTCGGCAGGGAGCCGTGTTAAGGTGCCCGCCGCGTGCCCGCGGTACGCAGTTCGTTTCCCTGGAAGGAGAGTTATCATGAAATTGGTGCGCTTCGGCCCGCGCGGCAGAGAAAAGCCCGGCTTGATCGATGGTGAGGGCAACTTGCGCTCACTGGAGAAGCGGGTTCCGGACATCACGCCACAGGTGGTGACCGACAAGGGGCTGGAGCGTCTTGCCAAGATCAATCCGGAACGCCTGCCGAAAGTATCGGGCCGGCCCCGCATCGGGGTACCGGTCGCCGGCATTGGCAAGATCTTGTGCATTGGTCTCAATTACGTTGACCACGCGAAGGAAGTTGGCGCCAAGATCCCCGAGGAACCCATCGTGTTCATGAAGCCGACGAGTGCGCTCAACGGGCCGAACGACGTTGTCGAGATGCCGAAGGGATCCAGGAAGTCCGACTGGGAGATTGAGCTCGGTGTGGTGATCGGAACCACAGCGAACAACGTGCCGAAGAGCCGGGCGCTGCAACACGTGGCCGGCTACACGGTGGTGAACGACGTTTCGGAGCGCGAATGGCAAACTGAGCGTGGCCCGACGTGGGACAAGGGCAAGGGATGCGACACTTTCTGCCCGGTCGGGCCATGGCTGGTCACGCGGGACGAGGTTCGGAACCCGCAGCGCCTCGGCCTCTGGATGGACGTCAACGGCAAGCGCATGCAGGACGGCAGCACCAGCACGATGATCTTCGATGTCCGCACCCTCGTTTCCTACATCAGCAAGTTCATGACGCTCTATCCCGGGGACCTGATCGCGACAGGTACCCCGCCGGGCGTGGGCTCGGGGATGAAACCGCCGGTGTTCCTGAAGGAGGGCGACGTCATGGAGCCCGGTATCGAGGGACTGGGCGCCCAGCGCCAGAAGGTGCGGAAATGGGTGGCACGCTAACGCCACGGCGATACTGAGAGGGCGCACCCGTGAGCCGCCTTTCGGTGTTCGTGCACAGCTGGATTCCGGACGAGCTCCGGGCCCGGCTGGAGAGTCGGTTCGACGTGGACTCCCACGATGTGTTCGCCGACGGCCTGCTCGAGTCGGAACCGCTCAAGGAACGGGTCGGGGGATCGGCGGGCGTGTTGCTGTTGGGGGCGTATGTCGGCGCGGAGATCTTCGAAGCCAGTGCCGGCACCCTCCGGGTCGTTGCCAACATCGCGGTCGGGGTGGACAACATCGATGTCGACGCGGCCACTCGGAACGGCGTGCTCGTGACCAACACGCCGGGCGTGCTGGATGCGCCGGTTGCTGACATGAGCATGGCGCTCGTGCTGGCGGTCGGCCGGCGCCTCGCCGAAGGCGACCGGTACGTGCGCGCCGGACGTTTCCGCACGTTTCCCTTTTCGCTGCTGTGGAGTGCCGACATCGGCGGCGAGACCCTGGGCATCATCGGCCTGGGCCGTATCGGAAAGCGGGTTGCGAGCCGGGCGCAGAGCTTCGGCATGAAGGTCTGCTATCACAACCGGAACCGTCTCCCGGATGACGAGGCGGCGGCGCTCGGTGTCGAGTGGCGCAGCCTGTCTGACCTGTTGGCGGAGGCCCGGTACGTGGTCCTGCTGTGCCCCCTCACGCCGGAGACCCACCACCTGATTGGCGCGCCGGAACTGGCGCGCATGCGCAGCGACGCGTTCCTGATCAACGTGGCGCGGGGCCCGGTCGTGCATGAGCAGGCCCTGGTGGAAGCACTGCGGAAGGAGGAGATTGCGGGCGCCGCGCTGGACGTCTACGAGTTCGAACCCAAGGTCGAACCGGCGCTGTGGGAAATGAACAACGTGGTGCTCACGCCGCATATCGCGAGTGCCACCCGCACGACACGCCTTGCGATGATCGACCTGGCCGCCCGCAACCTGGAAGCGGCCCTGACAGGGGGTGACGTCCCAACCCCCGTGAACCCTGAGGTTCTGAGAAGGAGCTCCTGATGGCCTGGACCGTGGATCTTTCAGGCAAGGTGGCCCTCGTGACCGGTGGCGCCACTGGCATCGGCTATGCGATCGGAAGCGCATTCCTGGAGGCGGGCGCCGCGGTGGTAGCGACTGCGCGGACCGATGCCTCCCTCGCATCGTGCAACCCGGAAACCCCGAACGGCACGATGCAGCTCCTGAAACTTGACGTGACGAACGAGATCTCGATCGATGCGGCTCTTGAGCAAATCGGGAGGCTGGACATCCTCGTGAACAACGCGGGCATGGTCCGGCGCGCGCTGGAGTTTCAGACCGCAGACTTTGCGGACGTGATCAACACCAACCTGATGGGTGTCCAGCGCATGGCGCACCATTGCCTGCCGAAGCTCGCGCTGACGCGGGGCTGCATCCTCAACATCGCTTCCATGTGGTCGTACTTCGGTTCCCGTGCCGCGCCGGGCTACACGACGTCAAAGACCGGCTTGGTCGGGCTCACCCGTTCGCTGGCGCACGCCTGGGCCGAGCACGGCATCCGCGTGAACGCGATCGCGCCCGGCTGGATCGTGACGAAGATGACTCAGGCCCTTCGCGAGGATCCGGAGCAGTACGAGACGATTCGTGGGCGGATTCCGATGGGGGAGTGGGGCAGACCAGAGGACGTCGCCGGCGCGGCGGTATTCCTTTGCTCGCCCGCCGCGTCGTACGTGACCGGAGCGCTGGTGCCGGTCGACGGCGGGTATACCGTCGCCTGAATTTGCTCAGGTTGCCGAGGGCGGCTCGGGAATCGGCGTCCGGATCCTGAGTTTCGCGTCGCCGCAGTCAAGTTCTGTTCCCGCTGCTGCCGCCTCCGCCACGAGGGCCAGCCGGACGTGCGCGAGGCCATCGCTGCCGCGGCTTGAGCGCATCGTACCGACATCGCGATCCCCCAGGCGGATCGGCGTGCCGGGGGCCGGCACGGGACCGGCGGTGATCGCCACCCGCGCCAGCCGCCGCCGCACGGTCCCGCGGTACCGCTGTCGAGCCGTGTTCTCCTGCCCGATGTAGCAGCCCTTGGAAAACGAGACGCCGTCCAGAAGGTCGAAGTTGCTCTCGAGTAGGTAGCTGCGCCCGATCACGAGGTCCTTGCCGCCGTCCGGTATGCCGGCGGCGAGACGCTCGCGGTCGAATTCGTCGCTGCTGCCTGCTTCGAAACCTGCGGCCGCGAAGAACTTGGCGAGGTCCGCTTCCGGCAGGTAGGCACGGATGCCCAGCGCGCCCGAGCGGGGATCCACGCACACGATGCCGTCGGCAAGGCGTCGTGCGTGGCCGCGTGCCCCGTCGAGTGCGACCGCTTGGGCTGCCTGTGTCCCAAAGCCAACGCCGACAGCCAGCCGCGCGTCAATCTCGATCGTGGCCTGGCTGCGCAGCCGATACAGGGCGAGCCTGCGGGCGAGATCCGGCTGACGCTCGCGCTGGCTATCCACCAGGATCGCACCTTCCCATTCCACCAGCAGGAAATCGTGGAGATACATGCCCTGAGGGGTCAGCAACGCGGCATAGATGGCGCGATCCCCGTCCAGCCGGTCGAGGTCGTTGGTCACGACGTTCTGGAGAAACTCGCGGGCATCCGGTCCCTGGATCCGGGTGATCACCCGGTCCGCAAGCGGGCACCAGCGGCGGACGGGAGCGCGGTTGTCGGCCATGCGAAGTCAGTGTACTAGCGAACCCAGAGAGCCTCATCGTACACGGTGGCGGCGTTGGCAGATTTTCCCTTTCCCTACAGGCCGCCTCATGCTCGTAACCATTGCCGACCGTTCGTTTCCGTTCGACGGGAACACACCATCCGACACCGCCATGCCACCCGCGCAGAAGGGCTTGGTGGCTCTCGCGGAGGCACTGGCAGCTGCCGGGCACACGGTCCGGATCTTCAACCAGTGCGAGGTTGCCAGCGTAGCGCGCGATGTGAGCTGGGTGCCTCTCGAGGAAGCAGCAGCCGCCAGTACCGATCTCTGCATTGCGCATCAGGATCCCGAACTTCTCGACCTGGTGCCGGACATCAAGACCCGGGTCCTGTGGCTGACCGGGTCGGGCCGGCCCCTGGTTCAGCCGGAACGGTTCGCGGCGGCGGCCCGGCACCGGCCCACGCTCGTCTATCAGGGCGAGGCCCACCTCGCGACCATTCCCGACGCCCTCCTCGCCTTCGACGGCGCCCGGATCCCGAACGGGGTGGGCGAGGCGTTCCTGAGCGCCGGGGAGCCCGCTCCGTCGGTGGCGCCCAGGGCCGTGGTGACGACGCATCCGTTGCTGGGCCTCGAATGGCTCATCGGCCTCTGGCGGCGACGCATCCACGGCCGCTTGCCATGGGCTGAGCTCCACGTGTTCTCGGGCGCGCTGCACGGGATTTCGGAGGGGCGGACACCGGCGCCGGCGTACGCGCGGATTCATGCCATCGTGACGGCCGCGGAGAAATCCGGTGTCCAGGTGCACAAGCCGTTGCCGGATGCCGAGATGGCCGAGTTCCTGCGGACGGCCCGGGTGCACCTTTACCCGTCTGACGAGAGCGAGGTATCGGCGATGACGCTGGCCGAGAGCCAGGCGATCGGGCTGCCTGCGGTTGCGCGTCCACTCGGGGCAGCCGGGGAACGCATCCAGGATGGCAAGACCGGATTTCTGGCGAAGGACGACAACGCATTTGCTGAGATGGCCATTCGCCTGCTGGACGACCAGGCCACCCACGCACGCATGAGCGAGCATGCCCGGGAAACCGGCGGTACACCGTGGAGCACGGTTGCCGGTCAGTTCGAGGCGCTGACCCGCTGACCGTCGCCGGTCGGTCAGGAACGCCGGGGTGGTCCTACCAGCGGACCGGGTGGCGCAGAGCCTGCGCTCGGCCGGCCGCCAGGAGGGGACCCGTGGACGAGGCGCCTTGGACCCTGCCGGCCGTCAGGACTGTATCGGCGGGGGTTCCCGCCGCACCACGACGTAGACCTGTCAGTTGGCAATCCCAAACAGCGATGTCATGCGCCGAGATTCCACCAACGATCGGACGGCATCGTTGTCCGGGGCCGCCACGGGCCGGCTCGCTGCCTCGAGCACGACCGGCAGCAGGTCCAGGTCGCCCAGCGTGTTGAGGAAGAGCCGTGGACTTGCCAATACCCAGTGCACCGCCCGCTCGATGTCGCGTGGGTCTTCGAGAGGCTGGTACCAGGTGTTGCGGTCGGGATGCGTGGTGGCCCAGGGTCCGCGTGCGATCGACTTGATGGTCTGCACGGCTACGTCGCGCTCTTCGCAGATCTTGCACACGACCTCGAAGTCTTCGCGATAGCGGGCATTCGCATGCATCACGGGATTCCAGGGCAGCAGGATCGAATCGAAATCGAAGCGCTGAAGGCTCTTGTAGTGCATCGAAGCGATGGTCCAGCCGTGGCCGGTCACACCGATGAATCGCGTCAGCCCTTCGGTACGGGCTTCGACCGCTGCCGCCAAGGCGCCCTGCGGGCCCATCGCGACCTCCCATTCATCCGGGTGACCCAGCGAGTGCAACTGCAACAGGTCGACCGAGTCCACCTGCAGGCGCTCCAGGGAGCGCCGGATTTCGTCCCGGGCGTCCGTATACGTCCGCTGGCCGGTCTTGGTGGCGAGAAAGAAGCGCTCGCGGTACTCGCGCATCCACGGCCCGATCCGAAGTTCCGCGTCGCCATAGCGAGGCGCGGTGTCGATATGGTTGACGCCGAATTCGAGCAGTAACTCGAGCGCGCGGTCGGCGCGGGCTTGGGTCACATTCTTGAGGGCGGCGGCCCCGAAGATCGTGGCAGTGCTCGGGTGGCCAGAGCGGCCAAAGCGTCGTCTCTCGATCATTCCTGCAGCCCCGGTCCCGCTGGCAGTCGCCATGCCCAGAAACCCCGGCTTCAAGACCGGGTCCAAGGGGGCGAGGATAACCGGTAGACCTTGAATACGTTTTGAGTACGAGACGTCGCCGGAGACTGCACGGGTCGGAACCAAAGCGGGAAATGGAGGGTGCGGGCAGGGGGCTTCCCGCAGGCCAATGCGCCTGCCCCGGTCCCGGCGGCATGCAGGGGTACCCAAAGGAAGCGGCGATCAGGTTCCGCAAGGTCGGGCCGGGCTGGCCGAGCACGGAAGGGGATGCCGTCAGCAGCACCCCGGACCGCCAAGACGAGAATCGGCCATCTGCAGTTGGGACTTGCATGCCACCGTCATGCACAGCGGTGGCGTCGACGAAACTGTTCTGGCCGGAATTGCGGCCATTGGAAGAGGACTGGGCAGGGAAGCAATCGGGTGGGCAGTGCGGCCCTGGTCGCTGTGGCGGCGACCACACGAGGGTACCAGTGGGAAATGGGCCACATCCGCACTATTATTATGCCACTAGGGACCTCAAAGATTGGAGGAACCTCCCATGACGGAGAGAACTGAGGGACTGAAACACATCATGGCGGCGCTTCGGCGGTTCTTCGGGCGCTCGGTTCCTGGAGCCGAGACGAAGAATTCGGCGAAACGCGCCCCCCCACGACGAAACGCCGAGGTGCTCCCGGTGCGTCTGCCTATGAATTTCCACTATCTCTTCTAGCGCTTAGCTGGGTCTGCCACTGCGGCATCAACATCCCCCGGCGATTGGGGGAAGGGCGAGTCCGGGCCGTGTCGGCTATCACGACGGAAACCCCCACGCCCGCCCCGTCATCCTAAGAGGTTCGCCTTGTCGGGGCGGCATCCCCGAAAAGCTGCAGGCAAGACCGTTCGTGTTGCCGCTCAGGCACTTCGCAGGCGGCATTCGCATGCCACCCCTGAAGCGCCGGTCCCCGCAGCAAGCACCCGCACTTCATTGCCCATTCCGTGCAAGCCGAACGCCAACGTCTAGGTAACCAGGCCGGCACGGTGGTCCGAGATCGGGGGCTCCGCGCTGCCAGCCGCCGGACCGCCTATGATTTTTCGCACGGGCGCGGCGTGCGGGTCCCCGGTCGCGAGCGGAACCATCCTGAGACCGAGGAAGTGTCGCTTGACGAGCTGTTGTTTCGACCGGATAGCGAACGGGGTCCGGCTGACGAGCCTGATGCGATGCGGGACGCTCAGACGCCATGATTCTGTAGCGCCAGGTGCGCGGGCAGGAGGACATCCGCGTGCACTCTCCCGCGCCCCAGGGCGCGCGCTGCGAGCCAGGGTTGCTGGCGGCGGCCACCGATCCTTTGGCAGGCTTCCGGCGGTCGGTGGTCCAGATAGCCGAACCAGCGATCCGCAATTCGTGCCGAGGGAGTGCTGCGAACCGTACGCGTGGCGCGGCCGGGAGGCAGTGAACACGTCTGGTGCGAGCGCATGAGGCTGTGCCGTCCGGTCCAGCCGCCGCTGCCGGGATTGGGCTCGACGATGGGGACACGGGGCGGTCATCACCCGGCGGCCCTGGCACTGGCGGGCCTCCTGTCGCTGGCGGTCGCCGTGGGAATCGGGCGGTTCGCCTACACCCCAATACTGCCGTACATGGCTGCTGGCCTTGGGCTCGACAAGTCGGAAGTCGGACTGATCGCATCGGCCAACTACGCAGGGTATCTGCTGGGCGCTCTCGCAGCGGCATGGAGTGGCTTGCCCGGTAATCCACGGAACTGGTTGCTGGCGGCACTGGCGGTAAGCGGGTCGACGACTGGCGCCATGGCGCTGACGACCGACCTGGCCGCCTTCGTGCTTCTCCGTTTCGCAGGCGGAGGGGCCGGGGCGCTGGTCATGGTGTTCGCCTCCGCTCTGTTGATGGATCGGCTGGCCGCGACTGGCCGAGAGGGTTGGGCAGACGTGATCTACGCTGGGGTCGGCACCGGTATCGCGATTTCCGCACTGGCCGTGCCGGCCGCGGCATCAGGGGTTGGCGACTGGCAAAGTCCGTGGTTGCTCTGCAGCTTCCTTTGCGTCGTGCTGGCCATCCCGGTCGCGGTGCTGTTGAGCGCCCCGGTGGCACCACTGCCCGCCGCAGGCGGTTCCAGTGTCACGAACGGGGAACAGGGCGTCCCCCGGCTCATTCTCGCTTACGGCTTGTTCGGCTTCGGCTACGTCATCACCGCAACCTTTGTGTCGGACATGGTGCGCGCCGATCCCGTGCTGCGGCCAGCCGAGGCCCTGGTCTGGCTGTGCGTTGGCCTGACAGCGGCGCCATCGGTGGCGTTCTGGGGATGGGCCGGGCGGCGGTGGGGAATCGAGCGTGCATTCGGGGCCGCCTGCCTGATCGAAGCAGCCGGGGTTGCGCTGAGTGTGCTTGGCGGTGGGGTCGGGACGGTATTGCTCGCGGCCAGCCTGCTTGGCGGGACCTTCGTGGGACTGACTGCGCTTGGCCTGGTCCATGTTCGCCGCCTGTCTGCCGGCAGTCCGCGTCGCAATCTCGCTTTGATGACGGCGGCCTTTGGGTTCGGCCAGATGGTGGGGCCGACGCTGGCCGGGGTGCTCCACGATTCATTGGGGAGCTATCTGGTGCCATCGCTGCTGGCTGCCGCCGCGCTGGTCGCGGCCGCCGGGTTTGGCAGTGGCCTGCGACGGAGCCCGAACGCGACCGGAGCATGACGTCCCTCGAACTGCCTGCCTCCCAATCCTGACCGGTCCGCCTTTATGTCGAGACATTGCCGCATGCTCGGCGTGTCGCCGTGATCGTCTTCGTTATCTTTGGGTTGATCGGCGGCATCTGAGCGGCCGCTGGCCCCAGGCGGTCGGCGGTCGGGGGGGGCCGACACATTCCAGACCGTTCGGCTGTTCATCTACCTGGTCCCGCAGGGCATGTAGTTCCGCGCGGACAGTTTCACACCAGTACGGCCATCGCCATATACGCGCGACAATCCGGCTATTCGTGCGACGATCCTCAGCTCTCGGCACGTGCCGCACGACATGATGGGGACGCACGCACGCAGACCTACTCGGTCGATGCCGGTTGCGAGTACGTGGGCAACGGGCGCGGCACCAGCCTGAAGCCCTGGCGAGCGAAATCGTCGTCTAGCGCGAACGCTTCGGTGAGTCCATGACGGCGCATGAGCTCGAAGCTCGTGCGATCAACCAGCGACAGTTTCCTCCGGCTCCCCGCAATCAGCGCCGCCACCAATGCCGCGTGCAGCTTATCGTTGATCCCGAGAGGACGGAGAATCGGGACGAGAACGTCGGCCAGGGCACGCAGGGCCGCCTGACCCGGCCGGCACTGCACGAGAGCGAACGACACCACCAGGACACAGTTCGAGGAGAAGAGATGGCGTGCCTCTGCTACGGCCTGCTCCAAGGCGTCGATCACGTCGGCGGCCGGCCGCTACCGGGCACACCGCCGTGCCGGGTTCACGGATCTGCCCCATATCGCGTCGGATCACGGCTTCGCAGACCTTCGTGCCGCTCGGTGTGGCCCATCCGTGAGCCGGCTAGGTAGCGGGAGACGAACGCCTGCGGCTACCCTTGGCCTGTGGACGGGGGAACCAGGAGAAGAACCTGCCGGTTACAAACTTTTCTACGGTAAGGCAATAGCTTAGCGGGCCATTGGCTGGCGCGACAGCAAATCCATCTCGGAGGGGGATCGATCACGATGTACTTGTCCCTGGTCATTCTGTTGGCCATCACCGCCCTCTACGCGGGTTACAACCTGCTCATCAAGGTTTCGAGCGGGCACATTCCCGACACCGCCACGACGCCGATTCTCGCGACCATTTCCCTACAGGTAGCAGCGCTGGCGGTGTCGGCCGCCTTCGCGGCCGGGCTCGTGTTTCAAGGCGGTCACGTTCTCGCCGTTTCGCGCGCCGCAGTCGTTTGGGGGGTCGCGGCAGGGCTCTGCATCGGTGCGGCGGAGATCGGCTACTTCTACCTCTTCCGTGGCATCGGTGGTGCGGAGCCGATGACCGCCAATGTCGCGATCCCGGTCATCGTGAGCGGCGCGGTCGTCCTGACGGTGATCACGTCCTGGCTTTTGTTCCGCGAGCCCTTCACCTGGGTCCGCCTCCTCGGCGCCGTGCTGGTCGCGGGCGGCGTCGTGGTCCTGTTTGCAGATTCCGCGAGGGCTGCATCCGCACCGTAGAATCCCCGATGCCGGTTCGCGCGGGCCCGGGCTAGCCGGTTGGCGGGTCCGTGCAGACGGCTTCGTATGGGTGGCGCGTGGTGACGAGGCCGTTGTAGGCGAAGATGTCGAGGGTTGCCTCGTAGGCTTTGCGCGTGATTTCGACGTGCGGCGTCCAGCAGCCGAGCTTCTGGTAGGTCTGGATACACTGCGCCAGTACCGCTTCGTCAATGGCAGGAGGGAAGTACGACTTCTCTGCCGCCGCGATTTCCTCGGCAGGCGCAGAATGGATGTAGAGCCGCGTCTTGCGGTAGGCGCGGAGGAATGCCGCCGCCATCTCCGTTTCCAGCCACGCGGGCATTGCCGCGAGGCTCGAGAAACCACATGGCCCGATGACGGGCCCGACTGCAGTGACCACGTGGCCTACACCATCTGCCTCGAGCTGTTGCGGGAAGGGACCCTGCTGCTGCACGTAAGCCCCTTGGCCCGCTCTGAATGCGCGGTCGATGGCAGCCGCGTTGCCGGGGTGAATCGCGTTGATGCGGGAATAGTCGATTCCGGCCCGGTGACATGCGTACTTGAACATCGCGAGCGGTTGGCCGCCACCGAAAAGGACCACGTCTGCCCCCTCGAGCTTTCGCCACGAAAATTCGGCGTCCGCTTCGCGCGCAGTGATGAAGAAGCCGTCCATTTCATTCACCTGCGCGAAATGGGTGGTGGCTGGGGTTTCGCCCCGCTCGAGCGGCCCGAAGCCCTGGCTGAGGGCAGACTGCACGACATGGGCCGTACCGTTCTCGAGGGCCGCGATTGCGCTCACACCCGGGAGAGCGACTGACCATTCCGGGTCGAGCCCTTCTTCGCGGAGGAATCCGCCCGCCATTGTTGCGATGAGCGGCGAATAGAACGCCGAAAACAAGGTGAACTGGATGTCGATGCGGGTCATGAGTTGGGCTTCCGAGGGTGCTGTGATCCGAATCGGTCCTGGTGGCCAGATCGCCTCCGCGGTACGATCGCCGGCAGCATACCGTTCGGCCCTGACTTGCCCGGCAGGGTCGTCGAGTGACGCCGTGTGGAAAGCGCTTCGGCGGGAACCCCGACCGTTCAGGGCGGCTCGGGGCCCGAGCAGTCCCGGGGCCGCTGCTGGCTAGTCCTTGTTGCGCTCCACCGACTGCACGAAGGCACCGATGAGATCGTCCGGGGCGCTGATGGTGTGCTCCGGACCGGGGAAGTGGCCCGCCCGCACTTCGGTGACGAACTCCTGGAAGCCCGCGACCCGTTCGGCCTGCATCGCTTCCTTCATCTTGTAGAGGAGACGGTACTGCTTGGAGTGCCGCGGAAATGGCGGTGGGTTGTTGCCCAGGACGTCTTCTGCAAACAGGAACTGGATGTCGCCGCCGCTGCCCGCGCCGATCGAAGAAGTGAGGAGGCTGGTGCGCTTGCTGATCTCAACGAGGAGTTCGGCGGGAATGACCTCGACCTCGACCGCGTAGGCGCCGGCACCCTCGAGGGCCTTGATCTCCCGATAGACCCACATCGCTTCGTCGAGGGTCTTGCCGACGGCTCGGAGCCCGCCTGTCCAGGTGCTCTTCCGCGGGACCAATCCCGCATGCCCCTGAATCGGGATGCCGGCCTCGGCCGCCGCCTTCACGAAACGGGGACTCCATTGGCACATGATCGCGTCGGCCCCGATCGCCATGGCGTCATAGCCGAGGCGCACCGCCTCGGCTTCGCTGGCGGCGGCGACCAGGGGGACGGAGAAGGCCATGAACGTGTTGGGCGCGGCCTGTCGGACAGCAGCCGCGAGGTCGGGTTGGCGTGGATCGAAGCGGACCTTCATGGTGTCGATGCCGGCCTGCTCCGCGGCTGCGGCTTCCTCCGGAGAGAAAGGTAGCGTCTCCACGAGCACACGCTTTCCCTTTTGGTCCCGGAGATCCTTCACGGTGTAGTTGCGGGTCCCGTACGCCCCGCCCAAGGTCATGATCCGCTTAAGACCGCGCTCCGCTGCATCTCTCGGCGGAATGCCTCCATCCCCGGTCGCGTGGCTCGCCATGGCTCCACTCCTTGGTGAGTCGGTTGCAACGAACAGTACCAAAATCGCCGGGTTGCGTTCAGCCGGGACGCACGCGATCGACGCTACGCCCGCGAGCACGGCAGGATGGTCCTTCCGCATATGTTTCGATGCCGTATGGCTTTCCGGGTGCCCTGTTCCGGTAAGCCACGGCACGGCCCTGAAGGAACTTTCGGCAGATCCCGCGAGGCTTACCCGACAGGTCTGACGGCACACTAGGCGGAGGGCCCTTTTCCAATTTCATCGTCCGCGGTGAAGGGAACGGCTTCCGCTGATGCGCTCAGGCCCAACGATGCCTGCCCGCACGCACGCGGGAGCATCCGCGGGCCTCAATGATGCGGATGTGGATACGGCCCAGACTCGCCCGGCATCGGGCTCGCGGCCGGCGCCAGGTAGTCCAGCAGATTGCGCTGGAAGACTTCGAGGGGTGCTTCAGCGCCCGGCCCTACGGCAAGGCGTCCGATTCGATAGCTGGGAGACTGCAGCGAACGCTGCATCTTCTCGCAAACCCAGACGTCCTCCCAGTGGAAGTCGCCGGTTTCCAGTGGATGAGACGGCAGGTAAGCCAGACGGAATACGCCGCTCGCGGCGTCGTAGCCAGGCGCGTCCGTGATGTCCTCCCCGCCCAGCCGTTGCGGCCAGGCCTGCTTGCGCCGCCAGACTTGCACCGAAAGCCGGCATGTGTCGGCAGCCATCCCCTGCAGTCTGGAAACGCTCAGCTCTCCGGGCGACGCGGTCACGATCGTGCTCGGGAACAGGACGAACACGCCGCCGTACTCACCTGACTCAGCCCCCTCGATGAGGAGCGCGCTCGAACCGGCCGCGCTGCGTGCAATCCCCTCAGGCAGGCAGGTCTTCCGCCCGGTTTCCGTGGAGTACCAGACCAGATGGCGTCCGTGTACATCCCAGAGGTTGTGGTCGGCACGCGGGCCGCCGAGCGTACGGCGGTGCAGGTAGGCCAAGTGATAGCCATCGATGGCGTTTTCGACGAACACCTTCCAGTTGCACTGGATTTCGTAAGTGATTTCCGGTCCCGCGCTCATGCGATCGAACCGGTGCGGCCACACGACCCCCTCGACGCTGCCCTGCCAGCCGACAAAGTCGGCGCCGGGGTCCGGGTGCACGAACACCAGGCCACCAAGCTCCCCCAGGGCGGCGGGCAAGAGGGGATATTTCCTGGTATCCAGGTCCGCGAAGCACTGCGCACGGAGCGGTACGGCGTGGAGCGCGCCGTCCAGACCGTAGGTCCAGCGATGGTACGGGCACACGATGCGCGACTGCTTGATCCGCCCGGACCCTTCCAGAAGTTCCGTCCCCCGGTGCCGGCACAGGTTGTGGAAGGCACGTAGCACGCCGTCCTCGCCACGGACCACCATCAGCGGGTGGTCTCCGGCCGCCACCGTCGTGAAGTCCCCGGCGCCCCGCAACTCGTGCGCGGGTCCTGCGCAGACCCAGGCCCGCCCGAACAGGAGGCGACGCTCTCGCTTGAACCACTCGGGGCTCACATATGCTTCGCGGGGCAACTGCTGGGCCGGTCGCGCCGGTATCGGGTGTCCCGCCCCGCTGCTCGTGCCGTGCGCCGGTTCCACCGGTCGTCCGGCATCGCCCTGACCGACGTCCGCCGGGGCCACGTCAGGCAGGTCGCCAGGCCAGGTCGGCAACCACGGCCCAGAGCCCGAAGAAGCCCCATATACCGGTGATCGCCCAGTAGAGAAGCGGATTGCGGATCCGCGTAACCCGTTCGATCAGGAAGGCTTCGCGCGCGTGGAGGCTCACGATCACCCAGTAGAGAAACAGGAGCCCCCACGGCCAATACCAGTCGAGATACGTGGCAGCAGCCAATGCCAGCAGGACCATCGCAGACAGTGGCTTGGAACCGAGTGTTCCGGACAGCTGGCGGCGGGCTCTTGCGAATGTCATTGCGCGTTCTCCGATAACCCGCGCAGGCACGTGCGGCAGGCAAGAGCCGCCGCGTCCCGGGGTGCCACGGTTCCATCGCGTACCGCCGTCCAGGCCGCGTAGATCAGTGCATCGATGACCAGTACCGCCCACGCAACGGGCACCTTGGATGCCAGCAGGCCCTCGCGCGCCATCCACCGCACCATGGTGTCGACGCCGCGCAACTGGCGTGCATGGGCCTCCCTGACGGCGTCGCTGGCGGCATCAAGCGGTGCCCGACTGAGGACGTGATAGCGATCCCCCAGGGGAATCACGACTTCGAAGACCGCAAGCAGGTACTCCTGACTGGTCATCCCTTCCCAGTCGATCGCGTGTACAGCTGCATCAGTCTCCCGGATCGCCTGCAGGCTGATGGTGTCGATCAGGGCCTGTCGGTCAGGGAAGTACCGATGGAGAGTCGCCCGGCTCACGCCCGCGGCATCGGCAATTGCCGACAGCGAAGCTTCCGGGTTGTCGGCCAGGGCAGTGATGCCGGCCTCCACGATGGCAGCGCGACTCGGAAGCCGCCGGGGTTGAGGTTTGGACTGCTGGGCGGGTGGTTGCATCGCGTACAGGGTTTACATCATCTCTCAGCATGAGACAGTAATGTTGCATATAGATAACAACCGCACGTTAATCAACACAGATGTTCAGAACCCTGCTGGGGTCAGCACCGGTGACATCCTTGCAGCAGGGGGTCCAGCGGAGTGACCGGCAACGGAATGTGTACGGATCGCCGCCGGCAACAACTGTGCAATCGGGCGCCCCATGCTTGGAAGATCGCGGAGGCGGCACGGCCCGTCACATGCCGTTCGTCTGGTCGATTGGTCGGTACTTGGACGCTACCTGCGCGGGCATTTGGTCGACACCATCGCGGTTCGCTTGGGGGGCCGCCTGCGGTCTAACGGCACCTCGTCCCGATCGGCGGCTGCACCTGGTCAGAACTGGTCGGACGTGGCGCTTCCGCTTGTTCGCTGCCACGCTCCGGGGCAGAGATCACGGCTACTTCACGGGGTGCCGCTTCGGCTCCTAACCTTGGATCCGATCCGCGATGGCAACGATTCTGTGCATCTCGCGGAGAACCGGTTTTTCAATCAGCTTGCCGTCAATCACCACAAGCCCCGTGTCAGCCGCCTGGAACTCGGCGATGATGCGGCGAGCCCGGGCAATCTGGTCGGCCGATGGGGTAAAGACTTCGTTGAGGGCCGCAATCTGCTTCGGGTGTACTGCTCCTTTCCCAGAGAACCCCAGATCCCGGGCCTGAACTGCAGCGTGCTGCATTCCGTCCGGATCCTGAAGATCGAGGTACGGCACGTCGATCGCATCCAACCCGGCGCTGGCAGCGGCATGCACGACGCGGGAGCGGGCGTACAACAACGGCTCCCACTCGTTCCGGCAGCGGAGTTCGGCGGCCATGTCGACGCCGCCGAAGAACAGCGCGTCAATCCGGTCACTGCAGTGCGCGATGTCATAGGCAACCTCAAGGCCAGCATTCGTCTCGATGATCACATGCAGGCGGGTACTGTGGCCGCGCTCGGTCAGCAGGTTGTCGAGCAGCACCACCTCGTCAGGCGTCTGTACCTTCGGCAGCATCAGTGCGGGTGGAGGGGTGTTGGTTCCCAGGACCGCCTGCACGTCGGCGATGCCGAACGCCTCACGGAGCGAGTTGATGCGCACGATTCGTTCGATCCCGTCATCGGCCTGCGGGGTCTCGAAGAGCTTGATCGCGTTGGTCCGTGCGATTGGCTTGTCCTTAGGCGCGATTCCGTCCTCCAACTCCACACAGACCATGTCGGCCCCACTCGCCAGCGCTTTCGGGAACATTTCCGGCCGCAGTCCGGGCGTGAAGATGAAGGACCGGCGGGGGCAGACGGGGCGTTCAGACATGTTTGGGATCTTCCGCTGACGGGGGTCCGATCGCTGAGGCGGCTCGATCGGGTGGGGTGATTGGTCGATGGCTTCGGTCCATGGGTAGCGTCAACGTCCTGTTGGGCATGGCAGGAGCGCTGACGCCATCTCCGCTAGGCAGCCATGGCGAACTCCCCGGTGGCCTCATTCAGTGTCCAGAGTTCGCCCTCGGCGATGTCGAACCAAGCACCATGCAGGAGCAGCCGGTGGCTGTCTTCCAGGTCTGCAACGAACGGGAACGTCCGCAGATTCGCGACCGAGTGCCGTACTGCCGCGCGTTCAAGGGTGGTTTGCAGCTCAATGCCGCTCAACTGTCCGCGGACCGTAACTTCGTCGACGCAGGGCTGGAGCAGGCTCGTCCACCTGCCGACGAAGTCATCGGGCGACAGCGGCTTTGCCGATGGCTCCAGCACCGCCCGGATACCGCCGCACCCTCCGTGACCGAGGACGACGATGTGCCTGACCCGCAGGCTCTGCACGGCGTATTCGAGGGCGGAAGACGTGCCATGGTACGCACTATCGGGCTCACAGGGCGGAACCAGGTTGGCGACATTGCGGACTACGAAGATCTCGCCCGGCGCGGCATTGAAGATGGTGTCGGGAGCCGAACGGGAATCGCAACAGGCGATCATCATGACTTCCGGCGTCTGGCCATGCTCCGCCAGTGACCGGTAGAGCGCATGTTCGCGGGCATGGCGACCTGCCTTGAACCGTCGGTAGCCGTCCAGCAGCGAAGGGGGAAAATCGGTCATGGATGTCGGGCGAAAGCCTTCTGTACGCTACGCGGCACGACCTCTCGTGGCTCCCAAGTTCGAGCGTGTGAAACGGCACGATATCGGAAAACGCTCTGACACGATGTCAGACATCTTGTCCGCCAGTACAACGGCTCGACATGGTCTGCAAGGGCCATTGTGTGACACGAACTCGGGACATTTCCCGAAACGGCCGGAACGTGGGCAACGTTTCCGTGTTGCTCCAAAGCAGCGCGCGACAATCGCAAGCTAGCGCTCCCGCACCCGTTACCGAGCGTGCGGCCCATCCGCCGGGTCCGTCTCCATCTCCTGCCCAACCCAGCGAAATGGTAGATTCACCCCTTGAACACAACTCCGGATCCCAGCGATGCGATTCGCCGTCTCGAGTCCGCGGGCGCAGAACCGAAACTTGCCCAAGCCATTGCACCCCTGCTGTGACCACGGCCTCAAGGCCGACACCTGGAGCGACGATCACCGACCGCGCCAGCACGGCAATCCAAACCATCATCGTGCCGTTTCTCATTGCCGCCATGGGCTGGTTCGTTGTCGACGAAATCCGTCAAACTCGCAGTGAACTCACCGCGGCCATCAACGCCAACACCGCTCGCATCGAAACGCTCAACGAACGCACCACCGCCCTCGGTGAACGACTGACCCGTGTTAAAACCCTGATTCAAGAACGACACCCACCAGCACCATAGCGACTTGGACTCGGATCACCTGCGTGTTGACAGGTATCCTGCAGTCGGGTTTCTGATTTCGTGCCGTTTCACAATGCGCGGACTGACCGGCTGACGGAGAGGCGGCGTCTCGCACTACAAATATGTCGTCACGCGTGACGTCAGCCCGTGATGCTTCTCGCGCCCGGGGCCGGTAGCGCTGGCGAGCAGCGCCAACTCGCTCGCTGGGTACTTCGCCGCCAGCTCTTCATCCTGCCGGTTGTGGCTGACGCGCAGTTCGCGTCATGCACGGCGGTGATGCTCGGAGCTCCGGTGCTGATCGCTTCCGCGCACTCTGCGTCTGCCGCGGCCGGCAGGCCTGGTTTGTGCAGACCCCCTCCGATCCGGTATTGATGGGGGCGGCCCGCGAACGGGGGCACGGAGCGAGGGTCGAAGCCGACGTTCATCCGCGATCGTCGACGGACCGCTCGCTATCAGCCGTCAGGCTGCACGGCTGCAACCTCGCACATCCACTCGAATCGGGACAGGCCGGCGGAAGCCCGCCAGAAAGGACAGTACATGGCTGCCTACATCATCGGTCGGATCGAAATCACGAATTCAGAGGCCTACAAGGAGTACGCGGCGAAGGTGCCAGAGACCGTGCAGCGCCATGGCGGCCGGTACTTGGTGCGCGGCGGCGCCAGCGAGGTGCTGGAAGGGGCGATGCCGGACCGCCGAACTGTTTGTTTGGAGTTTGCGGACCGTGAGGCCGCCCTGGGCTGGTACAACTCCCCGGAATACGTTCCCCTCCGAGAATTGCGCCTGTCGGCGTCAGTAGGCGACCTGTTTGTCGTGGACGGCATCTGAGCCGGCCGTTGCGGACCCGCAACCACGATTTCCGCTGAAGAAAATGGGGCTGTCGGTGGTCAGGTCCCGGGCTCGGGATCACTGAATGGGAGGCGGGCCGGCGGCCACCGGCCCGCTCCACAGGCTTGCGGCCTTAGCCGGCGGAATTCGTGATGGCAATCCGCTGCGGCTTCTTCTCTTCCGGGATTTCGCGCACGAGGTTGACGTGCAGCAGGCCGTCCTTGAGGTGGGCGCCAGTCACCCGGACATACTCGTCGAGGCGGAACCGGCGCTCGAACTCCCGGGTTGCGATTCCGCGGTAGAGGTACTCCGGCTGGGCGCTCTCGGGATCCTTCTTGCCGCGGACCGTCAGCGTGTGTTCCTTTACGCCGATATCCAGGTCCTCCTCACCAAACCCGGCGACCGCCATGGTCACCCGGTACTGGTCCCGCGCGGTCTTCTCGATGTTGTACGGCGGATACGTGGGAACATCCCGCAAGTCTTCAGCCATGCTCCCAAGTACGCGGTTGATCCGCTCGAAGCCGATCCCGGTCCGAAGCAGGGGTCCTAAGTCAAAAGCGTTCATCTTGATCTCCTTCGATGGGGCCAATGGGCGGCCCCCATCCCGCCGAAGCCCGAAGCGCCTCGGCTGAACATCAGGTGGTGATCGGCAGTCGCTACTGCAAGTCGGCCTGGTTGGTGTCACGCGGGGTGAACGACGCGCTTTCCGGGCTGTTCGGGCGCTTCGCCGCCCGCACCCATCACGAGGGGTACTTCAACGTCTCGATCTTCGCGTATCTCGCTGGCCGAGGCATGGATCTGGATCGCCGCAGGAAGGTGATGGTAAAGCGCCGGTCCCGCGGTGATTTACCGGGCTGGATCACCTGCTCTTCCGGCTTCTCCTCCCTCACTGTGTCCGAGGCAAGGGCTGCCACGACCCCGACGTGCCGGCAAGACGTCTTCAGCGGCCCGTTCGTGGCGAGGCGGCGGAAGCTGTGCCGACTGCGCTGCAGGGGGGGCCGAATGAGGCAGCGACGCAGCGGGTTCACCGGTCGGCTCTGGCCGGGAGGCGCTACGGATCCCGAGGTGCCGGGTTGGCGACGCCCCCGGCGGCTTTGAACGTGTGTTCCGGCGCGGGAAACGTCCGCGATCGAACCTCCGCGGCGTACTGGGCAGCCGCATCCGACATCGCCGCACCCAATTCCGCGTAGCGCTTCACGAACCGCGGGGTGAACGCCGGGAACAGCCCGAGCGCATCGTGGATCACCAGGATTTGCCCGTCGCAGTGGGGTCCGGCGCCGATCCCGATCGTGGGAATCGGGACCGCTTCGGTCACCCGCTTGCCGGTGTCGACGGGGACGGCCTCGACGACGACCGCGAATGCGCCGGCGGCGGCGACAGCTTCGGCGTCCCGGATGACGGCGAGCGCGGTCTCCGGTGTACGTCCCTGGGCGCGAAACCCACCAAGGGCCTGAATTCGCTGCGGCATGAGCCCGACATGCGCCATGACCGGAATGCCACGGTCCACCAGAAACCGGACCGTTTGCGCAACCTCCACGCCGCCTTCTAGCTTAACGGCCTGGGCGCCGGTTTCGGCGAGAATGCGCGAGGAGCTGCGAAAAGCCTGCTCCTCGCTGGCTTCGTAGCTGCCAAATGGAAGATCCACGACCACGAAGGTTGATCGTGTTGACCGGACCACGGCTTGGCCGTGCGCGACCATCATGTCGAGGGTAACCGGCAACGTCGTGTCAAAGCCGTAAATGGTCATGCCGAGGCTGTCACCGACCAGGATCAGGTCCACGTGCTCGTCAATCGCCCGCGCCATTTGGGCGGTGTAGCAGGTGAGGCAGGCGAGCGGTTCCCTAACGTCCTTGGCGGCACGGATGTCGGTCGTGGTCGGTCGGCGGACCGGCGAATCGGGCATGGCAAGCACTTCGGTTATGGCGCAACGGGGAGGCGCGATCGTAGCGCCTATACGCGTAAACGGAACGACGGCGTTCGATCGCGCCGAGGAGGTCGCCGGATGGTCGAATCAAGGTGGTGGCGACCCGAGCGGGGACTGCGAGGAATGGCTTGGCGAACGGTCGAAAGCAGCGGGAGAGGCGGCTCGTGCCGTCGATCGAAGGCGGGACGCCTCGTAAGGAAACTGTGGTCCCGCTCGCGCAGTCAGACGTTGCACCGGGTCCACCGGGGGAGGCTGCCAGGCGTTCCGCAGCGCCGGCATCTCGGTCCTACCGGGTCTTTATGTGCGGCGATGAGGGTGATGGGTTTCCGCACGGAGATCGCTTGCAGTTCGCCGGGCTGATCCTGCAGCCGGGTGTCGTCGGCAGATCTGCGGTGCCACGCCCGCAGGCGCTCTTAGTCGTTGCGCCGCGCCCCAAGTTCTGCGGTTGACAATCATTCGCACCAGAGTTAACGTTGCCGCCGAGTTTCGGAGACCGCAGTTGTACGTCTGCCTGTGCAATTCCATTCGCTGCTCGGACGTCCGTAGCGCGGCCGGGGCCGGCGCGTCCACGCCGGGGGGCGTGTACCGGCACATGGGGTGTCGTCCGCAGTGCGGCCGGTGCCGGGACACGATCGTTGAAGTTCTCTCCGCTCCTGCTCCGCTGAGTTTGCAGTCCGGGGAGGCTGCTGGGTGCGAGAGGGAACCGCGCAGCTAGGCGACCTCCACGTTAACCACGGGCGATGTATGGCATCGTGGTTGCCATGACGGTCATGAACTGCACGTTGGTGTCGAGTGGCAGGTTTGCCATATAGAGGACGGCGTCGGCGACGTGCTGGACGTTGAAACGGGGCTCGACTTTCTTAGAGCCGTCAGCCTGCATCACACCCTTGGCCATGCCAGCGGTCATGTCGGTGGCCGCATTGCCGATGTCGATCTGGCCGCACGCGATGTTGAAGGCCCTCCCGTCCAGCGAGGTCGATCGGGTGAGTCCGGAAACCGCATGTTTCGTTGCGGTGTAAGGACTCGAATTCGGCCGCGGGACGTAAGCGGAAATCGAACCGTTGTTGATGATCCTGCCGCCCTGCGGGGACTGATTCTTCATCATGCCGACCGCCCCGCGGGTGCACAGGAAGACACCGTGCAGGTTCACGTCGACGACGGTCTTCCACTGCTCCCAAGTGAGCTCCTCGATGGGCACCGGTGGCGCTCCAGCCCCGGCATTGTTGAAGAGTACGTCGAGCCGGCCGAAGCGCTCCCGGGTAGCAGCGAACAGTTGATCCACAGCCAGGGGATCACCGACGTCCGTGGCTACCGGCAGCGCTTGTGCACCATCCGGACCCGCAAGGCTCACAGTCTCGTCCAGCCGGTCGCGGCGGCGGCCGGCGAGGACGACCGAGTGCCCGTGCTTGAGGAACGCCAGGGCGACGCTGCGGCCAATTCCGGATCCGGCTCCGGTAACGAGTACGATCTTCTGGTCCATGAGGTGTTCGCTCCCACGCTGCTGAGCGGCCGGGTGGCCCGTGCGATACTCAGACTATAGCCAGCCCGGGCGTGCTACGATGCGGCTGACAAGGCGGATGTCCGGGGCGCGGACGAGTGGACAACGGTGATGCGGCGCACGCTCGCGTGCGGCATTGCACGGAGGAATCATGCAGGGCGACAAGACGGTCATCCGGCATCTCAACTCGGTCCTGACGAACGAGTTGACGGCCATAAATCAGTACTTTCTGCACTCGCGCATGTTCCGCGACTGGGGCTACGGGTCACTAGCCGACAAGGAGCACGCGGGATCGATCGACGAAATGAAGCATGCCGATGAACTGATGCAACGAATCCTGTTCCTCGAGGGTCTGCCGAACGTGCAAGACCTCCACAAAGTGCGGATTGGCGAGGACCCGGTTGAATGCCTGGAATGCGACCTCGCGCTTGAGCGGGAGGCCATCCCCGCGCTGCGGGACGCCATCGAACACGCGGAGTCAGTCCAGGATTTCGTGTCCCGGAACGTCCTTCGGGGCATCCTTGATTCGGAGGAAGAGCACGTGGACTGGCTGGAAACCCAGCTCGGGCTCGTCAAGGCGGTCGGCCGCGAGAACTGGCTGCAGTCGCAAATTTGATCGAGGAGCGGCTCCATGGAAGACGCGGACCTGCAGGCACTGTCGTTCGAGCAAGCCCTCGAAAAGCTCGAGGCGATCGTCGAGGAAATCGATCGCGACGATGTGGACCTCGAGCAGGCGATCAAGGCCTATGAGCGGGGCGTCCAGCTCCGCGACCACTGCGAGCGGAAATTGAACGAGGCGCAGGAACGGATCAGCAAGATCCGTGTCAAGGACGGAGGCATCGAAACCGTCTCCCCGTCAAGCGATGATTCCGACTCCCCGCCATTTTGAGCGGGGGGCTGGCTCGGTTCACGGAGCGGTGGATCGAATATGACGCCCGCATCGCGGTGATTCAGGAGTGTTGCAGCGGCGACGGCGCAGATCTGGAGCCGGCCGGGTGTTGACACGCGGCGGGCAGGCATGAGTCCTGAGGAAGTGCGGGAGCCGGTACAAGCCGAGCTCCCGAACGTGGAAACCATCGAAGGGCACGTTGCCCGAATCACGTTTCGCAATGACGATACCGGTTACACCATTTTCCGGGTGGATGTCGCCGGCTTGCGCGACCCGGTGTCTGTCCTTGGCGTGGTGGATCGGGTGGCGGTCGGGGAGCACGTGACCGCCGAAGGGCAATGGGAGAACAGTCCGCAGTGGGGGCGGCAGCTTCGGGCCCAGCGGGTCTCGGTCCAGTTGCCGGTGTCGCGCAGGGGCACCGCGCGCTACCTGGCATCCCGCCTGAAAGGAATCGGCCCGAAACTGGCCGAGCGTATCTCCGCACGATTCGGTGATGACGTCCTGCGCGTGATCGACCACGAACCCGAGCGCCTGCTCGAGGTCCCCGGTATCGGGCAAGAGACACTGGACGGAATCCAGGCCGCTTGGACCGGGGAAAAGCGAACCCGCGAGGTGATGATCTGGCTCGAAGACCACGGACTCGGGTCGGCCCGCGCTGCCGCCGTATTCCGGAAGTACGGGGAGGATGCAGCCCGCATCGTCGAGGCCAATCCATACCGCCTGATCGCCGATATCCGGGGCATCGGGTTCGCGATTGCCGACAACATCGCGCGCACCCTCGGCATTACCGGCGCCGCGCCGATGCGCCTCCAGGCCGGTCTCTACTTCGTGCTGGCAACGGCGCGGGATCGCGACGGTCACTGCGGGTTGCCGGAAGCGGCATTCATCGAGGAGGCCGTCAAGACGCTTGGTCCGCACGAGCAGGCCATCCGGTCCGCACTCGCGGGCGAACTCGCCGAGGGGATGCTGGTACGCGTGGAGGTCGAGGGCGTTCCGTGTGTGTTCACCGACCGCATCCACCGGCAGGAGCGAACCATCGCCAAGGTACTGGCTGCCTTGCAGCGGCGCCCCCTGAAGGAGACCCCGATCGACGTTCCGCAGGCGCTGGAATGGGTGCAGCGACAGACAGGACTGCGGCTGGCGCGGGACCAGGAACACGCGGTGGGGACAGCACTCACTACAAAGGTTGCCGTGGTCACCGGTGGGCCGGGTGTGGGGAAGACCACCATTCTCAATTCGGTCCTGCGGATTCTGCGGGCCAAGGGTCTGCGGACGCACCTGTGCGCCCCGACCGGCCGGGCGGCACGACGCCTGTCGGAGACGTCGGGTCTGGAGGCGAAGACGATCCACCGGTTGCTGGAATTTGACCCGAACGACGGTCGCTTCCGGCGCAACCGTGAACGCCTGCTGGAAACCGATCTGGTCGTCGTCGACGAGGTATCGATGGTCGACGTCCCGATCATGGCCTCGCTGCTGCAGGCCATTCCGGATACCGCCCGGCTGCTCCTGGTCGGGGATGTGGACCAGCTGCCGTCCGTCGGCCCGGGCCACGTGCTGAGCGACATCATTCGCGCCGAGATCGCGCCCGTGGAAACGTTGCGGCAGGTGCACCGGCAGGCCGAGGGCAGCCAGATCGTGACGAACGCGCACCGAGTCAACAGCGGCGCCCCGCTGGAATTCGGCTCGCCAGACGCCGGCGGCGATTTCCTGTTCGTGGACTGTGAGGAAGCCGAGCGCGCCGCCGTGCTGATCGTACGGCTGGTGGCGGAGCGGATCCCCGCACGCTACGGGCGTCGACCGGACGAGATCCAGGTGCTGACGCCGATGCGCAGGACGGTGCTCGGGACGGAACATTTGAACGACGCGCTGCGGAACCGACTGAACGGGCAGGGCGAACGACTCCCCGGACGCGGCGATCTGCGGTACGCGGTTGGGGATCGGGTGATGCAGGTGGAGAACAACTACGAGAAGGAGGTCTACAACGGCGATATCGGCATGGTTCAGGAGTACGACCCGGAGGAACGCCTGGCCTGGGTCCGGATGAGTGGACAGCGGGTCAGCTATGGACTCAGTGAGCTCGGGCAGCTGCAGCACGCCTATGCCGTAACCATCCACAAGTCGCAGGGCTCGGAGTATCCCGTGGTGGTGGTTCCGATGACGTTTCAGCATCGGATCATGCTCCGCCGGAACTTGTTGTACACGGCCGTCACACGCGCCAAGAGCCTGGTCGTCCTGGTCGGTCAGCGCCGCGCGCTGGAGCGGGCAATTGGCAATGACGAAGACGTGCAGCGGTGCTCCAGCCTCCGCAGCCTGCTGATCGCCGCATGCCGGAGCCAACCGCCTTCGGGCCTGCCGGCCACAGCGTGACCATCGCGGAATCCGATCGCAGCGCGCGGGACACCCTTCGGGACAGCACTGACATGAGCACGTACGAGTTTCCGGACCTTGCACCGTTGTTGGCGCCGCGGTCCATGGCCGTGATCGGAGCGGTTCCCGAGCCTCACCGGGCAGGCGGGCGGCCGATTCCGTTCTCGATTGCCGGCGGCTTTCGGGGGCCGATTTACGCGGTCAATCCGCGCCGCACCGAGATCGACGGCAGGCCTTGTTATGCGTCTGTGGCCGACCTCCCGGAGACTCCGGATCTCGCCGTTATCACCGTTCGCGTGTCGTTGGCCACGGAAGCGCTCCGGGCCTGCGCGACGCGCGGGATTCCGGCGGCGGTGATGTTTACCGCCGGATTCCGTGAGGTGGGGGTGTCAGGCGCCCACCTTGAGCGGGAACTGATCGAGATCGCAGAGGCGCACGGAATGGTCCTGTGCGGGCCCAACAGCATCGGTGTCGTAAATCGCCATTCGGGGCTGATGGCGAGTTTCGCCTCCTCGCTGCAGGTCGGCGAGCTCCCGGCAGGCTCGGTGGGCTTTGTCAGCCAGTCCGGCATGTTCGTCAGCCTCGCAATCGTCGAACAGGTCGAGCGGCGGTTGGGTGTGGGCACCCTGGTCAGCGTGGGAAACGAAGCGGGAATCGAGATTGCCGACGTGATCGCGCACTACGCTGGTGACCCGGCCATCAAGGTGATCGCTTCCTACATGGAGGGTGCGCGCGACGGGCGAAAGCTGAGCCACGCACTGGCGATGGCCCGCGCCGCCGGCAAGCGGGTGGTCATCCTGAAGGTGGGGAGGTCCGAGGAATCGGCGCGCGCGGCGCGGTCCCACACCGGCTCGTTGGCCGGCGACTACCGGGTGTACCGTTCGATCTTCGGTGCGAACGGCGTGATCGAGGCGGACGGGCTGGAGGAGTTCTTCGACCTGATCGAGACCGCGGTCCGTGCGCCCGCAGTTGCGCCGGCAGGCGACGGGTCGCCGCGGGTCGCCGTCTTCGGCAACTCCGGCGGGCTCGGCGTCCTGGTCGCGGACAAGGTCAGGCAATCGGGCCTGGCCCTCGCTGAATTCAGCCCGGCCACGCGGTCGAGGCTTCGCGAGCACCTGCCTCCGTTCATCCATCCCGTGAATCCGGTCGACTTGGCGCTACAGCACCTGGAAGAGCCGCACGTCCTGCCGCGGTACCTCGAGGCCCTGCTATCCGACCCGAGCGTCGAGGGCGTTCTTGCCATTTTCGGGATGTATCGACCCAAGACGATGGACTTTGCGGAAGCCATCTTGGCAGCGGCGGCGAGCTCGCCGAAGCCGTTTGTCTTTTCCTGTCCGCACACTGCCGCCGAGTTCACCAGCTATCTGGCCGACCACGGCGTGCCCGTGTTCGGGACACCTGAGCGGGCCATCCGGGCCCTACGTTCATTGTTCCGCCGCCCGCCGCCCGAGAAGACCGCGCCGCAACTGGCGACGGCAGCAAGGGCGCAATTGGCCGGTCTCGTGGCTTCCCGAGCCGACCGGACGACGCTGTCGGAAGGGGAAGGCATGCAACTGATCGCGGCTCTCGACATTCCCGTCGGCCGGATCGCCCTGGCGGAAGACTCGGCCGCAGCGGTGCGCATTGCCGGGCAGGTGGAGGGACCGACGGTGCTCAAGGTCGAGAGTCCCGACCTTCCCCACAAGACGGAAGTCGGGGCGGTCGCGCTGGATCTTGAGGGGGCGGACCGGGTCCGCGAAGCGTACGATCGGATTCTGGCTGCAGTCCGAAAGCACCGGCCGGATGCCGTGATCGACGGGGTCGCAGTGCACCGCATGGTACCCAAAGCCACGGAACTGCTGCTCGGCGTCCGCCACGACCCGGCGTTCGGCCCCGTTGCCCTGGTCGGGGCGGGCGGGACGGCGGCCGAGGTCTTGGACGACGTCGCGTTGATGCCTGCTCCGGTCACCGTAGATCAGGCCAAGGTCATGATTCACTCGCTGCGAACCTTTCCGCTGCTGGACGGTGCCCGAACCGGCACGCCGAGCGACGTGCAGGCGGCGGCGGCGGCTCTGTCGGCCCTGTCAGCGATGGCGGCTGCGTTTCCGCAGATTGCCGAAATCGAGGTCAACCCGCTCTTCGTGGCGGCCGACGGCGACGGCGTCGTGGCCGGCGACGTCCTGGCGATTCTGAATCCCGATGTTCCCGCTTCGGGATGACAACCCCACACGGCACCGGCCCTACGTCACGGTCGGGCTTATCGTGGTCTGTGTCCTTACCTTTCTTTGGCAGGCCTCGCAGCCACATCAGGACGAGATCGTTTGGTATTTCGGGCTGATCCCGGCGCACCTGCTGGGCGCGGGTCCGTTCATCCCCGGGGGCATCGATCCGCTGATCACGGTATTCACGTCGATGTTCCTGCACGGGGGTTGGATGCATCTCGGCGGCAACATGCTGTTTCTATGGATCTTCGGGAACAACATCGAAGATTCCTCAGGCCACGTCAAGTTCCTGGTGTTCTACCTGCTGTGCGGTGTCGGGGCGGCGCTCGCCCAGGTCGCGAGTGCGCCGCTCTCAGAGATACCGATGATTGGCGCGAGTGGAGCTGTGTCGGGAGTGTTGGGAGCGTACCTGCTGCTGTTCCCGCGCGCACGTGTGTCCACCCTGGTGTTTCTCGGCATTTTTGTCACGATCATCCGTCTTCGTGCCTGGGTGCTGCTCGGGCTCTGGTTCGGAGGGCAGGCCGTGCAGGCGGCGCTGACTCCGCCAGGCTCCCCGGGGGTAGCGTTCGTGGCCCATGTCGGTGGGTTCGTTGCCGGTATGTTGCTGATTGGCGTCTTCAAGCGTCGAGGCGTTGCATGGCTGGCCGATGGCGGGCCGAGAAGCGAGGAGGCCCGAACACGCCCGATCGACATCCGGTTTCGCCGCTCCTCTGGCCGCGGACGGCCTCCCTGGCGGCCAGGGCCCTGGGGCTGACACAGGTCGCGGGACCAGCGGCCGTAACCGCCGGCGCGTGACGCCTTGATAGCGGGACAGTTCAGCGGATGTGCCAAGGTTCCGTGAGCGGCTTTGCCCCGTTGAGTTCTCCGTAGCCGACACCGGTCGTGCCACCGGGGTCAGCACCGAAATAGCGTGGGTCTCTGGGTTCGCTCACCGGCTGGAACCGGACATCACTGGAGAGCCGGAGGCGGCCCACCGGTGAGTGGTTGTCAAGCGAGCCATGCCACGTGAACATGCCGAAGACGAGAATGTCGCCGGGGCCGAATTCCGCACTCAGGAGCCGCGTGTTCCGTGAGCGTGCGAAGGCCACGTGGTTTTCCGGCCGTGTGGCTTGGCGATCGGAAATGCTTGCCAAGTCGAACCCGCGTGTGGCTTCGACCAGGTCGTCGAAACGGTGCGAGCCCGCCACGACCGTCAGCGGGCCCTCGCAAAGCGGAATCGGTCCAAGTGCCGTCCACACGGTGACGACGTTCTCGGTGGTCCGCGCGAAGAAGGGGTAGTCGCAGTGCGGCCCGGTGGACCTCCCCACGGGAGCGGGGCGCAGGAATACGTAGTCGTGCGGCACCGCGGGTTCGCCAAACACGGTACCGATGATCTGGCGGATCCTGGGGCCATGCGTCACTGCGCGCAGGCACGGACCTTCGGACACGGACTTCCAGAACGCCCCGAGATCAGGCTCCCGCTCACGGCGATGGCTGGCTCCGGTGAAAATACCGTCCCGTGCCGGGCTCGCGACCTCCCCGACCGCTTCCAGCCGCGCGAACACCTCCTGTCTGGCCGCGAGCACCGCGTCGACATCGTGGAGGCCCCGGAGAAACAGGTAGCCGTCGTCATGCAGCCGTCGGTGGAGCGCGGCGGAGTCGGGAAACAGTGCACTCGAATCGACGAACTCGCCGATCATCGAGCGGGGGACCGGCTCTCCCTGTGCGATACAATCGTGCATGGGTCCTGGTTAGAAACCCTCCAGTTCCGGCGCACCGGTTTCCGCCTTAGACCCTCATGTACACGGGTGCCACACCGAGGCCAAGTTAAGTCTCGCGCGCCCACTGACGGGGAAGGACGAGCACCGATGGAAATAGGTCGCTGATGGCCGGATACACCGGCATGGCATCCCGAGCTGCCCGTCTGCTCGGCCTCGCGGTTGCCGGCGGCTGCATGGCAGGCTGCACGGTGCTCGCGCCCATGCCGAAACCGGCCAGCCTGGCCGATCGTCTGGCTGCGTTTCCCATACGATCTCTCCCGCTGGAGCACCGCGTCAACATCTACTGGAACGAACACCAGATCCCGTTCGTGGAGGCGGACAGTGACGACGACGCGGCCTTTGCGCTCGGCCTCGTGCATGCGCACCTTCGGCTGGGGCAAATGGGCTTGGTGCGGATGCTGGCCCAAGGCCGCCTGTCTGAAATGGTCGGCCCCATTGGTCTCGATGTCGATCGAGGACTCAGGACCCTTTCCTTCTCGCGCGCAGCGGCGGAAATCGAGCGGCAAATGGATGACCGATCCAGGCGCTGGACCCAGCGGTTCGTCGACGGCATCAACCACTATCTGGCGATCGCCGGAGAGCTGCCGCATGAGTTTCGGGTCCTGGGGTTGTCGCGGGAACCCTGGACTGTCGCGGATGTGCTGACGATCGGGCGTTTGGCGGGCACCGACGTCAATTGGCTGGTGTGGGCGAGCCTGCTGCCGCTACGGGACCGGTCGGACTGGCCGGAGTTGTGGGCGCGACTGGTTCGGCACGGCAGTGCGTCGCTGCCCAGCTTTGACGGGGACGCGAAGACCGCCGGCCTGCACGAATTGCTGGGTGGCCTCGGACGATCCGGCAGCAACAGCCTGGCACTTGGGCCGGTGCGTACGTCAACGGGAGGGAGCATCATCGCGAACGATCCACACCTCGGCATCCTGGTGCCCAACGTGTGGCTGATCGCGGGGGTGAAGTCGCCGTCGTATCACGTGGTCGGGCTCATGGGGCCCGGACTGCCGATCTTCGCCATCGGGCGCAATCCGCACATCGCCTGGGGGGGCACCAACATGCGGGCGGCCTCGAGCGATCTTCTCGACGTCAGCGGGCTGCCGGCGTCGGAGATCTCCGAACGGCAAGAGCGGATCGCGGTGCGGTGGTGGTTCGACGAAGAGATCACCGTTCGGGAAACGCCCCATGGCCCGGTGCTCTCCGAGGTCCCGATTTTGTCCGAGTACGATCTCCCGCCGATTGCGCTGCGCTGGACGGGTCATCGGGCGAGTGACGAGATCGGCTCGATGCTGGCGGCTAGCCGGGCGCGCGAATTTACTGAGTTCCGGGCCGCGTTCGAAGGCTTTGCAGTGCCTGGACAGAACATGTTGTACGCGGACGATCAGGGCAATATCGGGCAGGTCATGGCCGTCCAGCTGCCGCTCCGCACGACCTCGCCTCGCGACATGATTCTCGAACTGGAAGCGGCGGGCGTCGACTGGAACGCCATGCAGTCCGCCGAGGACCTGCCGTTCAGCCTCAATCCCGAATCCGGCTACCTGGCTTCAGCGAACAATCGCCCGTCGACGGCCGGAATGCCGGTCGGGTTCTTCTTCTCGTCCGACGATCGCGTCCGGCGCATGGCGGAAGTGGTCGAATCGGAAACCCCGGTCGACCTGGGAACCGTCATGGCACTGCAGCGGGACGTGCAGATGGCTTCGGCGGTCGCGCTCCGTGATCTGTTTGTCGCCCGGCTCGATGTTGCTGGTCTGACCGCAGCCGTCACCGGAGATGCCGCGGAGGCGATCCGAAGAATGCGCGAGTGGGACGGGCACTACCGGCCGGAGTCCGTTGGCGCCGTCAGCTTCGAGCAGTTCCGGGACGGCTTCGTGCGCGCGTTCTATCCGCTCGCGTTCGGCGAGGAGAAGGGCGTGGAGCTCGCCGCGGTCGGACGGATGGCTGCCCTGCTGCCGGCCGACGTGACGTCTGCGAGTGCCCAGGCCGTGCGGGGGGCGCTCGCCGCGGGGCTGGAGGCGGCGGCCACCGGGCTGCATGCCTACACCGATTGGGCGGACATGCACCGACTGGAACTGGCGCATCCGCTCGCGTCTGCCCCGCTGATCGGAGAACGCTACCGCTTTGCCGAGCACGGAGTCGGGGGTAGTTCGGACACGCTCATGAAGACCGCACATGACTCCTCCTCCCAGCGGCACCGGGTGCGGTACGGTGCCAACGCGCGCCATATTTCCGATCTCACCGATCTCGACGCGAACTACTTCGTGCTCCTCGGCGGTCAGGACGGATGGCTAAACAGTACGACCATGCTCGACCAGTGGCCGCTGTGGCGCGACGGCACCTACGTGCGCATGCCGTTGTCGCTCGAGGCGGTCCGTGAGCACTTTCCGCACAAGCTGGTTCTGGACAACAAGGGGGCTGGACGCGACGCGGCACCGGCCGCCGTTTCGTCAGACTAGGCCACATGGTTCATTGTCTCGTGCACGAGGAGTGCGGGTTCACCTCAAGTGGGATCTTCCGCGACCGTGCTGATGGAGCAATGCGCCCACCGTGTTGAACGACATCCGGTCGCATTCGATCAAGCAGGCGGGCGCTCGCGGGGCGTCGGGAAGGCGTGTTCTGACTGCAGTGCCTGGAACCCACGGTGACGGATCAAGCGGGCCCACCCGGCTGACGGGGAACTGGGTCCTGCGGGCTTTCCAGGCCTCCGTGCGGTTGAACAGGCTTCTCCCGGGCCTGCCCCTGGCCCGGGGCGCAGACTCCTGCCTGCCGGGACGACCGTGGCCCGACGGACTCTGCTCCGTGGTCTGACCCGTGTACGACGCCACCTGGATCCTTCGGGCTTACGCCAACCGGCGGCTCGGTCAGCTCAAGCACATGAATCCGGCCGCGGTCCAGCAGCGCGTCCTGCTGTCCCTGGTCCAGCGCGCGCGCGGCACCCGCTTCGGACGGGATCACGATTTCGGAGCGATTCGGTCGTTGACTGACTATCGCCAGCGGGTTCCGATCCGGACCTATGAAGCGTTCTGGGACACGTACTGGAAAGATTCGTTTCCTCGCTTGGCCGACTGCACCTGGAGCGGCACGATCCCGTACTTTGCCCTGTCGTCGGGGACCACCCGCGGGACGACCAAGTTCATCCCGGTCAGCCGTGCCATCAACCGCGCCAATACCCGTGCCGTCGTTGATCTTCTCGCCCATCACGTGGCCAACCGCCCCGGGAGTCGAATTCTGGCCGGGCGCTGCTTCATGCTCGGAGGTTCCACGGGCCTGACGTGCCAAGCCCGTGGCGTGTACAGCGGCGACCTCAGCGGGATTGCGTCGGCGGTTCGACCGATCTGGGCGGGAGTGCGTTACTTTCCACCGCGTCATCTTGAGCGCATCGCGGACTGGGAGACGAAGGTCGAGCAATTTGCCCGGCGCTCCCTGCGGGAGGACATCCGCGCGGTCGGTGGGACACCGAGTTGGCTCCTCATCTATTTCGACCGACTTCTCGAAATCGCGGGTGTTGCCGATGGGCGGATTGCCCCTGTCTACCCGGACCTGGAACTGCTCGTGCACGGCGGCGTCGCCTGGGCTCCGTACCGGGATCGCTTTGCAGCGTTGCTCGACGGGACCAAGGCGGAAACCCGCGAGGTCTATCCGGCGAGCGAAGGCTTCTTCGGAGTTGCCGACGCTGCTGACGGTGATGGCCTGCGCCTTCTCCTCGACAACGAGATCTTCTACGAATTCATTCCGGTGAGCGAGGTGGGAGCCGGGGTACCCGATTGCCGCTGGATTGGTGACGCCGAGATCGGCGAGAACTACGCCTTGGTCGTCTCGACCGCAGCGGGCCTGTGGCGGTACGTGGTGGGCGACACCGTCACGCTGGTCGGACGCGACCCGCCGCGGGTCGTGGTGACAGGTCGAACCAGCTACACGCTGTCCGCGTTCGGCGAGCACGTCATTGGAGCCGAGCTGGAGCAGGCGGTTGCGGAAGCAGCGGGGACGATCGGTACGTCGGTGACCGACTTCGCCGTTGGCAGCCTGTTTTCAGAACGCAGCGGTGAACGAGGAGGCCATCTCTTTGTCGTCGAATTTGCGGACGCCGAGGTTGAACGGGCGCGCGCCCGAAACTTTGCGGCAACCATCGACTCGGTCCTGATGCGGCTGAATGAGGACTACGCGGCCCATCGCGCTGACGGGTGGGGCCTCAATCCGCCGCGGATTGCCGTCCTGCCTCCGGGAGGATTTGCTGCATGGATGCGGGATCGCGGGAAGCTTGGAGGGCAACACAAGGTTCCCCGAGTGATCAACGACGCGGAACTCTTGGGAACGCTGCGCAAACTGGCGCGAGAGGTCCCGCGAGGCTAGTCAGTGGCCCCGTGATGATTGCGGGAGCCTGGGTCGGGTCGTCCTGACCAGGCGCGAAATTATTCTGGATCAATGTTCGACGAAGTGCCATCGCACTCGTTGCGGAAAGTCAGATGGACTGAAACATTTGGCGCTTATATCGAAGGGTTGACATCGTCGTATCCGATGCC
>JAGWAT010000035.1:2860-29840 GCA_021296265.1 Alphaproteobacteria bacterium | reverse complement strand
ACCGGCATCTCCAGGGCCCCTTTTCTGACGGCCTGACGAGCCCGCTCGGACGCGGGCCCGCGTCGGGACGATCAGGCCCGGCTCGCCCGATCGCGGCCGGAAGTCCGGCCAGAGCTCGGCCCCCGCATCGGTCAGTCGCGCAGGAGTTCGTTCACGGAAGTCTTCGCCCGGGTCTGGGCGTCGACCCGCTTGACGATCACGGCACAGGCGAGGGCCGGGCCGGCCTTCCCGTCTGGGAGTGGGTTGCCGGGCAGGGTGCCTGGCACCACCACGGCACCGGCCGGAACCCGGCCACGGACAAATTCACCGGTGGCGCGGTCCACCACCTTGGTGGACTGCCCGATGAACACCCCCATCGACAGCACCGCCCCTTCCTCGACGATCACGCCTTCGGCCACCTCGGACCGGGCGCCGATGAAGCAATTGTCCTCGATGATCACCGGCTTGGCCTGAACGGGCTCAAGCACCCCGCCGATTCCGACGCCGCCCGAGATGTGGCAGTTCCGTCCGATCTGGGCACAACTCCCGACCGTGGCCCAGGTGTCAATCATCGTCCCGCTGCCCACGTACGCACCGACATTCACAAAACAGGGCATCAGGACCGCGGCGGGCGACACGTAGGCGGAATGCCGCACGACGCAGCCCGGCACCGCGCGAAAGCCGGCCTGCTCGAACCGCTCCGCGGTCCAGCCGGCGAACTTGGAATCAACCTTGTCCCACCAGTACGCACCGCCGGGCGCGCCGGAAATGGTCACGGTGGGCGAGAGTCGAAAGGACAGGAGCACGGCCTTCTTGGCCCACTCGTTGACCTGCCAGGCGCCGGCACGCTTCTCGGCCACGCGCAGTTCCCCGGCGTCGAGCTGCGCCAGCACCTCGGTCACTGCCTCGCGGAGCGGGCCCTGCGTGCTGGCGTCGACCTTCTCGCGAAGCTCCCAACCTGCCTCGATCGCTGCTTCCAGTGTGCTGGCGGTCATGTGCTGGCTCCCCATTGGCGTTCAGCGGCCGTTCGTGCCAAGAACCCGACGAGATCGTCAACGACAAAATCGAAGTCGCGCTCGGTCAGGCCGTCCATCAGATGCTCCGGCATGTCTCCGCGAATCCAGGCGGTGCGCATGCCGAGGTTGGAGGCGGGGCGCAGATTGCGCGGAATGTCCTCGAACATCACCGCCCGGTCGGGCGCCACCCCGTGCACCTCGACCAGGCGGCGGTAGGCGGCGGGTGCGGGCTTGGCCTCAAATTCCGCGTCCCGGATCGAGAAGATCGCGTCGATCTGCGCCCGGCAGTCGAGCCGGTCCAGCACCCGCTCGGCATGCTCGGTCGGCGAGTTGGTGAAGACCATCCTTCGCCCGGGCAGCGCGGCCAGCGCGGTTGCCAGGTCCGGGGACGGTGCGATGGCGGAAAGGTCGAGGTCGTACACGTGATCGAAGTAGTCCTGCACGTCCACCCCGTGGTGGCGGATCAGACCGACCAGGGTCAGGCCGTAGTCTCGGAAGTACCGGCGTTGCAGCGTCCGTGCCTCATCTTCATCGGTGATCGCCAGGCGGTCCTTGAGAAAGTTCCGCATCCGCAGCCCGCTCTGGCGGGTGATGCCGGCCTTCGCCGGATAGAGCGTGTTGTCGAGATCGAAGATCCAGTACCGCGTGTCGGCCAGCAGCCTGCTCACTGGTCGCCGGCTCGTACCATGGTGCCGCCTCCCGCCTCGGTGAACACCTCGACGAGCAGCGTGTGCGCCGTGGTGCCGTCCAGAATCGTCGCGGCCCCGACCCCCGACTTGACCGCATGCATGCACATTCGCACCTTCGGGATCATGCCGCCGGTCACGATCCCGTTCTCGATCAGGCGCTGCGCTTCGGCCGCGGTAACGGCCGGGAGGAGCTGGCCGTCGACGCCGCGCACGCCGGGGACGTCCGTCAGGACATAGAGCCGGGTCGCCTGGACGGCAATCGCGATCGCACCGGCAACCGTGTCGGCGTTGATGTTGAACGTCTCGCCGTCCCGCGACCCTCCGACCGGCGCGATGACCGGCACGACGTCGGATTGACCGAAGAGATCGAGGATCGAACCGTCCACATCCACCGGGCTGCCGACAAAGCCGTAGTCGAGCGCGCGTTCAATGGTGGACTCGGGATCGCGTGCGGCGTTCCGACCCAGCGGTTCCGCGTGAAACAGTCCGGCATCCTTGCCCGACAGTCCCACCGCGCGGCCGCCCGCCTGGTTGAGATCGGACACGATCTGCTTGTTGATGCGGCCTGACAGCACCATCTCGACCACCTCGGCCGTCTGGCGGTCGGTCACGCGGAGGCCGTCCACGAACGTGGACTTGATCTTGAGGCGCTCCAGCATCGCGCCGATCTGCGGGCCGCCCCCGTGGACCACCACCGGATGAATGCCCACCTGCTTCAGGAGAACGATGTCGCGGGCAAACGCGGACCGGAGGGCCGGATCCCCCATCGCCGCCCCCCCGTACTTGATGACGAAGGTATGGCCGGCGTGGCGCCGGGCATACGGCAACGCCTCCGCCAACGTGGCGGCGACCCGACGCACGTCGTCGGTGGTGGCAGGCGATGATCCGTCGGACATGCGCGCACCCTATTCCGTCACGGCCAAGTCTGCGAGGACCGCGCGCATGGCGTCGATGCCGAGACCCGATGTCGCGGACGTTACCAGCAGCTCGGGGAACGCCGCAGGATGGGAGGCAAGCTCGGCCTCGGTATCGCGCTGACGCAGGCTGAGCTCGTGCTCCTTCAGCTCGTCGACCTTGGTCAGGACTACCTGATAGGCCACGGCGGCGCCGTCGAGATCCCCCATCACGTCCCGGTCGCGGGCGCCAAGCCCCCGCCTTGAATCCACGAGCAGGAACATGCGCCGAAGGTTCGCCCGCCCACGCAGGTAATCCCGCACCAATCGGGTCCACTGCCGCACCTTCGACCGCGACGCCCGGGCATAGCCGTAGCCCGGAAGGTCCACCAGCATGAGCGCGTCGCCCAGTGCGTAGAAGTGGAGCAGCTGGGTGCGCCCCGGCGTCGAACTCGTCCGCGCCAGCTGGCGCCGCCCAAGCACCGCGTTGAGCAACGTTGACTTGCCCACGTTGGACCGCCCCCCAAAACACACCTCCGGTGCCGCCATCGGCGGCAGGCCGGCGAGATCCGCCACCGCTGCATGGTGTCGCGCGGCCATCCGCCACAGGTCCGCAGCCATCTGACGGATCAGGTCTGGGCGTCCATACGGCGCATGATGACCCACTGCTGGGCAATCGACAGCAAGTTGTTCCAGGCCCAGTACAGGACGAGGCCGGCGGGAAACGGCGCGAAGATGAAGACGAAGACAAACGGCAGCGCCATCATGATTCTCGCCTGCATCGGGTCCGGCGGCGTCGGGTTGAGTTTCTGCTGGAGATACATGGTGGCTCCCATGATCAGCGGCAGCGCACCCACCATGAGAAAGCCGGGCGGCGTGAACGGCAGCAGCCCGAACAGGTTGAAGATCGTCGTCGGATCCTGCGCGGAAAGGTCGCGGATCCAGAGGTAGAACGGCTCATGCCGCGTCTCCAGGGTGACGAACAGCACCTTGTAGAGGGCGAAGAAGATCGGGATCTGCAGCAGGATCGGCAGACATCCCGACAGCGGGTTCGCCTTCTCGCGCCGATAGAGCTCCATGACCTCCTGCTGCATCTTCTGCTTGTCGTCCTTGTACCGGTCGCGAATCTCCATCATTTTCGGCTGCACCTTCTTCATCCTGCTCATGGCCGCGTAGCTGCGGTTGGCGAGCGGGAAGAGCGCGATGCGCACGCAGACCGTCAGCGCCAGGATCGCGAGACCAACGTTGCCGAGCAGGCCAGAGAACCAGTGGAGCACGTAGAACAGCGGCTTGGTGATGGGGTAGAACCAGCCGAAATCGACGGCCCGGTCGAACAGCGGTATCTCCAGTGCGTCCCGGTATCCGTCGAGCAGGTCGACCTCCTTGGCGCCCGCGAAGAAGTGCGTCGCGTAGACAGCCTCGCCCCCCGACGGCACCGCCATGGCCGGCCCGAGGAAGTCGACCTGGTAGCGTTCGCCGCCGTCGGGCCGGGCCGGCGCGGAAAAGCGCGACCGAAAGCTGGTCGTGCGGTCGGGCACGAGGGCCGTGAGCCAGTACTTGTCGGTGATGCCGATCCAGCCGCCGGTGCTCTCGAAGGTCTCGGGCGCTTCATCGAGCAGGTCGTCGTAGTCGAATTCCTCCAGGGTCTCGTTGAACACGCCGAGCGGCCCCTCGTGGAGGATGTAGAAGCCGACGAGTTCCGGCAGTTCCTCGCGCCGGACGAAGCCGAACGGGTGGAATGCGAGCTCCTCGGCTGTCGGATTGGTGACGGAGAGCGTCACCCGGAACAGATAGTTCTCGTCCAGCTCCAGGGTCTGCCGGAACACGACCCCGGCGTCGTTGGCCCAGCGGAACGTGACCGGTTCCCCGGCATCCAGTTGCCGGCCATCCTCCGCCACCCACAACGATTCGGGGCCCGGCACCTCGGCGGCGCCGCCGGCGGCGTTGACCCAGCCGAACTCGGCAAAGTACGCCATTGGCCCACCGGCGGGCGAGAGCAGGACGATTTCCTCGCTCCCACCCGCTTCCTGCCGGTAGCCGAGCAGCGTCAGATCATCGAGCCGGAGGCCCTGCAGCGCGACCGATCCGGCCACGCGGCCGCGGTCGCGGTCCGGATTGACCGGAAAGCGCGCCGATTCCGCCAGCGCTTCGGACCGGTCAGCCGGCACCTGGAGCACCGGTACCGGGACGGCGTCCGGACCGGGGCGCCCGTCCTCGTCGGTCGTGGGTGGCGGCGGCGGCGGCGGTTCATTGGGAAACAGCGCCTGAAACATGAACAGGACGACAATCGACAGGACGATCGCCAGCAGCAGGTTCTTCTGGTCGGTCATGGCCGGCGGGGCTCAGCCTCGGGAACCGGGTCGAAGCCGCCGTCGGCCCAGGGATGGCAGCGGAGGATCCGCCGCAGCGCGAGGCCGGATCCGCGCACCGCTCCATGGCGGCGCAGCGCCTCGAGGGCGTAGCCCGAGCAGGTCGGCGCATAGCGGCAGGCGGGTGCAAGCACCGGGGAGACGAGAAGCCGATATGCCGAAATCAGCACGCAGAGCGCCCGCACGGGAACACTCGGTTTGATCACGATCGGTTCCCTCCCCTGGCGTGAACTCGCGCAAGCACGTTGGCCAGATCCTCGCGAAGTTGATCCCACGGGCGGGCGCCGGTCTCCCGGCGGGCAATGAGCACGTAGTCGCGACCGGGGATTGCAAGTTGCGGAAGCAGGTTGTCTGCCAACGCGACGAGGCGACGCCGCGCACGGTTCCGCTTCACCGCGTTCCCCACCTTGCGACTCGCCGTGAACCCCACGCGCACCACCGAGCCCAGTCCGTTCGGGGCGGTCTGCAACACGAGCCCCGGTGCGGCGCCGCTCCGGCCCCGGCGGCGCAGCCGCAGGAAGTCCTTCCGATACCGAAGCCTCGGAAGCGGACGTGGCACCCGGCTATGCGGTCAGCTTCTTGCGGCCCCTGGCGCGCCGGTTGGCCAGCACCCGGCGGCCTGCCTTGGTCGCCATGCGGGCGCGAAACCCGTGCCGTCTCTTGCGCACAAGCCGACTCGGTTGGTACGTGCGTTTCATGAACTGTCTCCGGAGCTTCACCCGAGCCCGGTCCGCCGTGGCACAACCGCATCAAGGGCGACGCAAGCCGTATAGAACGGTGCTCCTGCCCGAGTCAAACGCCGGGGCCCGACAGACCGGCCGCGCATCATGGCCGGCGAGCCGTGCCGCCCGGCGGGTGGCACCCGGTCCGCCCGGGGGCATGGTCACGGCCGGAACTGCAGTGGGCGGGGCCCGAGCCGTCCGGGATGCTTGAGCACCCGCCACACGGTCTCCAGCCACTCGCAGACCAACCGCCGCGTGTCCCGCGGATCGATCATCTCCTCCATCTGGAACTTTGACAACGGCCCCACCGGACCGCGGACGCTCTCGATCCGGGCCATCAGCTCCTCGCGAAAGGCGGCCGGATCGGCGGCTTCCGCCAGTTGGCGCCGGTAGGCCGCTTCGATTCCGCCCTCCGGGGGGATGCCGCCGACGTCCGCCGCCGGCCAGGTCACACGGACGGACGGGTGGACGTTGGGAGTCGCGTAGTTGTTGCCCGCGACCCCGAAGCTGCGCCGCATGATCACCGTGAAGATCGGCACCTGTACTTGCGCGAAGGCCACCATCCACTCGCCGCCGCGCCGGATCGCGCCCCTGATTTCATGCTCCAAGCCGACGGCAAAGCCGGGATTGTCCACGAGATTCAGGACCGGCAGATGGAAGAGATCGCAGAGGTCCAGATGGCGGCGCAGCTTGCTGCACCCGTCGGCCGTCAGCGCCCCGCCGTTGGCGTGCTGGCTGTCGGAGCCGATTACTCCCATCGGATATCCGTTGAAGCGCACGAAGCCGGTGACCTGATCGGCCCCCCACAGGGGCCCGATCTCGAAGAAGGAATCCTTGTCCGCGAGCAGTCGGATCGCCTGCCGCAGATCAAACGTCGCCGTGCGCTTGCGCGGGACGATCGTGAAGAGCTCCTCCTCGCGGCGGGCGGGCGGGTCCCGGGGATCCGGGGCCTGCACCGGCGGTGGCTCGAACACGCTGGAAGGAAGATAGGACAGGAACCGCCGCGTCAGGGCAGCGGCTTCCTCCTCGGTCTCTGCTGGATTGTCGACGGACCCGTTCCGGCAATGGATGTGCCAACCGCCCAGATCCTCCTTGGCGATGTCGTACCCCATCGCGTGCCGTACGACCGGAGGTCCGGCGACGAACAGCTGCGCGATGTCGCGCACCATCACGGAGAAATGGCCGAGCACGGCCTTGGCAGCGCCGATTCCGACCACGCTGCCCAGCAGCATGTTGACCACGGGCACCGTCGCCAGCTGCTCCGTGTACAGCGAGCTGCCGAGATGGCCGGGCAGGTACGAGCCGCCGCCACCGGCGACCCGGGGCTGGCCGGCCCGAATGGCGCCGCTGCTCTCCCGCGCGCTGCTTTCGCCGGCCTGCTGCTGCGCCGGCACCATGGCGGCGACGCTGCCGCCCCCGGAGGACCCGTCCAGCAGGCGGATCGACGGAACCCGCAACTGCAGCGACAGCTTGTCGAGGTGGTGGCTCTTGGCGGCGATGGCGCCGTCGGCGTGGCCGCCACGCGAGGTGAAGTCGTCCGCACAGACCACCGCGGAGCGATTCTCGATCTTGCCCCACCCGCCGACGTGGCTGGCCGGCGTGAAGGCGACGACGGATCCGTCGTCGCCGTACGACGGGAAGCCCGCCACGCTGCCGATTTCCCGAAACGTGCCGTCGTCCAGCAGCAGATCGATGCGTTCGCGGCAGGTCAGCTTGCCGCGCGCCCGCTGGCGCATGACCCCGGGATCCTCCGATCCCGGCGCCAGCCGGCGCAGCGCCAGGTCCTTCATGGCAGCCACCTCGCGCAACTGCGGTCCCCAAGCGTTCGCCTCAGCCGGGTCGACGGGCTGCGCCGGGTCGTCGCCGTCGGCCGGCGCGATGACGGCAACCACCTCCCCTGACTCGACGTGGTCGCCCGGCTGCAGCGCCTGCACCGCCGCGACGATCCCGGCACACGGGGCATTGACCTGCGATTCCATCTTCATCGCGCTCACGATCAGCAACGGCTCCCCGACCGCGACGCGATCGCCCTCGCGGACCCGCAGCTCCGTGACCGAGCCGGCCATCGCGCACGTGACGGGCCGCTGGCCGGTTTCGACCGGCAGGGCCGACACCGCGGGCTCCCGTGCCAACCCTGCGGCGCCGGCCGGCGACAGGCCGGCCAGGGTCGCCTGGTGGCGCAACAGGTCCAGGATTCCGCCGCTTCCGCCGGTGGCCGCCGGGGCCAGCAGTGCCGGCGTCTCTTCCAGCAGCGTGGTCCTGGCATCGCCGGCGCGGACGGCCGGGTGGGCCAGGATCGCCTGCAGTTGCGGCAGATTGGTGGCCAGGCCGGCGACATGGAATTCGTCCAGCGCCTGGCGCGTCCGGTCGAGCGCGGCCTGGAACGACGCGGCGGTGTTCCCCGCCGGCCGCCGTTCGGCCGTGCCGACGACCTTGGCAAGCAGCGGATCGAATTGCGGGGGCGGGGCGTATCCAAGATAGCCGCACGCATCGACCCGCACGCCCGGTCCGGCCGGTTCCTTGTAGGCGCTGATGGCCCCGGTTCCGCGGGCCACCACCCGCGCCTGCACGGCGGACCCGCGCGGCGGTCCGACCGCGGACTGGCCGTCCAGACCGAGCGCGGCCAGCGCGGCGCCGGCGGCAATCGCGAACTGGGCCTCCACCAGGTCTACGCCCGTCACCTGCTCGGTGACCGTGTGCTCCACCTGGAGCCGTGGATTACATTCGATGAAGTAGTGGTCCCCGGTGTCCGGGGCAACGAGGAACTCGACGGTACCAGCATTGACGAAGTCCGCCGCCCGTGCGAGCGCAACCGCGTCGGCGAACAGCCGCTCCCGCACGGCCGCATCGAGCCCGGGCGCCGGGGCGGTTTCCACGACCTTCTGATGGTGCAGCTGGATCGAGCAGTCGCGCTCGTGCAGGTGGATGACCGCCCCATGGGCGTCGGCGAGGATCTGCACCTCGATGTGCCGCGGCCGCTCGACCAGCTTCTCGAGGAACAGGGTGCCGGCGCCGAAGGCCGCCGCTGCCTCGCCCCGGCAGCGCTCGAACGCCTCGGCCATGCCGTCCGGCGTCCGCACGGCGCGCATGCCGCGCCCCCCGCCCCCGAAGGCGGCCTTCAGCACGACCGGGTAGCCGAGCTCGGCGGCGAGCGCGCGCGCATCGCGTGCCGAAGCGACCTCGGTATCGGCGCCCGGGACGACGCGAATGCTAAGTGATTCGGCCAGGGTGCGGGCACGGATCTTGTCGCCGAACAGCGCCAGCGCGGCCGGCGGCGGGCCGACAAAGGCCAGCCCCGCGTCGGCGCACGCTTGGGCAAATTCAGCGTTCTCCGCCAGAAATCCATAGCCGGGATGGACGCAGTCGCAACCGGTCTCGCGGGCGGTGCGGATGATCGCATCGGCATCCAGGTAGGCGCGCACCGGATCGGCGGCCGAGCCGATCTCCCGAGCCTTGGACACCGCGCGGGTGTGGAGGGACAACGCGTCGGCCGGCGCGTAGACGCCGACGGATTCGATGCCGAGCGCCGCCGCTGCCTTGGCGATGCGCACGGCGATCTCGCCGCGGTTACTCACGAGCACCCGCTGAAAATGATGCATGGCGAACTCGCTGCACACGGCAGCGTCCTTGACCTCTACGGAGCACACCACCATGTCAAGGCCAGGAAACGACGCACAAATCCGGCGCAGGCGCGATGGTGGCAGGCCCACAGGCTAACCTAGACAAGACCGCTGACTCCACGGGCAGGTTGGACCGCAGGTTCGCCGGGCCGCGAACGGGTGCAGGCGCGTCCGAAAGCACACTGCCCGTTTGTTAGCCTGCGTGCCGATTTTCGCCCGACGCCCGGTTCCTGCCCGACGCCTGCCCATGCCATCCGCTCCTATCTTCCGTGCCACTGCCGTCCGGCTCCTCGTCCTGGCCGCCCTGCACGTCCCCGCAGGAGCCGCCGTGGCGGCACCCAGTGCCGACCCCTGGCCCCGTTGGGAGGCGCACGCGGCCGGGTCGGAGTTGACCGTGAACCACGACCCGTGGGACGCGATCCTCGCCGAAGTCGTCCGCCTGGGCGATGACGGCGTGGCCCGCGTCGATTACCCGGCACTGACCGAGGACCCGCTCCACGGGCAACTGGACGGCTATCTCGCGCAACTGGCTGGCACCCCGTCTACCGGCTGGATCGCCCCGAGCAGCAGGCGTTCTGGATCAATCTCTACAACGCGCTCACCCTGCAGGTCATCCGGGATCACTACCCGGTCGGGAGCATCCAGGACGTCGATATTTCCCCCGGCCTGTTCTCCAGTGGGCCGTGGGGGGCCGAACTGATCATGGTCGAGGACGAGATCCTGACGCTCGACGACGTCGAACATCGAATCCTCCGCCCGTTCTGGATGGATCCCCACATTCACTATGCGCTCAACTGCGCATCGATCGGGTGCCCGAATTTGCAGGGCCGGGCCTGGCGCGCGGCGACGCTCGACGCCGACCTCGAGGCGGCCGCCGGCGTCTACGTGAACCATGCCAGGGGATTCACCACCGAGGGGGGCGACGTCATCGTGTCGAGCATCTACGACTGGTTCACCGCCGACTTCGGCGGCGATGACGAAAGCGTGCTCCGCCACCTCGCCCGGTACGCCGAACCGGAACGGCAGGCGATGCTGCAGGCCGCCAGCCGCATCGACGATCACCAGTACGACTGGGCACTGAACGACCTAGCAGGGACCGCGCCATGACCGGCGAACCCGGCGCCCGCCGGGCCCGCATGCGGCGCTGGCTGCCCCTGACGGCCATCGTCGTGCTCATCGTCGTGGCCTTCGCCTCCGGCGCCCACGAATACGTGACGCTGACGGCGCTGCGCGAAAACCGCGAGTGGCTCGAGACGCAGGTCGCCGCGAGTCTCGGCCTCGCCGCTGCAGCCTACATCGTGCTCTACGCGGTCGCCACCGCCGCCTCGCTCCCGACCGGCACCGTACTGACCCTCACGGGCGGCTTCCTGTTCGGGCCATGGGTCGGCGCGGTCCTGACCGTGACCGGCGCCACCATCGGTGCGATCGGCATCTTTCTCGCCGCCAGCACCGCGCTCGGCAATACACTGAAGGCCCGGCTCGAACAGTCGGGTGGTGCGCTGGCGGCGATGGAGAAGGGCTTCCGGGAAGATGCCCTGTTCTACCTCCTGTTCCTCCGACTTACGCCGATCTTCCCGTTCTTCGTGGTCAATCTCGCGCCGGCGTTCCTCGGGGTGCGCCTGCCGCTCTACGCCTGGACCACGTTTGTCGGCATCTTTCCCGGTACCTTGGTGTACACCTTCATCGGGGCCGGGCTCGGCAAGGCTCTTGAAGGGACGGCGGAGCCGTCGCTGGAAAACCTGGTGTCGACAGAAATCCTGCTCGGCCTCGGCGGCCTCGGCGCCATGTCGCTGCTCGCCGTCATCGTCCGCCGCGTCATGCGCCGGCGCTCCGGAGGGACGTGACATCCGCGGCGGCGGCCGTCGAAGCCCGGGACCTCAGCAAGGAGTTCGACGGGCGCACGGTCGTTGACCGCATCACGTTCGCCGTACCGCGCGGCACCACGTTCGGCCTGCTAGGCGCCAACGGCGCCGGCAAGACCACGACGATCCTCATGCTGCTCGGCCTGCTGCGGCCGGACCGCGGCGAAGCACGCGTCCTGGGCCATGACATGGAACGCGACCGCTTCCGGGCTCTCCAGCGCGCCAACTTCTCGTCGCCGTACGTCAGCCTGCCGAACCGGCTGACGGCCAGGCAGAACCTGACGGTGTACGGCCGGCTCTACGGCGTCTCCGACGTCCGCCGGCGCATCGAGTACATCGCCCGGGAGCTGCGGATCGAGGACCTGCTCGACCGCCCGGTCGGGAAGATGAGCGCGGGGCAGAAGACGCGGGTCGGGATCGGCAAGGTCCTGCTGAACCAACCCGAGGTGCTGTTTCTCGACGAGCCGACCGCGTCGCTGTCGCCCGAATCCGCCGCCTGGCTCCGCGCGTTCCTGGGCAGCTACCGGGACCGCACCGGGGCCACGGTCGTCCTCGCCTCGCACAACATGCCGGAGGTGGAAGCGATGTGCGACAGCGTGGCGTTCCTGCAGCAGGGTCGCTTGCTGGAGCAGGGCACGCCCGGCGACCTGATCCGCCGGCACGGCATGCGCACGCTCGAACAGGTGTTCCTGGAGGTTGCCGACGCGGCGGCTGATCGGCCGGGCGGTTCCGGGAGCGGCGGGTGAGGGCCTCCCTCGGCCGCATCGGGGCGATGATGACCCGGTACACGTACCTCTACCTGGTCTCCCCGATCCGCATTCTCGAACTCGTCTACTGGCCGACGTTCAACATGCTGATCTGGGGCTTCATGCAGGACTACCTGAACTCGGCCACGCATCCGGCCGTGTTCGCCGCCAGCTACCTGGTCGCGGCCGTGCTGCTGTGGGACGTCCTGTTCCGAAGCCAGCTGGGCCTGACGCTGGGCTTCGTGGAGGAGATGTGGGCCCGTAATCTCGGGCATCTTGCCGTCAGTCCGCTCCGGCCGCTGGAATTCGTGGGAGCCCTGATCGCGACGAGCCTGGTCCGGACACTCGTCGGGGTCGGCGGGGCGGGCTTCCTGGCCACGCTGTTCTTCGGCTTCAACGCCCTGGAACTCGGTGCCGGGCTGGCCCTGTTCTTTCTCAACCTCGTCATCATGGGATGGGGGGTGGGACTGGTGGTCTGCGCCGTACTGCTCCGCTACGGCCTGGCGGCGGAGGCGCTGGCGTGGGGCGCGCTCTTCGTGCTGCAGCCGCTGTGCGGGGTCTTCTATCCGGTCAGCATCCTGCCCGACTGGCTGGAGCCCATCGCGCGGGCCCTGCCCGCCACCCACGTTTTCGAAGGTATGCGGACCGTCATCCAGGAAGGCCGGCTGGACGTGGATCTCCTGGCGCAGGCATTCCTCCTCAATATCCCGTACGCTTTGGCCGGACTTGCCGCGTTCCTCGGGTCGTATGCTGTGGCTCGCCGCCGAGGTCTTCTCATGAGTACGGGCGAATGACCCAGACGACGACATTCTGGTGGGTGCGCCACGCTCCGGTCATAGGCTTCGACGGCCGCCGGTACGGGTCGCTCGACGTCGACTGTGACACGTCCGACGCACCCGCCTTCCAGGCCCTCGCCGCCCTGCTCCCGGCCCGCGCCATTCTTGTCACGAGCGCCCTCCGCCGGGCCATACGGACGGCCTCGGCGCTGGAGCGCGCGGGCTTCCGGGCCGTCGAGCGGCATGAGGATGCGGCCCTCGGGGAACAGAGTTTCGGCGAGTGGCAGGGACAGCCGACCGATGCCGTCGCCCGTGCCGCCGCGACCGCCGGCGCCACCCACCGGCACTGGATCGTGGACCCCGAGTACACGCCCCCGGGCGGCGAAAGCTTTCGGGCGCTGGAAGCCCGCGTGATGCGCTCCGCCCGCAGCCTGCTGCACCGGTTTCGCGGCCAGACGCTGGTGGTGGTGTCCCATGGCGGGCCCATCCGGGCCGCCTGCATGCACGGCGAGGGCTGGAGCCTGGAGCGGGCGCTCGCCCTCACCATCCGCAACCTGTCGGTCACCCTGATTGACGGCCGCATCGAGGCGCCTGACCGGGATGTCTGGCAGGTGCGCTGGACCGGCCGCCTCGGAACGGACCATGGCCAGGTCGCCTGACGCTCCCCGGCGCTGGCCGGTGCGGCGCCGGGTGGCCGCGGCGGGCCTGCTGGCGGCGCTGGTGTTGCTCGGGGCAGCCGCGGCCATGCTGCTGGCCGACCGAGGTGACCGGACACCCACCGGGACGGCTGCCGTCGGCGGGCCCTTCGCCCTGACTGCTGCCGACGGCCGGACGGTGACCGACCAGGAGTTGCTCGGCCGGCCGTTCCTGATCTTCTTCGGTTTCACCTCGTGTCCGGACGTGTGTCCCACCACCCTCGCGACAGTGGGAGCGGCGCTCGAGGCGCTGACGGGTCATGAACGCATCGAGGCACTGTTCGTGACGCTCGACCCCGAACGCGACACGCCGGAAACGGCCGGGCAGTACGCCGCGGCCTTCCACCCGGGCATCATCGGGCTCGGCGGCACCCGCGCCCAGATTGACGACGCTGCCCGCGCGTACCGCGTGTACTCGGCGCGCGTGCCGCTGGAGGACTCCGCGCTCGGCTACACGATCGACCACTCGGCCTTCGTCTACCTGATGGGAGCCGACGGGACCTACCGGCAGCACTTCTCGCACGCCGCGGCCGCGTCGGAGATCACGCAGGCGGTGCGGGCGGAACTGGAACGCTGAGCGTCCGGTCCCGATGCCACCGCCGGGGCGATGCCTGCCCGGCGGCCGTGACCCGGGCCGGCCCCGGGCCGCGTGTCAACATGATCCACCTGGCGTGGCGATGGATGCCGGTGGCCGTACTGGCGTTCATGCTCCAGGCGGGGACGGCCGGGGCACAGAACGCCAACCCGGACGGGCTGTCCCATCCCACGGTGTACGAGGCCCGCTCGCTCGGGATTCACCTCGGGGAATTCTGGGTCCGCCAGCCCGCCGCCGGTGCCAGCGTGACCGCCGCCTACTTCCATCTGGAGAACCGGTCGGACTCGCCGATTCGTCTGACCGGCATCGACTCCCCGGTGGCCGAGGCCGTGGAGCTTCATGACCTTGTCGAGGATACCGGCGGGATCATGCGGATGCGTCCGCTGACGTCCGGGCTGACCGTCCCGCCGGGCGGCGCGGAGGCGCTCGAGCCCGGCGGTCGGCATGTCATGCTGATCGGCCTCCGCCAGGCGCTGACACACGATACGGTCGTGCCGTTGACGCTCCGTTTCGCCGACGGGCTCGCCGTCGACGTGAAGGCGCCGGTGCGCCCGGCTGGTGGCGCCCGACCTCACCAGGGAGCCGGCGGCGAGCGCGAACACTCCCATGACGCACATGACGAGGAACACCACGAATGAAGGCTACCGCTCTCAAGGGGGACGAAGCGCCCGCCCATGTGAAACCGGCCGCGCCGCAGCCGCCGGCCGACCCGGAAGTCGGCCGCATCACGCGCGCGCGGGACGGCCGCGTCTTCCTCATCGGGCTTGACCGCCCCACCAAGCTGAACGGCTTCACACCGGAAATGTGCCGCGAGCTCGCGTACGCGTACACGGAATTCGAGAACGATCCGGACGCGCGCTGCGCACTGCTGTTCTCGCACGGCCCGCATTTCACCGCGGGTCTCGACCTGCCACGCATGCAGAAAGTGATCCGCGAGCCACGGGCGTTCTGCCCCGAAGGCTGCGTCGACCCGTTCGACTTCCTTGAGCCGCGCCGCACCAAGCCGCTGGTGACGGCGATGGAGGGCATCACGTTCACGCTCGGGCTCGAACTCATGCTCGCCGGCGACGTCGGCATCGCCGCCGCCGACTGCCGCTTCGCGCAGCTCGAGGCCAAGCGCGGCATCATGGCCACCGGCGGCGCCACACTCCGCATGGTCCAGCGGGCGGGCTGGGGCAACGCCATGCTGTTCCTCCTGAGCGGCTGCGAATTCGACGCGGACACCGCGCTCCGCTGCGGCCTCGTCCAGGAAGTGACGCCGCCGGGCCAGGCCTACGGGCGCGCACGGGCCATTGCGGAAGAGATCGCGGACGCGGCGCCGCTTGCCGTCAAGGCGATGCGCGCCAATGCCGACATGGCCCTGCAGGAAAGCTGGGATCGGGCCATCGCCGATCTCGCGCCGCAGCAGCACAAGCTTCTCCAGACCAGCGACGCCGCCGAAGGCGTCAGCTCCTTTCGCGAAAAACGTCCAGCGAGGTTTACCGGCTCATGACCAGTTCTCTCTTCAATCTTGATGGCAAGGTCGCCGTCGTCACCGGATCCAGCCGAGGCATCGGCCGGGCCATCGCCGAGCGCCTCGCCGAAGCGGGCGCCTCCGTCGTGGTGTCGTCGCGCAAGCCCGAGGCCTGCGAGCCGGTCGCGGCCGCCATTCGCGACGCGGGCGGGAAGGCGCACGTACAGGTCTGCAACATCTCGGATCGCGACCACTGCGAAGCCCTGGTCCAGTCCGCCCATGACACGTACGGCGGACTCGACATCGTGGTCTGCAACGCCGCCTCCAACCCGTACTACGGCCCCCTGCTGGAGATCCCGGACGCGGCCTACGAGAAGATCATGGGGAACAACGTCCGCTCCAACCTCTGGCTTGCCCAGGCCGCGATGCCGGGAATGGCCAAGACCGGCGGTGGATCCGTGATCGTGATCTCATCGATCGCCGGCCTGCAGGGGGTGCACAACCTGGGCGCCTATGCCATCTCGAAGTCGGCGGACCTTGGCCTGATCCGCAGCCTCGCGATGGAAGGCGGACGGCACAACATCCGCGTCAACGCGCTGTGCCCGGGAATCATCAAGACCGCCTTCGCCCGCGCGCTCTGGGAGAATCCCGACATCCTCAAGGATGTGGAATCAAACGCGCCCCTGGGCCGGATCGGCGTGCCTGACGAGGTTGCCGGTGTCGCGGTCATGCTGGCGGCGCCGGCCGGCGCGTTCATCACCGGTCAGCACATCACCATGGACGGCGGCGTCACGATGGCGGGACGCCCCCCCCCCCCCCCCCCCCCCCCCCCCCCCCCGCCGTGCGCTGAGCCCCGGCAACCGGGTGGGGGTCCCGCCGACCGACCCGGAACCGCGCCCACCTCATGGTCGATCACGAGGTTTCGAGGCCTTTTCGTGGGCACCGATCGGTGCCAGCGCCTCGGAGACGGGATAGCGGTCATCGCCGGCGTGAGCGATAAAGGTGTGCTCGGGGCGGAGATTCGCGCAGGCAAGGCGAAAACCACGGCTGATCCCGACGGACGGCGAACGTTCGATCGTGTCCACCAAACGCCCGCTCTACCCGAAGATCAAGAGCGCCATCGATCGATGGGACGAAGGATCGCTGGCATCATCCCTGCAAATCATCCAAACCGTGGAAGATTTGCGAGGTATTCGGAATCCAGTTCGCCGGATAGCTCGCGGCGCAGATACGCATACACCGCGTAGCGGCCTGCGCCGATGGCATCGAGAACAATGCCGTCCGCCGGTTCAGCCTCACCCCGCAATTCAACGCAGGCATCCGAGCGAAGCTGCTCGGGTGGAACTGCCTCGGGACTGTCATGTGACAGCGTCAGGACACGCCCGACTGCGACACCCGCTGCATTCGCCCAGCGGAACAGCCGCTCGAACGACAGGCCGGCAGTTTCATACGGGCCGACGTGGCGGACACGCGCCACCGACATGGCGGCAATTGTCTTGGTCCGCACTTCCATGCCATTCACCCACTAGCAGCGGCCAAACCGGCCGGATCACCGCTCAGCCCGCGGGGCGATCCTACGGCGCGGTGCCGGCGGCCCGTCCTCCAGCCGCCGGCCTCTCGGGAGTGTCAGCAGACCTCGAACAGTCCGGCCGCACCCATCCCGCCGCCAATGCACATGGTGCACACGACGTGCTTCGCGCCCCGGCGGCGACCTTCGATCAGGGCGTGACCGACGAGCCTGGCGCCGGACATCCCGTACGGGTGGCCGATCGAAATCGCCCCTCCGTCGACGTTGTACTTCTCGGGGTCGATCCCGAGCTCCTCCCGGCAGTACAGCGCCTGGACGGCAAAGGCCTCGTTCAGTTCCCAGAGGTCAATGTCATCGACGGTGAGACTGTGCCGCTCGAGCAGACGGGGCACGGCCCGCACCGGCCCGATACCCATTTCATCCGGTTCCAGGCCTGACACCGCCAAGCCCCGGAAGATGCCGAGCGGCTCGATGCCCCGCTTTTCCGCCACCGCCGAGTCCATGACGACGCATGCCGACGCTCCGTCTGACAACTGGCTCGCGTTCCCGGCCGTGATGCACATGTTCGGTCCCATCACGGGCTCGAGCCCGGCAAGGCCTTCGGCCGTGGTGGAGGGGCGATTGCCCTCGTCGCGCTCAAGCGTCACCGCGACCTCCGAAATCTCGCCCGTCTCCCTGTCCTTCACCAGCTTGACGGAAGGAAGCGGGACGATCTCGTCATCGAGGCGACCCGCCTGCTGCGCAGCCGCGGTGCGCATCTGCGAGAAGAGCGCGTACTCGTCCTGGCTCTCGCGACTGACCCCGTAGCGCTCGGCCACGACCTCCGCCGTCTGGATCATGCTGAAGTACAGCTCGGGCTTGTGTTCGTTGATCCAGGTGTCCTGCGCCCGATAGTCGTTCGCGTGCTCGTTCTGGACCAGGCTGACCGACTCAAGTCCGCCCGCCACCATGATGGGAACGCGGTCGACGAGTACGCGCTGCGCGGCCATCGCAATGGCCTGCATGCCGGAAGAGCAGAAGCGGTTGACCGTGGCCCCGGCCACCTCGACCGGCAGCCCGCCCCGGATGGCGCACTGGCGTGCGATGTTGCCGCCCGTCGCCCCTTCCGGCAAGGCACAGCCCATGAGCACGTCTTCGACTTCACCGGGCTCGACGCCGGCACGATCGACCGAGTGACGGATCGCGTGCGCGCCGAGCTCGGCTCCGTGCGTGTTGTTGAATGCGCCCCGGTAGGCCTTGCCGATCGGGGTGCGCGCCGTCGCGGCGATAACAGCTTCAGGCATGACTAATACTCTCCTCGGAGGGCGGAAGCGGTCCGCCTAGTTCCCGTCCTTGAATGATCCGCCGTCGCGCGCCAGGCGCTCGAGCAGCGATGATTCCGGCCAGAGGGCCGGTTCGTCCTTGCGGAAGTCGGCAATCGAGGCGGCGACCGAGGCCAGTCCCTGCCGCTCCGCGTGGTACATCGGGCCACCACGCCAGGCAGGGTAGCCGTAGCCGTTCACGTAGATCACGTCGATGTCGGAGGCGCGCTGCGCGAAGCCCTCTTCCAGGATTCGCGAGCCCTCGTTCACCAGCGCGCCATGCAGGCGGGCCAGGATCTCGTCGTCCTCGAACGTCCGGCGATTTACCTTCTGCTCGCGGCTCACCCGGAGGATGACCTCTTCGACGTCAGGATCCGGGCTGCCCCTGCGGCTGCCTGCCTCGTAGAGGTACCACCCCTTCCCGACCTTCTGGCCAAACCGGCCCTCCTCGCACAGGGCGTCGGCGACGGCTCCCGTGTAGCCGCCATCGCTGTACAAGCCCTCCGCCAGGTGGCGCTTCCGGATGTACCAGCCGACGTCGTTCCCGGCGAGGTCACTCACGGCAAGCGGGCCCATCGCCCAGCCGAAGGCATACGCCGCTCGGTCCACCTGCTCGGGCAGAGCCCCCCGCTCCACTAAGTACTGGGCCTGCCGGATGTACTCGTGGAACATCCGGTTCCCCACGAACCCGTCGCAGTTGCCGACCAGCACGCCGACCTTCCGGATGGTGCGGGCGAGCGCCATGGCGCTGGCGATGACGTCGGGCGACGTCTTGGAACCGCGAACGATCTCGAGGAGCCGCATGACGTTGGCCGGGCTGAAGAAATGAGTGCCGATGACCTCCTCGGGCCGGCGGGTGGTGGCGGCGATGGCGTCGATGTCCAGGGTCGAGGTATTGCTGGCGAGAATCGCCCCCTCCCGCATGACCTTGTCGAGGGCTCGAAAGATCTTCTGCTTGACCGGCATGTCCTCGAACACCGCTTCAATCACTATGTCCGAGTCCCCGATCGCATCCATGTCGCTCACGCCCTGGATGAGGTCCATGCGCGCCTCGAGCGCCGCCTGCTGCATGCGCCCCCGGTCCACGGCGCGCTGGTAGTTGCCGCGCACCACGCCGAGCCCGCGCTCAAGCGAAGCCTGGTCCAAGTCCATGATGCGGACCGGGATCCCGACATTCGCGAAGTTCATGGCGATCCCGCCGCCCATGGTGCCGGCGCCGATCACCGCCGCGCTCTTGATGGGTCGCGGCGCGATCGTCTTCGGGACGTCGTTGATCTTGTTGGCGGCGCGCTCGGAGAAGAACGCGTGGATCAGGGCCGGGGATTCCTCGGAATCGTGGCACTCCACGAACAGGCGCCGCTCGTTGGTGATGCCCTCGTCAAACGGGAGTGTGACCGAACCGCGCACCGCCTCGACACAGCGGAGCGGCCCCTCGCGGCCGCGGGCCACCCGGGCCAGCTTTTCCTTGGCCTTCTCGAAAATCGCCTCGTCGACATCCTGTACTTTCGAGTCGCGCCCGCGGGTCGCCTCCGCCGATGCCTTGCCGTCGAGCACGCGCTCCGCGTACGCAATGGCCGCGGGCACGTGATCGCCGTCCGCGATCTCGTCGACGAGACCGAGCTCGAGTGCCAGCGGCGCCGGGATCGGGTCTCCCGAGGTGATCATTTCCAGTGCCCGTTCGACGCCGACCAAGCGCGGGAGCCGCTGCGTGCCGCCCGCCCCGGGCAACAGACCCAGCTTCACTTCCGGCAGCCCAAGCCGGGTCTTGGGATCGGCGACTCGGGCCTGACAACCCATGGCCACCTCAAGCCCTCCGCCGAGCGGGGTCCCGTGCAGCGCCGCGATCGTGGGCTTCGCCGACGTCTCGTAGGCATCGATGACCTTGCCGAGGCCGGGTTCCCGCATGGGCTTGCCGAATTCGTTGATGTCGGCACCCGCCATGAACGTGCGACCACCACCGGTGAGCACGATTGCTCCGACTGCCGCATCCGCGGTGGATTCATTGAAGCACCGCAGCAGGCCCTCGCGTACGGGCTGCGCAAGGGCGTTGACAGGCGGGTTGTTGACGGTGATCACGCTGATGCGTCCCCGCCGTTCCCAGGTAACCGGACTGGCCATTGAAAATCCTCTCCCCCTCGCGCGGCGGGATAACTATCTGCGAACCCTAAGGCGAGGCGGCAGTATAATCGTCCAACGTCGAAATTCGGGCGGCCCCGACCATGCGATTGAACCTCCTTGTCGCGCTGTTTGCCGCGCTCGCTGTGCCTGCAGCGGCGGAAGGTCCCTTCGGGCTTCCGGCCGGCTATCACTGGGGCGATGCACCGGACCCGGGCGCGGTAGCCGCCGAGGCAGAGCGGCAGGGTTCCGAACTGAGAATCCTCCTGGCCCTCGACACTGCACCTCTGTCCGATGCTCGCTCGTTCACGGCGGTGTATTGCGACGGGCACGGTCTCCAGCAGATTCGCACGGCGACCACCCGCTACCATCGCGGTGAGGTGCTGCGCCGCTTTCGCCGGCTTCTGGCGATACTCGAGGGCGAGTTCGGGCCGCCCAGTCACGGACGCCCCGAGGTGGGAACCGCTTACTGGGAAGCAGACGCCGCATTGGAAATCTGGCCGGTGTCCAAGACCAAGTTCATGGTGGTGCTCATCCGGAACGGCCCGGCCGTCGGCGAATGCGCGACGGAGGATCCGGTCTGACCGGACCGGTTGCCAGCATGCGTGCTGGCCGCAGGCGAGGACCGGGTAGCACCGGGTATGCTTTCCAGAAACGGCCCCGTAGCTCAGTTGGATAGAGCAACGGATTCCTAATCCGTAGGTCGCAGGTTCGAATCCTGCCGGGGTCGCCAGCCTATCTAGCTGATATCACTGCTTTAACCAATATTACCTTCACACGATCAAAGATCCATTTTGCCAAACTGGCAAACTATTGAGGCTCTTGCAAAACGGTCTGAACGAGCGGAATTAAGGTCGAAAACAGTCTGAATCTGGCGGGACAGGCCGCCGCCTTCCGGTATCCTGAGGTGGTTGAAGACCCGGGATCAGGAGGGAGAGCGGCCATGTCCCTGCGGGCGGGCCGATCGGAGTACCAGGCGGCGTTTCAAGGCGAGCTGTTTCCGGCGCTTGAGGAGGCGCTGGGTCCGCTGCCGGAGCGCTCCGGGCGGTTCGTGCAGGTGCTGGAGTTCGTGCTGGTGGCCGCGGTGGTGCTGCCGGCGTGGCCGGGGGGTCCGGGCCGCCTGCTGCTTCACCGCCGACGATCCGCCAGCGCAGTGCAACTCCCCTGGAAAGCCGGCCGTTCGGTTGTCGGCCGAGACCTGGAGGCCGAAGCGACGATATGGAGCGATGCGTTATGCAGGCTCGACTCGTGGTATCGTGCGGACCGCAGCTGGAAGCTCGGTGAAGCCGGCAAGACATTGAACTAGGAAGGACAATGGCAGTCCAATCGTCTCTGTTTCCGTTGCCTCACCATGACCACGGCATGTGCATTGCAGCTGGCCTCGCCCGGGCTGAGGAGGTGTGTCACGGCCAGCAGGAACGGTTGACCGACAACCGGCGGCAAGTGCTGGAACTTTTGCTTGCAGAACATCGGCTTGCCGGCGCATACGAAATCCTGGAGCGGTTCGACTGGAAGGGCCGAAAACCGGCGCCGGCCCAGATTTACCGCGCTCTCTCCTTCCTCGAGACCATGGGTCTGGTGCATCGCATCGCGAGCCGGAACGCCTATGTCGCCTGTAGCAGCCAGGGAGAGGGGCACGGCACGGTGTTGCTGGTATGCGAACAGTGCGGGATAGTCGCCGAGCCGAACGCGGACAGACTACGTCGCACGGTGCAGGAACTGGCTGGCAAGTCCGGCTTCGAACTCTGCTCCCACGTTCTGGAAGTGATTGGCCGGTGTCCGGATTGCATGCAGGTCACTGACGCCTGAGGCGACGCCCCACGCGTCATGCCGCCGTCGACAAATGGTCAGGCGGGAGCGTGTGTCGGAGCCGGCAGCCCCTGCCATTGAGCGGCTGGGCGCCAAAGAACGGACGTACATGCAGAGCCGGGGGCTCCCGACCGCCGTTTGCGCACTGCGCTGGCGTGGCGTCTACCCCGTTTCCGAACGGCTGGGCCAGGTGGCGTTCCGGATCAGTAGAGCTCGATGTTCATCGCTTGCATCGTGTATCCGGCGTCGCCGACCTCGTTGAAGTATGCCTGCGTCCTGATCACACCGGTTACCCATACCGGTTTGAACACGTTCGTCGTCGGAAACGAAGAATCCGTCTTCACATAGACGATCTGGTTCGCTGGTGGCGGAGGTACGTGGATGCAGGCACCGAAGTACGGTACGAGCAGGAACTCGGAGATCACCATGCTGTCGAATTCCAGCGGCACCATGTATCCGGGAATTCGGATGCGCTGGCCGTCGAGCTCGCCCACGATTGGTGCCGAGCGGGCTGCTTCGCGATAGGCCTCGAGCATTTCCTCGGCTCGATTGCTGTCGTCAGTTAGACTTTGCAGGTCTTCTCCGCCCAGGGCCTCGAAATCGGCGAGCGGATCCCAGTCAGCGGGCGTGAGGTCTTCCCACCCGAGTTCCCGCGCCTCGTCCTGCGCGGCCTTTGCGGGGCCGCCAGGTGCCAGTGCCGCGAGCAGCGTTATCGCGGCCAGCGTCACTGCCAGGGCACCAATGTCCCGGGGGCGTCGTGTCGGCATTGTCAAATCCTTATCGAAAGGCCGTCGGCGAGCGACAGTCGGTAGGCGCGGATAGCAGGAATGGCACCTGCAGCGGTCCCTGCCAGGACTACCGCCAAGATGATCCACCAGTCCGACGGTCCGAGAATCGCGATCGGCAGATGCAGGCCGAACTCGCGCGCCACCATCGGTTGAGCGATCAGCAAAGCGACATAAAGCAGAACCACCCCGGCCGCCGCCCCAACCAGAGCAAACACCATTGCCTCGCTCATGAATAGTGCGAACACGTGCAGGGGCCTTGCCCCGACGGAGCGGAGCACCGCCATTTCCCGCCGTCTGGCCTCGAGACTCGAGAGGATGACGGTCAGCATCCCCAGCAACCCGGTCGCCACGACCATCGCGGAGACGAAGCGAAGCAGGTTCTCGGCAACGCTCATCATGTCCCACAGTTCCTGCAGGGCAACGCCGGGAATAACTGCGAGGACCGGTTCCTCGCCGTAGTCGTTGATCCGCCTCTGGATGTCGAAGATGGCGATCTTGCTGTCAAGACCCAGGAGGAAGGCAGTGATGGTCTTTGGCGTGAGATCCATGCCGCGAACTTGATCGGCTGTAACCGTCAGTCCAGGTATCGGCGCCCCGGCACTCCAGTCGATGTGCATGGCGGTGAAGCCCTCGACGCTCACATGCACGGTGCGATCGACCGGCGTACCGGTAGGAGCGAGGATCCCGGCCACACGGAACGGTTTGTCGTCGTGGTCCAGAAAGCTCACTTCGCCGCCACCGTGGGAGACGATGATTTCGTCACCGAGCACATAGCCGAGCTGTCTGACGACCTCCGCCCCGAGTACTGCGTCGAAGACGTCCTCGAACGGATCGCCAGCGGCGAACCGCAGCGTTTCGTGCCGCGCGTATCGATAGTGCTTGAAGTAATCCGCTGAGGTTCCCATGACCCGGAAGCCGCGATGGGAGTCCCCGAGCGAGATCGGTACCGTCCATCGGACGCGGGGGAAGCTCCCGATGTCCTGGTAGGTTTCCCAGGAAATGTTGTTCGTGGCGTTGCCGACCCGGAATACCGAGTAGAGAAGCAGCTGAATTGCGCCACTGCGGGCGCCGACGACAAGATCGGTACCGGATATGGTATTGGCGAAGGCGCCACGGGCGTCGCGGCGAACCTTTTCTACGCCCAGCAGCATTGCCACGCTGACCGCGATCGCAAGAAGGGTTAATCCGGCCGTAACACGGCGGCTCAATACGCTGAGCAACGCAAGTCGAACCATCGCCATTGGTCGGCTAACCCGGCGAATTCATCGTTTCACGACCGCACACAACGGGTGGGCGGTAACGATCGGCACCACACGGTGCGGCTGTTGGTTCAGCCCTGACAGCGCGTCCGGACATGCTTCTCATCGGCCCAGTTCATTCCCGGTCGACAACGTTCCGGTCCGAGTTCGCCTGCGCCGGCCTCTGGTTCTGCTGCCGAAGGTGGCCCCTCGAGCATATGCGGATTGCACGGCGGGAACCCCTTTTGTCCCAGGACGACCGGATCCCGCTTCCCCGCTGGTCGGACGATTACGATGCATTACACACCTTCAGCGGGCCTGATCGCACTCACGGACTTCCCCCAGGGGTCAACTCTGCAATTGCGATCCTGCGGTCAAACAAGGTGCCCAGGCGCGCATCATGGCTCGCGAACAGGAGAGACACACCGGCTTCATCGCACTGTTCGGACAAGACTTCGAGGAAGCGCTGACGCGAGCCCTCGTCCAGGGCGGAGGTTGGCTCGTCCGCCATGATCAACTCCGGCGCTCCGATCAGTGCTCGCGCGATGGCCACGCGCTGTTGCTGACCGATGCTGAGTTCGGTGACTGCACGGGCCTGCTGTTCGGCCGGTTCCAGCCCCAGACGGACGACCAGGCGACGCGCTTCCGCTTCGGGTGAGCCCGACCGAGTGGTTGCCCGCTCCAGTCGCCGCCGCGAGAAGCGGCAAGGCAGCACGACGTTGTCAATCATCGACAGATAGGGCACGAGATTGAACATCTGGAACACGAAACCTATGTGGTCGGCGCGAAACTGGTCGCGTTTGGAGGCGGGCATCCGTGAAATCTCCGCTTGAAGAACCCGCACTGTTCCCTGTCGCGGGCTTACCACCCCGCCGAGCAGGCTGAAGAGCGTGCTCTTGCCGCTACCGCTCGGCCCTTCGATGAATACTCTTTCCCCGGCAGCGATCTGCAGGCGAGCGATGTCGAGGATGTCGCGTTGACCAGGTTTCCAAGCAAATCGAACGTGGTCAATTTCAACGATCATCCCAGGCCCTGCCTCTCAAGCACTTCCCGGCTCGACGGGACGGAATAACCGAAACGGTTCTACTGCCGGGCGTCCTGCGCGTAGGTGCCCGCGTTCGATCATGATCGTTTCCCTCGCGACCAGCCACATCCTGTGTCTGGAGGCAACACATCGATTGCGCTGGAATTGCCGCGCGTGCTGACACAACACGATGGACCACCAACGTCGATGAGGACAGGACGGTCCATGTTACTGCGAGCCCGAATACCCGCGCCTCTGAAATGCGCGGTTAGTGCGGCCGCTAGCGTGTGAGGTTCACGACGGTCGAGCCCTCGTGTAGTTCCGTCGCCAGTTGCGCCGTCGGCGTCACCACGCGAACATCGATTTCCTCGACGTCATGCAGATGCTCAAGCAGGTGCGTCTCGATCCTGTCGAGCCGCTCCGGCGCACCACAACGGAATTGATACGTTGCGTGCAGCTCAGAATGCTCTTCTTCGCCGGAATCGGCTGCGGGCTCTCCATGTTCATCCGCACCGGGCTGGCCATCGTCGTGATGGTCTTCGTGCGCCACAGCAGAGATATCGGCTGCGGCCTGCTCAATTACGCAGTTGGCCTTCGGGGTGAGTACGAAGACGGAGGCCCCGTCTTGAAGAGGTACGAGTGCCCGCTGCACTGCCTCGTGATCAGCGTCGTCCTTCGGGGCATGCTCAAAACCGACGACGTTCACACCAGGCATACGAAGCTCGATTAGCGCCATCTCGCCTTCAACTACGATGTCGAGGGTTCCGTGGCCATGTGCATGAGCTTCATGCTCCCGGTGCTCGTGATTCGCTGCCGATGCGGACGAAGCAAAGAAGGCGGGAACCAAAGCCACCAGCGGCAGCATCCGGCATAGGGGGTGCGATTTCCGAACAGATGTCACTTGGTTTCCTCCAAGAGGATCGCTGATCCGACCTCAGCGCGCTAACGAATGATATAGCATCACCTTACGGTGACAGTGCCCAATTCCGCAGTTTCCGATGAGCGCGCATGCGCCGGGGGCCGAATTACCAGCGCTGGGTGAGAACCCTGTTTCCCGTGCAACTGCGACGATTTGGCTCTCCCGATCGTTCGGAGGGAGGTTCAGGAACGTGACTGTTTGCTTCCTCAAAAGAAGTCTGCTTGCGACAAGTGTCTCGTTGCAACGCTTGTTCGATTTCGCTGGATGATCGAATCTTGTTGCAATATCAATGCAGTAGCCTGGGTTGTTGCGATGGCCCGGTGGTGATGGTGATCCGTAGGCTGGTCCCTTAGTCATGGGCGTTACCGAGGCGACGGGTCGCGCGGTTCACCCGACGGCGGTCACGAGATCTCAGAAATTACAAGCGCGGGCGCGGATGGACGCGAGCCTGATCAAGTCCTTGCGACTCAGAATGATATAATGTAACGTTCTGACTCCAGTAATGAGTACGAGGGTTGTGTGAAGAAGCGTGGCGAGAACGCGCGGGCAGGACCGCTTGCCATCATACGGCAGCTCGGCGAGCCGACATCCGCGCATGAAGTGTTTGACCACTTGCGTCACGGTAATCCGCCACCGCAGTCAGCGAGCGACTGCGCCCTCGCGGCGCCGGCGGAGCGCGCAGGAGTGCGCCGTTTCGTAGCGCTCGGAACCTTCGTCGTCTGGAAGTGCGTTTCGCGAAGAGATGCCTCGATTCTCTCGAACGTTGGGGATCGCGGCAAGGTCGAGGACTCGGTCTTGCCGCACTTTCTGAAGGAACCGTCCAGCATTGCGGACACATCGAGA
>JAGWAT010000035.1:734-2836 GCA_021296265.1 Alphaproteobacteria bacterium | reverse complement strand
GGCGCCTCAGCGGAGGCTCCAGCATGAGAGTCCGACCCCACACCGCGCGCAGGATGCTCCTCATCGGAGTCGGTCCACGGCTGGCCGGTGCGGCACTGATCGTAATAGCGCTTTGGGCCGGATTTTTCTGGGCGACGTCCACACCGGGGGGCCTATGACCTACGCCGTTGCGTTCCAGGAGTTGACACTCGGATATGACCGGCATCCGGCGGTGCGTCGCCTCGACGGCGAGGTGGCCGACGGTAGTTTGACCGCCATTGTGGGGCCCAACGGCGCGGGTAAATCGACGCTGCTGAAGGGGATGACGGGTGCCCTGCGGCCGCTTGCCGGGCAGGTCGATTTCGGAACCTGCACGCGGAATGACATCGCCTACCTGCCGCAGCAGTCGGACATCGACCGGTTGTTCCCAATCACGGTCGTCGATCTCGTGGCGGTGGGCCTCTGGAGTGAGATCGGCGGATTTTTCGGGCTGAGCGCCGCGCATCGCGCGCGGGTTGACGATGCCATTTCAGCCGTCGGCCTCACGGGGTTCGAGTCCCGACCCATCGGTTCGTTGTCGGGCGGGCAAATCCAGCGCGCGCTCTTCGCGCGGCTCCTGCTTCAGGACGCGAGTCTGGTGCTGCTCGACGAGCCGTTTACGGCCATCGATGCCAAGACGATGGCAGATCTCCTCGGTGTGGTGCGGCGGTGGCATGGCGAGGGACGCACAGTGATCACCGTTCTGCACGATGTGGAGACGGTCCGGGCCTATTTCCCCGAGACCCTGATACTGGCTCGTGATCTCGTGGCACACGGGCCCACGGCAGAGGTGCTGACGGCCGCGAACCAGTTCCGTGCCCGCCAAATGTGCGAGGCCTGTGTCGGCCCGCCCCACGACTGCGGAAGAGACGCCTCGTAATGTGGGAAGCCTTGATTCAGCCATTTGCTGAATTCGGCTTCATGCGCCGCGCCATGCTGGGGTGCATCGCGATCTCGGCGGGCGCGACGCCGGTCGGCGTCTTTCTGATGTTGCGCCGGATGAGCCTGACTGGTGATGCAATGGCGCACGCGATTCTGCCCGGCGCGGCCGTCGGCTATCTCGTCGCGGGGCTCTCACTCGGGGCCATGACGGTAGGCGGTCTGATCGCCGGCATGGCGGTGGCGCTGCTTTCGGGCTTCGTCACTCGCGTCACAGCGCTGCGCGAGGATGCGAGTCTTGCCGCCTTCTACCTGATCTCGCTGTCGCTCGGCGTGCTGATCGTCTCCACCCGCGGCAGCAACATCGATCTGATGCACGTGCTCTTCGGCACCGTGCTCGCGCTCGACAACTCGGCGCTGATCCTACTGTGTAGCATCACAAGCCTTACGCTGATTGCGCTTGCGCTTCTCTTCCGCCCGCTGGTTCTGGAGTGTGCCGACCCGCAGTTCTTGCGCGCGGTGAGCGGGCTTAGCGCTGTGACTCATTTCACCTTCCTCGCGCTCGTCGTCATAAACCTGGTCAGCGGCTTTCATGCGCTCGGCACACTCATGGCCGTGGGCATCATGATCGTTCCGGCCGCCGCAGCGCGATTCTGGGCGGTCAGCATTGGCGGGCTAATCTGTGCCGCAGTCGCGATCGCCATCATTTCGAGCGGTTGCGGTCTCCTCATCTCTTACCATTTCGGACTGCCGTCCGGGCCAGCGATCATCCTCGTAGCGGGTCTCGCCTACGGGCTGTCGTTGACCCTGGGGCCCATAGGCAGTCTTGCCGCGCCAATCTTACCCCGTCGTCACGTCGAAGCATGAAGGAATGACCTAGTGCCCAGCCGCAGGCGCCTGGTGCAATCCGCAATCGCCCTCATAGGCCTTACGTTGGCCGCCCCGACATCGGCCTGGTCCGACAACCCCATCCCGGTGGTTACCACCTTTTCGATATTGGGAGACATGGTCGAGCGCATCGGCGGGGATCATGTTGCCGTCACGACGCTCGTGGGGGCCGATGGCGATGCTCATGTCTACCAACCGGTCCCGGCGGATGCACGTGCCGTGAGCCAGGCTGACATCCTCGTGTTCAACGGCCTCGCATTCGAAGGCTGGCTGGACCGGCTGGTTGAGGCGTCGAACTTTGACGGCATCCGTGTGGT
>JAGWAT010000035.1:0-671 GCA_021296265.1 Alphaproteobacteria bacterium | reverse complement strand
GCAGTGATCTACGTAGATAACATCACCGCGGTACTGGCCATGGTCGATCCGGCGAACGCATCCTCCTACCACCAGAACCGGGAGGCCTATGTGGCCGAGATCGAGGCGCTGGATGCCGAGATCCGCAAGATTGCCGCGGGGTTGCCCGAGGACGGACGCACCGTTGTTACCTCCCACGACGCCTTTGGGTATTTTTCCGAGGCCTACGGTTTGCATTTTGTTGCCCCCCATGGCGTGAGCACCGAAAGTGAGCCGTCCGCCGCAGATGTCGCCACCCTGATCCGACAGATCCGAGAAGAGGGGATCAAGGCCATCTTTATCGAGTCCATCACAGACTCGCGCCTGCTGGAACAGATCGCCAACGAAACCAGCGCTTCCATTGGCGGGGCGCTGTACTCCGACTCGCTGTCCAAGCCCGACGGCCCAGCGTCCACCTATCTGGACATGATGCGCTACAACGCCGCGACGCTTGCGCGAGCGCTGTTGCGCTGACCGATCAGCAGGACATCGCTGGCCTGCGAGGAACGACGCGGCGCCATGCAGTCCGTTCGCGAGTGTTCTTCGTCCCAGGCCACCGGCGTCACAGCCACGCATACGCCGGAGGGACAGGCGCCGATTTGCTACCCGGCCCACAATGCAGCGATCGGGTAGCACGAACCTGACGCTGGATA
>JAGWAT010000007.1 GCA_021296265.1 Alphaproteobacteria bacterium | reverse complement strand
TTGGCTTCGCCAACAGCGTGGGACCGGTCGCCGCCACCGCCAATCCGTCAGGTGTGCGGTTTTAAGTTGCCAGGAATGGAAAAATTACGGTTGCTAGCTACATTCTGGACCGAGACGCGTTTAAGGAGTGGGAATCGCATGGGAATCATGAAATAAGAAGGGGCTTGAACAAGGTGTTCCGCATGCTGGGCTCGAGGCTTAGCGGTTCAGTTCTGACCTACAAGCCAACCCCCTACGCCGGCGCCCACGCCGTTCACACCACCCGGCCGAGGATCGCGGCGTCGTAGGGGAATACCACCGGCTCCCACGCCGGATGATCGCTCACGAGTTGCCAGCGGCCGTCCCCGCACTTCACTGCCCGTATCTTCGCCAACCTGCACCGCCAGCCGGTGTGGCGGCTGCCGCCCGGATAGCCTGCCAGGCGCTCCCTCAATATCTCCCGGCCGATCGGCGTCCCGCCGAGGGTGACGCACGCCCCACGGCCGTCCGTCCGTCCGACCAACCGGTGACCGCCGATCTGTGCTGTGCCCATCAACGATGCCATATCGGCTCCGCCGACATCTGCAGCCGCCCAGATGTGCGCACCCCCAACCCTGATCGAGCCCATTCGGCCTACATGTGGCCCACTTCACGCGATGGGTGATCAAACTGGGCTGATCAGCCGTCTCGCTTGCCGGGTTGAAGTCTCGCCCGCTCCATGAAGTCGCGGAGCGCCGACACGACCCGGTCGGGCGCCTCTTCGGCGAGAAAGTGCCCGCAGTCCGCGAATTCGTGCAGTTCGTGGTTCGGCAGCGCGGTCTTCCACCGTTCGAGCTCCTTCCCTCGGAACGCAATGTCCTGCAGGCCCCACAGCAGGAGTGCCGGCTTGTCGGCGAAGGCCGCGCGATCGTCCCAGATCGAGCGCAGCCAGTCGCCCGCGCCGACGATGTGGCCCGGGAATGCAGCCATCGCGGCCCGCGCATCGGGCGACGGTTGCGCGTTGCGGTAGTGCGCCATGATCTCCGGCGTCAGGACGCTTCGGTTCCCCATCGCCTTCGGCATCACCGTGTTCACGAATGTGTTGCGATGCCGGATCAGATACTGGCCGATCCAGCTCGACATCAGGAAGCTGAACGCCTTGAAGTGGAAGTCGTCGCCGACCGGCCAGCACCAGGTGTTCGCGATGACGAGACGCCGGACGCGTTCCGGCTGCCTGCGCGCAAAGTCGAGACCGATCGGCCCGCCCCAGTCGTTCATGAACAGGGTGATGTCGCGAAGGCCGAGATCATCGAGCAGGGCGGCGAACCGGTGTGCGTGGCTTTCCGGACGATGGTCCTCGCGCTGGCCGCTGCGCGACGAGAGGCCGAAGCCGACATGGTCCGGCGCGACACAGCGGAACGCCGAGCGAAGTTTCCGGATCGCATGACGAAATTCGAACGACCAGGCCGGGTTGCCATGCACGAACACGATCGGCTCGCCTTCGCCCTCATCGACGAAGTGCATCCGATGTCCCGACGCATCGGCGAAGAACCTGCTCTCGAACGGATACATGTCGTCGGACACCCAGCCCGGGCGCAGGGTCGACGAAATCGGGTTCATTCCGCCCACAACGCATCCAGTTTCGCTAGGCAGCCGCTCCAGCCCTGCTCATGCTCGTCGCGGGCCGCGTCCTCTGCGAACCGGGAATGCGTCAGGGTCAGGCGCGTCCTGCCGGACGCCTCCGGCTGGAACTCGACAGTTACGAGTGACTCGACCTCGCTACCCTCCCAGCGCCAGGTGTGAACCAGACGACGGTGGGGCACGACTTCCCGATAAACGCCGCGGGTAAGCCATTTGCGTCCGTCCGCTCCCCGCATCTCAACGAGGAACATTCCGCCGACCGCCACCTCGGCGACCGCGCGCACGACCGTGGCATTGCCGGGCGCCAGCCAGCGACGCAACATCTCCGGCTCGGTCCACGCGCCATAGACCGCTTCGACCGGCGCGTCGATCACGCGATGCAACGTCAGGCAAATGCTCCGTTCGGTGCCTCGCGCCGATAGTTCGAGTTGGGTCATCAAGATTCATCCGCGCTATCCGGGGTGGTTCCGACCAGCGCCTCGAGCGCTTCCAGGCGATCCGTCCAGAAGCGCTCGTGGAACTCGAGCCAGGCGCGGGCGTCAGCGAGTGCAGCCGGGTTGATCCGGCACACCCGTTCCCGTCCCCGTGCTTCGCGCGTCACGAGGCCGGCTCGTTCGAGCACGCCGAGGTGTTTCGACACCGCGGCCAACGTGAGGTCAAAGGGCCGGGAGAGATGGCTGACATTCGCCTCCCCCGCAGCTAGGCGATTGAGGATTGCGCGGCGGGTGGGATCCCCGAGCGCATGGAAAACTCGATTCAGATCATGCTCAACCATGCAGTTGAGCATACGGGCGCCCAACAGCTAATCAACCCGTCGGTAGAGAGTGTTTCGCGTTTCCAACGGCCATGTCCACGTGACTCCGATCGTACAATCAAGACCGGGGTAAGTTCGCGGAGTTCGTCGAGCGATACGCAACTGCTTGTTGACGCGAACTTTATGTTGCCCAAGTCGGTCGCCACGAAGAGCTTCCAACCGGCTGCCGGGCGGTACCCGCAGATCATCGAGGCGGCCAGGCGATCATCCTGCTCTCGGGTAGAGCCCGAGCGATGCCCGATGGGATCTTCCTATCCGCGCCGATGCAAAGGGGAGGAGAAAACCAGAAAGTGGTATTCCGGTTAAACGTGGTAGCCTGCACACGGTGATTCGGCAGACTATCTCTCCACAAGAAGTTGTCGCAATTGCTTCGTGTGACTCGGGACAGCGAGGCATTTTCGAGTTGCGATGTTTTCTCTTGAAGGGGATAGAAATGGATAAGAACCAAATCAAGCCGTTCGCATGGGGTGCCGTGGCCGGCGCCATCACATTGTCTATAGTCATGTTTGCGACCGGCTGGGCGGTTACTGGCAGTACCTCGAATTCGAACGCCCGAAAGATGTCGCAGGCAGCCGTGGTCGATAACCTGGCTGGCATATGCGTCGCCCAGTTTGAGCGTGCCGAAGACAGGGACGAGAAACTCAACACGCTGGTCGAGACAGACACTTGGAGGCGCAGCACATACGTCACTGATCAAGGTTGGGCAACGATGCCTGGTAGCGAGTCTCCGACGAGGAACGTCGCCAACGTATGTGCCGAACGCCTGGCTAAATTGCACGGCTGACACCAAGCGTAGTTCTGCAGACACAGACGGATCAAACTGAGGAGATAGCTCTTGAACTGATGTCAAGACATATGGAAGCCCCGGCGGTTTCGTTGCGTTTGTCCGATCAGGTGATTTTGGACGACTTGGCCATGGGCGACCCTTCGTCAGGAGGCTCGCCGATTAGGGGGGTGTCTGGGCGTGATATCAGTGTGGGTCATTCCGGTGCTCGTGAACCCGCTGGCCTCGTCAAGATCGTCAAACAACCCGCCTTGGCCCGGCCTGATTCTTCCTCGGCGCTTCTGGACACTTGGTTCGGAACCCGAACAAGCGGGCCCTTCAACCGTTTGGCGACCTGAATCGAACGGATCGGCTCAGGGGTGCGTCGCTTCGAGAGCAAATCCATGTGTGCGAGGAACTGAGCGCCTCTCCATCAGGCGGCTCAGCCCAACTGGTCCTGCGGGCGTGCCCGTCAGCCGATGACCCAATTGCGAAGTCGGGCAGGGTGGCGGAGGTTGTTGGCGAGGTCGGCCATCCCGATCTTGGTGCGCCCCCGAGCGCCAACCTGATGAAGTTCCGACAGGTTACGGAGAGGTGCGTGCCTGCGAACACTGTGCCGGAAGATCGCTCGGGGCGAGTGTCGGTCGAAGACCGCGGGACATAGGATTTTGCGATTTAGGGTCCGATTTTGAATGGGGACTGGCCGGCAGGGGTGCCGCGCGAGGAAGCGGGGTCATTCGGCTGGTCCGCCACGTCGCACAGTGAGCCCCTTCCATAGCGGGTTCTCACGTAGACGGCTCTGGGGGGTGTCCGCGTTCCTGCCGAGCTACGTCAACCAGGGTCGTGTGTGCAGAGCAGCCTTGGCCGATGCGCGATGTGCCGATGTCCCGCGTCAGCACGTTCGGGTTTCCCTGTCGGTCGGTATCGTGGTCGTCGGGATCAAACCAAGCGCCCGTGGAAATGGCGACGACATGTTCCCGAATGTGGTCGGAAACCCTGGCCCGGGCGCGACATCGTCCCCGACCGTTGAAGACGACCACTGGGTCCCCGTCGCGGATCGCTCGGGCCTTCGCGTCTTCGGGATTCATGATGACTGGCATGGGGCGTGCGTCCTCTATGTCCGCGAGGGCGCTCTCCATTTGACTGTGCAGCTTGTCACCGGGCTGCGGCGATACGAGATGGAGCGGGTAGGCCGCTGCAGACGGTCCGCCAAGCCATTCATCGGGTGCGCGCCAGACCGGATGGCCCGGGCACTCGTCATATCCAAAGCCTGCAATCGTCTCCGAGTAGATCTCGAGCCGGCCGGAAGGGGTATTGAGCGGATGTGCGAGCGGATCCTCGCGAAATGCAGCGAAGGGAACCGGCGCGTACTCCGCGCCCTCAATGGGAAGCTTGACCCAGTTCCGCCTCCGCAATTCGTCAAGGCCTGGAGTTTCGACCCCTAGTCGTGCGGCTTCCTGGCGGAAACGGTCGTAGAGGTGGCGCTGCCAATCGGCGGCGGTCCGGCCTTCCGAGAACACCTCACCTGTGCCCAGTCGACGGGCAAGGTCAGTGAAGATTTCGTAGTCATCGCGGGCCTCGCCCACGGGCTCGACCAGCCGGCCCATGTGAAAGAGGTACGCGTCGTTCGGGGAACGCCCGATATCCTCGCGCTCGAAGGGAGTCGTGGCCGGAAACACGATGTCCGCCCGCTTGGCCGTGGCAGTCCACCAGGGTTCGTGCACGATGATCGTGTCAGGCTTCTCCCAAGCCCGGCTCAGCCTGCCCAGGTCTTGGTGGTGGTGGAAGGGGTTGCCGCCGCACCAGTAGACCAGCCGGATGTCCGGGTAGACCCGGCGCTGCCCGTTGAATTCGTATTGGTCGCCGGGATTGAGCAGCATGTCCGCGATACGTGCCACAGGGATGGCATCGGCGACGGGATTGTCCCCTTGGGGGAGTCGCAGGCCGCCCAGGCGCTTGAGGGGAACGCCAACTCCACCGATCGCGCCATACCCGTAGCCGATGCCACCTCCGGGCAGGCCGATCTGGCCCAGCATCGCTGCGAGCACCGCGGCCATCCAGTAGGGCTGTTCCCCGTTCTGTCCCCGCTGCAGCGCCCACGCGACGGTGATCAGCGTGCGGGTGCCCGCCATCCTGTGCGCAAGGGCACGGATTTCGCCTGCCTCGATCCCGCAAATGCCGGTTGCCCATTCGGGGGACTTGGACTCGCCGTCCGTCTCGCCGAAAAGGTATCGGCGGAACCGGTCGTAGCCGGTCGTGCACCGCTCGAGGAACGCGCGGTCGACGAGGCCCTCCGTCTCCAGAACATGGGCGAGACCGAGCATCAGGGCGGTATCAGTGCCAGGTATGGTCGGCAGCCACTTGGAACTCGCGATGGTGTCCGTTCGCTGCGGGCCGATATTGATGAGATGCATGCCCTTCGCCTGGTAGCGTTCCAGCCACCCAAGCGCTTGGTGCTCCGTCACACCGCCCATGCTCACCTGTGAGTTCTTCGGGCTGATCCCGCCGAACATGACGAGCGTCTCGGTGTGTGCTTCGATCATCGGCCACGAGTTCTGATGGCCCCAGAGCAGCCTGAGAAACGGCATGCCGAACACATGGGGAATGATCGCCTGCGCGGCGGCGGTGCTGTAGCTCGCTACCGAGGCGACGTAGCCGCCGATCGAGTTCAGGAATCGGTGGACCTGCCCCAGCGCATGGTGGAACCGGCCGGCGCTCGCCCATCCGTAGGAGCCGCCGAAGATTGCACCGTTCCCGTGTTCGCGCCGAACGCGTTCGAGTTCAGCGGCGGCGATGTCCAGTGCCTCGTCCCAGGGAAGTTCAACGAACGGGTCCTGCCCGCGCCGTTTACGCGCTCGGTCACCGCGCCCGTCGAGCCATCCCTTGCGGATCGATGGATGCAGGACCCGAGTACGGTGGTGGATGGCTGCGGGAAGAATATCGGAGATGTCGGGGGGATTCGGATCGTCAGAAAAGGGCGCTGCCGCGACCATTCTGCCGTTCTCGGTCGTTACCTCTATGGCCCCCCAGTGACTGGTGGTGACTCTTGTTCTTCGGCCCGCCGCCGAAATTGCTTCAGCGCGTCGCGGCATGTCTTGCTCCACCATGGTCGCCGGGTGTCAACTTCTCGTCCCGTCGGCCTCAGGCACTCTCGGCCGCAAAATTGCGGTACTGCACCCGCTCTTCAACAACGTGCGGCGGATCGTCGGAATCCGGCGCTTTGCATGGAGAACCGAGTTCCAGTGTGCGTGCCGCGCACCGGCCCCGGTCGGCTGGTCCAAGCGAAATGTTAGGAGCTTATCCGACATACTTGACATCATCGTGTCGGCCACCGGTGGTGTTCCTTTATTATTCTATTCTATAAGAACATGTATGAAACAGGAGTCTCCTCCCGTCCGGCTGGATCAAGCCGCCGAGGAACCGGCGACCAAGATGCCGGATAACGTAGAGCATCGCCAGATCGTCTACCGCGTGCTGTTCGACCGTCCGGCGACCGCCAGGCGCCTGGCGGCGGTGGCCGGTGCCTGCCGGCTCGTCTGGAACGAGACTGGCGCAGCTGCACGGGGAGGAGCGTTTGGGTTGGCCGACTCCAGTGATCCGTGAAACGGATCGGCAGCTGGCGGCGTGAGCTGTCAACCTTTCGGTATAAGTCCCAAATGTTAGGTCAACGTGGGTGCCGCCGCCGAATCGGCCGATCCTCACTACGCGGGATGTTTGCTGTTTCCCGGCCGGCGCGCATGCGCTGCCCAACGAGCACTGGCCGCGATCCCGCCGAAGGGGAACAGATGAATCCGTTCAATATTGCTTTCGGGATGCGTCTGCTTGAAATCATTTAGGGCGGCCACGAGGTCGTCCGGCGTATACGATCGCATGAGGCGTGTCAGGTCGCGGGCGCGCTTCTTCAGCACTGACAGGGAGGGGCCGACCCCGCAGCGGAGCGCAAAACGGATGAGCGTCGGGAGCTTGGCGGGGCCGGCGACGCCCACGTGAATGGGAAGGGTCGCTCCTAGGTCCTGCAGACGGTTCGCCCAAGCGATGATCGGCACCGGGTCGAATGCAAACTGGGTGACCATGGCCATTTCGCAGTCGGTCCCGTCCTTCGCAAACCTGTCCTTCCAGAGGACCGCCCTGTCGGCGACCCGGGTGCCGCCGTTCGGGTCAATGTCGCGGTTGCCCTCGGGATGACCGGCGACGTGGAGCCTGGTGAATCCGAGCCGGTCGAAGAGCCCGGATTCCAGGAGTTCGATTGCGCTGCAATAGTCACCTGCCGGCACCCGGACGTCCCCGGCAATCACGAGGGCCTCCTCAACGCCGGCTTCCCGGTACTGTTCCAGCCAGTCCTCCAGCGTCGAGCGAGTGTCGATCAGGCGGGCGGGCACATGTGGCATCACCGGAAAGTCCTGCACGCGCAGATGCCGGGCGGCGGTGACCATGTCTTCAATCGGCGTTCCCGGCACATGGGCGATGTAAATCCGTGTGCCCGCCGGCAACATCTCACGCGGGCCGGTCCCCAGGGCTGCGGCTCTGGGCAGCGCCTCGATCGAAAAGTCTTCGACGATCGTCATGGGCTTTTCCCTTGGTCCCACAGCCGTAAGTGCGAACGCTCCTGCAGCCGCAGCCGCGTTCGCATGGGCTCTCGGATACCGACGCCCGGTCGCCTTTGAGGAAGACGTCATGGCTCGGGAAGAGAAAGAGGCCGCGGAGGCGGGTGCGACCGTTCGCGGTCCGTCCTGAGGCGGCCACGATTCGCTCCGGGGGCCGCCAATTCCGGTGCGGCCCGCACGATAGCGCGTTTCGGGCGCAGCTGAATCAACGCAACGTTTCCGTGCCATTTCGCTCGGCAGGTTCGGCCTTGCGGACCTCGGGGAGGAAACAGCGGTTATCATCGCCGGCCGCCGTCAGAGTCCCGCCGCATGCTTCGCGACTACGTCACCCGGATCCTGAAAGCACGCGTCTACGATGTCGCCCGCGAGACGCCTCTGGAATTGGCGTCGAGGCTGTCCTCGAAACTGGACAGCGAGGTATGGCTCAAGCGCGAAGACCTTCAGCCGGTCTTCTCCTTCAAGGTCCGAGGGGCCTACAACAAGCTCGCATCCCTCACCGCGGCGGAGCGCGCGCGGGGGGTCATTGCGGCGTCAGCTGGCAATCACGCCCAAGGGGTCGCGTTGGCAGCGCACCGGCTCGGCGTCCGCGCGCTCATCGTCATGCCGGAAACGGCACCCCGCATCAAGGTTGAGGCCGTGAAGCGGCTCGAGGCGGAAGTGCTCCTCGCCGGTGACTCGTTCGACGGCGCCAAGGAACGGGCGGCGGTCCTCGCGGCCGAGCGCGGGATGGTCGCCATTCCCCCATTCGACGACGAGGACGTGATCGCCGGACAGGGCACGGTGGGAATGGAGATCGTGCGTCAGCAGGGCCGGCCGTTCGATGCGATCTTCATCGAGGTCGGAGGCGGTGGGCTCATCGCCGGCATCTCCGCCTACGTCAAGGCGTTGTGGCCGCAGACGCGGATCGTCGGCGTCGAGCCGCACGACACCCCGACGCTGCACGCATCGCTTGCGGCGGGCGAGCGCGTGATCCTGGAGCGCGTGGGCATCTTCGCCGACGGCGTGGCGGTGAGGCAGATCGGGGAGGAGCCGTTTCGGATCGCGCGCGAGTGCGTGGACGAGGTCGTGCTTGTCTCCACCGACGAGATCTGCGCCGCGATCAAGGACATCTTCGAGGACACCCGATCGATCGCCGAGCCGGCGGGCGCGCTCGCGGTGGCGGGCCTGAAGCGCTACGTCGAGCGCGAAGGCGTCGCCGGCCAGCGATTTACGGCAATCGTGAGCGGTGCCAACGTGAGCTTCGGCCGCCTGCGCCACATTGCCGAGCGCGCCGAACTCGGCGGGCACCGCGAGAGCCTGCTCGCGGTGACGATTCCGGAACGTCCCGGTAGCCTGCTCAGGTTCTGCGAGCTCATCGGCGATCGTTCGATCACCGAATTCAACTACCGCTATGCCACGGAGGCGGGCGCGCACATTTTCGTGGGAGTTGAGATCGGCAATCCGCGTACCGACAAGCAGGGGCTCGTCGATGCGCTTGAGCGTGCCGGTTACCCGTTGCTCGACCTAACCGACGACGAGATGGCCAAACTCCACGTCCGCTACATGGTGGGCGGGCATGCGCCCCGGGAATTGGACGAAGTTGTCTATCGGTTCGAATTCCCGGAGCGTCCGGGAGCGCTGATGCACTTTCTCACCCGGATGGGCAGCAACCCATGGAACATCAGCATGTTCCACTACCGCAACCACGGCTCGGCTTACGGCCGCGTGCTCATCGGCCTGCAAGTGCCCCCGGACGAACGCGGCGACTTTCAATCGTTCCTGGACGAGGTGGGATACGAGTACCGGGAAGAAACCGGGAATCCGGCGTATCGGATGTTCCTGCGGTAGGGGGACGGGTGCGATCCCGTCCCCTGCCCGTGTCCAGCCCCGTGGTGAAATCCGGCGAGGTCCCCCCTGCGGCCGGGTTCGTGACGAAACGCCTGTCCCCCAGGCGGGACGGCGGCAATCGCCAGCCAAGTGCGGCGCCTCGCGCTGCCCTTCACCAACAAGCGCGTCCCGTCGCCGACCTGGATGCCCCGGTCAGCGGGTTTCGTTGCGTCGCCACGGCGAGGTTTCGAGTTCATAGTCCCGGACGACTTCAGCCACCCGAATGCGATAGCGTTCGAACAGCGCGGTCCGACCTCGTTCCTGGGCGTCCAGGTGAGGCGCCGTTTCGCGCCATCGCCGGATCGCCGCCTCGTCCCTCCAGGTCGACAGGGAAAGGATCTTCCCGGGCTGCACCAGGCTCTCGAACCGTTCAATGGCGACAAAGCCGTCCACGGTTTCCAGCTCACTGCGGAGCTGGGCGGCGATATCCAGGTATTCGTCCCTGCCGTCAGCAGTCGGCTCGACCTCGAAGATGACGACATGCATGGCGAGACCCTTCCCGAAATCGAAATGCGACCGTACGGCCATCACGACCAGAGTCGTTGAGTTCCTAGCTGCGCGTTCAGCCCGCCTGGTCGACAGACAACCGCGTTGACCGGCCTTGGTAGGGGGAATCGCACAGCTGGAGCGACACCTTGCCCGATCCGGGTGCTGCGAACACCGGTCAGCGCAGGAACAGGAACCGTGACATGCTGGGCAGGACCGTCGACAGGAATCGCCGCATGACCAGCCGCCGTGACGCGAGGATCAGGGTCGCGGCGAGGTGGCCCGGCTGCACGCTGCCCCCGGACCGCCCAAAGATCGAGCGGTGCAAGCGGCCCACCTGCTCGGTCGCGCGGGTGCCGAGCAGCAGTGCCTGCTCGCGGCCCATGGTGGTGTGCGGCCCGAACGTGTCCCGGCCCCAGGCCAGGAAGGAGCCGTAGAACTCGAGCGGGTCGGCTTCCCGCCTGGAAGCCCGCCAGAAACGCAGATCCGCCCTGGTCGGGAGCGCACGCCAGAGCAGGAGGCCGATGGCCAGAGTCAGAGCTGCCATCGGCACCGACAGCAGCCCGATCAACCCCAGCTGATTGGCCCGGTGCCCCGCGAACGCTTCCTCACGCAATGCCTGGCGCAGCGCCACCGCGTCCCGTTTGAGGGGCTCGATGCGCTGTGGCGGGACGGCGATGTCAGCCGGCTGTCCTAGCTCAGGGTTCCAGTACGGAAACCGGATTCCGCTGATGTGGGTGATGTCTTCCGTTTCGATGTAGATGTCCCACGACTGCTCGAGGTGGGCGATGAAGCCAAGGTCGGTCTTCTCGGTTCTGGTCGATACCTCGGTACTCAACACCCGGTGCCCGTCGTCCGGGTCGAGAACGAGTTCAGGCAGGTCGTCGCCGGTCACGCCCACGACGCGCAGCGTGACCGTGCGGCGCACCGTGTCGCCGTTGCGGATTTCGTTGATGGCGTGCGACCATGCGTCCTTCATCGTCGCGTCGCGTGCGACAATCCAGACCGCCCCGGCAAATTCCGGGGCTGCGGGATGTACGACGATCACCTCCTCCGGGTGCATTTCCGTGAATTCGAAACTCTGGCGATCGGCTGGCTCGGAAATGCCGGTGACGGTGATCGGGGGAATGACGATGGTGCCACTCCGCTCGGGTACGATCGCGAGCCGCGTCTCGTGGCTGTACTTGCTGCTCCCCAGCGTGCTGTAGCCGTCGGCATCGAGAACTTCGACCTGGCGCGTGTGGGGACGTGCGAGCACAGCTGAGCGCACGCCCTCGATTGCCGGCAGGTGAAGGCGGACACGCTTGAAGGGATCGGACGAAATAAATTGGATGTGGAGGACGATTTCGCCGCCGACGTAGGCACCTTGCGCGGCCACGAACGATGGTTCCAGGGTGACCTGGAACCATCGGCTCTCAGCCTCGCTCGCCTGCTGCGCGAGAGCAGCAGAGCCAGTAACACATAGAACGAGGCAACCGAGCAGAACGCGGATCATTCGATCGGCCTCGCGATCCTGGACTCGTAGACCGATAGCAATCGTGCGCGGACCACCTTTTCCGGATCATCGTGAATTCTCCGGAGCAGTACGGTGGCGGGCCGAGCGCTCGTTCTTGGCTTCAGGTCCACGGTGCCCACCACCCTGTGGTCGTTGCGTCCGCGATCTTCACTCGACCGGCCGATGGCGGTAGCGGTGCCCACCTCGCCGGTCGTGTCGACCGGCTTCGGGCGTTCTGCGGCCTCACTGTCGCTGACCTCGTCTGTGTCGTTGGTATTCCCGGCGGTATCGCTTTGCGGGGAATCGGCCGCCTGCGCCCAGTTCGAGATTCCTTCCTGCGGTTCCGTGACCATGTGCTCTTCGACCTCGGTCGGCACGTGCTCGGGGGGCTCTTCCGGTTCCGCAATCTCTGGTGCCGGTTGGGCCAGCTGCTGCACCAGCGCCAGATTGTGGCGCGCATCCGCGTGGTCGGGGTCGAACCGCAACACCCGTTGATAGGTCGCGATGGCATTGGGCCAGTCGCGCAAATAGGCGTAACTGTTGCCCAGGTTGTACAGGCTTAGCACCGTCTCCTCGGCCGAGAATTCGCGGAGAGCCTGCGCGTAGCGGCCTGCCCGGTAGGCCGCCACGCCGCGCCAAGCTGCCTCACGGAAGAACAGCAGCGCCAGGTCCGGGCGCTGGTCGCCCAGATACTCGGCAGCGATCTCGAAATCGGTCGGGACCCCCTCGATGCGTGGCCACAGCCACGATACGGCCACGGCCGCCGCCACGATGGCACCCCAGCCGAGCCCGCGCCCGATCATGAGGACCGAATCCGGCGGAAGAAGAGCAGCCACAACAATGCCGCGGCCGCGACCAGCCAGGGCGCCACCGTGAACTCCGACGCGTCGTCGCTGTCCCGGACGGCATCGGCGACCATGCCGTCGAGGTCATCGATGATGTCGCGGATCGTGGTCTCGTCAGCCAGCCGCGCCCCGATCCGGTCGGCATACGCTTCCCAGGCAGCGTCGGGGTTGCCGTTCACCACCACTGCCCGCAGCCAGTCGCCGGCTTCGGTGACATCGGCGGCAGGTACCGCCCCGCCGGTCACCAGAACGAGCTGGCCGACGACCATCCCGGCCCTCGCCAGCAGCGATTCTGCGTGCGTGATTGCCATGCCGGGTGCCCGTCCGGAAACCGGCATGACCGCGGGCTCGAGTACCTGCAGGTACCGATCGAGGTGCGTCCGGTCGACCGTGAAGGGCACGATGTCGAACGCTTCCCCTGTTGCTACGACCACGGCGGTGGGGGTCGTCGGGGCAGCATCCAGGATCCGGTAGGCGATCACCCGCTGGCGTTCGGCATCGACGCCTGCGCCAAGGTCCAGAGCGATCACCCTCCCGGCCAGGTTGCCGGACGGGGTCGGGTCCCCGGAATCCAGGATTGGTCGGGCCAGGGCAAGGACCAGGAGGGTCCAGATCACCAGCCAGAGCACGACCGGAAGGCGAGTCTGCGACACGACCCGGCGCGCCATGAAAGTTTGCATCGCGGTATCGATGACCCGATGCCAGTGGCCGGGCAGGCCCATTCCCGCCTGGCCACGCCAAAGCATCAGCCACGCCACCAGTCCGAAGGCTGGTAGCAGCAGGAGGAACGCGAACGGCTCCGCGAAACTCATGCCTTGCGTATCTCTTGCACAACCAGGCCGGCGAGCACGCACAGCGCCAGGGCGACCGCGTACAGCGACCAGTCGCGGAGGATGTGGTTTTCCGCCTCGGGCCGTTCCGTGGGTTCCATGTCGCTGATCGCGCGCGACGTTGCCGCTAGGTCGGCCGTCGTCTTCGCCCAGAAGAACTTGCCGTTGGCGATCTGCGCGATGTTCCGGAGAACCTCTGCGCCGTCGGCCTCGATGTTGGAGGCGAAGCCGATGGTGTGGACCCGGATGCCGCGTTGCGCCGCGAGGTCGGCCGCGTCGAACCCGGTCAGCTCGCCCGAGTTGTCTTCGCCGTCAGAGAGCAGCACCAGCACGCGGCTTTCGCCCGGTTCCGGCTCGATCGTCTTGATGGCGAGGCCGATGGCCCGGCCGAGGTCGGTCCGGTGCCCCGGCAGGCCGATTTCCAGTTCGTCCAGGACTGCCGCGACCGCGTCGACGTCGTAGCCCAGCGGCGCGACCAGGTACGCCTCGTGGCCGTAGGCAATCAGTCCGACGCGATCGCCCCGGCGCGCCTTGATGAAGTCCTTGAGCATTTCCCGGACGGCCGCGTAGCGCGGCACGCTGGCGCCGCCCAGGACCATGTCCTGCTGCTCCATGCTGGCCGACAGGTCGATGGCGATGATCAGGTCGCGGCCGGTCGGCGTCAGCAGGATCGAGTCCCGGCTGTACGGTCCGGCGAGCGCCACCAGGAGCAGGATCCAGCCAAGGGCCTTGAGCCAGACGTCTTCCGGCCGCCGTCGCCTCCGCCGCCCCTGGTCGGACAGGCCCGCCATCAGTCCCCGGATCGGCGCAGGCACGGGCAGCGCCGCATTGGCGGCGATCGCGGGCAGGGCGCGCCACGCCAGGAACGGCAGCGGCAGGAGCACGAGGGCCCAGGGACGCAGCAACTCCAACATCATCGCCCGAGTTCTGCGCCCAGGAAAACGATGAATTCGGCCCGTTCGGAGTCGGAAACGGTATCGGGATGACGGTAGGCAAAGGCGGGCAGGGTGAGCGGGTGTCGCGCCCGTTTCGACAGTTCGGCGGCGAAGGCGAGCAGCATGGACCACTGCGTCGCGCGATTCTCCATCTGGACGATGCCGGACAGTTCGGCCCGGGCGCTTTGTCGCCACCGACGCGCGCGCCAGATGTGCACTGCGAAGAGCACGCCCGCGATGCCCGCCAGCACGAGGAACGGCCAGGTGGCCATGGTGGCCGGTGCGGTCGCGCCGAGGTCCGCGGGCAGGTGAATGTCGCGCAGCTGGGCGAGCACCGTGTCTTCGTTCACCGCCCTACCCCCGGCGACAGGAAGCCGCCGCTCGCGGCTTCAGTGATCCGCCAGCCGTCCCTGAGAAGGGTGCGGCGCAGGTCGCGACGGAGTTCCCGCACCACGTCCTGATGCCGGTCCGTCATCGATTTCGAGACCGTGGCCAGGCGGCGCAAAGGGTCGCCGGCCGCTTGGTAGGGGTACCGTCCGGACGCCAGCGGGCGGCGAAACATCGGATCCTCGACGATGATCGCGCGGAAATGCCGGAATGCGTTCAGTTCGCGCACCTTTTCGGTCAGGGCGGGATTCGCGTCGCCGAAGTCGCTGAAGGCGCAGATCTCATCGCCGAACTTGAGCAGCCGGCTGGCGGCGTCGACCGCCATGGCCAGTTCGTCCCCGTTGTGCCCTTCGGTCCGCGCCAGTGCCGCGCCGTAACTGTCCTCCAGGTGCTTCAGGAGAAACAGGACATGGCTCCGCCCGCGCCGCGGGCGCACCAGCACCTGGTCGGGCACGATGACCATCCCGACAGGTTCCTGCAGCGCGACCGCTTCCCAGGCCATGTGGGCCGCGAGGAGAGCGGCGGTCTTGGCCATCGGCCGCGTTTCGGTACCGAACAGAAGATGCCCCCGGAAGTCGACAATCAGCATGCGGGCGAGATGCGATTCCGCCACGAAACGCTTCATCTGGGCCCGGCCCGTGCGGGCCGTGGCGCGCCAATCCATCCAGCGGATGTCATCTCCCGGTACGTACGGGCCGACACTGTCCAGGTCCATGCCCTGGGCGCGGCGGCGGCCGGGGCGCATGCCGGTGGGATAGCGTTCGCCGGGCAGCAGCCGGCCACGCACGTGCCGGGGCTGTGTCGCCATGAGTTCGCGGAGCGTCAGCGTACTCGGGTTCGTCGGTTCCGGTTTGGATGTTCTGGCGCGGCTAGACCACACTGACCTGCTCCAGCAGATTCTGGATGATCTGATCCGGCGTCACGCCGTCCGCTTCAGCGCGATAGGTCAGGCCCATCCGGTGCCGCAGGACGTCGGGCACCAGCGCGTAGACGTCCTCGGGCAGCACGTGATCGCGTTCCATGAGCCAGGCGCGTGCCTGTGCGGTGCGCGCCAGCGACACCGATCCGCGCGGGCTCACCGGGTGGGACAGGTGCTCGTCGACTCCGTTCAGGCTTTCCGGATCGCCGCGCGTGCCGGACATCAGGCGCACGATGTAGTCACGGATGGGTTCGGAAAGGTGCACGTCGAGCACCAGCCGCCGCGCTTCGGCCAGGTCGGCCTTTGGGATCGAAGCCGGCGCTTCGCCCGGTGTCAGGGCATCGACCGCCTCCTGGAGGACCAGGTCGAGAATCTCTCTCTCGGTGGCGAGATCCGGATAGTCGACCGTCACGTGCAGCAGGAAGCGGTCGAGCTGCGCCTGGGGCAGCTCCCAGGTCCCCTCGTGCTCGATCGGGTTCTGGGTCGCGATGACGAAGAACGGGGACTCGAGCTTGAAGCTCCGGGTACCACTGGTGACCTGCCGTTCCTCCATCGCCTCGAGCAGCGCCGATTGGACCTTGGCCGGCGCCCGGTTGATCTCGTCGGCCAGAATGAAGTTCCCGAAGACCGGCCCCGTCTGGAAGTCGAAGCGCTGTTCGCGCGCATCGTAAATCGACGATCCGGTCAGGTCGGAGGGCAGGAGGTCCGGGGTGAACTGGATGCGGTTGAACACACCTTCCATGCCCAGTGCCAGCAGCCGCGCGACACGGGTCTTGGCCAGCCCCGGCGCGCCTTCCAGCAGGATGTGACCGTCAGCCAGAAGCCCGATCATCAGACTGAGCACGGTTTGGTTCTGGCCGACCATGCCGGCTTCGAGCCGACGTCTCAGCTCAACGAAAGACGGACGAACTGACACGTGATCCATACTCCTGTTCCCACGGTTCCGCGGCCACGGCGTGCACGGGCACGCATTGCCTGGAGTCTGCAGTCACCTTTGCAGCCGATGAACGAGGTCGCGCCAGAAACTTCGTCACGAGCAAGACCCGGGCCGGACCGCACACTTGCCATGGCCGGCCGTGCGGCTACCAGCATGACCGGCCCCGATCGATCGGTCCACCCGGAGGGGTGACACCGCGACCATTCGGTTCTTCCGTCTGGTCCCGGCAATCGAACGATTCAGGGAGTGCCAGGCGCGGCGTGGTCCAGGTGGGGCTCCACGACGTGGCTGGCGGCGTCTTCCCGGTCGACGGCAGGTGCTGAGCCCGTGGAAGGTACACGAGCTTCGAGGCGCTCAGGCAACTTTGTGAGCGGCTGCATGTCGCTCGGGGCTCCGCCGTGACGGCCCCGGCCGCTGCCTGATCCGGGTCCGGATCCGACGTCACCCGATTCGATGGCCCCGAGGAACTCTTCGCCGCCGCTACCTGCGAGGACACCCGAGCGTCACACTTCTCCGCCCCCACCGCCCGGCGTGACTGACTGTCCCGAGGCCTCCAGCAATGAGTTCACCGTCCGGGAAGACGGGCCGTCGGCGGCCTCCGCCACCGCCATCAACCCGTCCAAGGCCTCTGCCTTGGCGCGATGTGTCGACGAGGCAATGGTGCGGATCACCGGGATGGATTGCAGCCCTGGCATTGCCCTCGCGTGTAGCCCGGACGGCGATGACCAGCCGACAGATTTCTGGTTCGGTGGTCGGAACGGCTGGAACGTGCGGCACGAGATAGAGCTGTTTCGCCGCGAGGATGACGACCACTCGGACGGTACGGCCCCTATCGGCCATGAGGTCACCAAGATCGTGGGTGGCGTCGGGCGGCGCGACCACCTGGGACGACGTAGGACGCCGGTCACGCAACGATGCCGGGTCAGGTGCTGGGATTCCCGTCAGCGAGGACCTGACCCAAGCGTGTTCGGGCGACCGAACCGATCGATTGCCCGCGCAATTCCTTGGGGGTTCCGCGGAAAGCTATTCCGATGCGAGTTGTACTCCGCCCGGCAGACGACCGTCCGGTGTCCGAGCGGTCCGCCGCATGTCCGTCTTGACGTGGCGGGTGTCGTAGCCATTGAACAAGTGACCCAGCAGGCCGCAATCAAGATCGGAGGTCCCGAACAGCCAGTCCATGATCGGGAACGTCAGGTTCATGTTGCGTTCCATCATCAGCGACTGGTTGTGGTGGGCCGTGTGGTGCCGTCGGATGGTGTTCACGAACGGCATGTTGCGGACGAACCAGTTCTCGTCCACGTGACAGCAGAAGTGCATGAACTCGTAAATGAGATACATGGCGGTGGTGGTCGTGATGACAAGCCAGCCCACGTTGGGAGTGAACAACCAGCCGGCGACGAGCGCGATGGGTACCGACATGCAGATGAACGTCACCAGCGCAAACGGAGGGAAGAATGTGACACGCCAGTCGTGCTGACCGGCGAACCGCATCTCGTCGTCGGTGAAGAACTGATGGTGCATCATGGTGTGGCGCATGTAGATGGCCCGCAATGCCGGGTTCTTCTGCGGCCTGTGCATGATGTGGGTATGGAGAAACCACTCGAAGAAATTGGCACCGAGGAAAGCTACCGGGACGATCAGCAGCTCATGCCAGCGAACGTCGGCCATGCTCTGGAAATAGATCGTCATGGCAGCCAGGCCGATCGCATAGATCACGACTACGTGGAGCCACCCGTTGTACCAGCCGACAATGCGCCGGCGGTACGTGTCGCGGTACCGGCGCTGGCGGTCCGACATGCGAGTCTGTTGCAGTTCGCGAGACATGGTTCCTCCCCGTGGCCGGTCAGTTCGCGGCGTGGACGTTGGCTAGCGCGAGATCGATGTCGGCCGACGTCATCTCCCACTCGTTACTGAAATTGGCGACGACCCTCGACATGAATGCCTCGCACTCGGCTCTGGCCTGGGCATCGTCTTCGAAGTAATCCGCGAGGATCGCGAGAGCCAGCTGGTGCGGCCCGTCGCCCTCGTAGCCCCATTCGAACCCGCGGCTCGTGAACGTGTGGAGGTCCAGACGGGGGTCCAGGGGCCCGCCATCCACGGTGACCTCGGCGCCGTCAATATTGCGCTCGCCCTTGTAGGTGCGGTTGTCCACTGCCTCCACCAAGCGCTTGCAATTCCATGCAGCCTGATAATATATCAAGCATGTATCAGCCTGCAATCGGATTGGGGTGACGGCGGCCGTGCCGTTGGGGCATCTGGCCCACCACGTGTTGACGGCGTTTCCGGCAGGTGCCTTCGTGCCCGCTGGTTCCGCGGTTCCGATCCGCGGCTACCTGCCAAGCGCGCTCAGTCCGGCCGCTGCGCGTGACCCGGCGGGCGTGATCTTTGCAGAATTCCTGCCCTGGTGGTTCCGAAGCTCACGATCCGGATCGCTGGCCGTATGGACGCTGTGTGCGGCGGCTTCGTGCACGCCGTACGGATCCAAACCCGTCTGAACGGAGAAAGCAGATGCCGCCGAAGATCCGCGCGATCCTGACTGCCACGGTGATTATCGTCGGCATCCTGCTTTGTTTCGTGCGAGAACGCATCTCGCTGGATGTGTCGGCCGGGCTGCTGTTCGGGTTGACGGCATTCATGTGTGTCGCCGTCTGGCTGTTTCCCGAGGTCAAGAAACAGGACAGCACCAAACGGTAACCGCCGACCCTGGGATCCTCGGGTTCGTTTCAGAACATCGTCCGTCGGGACACGGGCTGACCTCGCCATGGTTACCACTCGTCGGAAACCCGTCGCCGGGGGTGCGAGTGACGGGATCTGGTGGACTGGGCGATGCCGGCCGCGCCAACGCCCGATCGGTCCCGGTCCTGGATCCGGCCTGGGCGGGCGGATTGGCGATGCAGCCGGCGACCGGTTGCCGCCCGTCGCCAGCGACAGTGGTGCCGGCGCCGCAGGGAGATGCTGCGGTCGGCAGCCCGACCGGGACTGGCTTGTGGGCCAATGGCCCGCCGTTCACAGGCTGGCGCGCGTGAACTCGGCCATGTAGTCGATCAGCCGGTCCGATGCGCGGGCGGCCTCGTCGGCCCGCCCCTCGGCTATTGCCCTGGCGACCACGGCGTGCAGCGTCGCGCAGCGCTTCAGGTCCAGCGCCTCGCGGTAGTGCTGATACCAGAACCGACGGGCAAGGCCCTGCATCAACTGCATCGTCCTGGCGGCGTACTCGTTGCGGCAGGCGGCGACGGTGAGCCCGTTGAACTTGAGGTCGAGCCGCATGAACATCACGTCGTCGCCAGCCTGTGCGGCGGCGTCAAGGTCGCTGGCCAGACGGGCAAAGGACGCCCGTTCCTCGCGCGTAGCCCGGCGGGCGGCATCGCGCATGATCATGCGCTCGACTTCTCGGCGCAGCTCGAGCAGTTGCAACTGGCGCGCATGATTGATTTCGGCCACCATCACGCCGCGGCGCGGCAGGATCGTGACCAGCCCTTCGAAGGCGAGTCGCTGCAGCGCCTCTCGAATGGGCGTGCGGCCGATGCCCAATTCACGCATCAGTGCGGTTTCCGTGAGCATCTGGCCTGGTGCCAGCCGCAGCGTCACGATCATCTCTTCGATCCGCAGGTAGGCCTGGTCGGTAAGGGAAGACCGATTTTCCCCCCTAAGCCCCCTGTAGGCGTCCAGCTTCTGCCGCCCGTCCATCGGCCTGCCCTCGTCAAGTCTTCCGGGAATGCGGGTTGCGTTGACGGTCCGACCGTAGCCCATCGAGAGCGTAGGCGGGTCCCCGGCACCTTGAGCAAGACGGCCTCCCGCCCTGGCATCCCGCGTCCGCGATCGTCATGCACTCCGGACGCGGGAGGCGATGGGCGTTCAGGCCGTTGGCGTCCCGTCCTCCCGCCGAGGCATCGTCGGCGCTACCCGCCGAGATAGGCGCGGCAGACGTGGGCATTCTCGTGGAGATCGGTCGCCGCCCCTTCGAGCGCTACCGTGCCGGTTTCCAGCACATAGGCATATTGCGCCAGCAGCAACGCCATCTCCGCATTCTGCTCGACCAGCACAACCGGGATTCCCCGGCCCGAAATCTCGGTGACGATTCGCGTGATTTCCTGAACCATCACCGGCGACAGGCCCATGGACGGCTCGTCCAGCAGCAGCACCCGAGGGGCGCTCATCAACGCCCGCCCGATCGCCAGCATTTGCTGTTCTCCGCCAGACATGGATCGCGCCCATTGCCGACGCCGCTCGGCGAGGCGGGGAAAGTGATCGAACACCTCTGCGAGCGAGTCCTGAACGGCGGTCTTGTCCCGGCGCAGGAATGCGCCGGTGCGCAGGTTTTCCTCGACGGTCAGATCCGGGAACACGCGCCGGCCTTCCGGCACGTGCGCGATGCCGCGGCGGACGATCTCTTCCGGCGCCAGTCCGTCGATCCTCGCATTGTCGAAGCGGATCTCTCCCCGGCTGAGCGGTTCGAGGCCGGAAATGGCCCGCAGGGTCGTCGTCTTGCCGGCGCCGTTCGCGCCGATGATGGTGACGATGCCGCCCGCCGGCACCGCCATCGAGACGCCCTTGAGGGCCGCGGTCTTCTGGTAGCGGACCTCGATGTCGCGGAGCTCAAGCAGCATCGCCGGCTCCGTCGGTCGTGGCCGAGCCGAGATAGGCCTCGATGAAGGCGGGATCACTGCGCACCGCCTCCGGCGAGCCCTCGACCAGCAATGCGCCGAAATTCATCACCGTGATGACATCGCAGAGATTCATCACCGCCCGCATGTCGTGCTCGACGAGCATCACGGTGACGCCGCGGTCGCGGATACGCTGCACCAGCGTCATCATCCGACCGGTTTCCTCCGGATTCATGCCGGTGAAGGGCTCGTCGAGCAGCAGTACTTCAGGTTCCGCCGCCAGGGCGACCGCCAGGCCGAGCATGCGCTGGTGTCCATGGGGCAGGTTCGACACGGGTTCGTTGGCCAGGTCCTCGAGACCGAAGAAGGCCAGCGTTTCCTGCGCCTCCGCGTCCGCCTTCTCCTCGGCACGCCGGTCGGCACCGAGCAGGCGACTGAAGAAACCGGCGCGGGCACCGAGATGGCGTCCGACCCGGACATTCTCCAGCACCGAGAATTCCTGGAACAGGGTCGAACCCTGAAACGTGCGCACCAGGCCCATGGCCGCCAGCGCGCTGGTCTTCCGGCCCGAGATGTCAAGGCCGCGGAAGAACACCTGACCCCCCGTCGGTGCGTAGAAGCCGCTGATCACGTTGAAGGTCGTTGTCTTGCCGGCGCCATTCGGGCCAATCAGGCCGTGGATTGCGCCGGCGCGGACCGAAAAGTTGAAATTGTCCACCGCCACCAGACCGCCGAACCGGCGGGTCAGCCCGCGCGCCTCAAGGATCGGCCGCTCGTTCCGCGCAGTCATGCGGCTTCCCCGCGGGCCGCGGCAGGACCTCCGCGCCAGCGCTGCCACCGGGCGCGAAGCCGCGGCCCGAGGCTTTCGAGTCCGTCCGGCAGGTAGAGGACCGAAAGGATCAGGATGGCGCCGTAGATCAGGGGTCGGGCGGTGTCGAGGCCCAGCGCGCGCAAGACGATCTCGTTGATGACGGTCAGCACGACGACGCCTAGGATTGGGCCGTAGAAGGTCGCCGTGCCGCCGACGACCGCCCAGACTAGGACATACACCATCTGGTCGACGCTGAAACGGGTGGGGTTCACGGCGCCGACGTAGTGGGCGTACAGCCCGCCAGCGAGCCCGGCGAAAAAGGACGCTATGACGAAGGCGAGCGTTCGGTAGCGGAACGTGTCGACGCCGACCGATTCGGCGAGGCGGTCCTGCCAGTGGATCGCGTGGAATGTCAGACCGATGCGCGAGCGTTCGATGCGGTGGAGGACGAACAGCGATGCGGAGACGATGATCAGCGCCAGGAAGTAGTAGTTGACCGGCTCGTAGAAATCGATCGAAAGGAAACCGGCATCGATGTCGGGAAAGGGGTCGATACGCTTCAGCCCCTTCGGTCCGCCGAAGGGGTCTGTGAAGCGTTTCCAGATCAGGCGGATGATCTCACCGGCCGCGAACGAGCCGATCAGGAAATAGAAGCCCTTCATCCGGAACAGCGGGAAGCTCAGGAGTGCGGCGGTCGCGGCCGCCATGCTGGCGCCCAGCAACATGGACAGCGGCACCGGCACACCGAGCCGCTTCGCCAGCAGCGCACTGGCATACGCTCCGACCCCCATGATGACCACGTGCCCGAGCGACCATTCGCCGGTCAGGGTCAGCAGCCGGTAGCTGGACACCAGCAGAACGTTGATGACGAGCAGGACCGCGATTTCCTGCTGCGAATAGCTCAGGAGATACGGCAGCACCGCCAGCGCTGCGAACAGGAAGACCACTCGCAGCTGCCAGGCGATCCGCCGGATCCGCCTTCCGGTTCCAGGTCCAGGTGTGGAGCCCGTCGGTTCAGGCACGTTCCTTCGCCCCGAACAGGCCGGTCGGCCGCACCACCAGCACGGCGAGCATCAGGGCCAGCCCGACGATGTTGGCGATCACACCGTCGAAGAAGGTCGTGACGAAGGTGTGGACGAAGGCGTACAGGACCGCGGCAATGACCGCGCCTTCGAGGCTGCCGACGCCGCCGACGATGATGATGATGAAGGCGGTGACGATGATCGAGTGGCCGATATAGGGTGTCGGGCTGACCAGAGGCGCCGTCAGGGCGCCGGCGACGCCGGCCAGGGCGGCACCGATGAACATGGCGATGCGCGCCGTCTGGTTCATCGAGATGCCCTGCAGGGAGGCCGCCTCGGCATCCTGGGCGCAGGCGCGCAACGCCCGGCCGAATTTCGAGCGCCTGAGAAACGTCCACAGGGCGGCCAGCAGCAGGACAGCGGCCACGATCACGAACAATCGCTGGTACGTCAGGATTGCGCCGAAGATCTCCAGCTTGCCCTGGGTTGAAGGTGGGACATGGCCCATGCGTCGGCCGAACCCGAACACGGCCAGGGTCTGGAGGATGAGCAGGAAGCCGATCGACGCGATGAGACCGCCCAGGGGATTGTTGCGCAACGGTCGGAACATGGTGCGTTCCATGACGAGGCCGACCATTCCGACGAAGACCAGTCCGGCGGCGACCGCGAGGAGAAAGGGGAAGTTCTCCTGGGCGTACAGGAATACGACGCAGTAGGCGCCGACCATGTACAGCTCGCCGTGGGCGAAGTTGATGACGCCCATGACGCCAAAGATCATGACCAGCCCGACCGCGATCAGCGCCATGTAGCTGGCGGCATACGTCGCATTGACGGCGGTCTGCCACAGCAGGTCCATCAGCGGGCCTCGCCGGTCGGGCGGAAAAATGCTGCCGAGACCGGGCGATGCCCGGCCCCGGCAGCCTGTACTAGCACGGCAGCGGGGCCATGCGGAACGCGGTGGGCTATCCGCGCTGGTTCCACATCTGGCCCAGGTCCGTCATGTGCTTGATCATCAGGTCCTTGTGCTGGTTCCACCAGGCGGGGATGGACTTGAAGCCCTTGATCCGGGCCTTGCCGCCCTCAATCACCACGACCGGCCAGTTGCCGACCAGGGCGTTGTCGATTCCGAACAGCTCCGTGCCCCACCAGTCGGCTGTGCCGAAGGCGTGCTTGCCGGTACCGTCGGCCTTCATCGCCTCCAGGACGGCCGCCGGTTCGGCGCTGCCGGCGTTGGCGGCGGCGTCTGCCCAGAGATCCATGATCGAGGCGTACTCCCAGGAAACGGCGCTCCATTCCGAGGCGCCGTACCGGTTGGCGTACTCAACGTAGAACTCGTTCGGATTGACGAAGTTGACATCCTCGCTGTTCAGCGCCGGGTCGTCGAAGTCCGGGAACTGGAAGATGAACCCTTCCATGAACTCTTCCGATGTCTTCTCGATGATCTTCTGATAGAAGTCGGCCGTGCAGGAGATGATCTGCCCCTGGTAGCCCTGCTGGAATGCCTGCTCGCACAACGGGTGGACGTAGTCGGCGTAGCAGGTGTCCAGGCAGAGGATGTCCGGGTTCCCGGCCATGAGCTTGGTCATGACTGGCGCGAAGTCCGTCGTCGCGGGGTCGAAGAACAGGGGCGCGTCGACCATCTCTATCCCGGCCGCTTCGAAGGCCGCCAAGTAGGTGGCCACCGAGGGCTTGCCGAGCGAGTCGTCCTGTGCGCACATGGCGGCGGTCTTCAGCTCCGGCTTGTTCTCCGCCAGCCATTCGACGCCAGTCACGTTGTAGATCGGGTGCACCTCGCAGGGCGCGAGCAGCGTGGTACTGTCCGGCGACAGGTCGCTCGGCAGCAGGGTCGAGAAGAGCATGCCTTCGCGCTCGGCGATCGTCTGCACGCCGGGCCAAGTGTCGCCGCCCAGCATCATGATGAACTTGACGCCGTCTTCCTTGATCAGCTTGGTGGCGCCTGTGCGCGCCTTCGCGGCATCGTACTCGTTGTCGTAGCCGACGAATTCGATGTTGTACGACTGGCCGCCGATGCTGACCCCGCCCTTGGCGTTGACCCAGTCCGCCCAGATGAGGCAGCCGTCCAGGCCGGGCTTGCCCCAGGCCGCCACCGGGCCGGTGAGGGGGGCCAGGAAACCGATCTTGATGGTGTGGCTGTCAGCGAAGGAGACGCGCGGCAGGCCGGTGCCCGTTGCCGCCAGCGCCGCCCCCGCTGCCGCGGAGGTGCCGAGGAATTTCCGCCTACTGATTTTGCGGTGAAGTGACTTGCGCGACATACGTGCCTCCCAGAATTGATACGCCTGCGCTGGCGCTCGTTTCCCGGCAGTGGGGCCGAAGCGCCGCCCGGCAGCCCACCGCAGGGTCTGCGCGACCGTAACCGGGGGCCAATCCGTCAGCGTCATGACCAATTCTGACCAATTTGCACGACGGGTCGCCCGAATGTGCACGATTGCGGTCAATCCCCCACAGCATGACAGTTTGGGGGCTGGATGCAAGCGAAATAGGCACTATTGTCGCCGTTCGACGCAATTGGGTCCGGCCCTGCCGAACCCGATGCCAGCCAGAAATCACCGCCGCATGGGCGTATGGGCACCCATAGTGGTGTAGATTGGTGTAGATTGGTTTCGGCTGCCGAGGCCAAACTTCCAACCGCGCAGGCGGTCCGCGGCAGACGGGACCGCCGGCCAGGACAGTGAGGAAGACTATGGGCAAACGAGTTGCGGTGATCGGCGCGGGGTCGTCCGGCCTCGCCCAGTTGCGGGCGTTCCAGTCGGCGAAGGCCGGCGGGGCGGACGTGCCTGAGGTCGTCTGTTACGAGAAGCAGGCGGACTGGGGCGGTTTGTGGAACTACACGTGGCGCACTGGGCTCGACGAATACGGCGAGCCGGTCCATTGCTCGATGTACCGGTACTTGTGGTCGAATGGCCCCAAGGAAGGACTCGAGTTTGCCGACTATTCGTTTGAGGAGCATTTCGGCCGGCAGATCGCCTCCTATCCACCGCGCGAGGTGCTCTTCGATTACATCGAGGGCCGGGTGAAGAAGGCGGCCGTGCGCGACTCGATCCGCTTCCGATCGGTAGTCCGGCGGGTCGACTACGACGACGCGACGGGCCAGTTCACGGTCACCGCGCACGACCTGCCGACCGACAGCGAGTCCAGCGAGCGGTTCGACCACGTCGTGGTCGCAACCGGCCATTTTTCCACCCCGAACGTGCCGCACTTCGACGGTCTCGACCGGTTCAACGGCCGCGTGATGCACGCCCACGACTTCCGTGACGCCGTCGAGTTCAAGGACAAGGACATCCTGATCATCGGCACCAGCTATTCGGCCGAGGACATCGGGTCTCAGTGCTGGAAATACGGCTGCAAATCGGTCACCGTCAGCCATCGCACCGCGGCCATGGGCTACGACTGGCCCGATAACTGGAAAGAGGTGCCGCTGCTGCAGAAGGTGGTGGGTAACACCTGCACCTTCAAGGACGGCTCAACGGCGGTCGTCGATGCGATCATCCTGTGCACCGGCTATCTGCACTACTTCCCCTTCATGGCGCCGGAGCTTCGCCTGCAGACCGCCAACCGGCTCGCGGCGGCCGACCTCTACAAGGGCGTGGTGTGGATCAACAATCCGAAGCTGTTCTATCTCGGCATGCAGGACCAGTGGTACACCTTCAACATGTTCGACGCTCAGGCTTGGTACGTCCGCGACATCATTATGGCCCGCATCCAGGTGCCGGACCGGGCCGCAATGGCCGCCGACGTCGCTGACCGGGAGGCCCGGGAGGACGCCCTCGAAGACGACTACGGCGCGATCCGCTACCAGGGCGACTACGTACGGGAGCTGATTGCCGAGACGGACTATCCCAGCTTCGATGTGGACGGCGCGAACGAGGCCTTCTTCCAGTGGAAGAAGCACAAGAAGCAGAACATCATGACGTTCCGGGACAACGGGTACAAGTCGGTGATGACCGGCACCATGGCGCCGACCCACCACACCCCCTGGGTCGATGCCATGGATGATTCGATGGAGAGCTATCTCGGGAACGAATAACGCGGCCCCGGGGCCGCGCCATGGGCGATCTGTCGACGGAATGGGAGTGGGACGCGCTCTCGGCCGCCGCGCTGGACGCCTATCGCGCGGCGCGCCGCGCCGAAGCAGTCCACCTGTGGCAGCGGGCGGGCGCGCTCGCGCGGGGTTTTCCCGAGGGCGACCCGCGCCGGGCCGCCAGCGCGAACAATTCCGCGCTCGCTCTCCTGATCGATCAGGATCACGACGGCGCCGTTGCAGCCCTGTCGTCGGCCCTGTCGGCGTGGGAGGTGTCGCTCGAGTGGACGCGCGGCATGGCGGTTGCAGCCGTGGCCCGCAGTTCGCTGTATCACCAACGCCTCGAACAGCGCCATGTCCGGACCTACGGCGATGTCCGGCGCGCCCGGCACCGTGCGCTCCTGATGGGCGCCGTCGCCCTGACCCGCTTCAATCTTGCGATTGCCCGGCTCTTCGTGGACGACGACGAAACGGCCGACGACCTGCTCGTCGCCGCGCTTGCCGAACGCGAGCAGGCGTTCGGGCCGAACAATCCGGAAGTCGTGGCCATTGCGCGGGTGCTGTCGGGCCGGGCCGACGCCGCCGCGGACGACTCCCGGATGGCGCAGTACGACGCCAAGATCCAGACCGCTGGCGGCCGGCCGGCGCCCGATGTCCTCGATGCGTGGCGCCGGGAGCAGCCGCTGGACATGAACGACACTCGTCGACTGCTGGCAGCGGGCTATCTCACGGCAATGGCGCATCAACGGGATTTCCTGTAGCGGGGTCGCGATGTGGCCAGTTCCACGATCGCTGCCGCTCCGGGCTGCCGGGGCAGATTGCCGTCGGACAGAGCAGTTCATAGGCTAGGGAACGGAAGGAGGCGCAAGGTTCGCAATGAGGATCGAGACGCCGCGACCGCGGCTTAGGCAACAGCCGTCGATAGCCGGCGGCGTGCTGGTCCCCGGGGTGCCCTCGCTGGGCATCGGGGTCGAGCGCTACGTCGCTGAAGGCGCCGGCGCGACCGTGTTCTCGCTGGAGCCGGGCGATACCGTCGCGGTGCGTGACCGCGAGGGCCGGCAGGCGGCCGAGATTGCTGGATTTGCGCCGGTCGGATCGGCCGACACAGAGGCGCTGGGGGTCGCGCCGAACGGGACCGCGGATGGCCTCAAGGCCATTCTGATCGGCGATGACGGACCGGCCCGCTCGCTTGCCGGCTGCCTGCAACGGCGCGGACTCGATATCGCAGGTGCGCGATCGATCAACGTCCTGGGGGGCGACTCCCGGCCCGGTGACGAGCAGACGTTCACTGCCGAGCGGCCGCTGGTGTGCATCATCGCAGCGCCGGGATCCGCGATGCGGGTCGACCGGCAGGATCCGCCGACCCCCATCGAGGTCTTCGTCACCCGCGCCAACCCGGCGGCGTCCGCCGAGCACGTGGTGCCGGAGCCCCTGGCCGATCCGCGCCTTGACCGGCGTATCGGCGCCCGGACGGCCGAAGCCTATGAGGTCAAGGCCGGCGAATTCATCCAGATCATCGACGTGCAGGGGCGGCAGTGTTCGGATTTCCAGGCCTTCACCGTCGCCAGTCTCGACCAGGGGAGGGAACTCTGCCTGGACGCGACGGCCACCCGCACGCTGATGGGCAGCGCCTATCCGGCGCCCGGCCTGCTGTCGAAATGCTTCGATCAGGGCCTGCAGCCGATGGTCGAGGTGGTCCGCGACACCTGCGGCCGGCACGACAGCTTCCTCTATGCCTGCACGGCGAAGTACTACGACGACATGGGCTATCCCGGCCATGTCAACTGCACGGAAAACTTCAACGCGGCACTCGCGCCGTTCGCGATCGCCCCGCGCCGCGGCTGGATGGCGCTGAATTTCTTCTTCAACACCGGGTTCGACGACGCCAACCAGGCGTTCCACGACAATCCGTGGTCGCGGCCCGGCGACTACGTGCTCTTGCAGGCATTGACCGATCTGGTCTGCGTGTCGTCCGCGTGCCCGGACGATATCGACGCCGCCAATGGCTGGGACCCCTCTGACATTCACGTGCGGGTCTACCCGCGCGAGAACGTGTTTTCGAAAGCGGTGGCTTATCGCATGACCCCCGACGCCGACCCCAAGCTGACCAAGGAAACCGGTTTCCACAGCCGATTTGCCGCGCACACGCGGAACTTCACCGAATACAACGGCTACTGGCTGGCCAACAGTTTCACCAACCGTGGCGCGCTGGACGAATACTGGGCCTGTCGCGAGCGGGCGGCGATCATGGACCTCTCGGCACTCCGCAAGTTCGAGGTTCTGGGACCGGACGCCGAGCGCCTGATGCAGTGGGTGCTGACCCGGAACATGCGCCGGCTGGCCACCGGCCAGGTGGTCTATACCGCCATGTGCTACGAGACCGGCGGCATGATCGATGACGGCACCGCCTTCCGGCTGGGAGATAACAATTTCCGCTGGATCGGCGGTTGCGACTACGGCGGCGAATGGATGCGCGAGCAGGCAGCTGCGCTCGGGCTCAACGTCTGGGTGCGATCGTCGACCGACCAGCTTCACAACGTCGCGGTCCAAGGCCCCCGGAGCAGGGACATCCTCAAGGAGGTGTTGTGGACGCCGCCCGCCCAGCCGGCCATTTCCGAGCTCGGCTGGTTCCGGTTCACGATCGCCCGGGTCGGCGATCACGCAGGAATCCCGATCATTGTCTCCCGCACCGGCTACACGGGTGAGTTGGGCTTCGAGGTCTGGTGCCACCCGCGCGACGCCACCGGTGTGTGGGATGCCATCTGGACCGCCGGAGAACCGCACGGTCTCTCGCCTTTCGGTCTGGAGGCGCTTGACATGGTGCGGATCGAGGCCGGCCTGATCTTCGCCAACCACGAGTTCGACGACCAGACCGATCCCTTCGAGGCCGGCATCGGTTTCACGGTGCCGCTGAAGACGAAGGAGGACGATTTCGTCGGCCGGGAAGCCCTGGTCCGGCGCAAGGAATTGCCGCAGCGCAAGCTGGTCGGCCTGGAGCTGGACGGGCAGGAGCCGGCCGCCCACGGCGACTGCGTCCACGTCGGGCGATCCCAGGTCGGCACCATTACCAGCGGCATGCGCTCACCCGTCCTGCGGAAGAACATCGCACTGTGCCGGATGGACGTGACCGCTGCGGGCGAGGGAACCGCCGTCGAGGTCGGCAAGCTGGACGGCCACCAGAAGCGCATTCCGGCCCGGGTGGTGCCATTCCCCTTCTACGATCCGACGAAGTCCCGGGTTCGGGCTTAGCCCGCCCGCCGGCAGGAGCATTCGATGTCGAAACGGTTTGTCGCCGCCTGCGTCCAGAACAACGCCACTCCGGATGTCGACTTCAACATCGAGACGACGCTGACGCTCGCGGAGCAAGCGGCGACGGCCGGAGCCGACCTGATCTGCACGCCGGAGTACTTCTCCGGCCTCCGGACGGAGAACGGTCTTTTTCATCCCGCGGCCTTCGTCGAGGCGGAGCATCCGGTCCTGCCGGCTTTCGCGACAGCGGCGCGCAAGTGGAACGTCTGGTTCCTGCTCGGCTCGCTCGGGGTGCTGAATCCGGACGGGCGCATCTCGAACCGCTCCTACGTCATCGACAGCGATGGCGAAATCGTGGCGCGCTACAACAAGGTGCACATGTTCGATGTCGTGCTCGACTCGGGTCCGCTCACCGAATCGGCCACAATCGCGCCGGGCGACCGGTCGGTCGTGGCGCCGACGCCGTGGGGCGGGCTCGGCCTGTCGATCTGCTACGACTTGCGCTTCGCGCCGCTGTACCGGCAGCTGGCCCACAACGGCGCGTCGATGCTGGCCGCGCCGGCCGCCTTCACCCGGGTGACGGGCGAGGCGCACTGGCACGTGCTGAACCGCGCCCGGGCCATTGAACACGCCTGCTACATGATCTCCCCCTGCCAGTACGGAGAGGTCGAGGGTGGCGGCGCCTGCTTCGGCCATTCGCTGATCGTCGATCCCTGGGGCGCGGTGCTGGCCGACGGGGGCGACAGCGAGGGCATCGTCCTGGCCGACATCGACCTTGCGGCGGTGGCCGCGGCGCGGGGAAAGATCCCCGTGCTCGATCACGACCGGCCGATTACTCCAGAGACGCCGTAGTCCAGCGTCCTGGCAGCGGGAGCGGCCGCTAGAGCGCCGCGGCGCCCATCAGGTCCCGGCGCGCCTTTTCCAGATGGTCATTGATGTGCTTGACCGCGGAGACGAGGTCCCGTCGCTTGATCGCCTCGAACAGCTCCCGGTGCTGGCGGTTGTATTCGTCGATCTCGTCGGGCACCAGGATCTTGTTTTTCATGGCGTCCCACTGGTCATGGCCGCGGACTGCGTTGATCTGCTGGTACAGGTGCAGCATCAGGGGGTTCTTGGAGCTGCGGGCGAGCCATTCGTGGAACATGCTGTCGTGCCGGGAAAACGCCTCCTTGTCGTTCCGGCACTGCTCGAGGTCATGGAGAATCGATCCGAGCATCTTGATTTCGTTGGCGGTCGCATTGAGCACCGCAAGACGCGTCATGTACGGCTCGACGGCCATGCGTGCCTCGATCAGCTCCAGCGGGCTGACCTGGCTGACGATGTCGAGTGCGGCGCTGATCGCCATGTCCTCGCACTTGACGAATGTGCCGCTGCCGACGCGCCGCTCGATCAGCCCGTCGGTCTCGAGACTGAGCAGGACCTTGCGAATGGTGCTCCGCGCGGTGTCGAACCGCTCGGCAAGTTCCCGCTCGGCGGGCAACTGGTCGCCGTTCACGTAGAAACCGCTGCGGATGGCCTCACGCAACTGGGCCGTGATATACCCGACGTGGCGGCCGTCCTCGGCTAGGCTCGGGCCGGTGGCAAATCGCGATTCCTGTCCGGGCGTGCGTCCGTCAGCCACGACAGCATCCTCTCCAAATTCCCGCCAAGTGCATTCTTGCGCCAATTGGTCGATATTGGCGAAATTGGTTTGCAAATGGTCAAGCAACTGTGCAAAGTAGCGCCCGTTCAGTCAAGCTGGGTTGTCCGGCCGCGCCCGCCGAAAGCCAGATTTAGCGCGGATTCCTGATTTTTCGCCGCTAATCGTTTCAACCGGGATGATCTGGCCGGATCCAGCTGAATGGTTCGTATTGGTCACGTTGACCGCGTTAGGAACGTGGCCGGTGTGGGGACAGTGCGCCAGAAAGGGACGGCGACATGACGGATATCGAAGTCTTTGTGCAGCAGGAAGGCCGGGATGAGCTGGTCAGACAGGTGCGGAGCAAGATCGATGAGTTGGGGATCGAGTACCTCTATCTCCAGTTCGTGTCGGTCACCGGTCGGATTTGCGGCAAGGGCATCCCGGCGGATCACTGGGAGGCGATCGCCGAGCGCGGTTTCCAGCTCGTCTATGGCGCCACGGTCAACCTGTTCCTGAACCGACACGGCGAGTATCTCGGGTACGGGCCGCACGAGAAGGAACTCGTCGGCATCCCCGAGCCGGAGACCTTCTGCCAGCTGCCCTGGGACAAGCGGGTCGGTCGCGTGTGGTGCACGCTGTTCCGCAATCGCGAGGAACGCGAGAACCCGGGCTCCTTCCTGACCGCCGATTGCCGCGGCAACCTGCGCCGCATCCACACGCAGTTCCAGGCGGATCATGACGGGCTGCATCTGCGCCACGGCACCGAACCGGAGATGATGTGGCTGAAGAAGGGCGAGGATGGCAAGCCCGACGGCGGCTACTCCAACCCGTACTGCTACCACATCGACCAATTCGAAAGCCTGCGCCCCGTGTACCTGCGGGTCATCGAGTATTCCCGGGCCATGGGCCTTGACATGATCCAGGGGGATCACGAGGACGCGCCGGGCCAGCTTGAGCTGAACTTCACCTTCGACGATGCGCTGCGGACAGCCGATCGACTGACCACCTATCGCCAGATCTGTGCACAGGTCGCTCGCGAGTTCAACCTCATTGCCTGCTTTCTCTCGAAGCCGTTCATGGGGGTGTCGGCCTCCGGCTGCCACCACAACATTTCCCTGTGGCGCGGCGGTCAGGACCAGTTGAACCCGTTGAAGAACGATCCGCTGCCGGGCATGGAGGAGAACTTCATGTACCGCAAGGGCGGCGAAAACACGTTCATGCCGGATACCGACGATCCACAGCTCCCGGGCAAGGTCGGCCTGCAGGTGGTCGGCGGTATCGTCAAGCATCTGGCCGCACTGACCGCCATCGGCGCCTCGACGGTGAACTCCTACCGCCGGCTCTGGGATACCGGATTCTGGGCACCGGTATTCGCCGACTGGGGCTACCAGAACCGCACTACCGGCTTGCGCGTGTCGGCGCCGGGCCGTTTCGAATACCGGTCGGTGGATTCGATGGTGAACCCGCACCTGATGGCCGGAGCCATTCTCAAGGCTGCCGATGACGGCATCCGGAACGACATCGATCCCGGTCCGCCGGAAAACCGCAACATCTATGAGGCGATGGAAGCGGGCAAGCAGGTCAGGCGTCTGCCCATGACGCTCGGCGCCGCCCTCGATGCGCTGGCCGGCGACGACGTCATCAAGTCCGCGCTGCCCGGCGAAATGTACCGCCTGTACGACGAGTACAAGCGGGACGAGTGGGAGCGGTTCCTGCACACGACCACCGAATGGGACATCGACACCTATCTGGACTGCCTGCCGTAGAGGACAGCCCGGCGGGGCGCACGCGCCGACTCCGGGATTCCGTTCCCTGAAAGGAGTGATCAGCCATGTGTGGCATTGCCGGACTGATATATCGCGACGGCGCTCGCAAGATCGGCGAAGAGATGACTGCCATGTTGCAGGCGCTCCGGCACCGTGGCCCGGATTCCACCGGTTTCGCCATGTACGGCGCACCCGGGCCAAGCGAGTACGTCATGCGCTACAAGGTTGCGGAGAAGGAGGATCTGGACGGCGGAACCCGGATCCATCGGGCGATCAAGGAGCGCAAGGCAGCGGTCGGTGCGGTGCTGGAGGAGCTCGGCGTCAATGTTCTCGAGCTCGACGAGCCGACGGAGTACGCCCTTCGTTCCCGGATCGCGTTCGACGGCGACCTGAAGCGCCTTGCCGACCAGGTCGAGGAGGTCGAGGGCGGAGAAATCCTCTCGATCGGCAATGCTCTGGAACTGGTCAAGGATCTCGGCGACGCGGCGGCGGTGTCCGAGACCTACGGTCTCAGTACGTTCGAGGGCACCCACGGCATCGGCCATACGCGGATGGCCACCGAATCCGATGTGGACATCCGCTCGGCCCACCCCTACTGGGCTTATCCCTACAACGACATCGCCGTCGTCCATAACGGCCAGATCACGAACTACTGGCTGATGCGTCGGCAGCTCGAGCGGGAAGGACAGCGCTTCGTCAGTCACTGCGATTCCGAGCTGCTGGCGGTCTACACGGCGGTGAATCTCGAGAAGGGCATGACGTTGGAGGAATCGCTCCGCCGGTCCATCGACGAGATCGATGGCGTGTTCACCTACCTGATCACGACCAGGAATGAACTGGGCATGGCCAAGGACACGATGGCCGCGAAACCGATGGTGCTCTACGAGGCGGACGACATGGTCGCACTGGCGTCCGAGGAAGTGGCCATCCGGGCCGTCCTCCCCCACGAGATCGACACGTCCGATCCCTACGACGAGGAGGTTCGGGTATGGCAGGCATGAGCGAGTCCACCTCCACCCAGATGGGCATGCACACCGAATCTCTGACCGGGCGGGACATCAAGACCAAGTTCACGCTCGAAAACGAGGGCGGCTTTGCCTACCACTTCGCCCGGGACGTCGACTTCAACCGGCGCGCGGAGATCGATTGCGCCGAACTGGAACCGACGGAGATCAACCGGCGGATCCGGGAACTGATGGACTCCGGTCACGGCAGCATCGTGATCCGGAATCCGGGTGCCAAGCACTCGTTGATCGTGGGCATCCTGAACCGGATGAACATCGTCGTTGAGGGAAGTCTGGGCTATTTCGGCTGCGGGCTGCTGGACGGCCCGACCGTCCGGGTTTCCGGACGTGTCGGCTGGTCGTTCGGCGAAAACATGATGGCCGGCGTCTGTGTCGTCGAGGAGAACGCGGGCTCCACGTTCGGCGCGGCGCTACGCGGCGGCGACTTGGTGTGCAGGGGCTCGGTCGGCTCGCGGACCGGAATCGACCAGAAGGGCGGCAGCATCATCGTCGGCGGCGATACCGGCGCGTTTTCGGGGTTCATGATGCAGCGTGGGCGCATCGTGGTCTGTGGCAATGCGGGCAAGAATCTCGGCGACTCGATGTATGACGGCACGATCTACGTCGGCGGCGACATACGGGACCTAGGCGTGGACGCCATCCAGGCGGAGCTGACCGATCTCGACCGCGGCTGGCTGACCCGCAAGTTGAACATGTACGAACTGCTGCCGGCGCAGGGCGTGGATCACTTCACCAAGATCGTCGCCGGCAAGCAGCTCTGGAGCTACGACAATCTCGAACCCACGGAGAAGAAGCTGGTCCTGTAGGGCACGCTTCCCTTCTCTTGCGGCGAGGTATGAAGAAAGAGACCGACATGCCGGACGATCCGAACCCGGGTGGCGCCGCCCACGCCAAGCTGGAAGTCGAGGAAAAATACGTCCTGGGCAGGAGCCAGATTTTCACGCCGGAAGTCATCAATGACATCCATGTGAAATCCGAACTTGGCCGCTACCGCATGCGCGGATTTTCGCTGTTCAAGAAAATCCCGCATTGGGACGACCTGACCTTCCTGCCCGGCACGCTGACGCGCTTCGTCATCGAGGGCTATCGCGAGAAATGCGAGACCAGGACGGTGATCGGGCCGCGCGCCAAGCGCCCGCTGGAACTCGACATCCCGATCTACATCACGGGCATGAGCTTCGGGGCACTGTCCTTCGAGGCCAAGACCGCGCTTGCCCGCGGCGCCACGATGGCCGGCACCGCGACCTGCTCCGGCGAAGGCGGCATGATCCCCGACGAGCGGCGCTACTCGTCCAAGTGGTTCTACCAATGCATCCAGTCGCGCTATGGCTTCAATCCGCACCACCTCATGCTGGCGGACGGCTGCGAGTTCTTCATCGGCCAGGGATGCAAGGTCGGCTTGGGCGGTCATCTGATGGGTCAAAAGGTGACCGACCAGGTCGCGGAGATGCGCTCGTTGCCGGCTGGTATCGACCAGCGCTCCCCGGCCCGCCATCCCGACTGGCTGGGGCCCGACGATCTGGCGCTGAAGATCCTCGAGATCCGGGAAGCGACTGACTGGCGAATCCCGATTCAGCTCAAGCTTGGCGCCGCGCGCGTCTATGACGATGTCCGCATGGCGGTGAAATGCGATCCCGACTCGATCTATATCGACGGCATGGAGGGCGGCACCGGCGCCGGTCCGCATCTGGCAACCGAGGACACGGGCGTTCCGGGCATGGCGGCAATCCGACAAGCCCGCCGGGCCATCGACGATTTGGGTAAGCGGGGCGAGATTTCGCTGATCTACGCCGGCGGCATCCGCAACGGCGGCGATGTGGCCAAGGCGATCGCCCTTGGCGCGGACGCGATCGCGATCGGCCACTCGGCGATGATGGCGCTCAACTGCAACAAGGACATTCCGGAAGCTGATTTTCCATCTGAGATGGGGGTCCCTGCCGGTGCGTGCTACCACTGCCACACGGGCCGCTGCCCCGTCGGTGTCGCGACGCAGGATTCCGAGTTACGCAAGCGCCTCAACCCGGACGAGGCAGCCGAGCGCGTTTACAACTTCCTGCACACGCTGACCCTGGAAGCCCAGATGATGGCCCGCGCCTGCGGCAAGACGGACATCCACAGCCTGGAGCCAGAAGATCTGGCCGCGCTGACAATGGAGGCTTCTGCAATTGCGCAGGTGCCGCTTGCCGGCACTGACTTCACGGTTGGCGTCGACGACTACCACCACATCTAGCCGGAAGGGGAACAGCATGCCCGGATCGGGATACAAGGGCGCCCGGATCGACGATGTCGACCACTTCTTGAAGGGTGGTGGCATCGATACGGAACGCGAGCAGGACATCGGGCAGCACATTGGCTACCGCTACGATGTCAACCTCCTGCCGGACTATGACCGACTGACACCGTTCCTGAAGGACTACCTCGAATTCATGGGCTGGGACGACCTCAACTGGCTGGAAGATGTCCATATGGGCTACGACGACGGCCAAGCCGCGGTGTTCGACCGAAACATCAATGGCTGGGTCGCGATCCCCGAGGAGATGGAGCTGCCGGACAATCAGCAGGATCGGGACATGATCGCGCGGGAAATGCTGGTCAAGTTCCAGATGTCGCCTGATCACCCGTTGGTCGACCTCTACAAGGCCTATCGAAAGTTCTGACTCTGTCCGCCGGAATTCGTCTCTTTGCCGGTCGGCCGGGGATGGATTGGCTGGCAGCAGGGATCGGCGTCCCGTCCACAACCAATTCATCCGCGCGGAACAAGCGCCACCGACGGGACCGGGTCAGCCCGCCTCGAGCATTTGGCGAGCGGCCGCCGTCCAGTCCGGCTGGAAGCCGAGAATCCGCACATTGTCGGAGAGCTGGGTATTGAACAGCCGGTTATGCCACAACGTGTTCAGGTAGGCCGGCTCGGCGGGTGTGAATTCGCGAACGCCGCACGGCAGGCGATAGGCCTGGCCGAATTGCCGGAACTCCAGCCGGCAGGCCCCTAGCGCCATCAGCAGCGTGGCCAGCCGGGACTCCGGCAGGAACAGGGCAGTCATTTCGTCCGAGAACTGGTTGGCGCGGTGGTAGTGCGTCGATTGCAGGAACGCCAGGCCTTTCTCGTAGACCTCGTTGGGGTCGTGGTTCTTCTGCACCTGGAACCGGAAGAAATCCGTGCTCTCGGCCGGGTCGGTGCGAACCAGCAGGACGATCACGCCATCGGACAGGATGCGGTCGTCAGTCGATAGAATCTTGGGCCGCATGCCCTCGGAAGGGCGACCTTCATCCGCTCGCATGGCGATCTGGCGGATGCGGCATTGCCATAGAAGAAATTGTTGACGGAGGGTCTCCGGCGTCACTTCGCGCGACCTGTCTCGTCTGCCGGCCGGAACGTCAGCAAGGCGGCAGTGCGCACACTAGGGTCTCCGCCGCCACTGCCCCGGCGTAGTGCCGTGGCGGCGTTTAAGGTACCGGCCGAGATGGGATGCCGAATGGAAACCACAGCCGACGGCGATTTCGGACACGCTCATGCTGGTCTGCCGAAGTAGGCTGGCGGCTCGGTCAACCCGCAGATCAAGATAGAACTGTCCCGGCGATCGCTCCAGCCGGCTTCGGAACAGGCGGGTGAGCTGCCGGGCCGAAATCCCAAGCGCGCCGGCGATCCGGTCCACGGGCAGCGGGTCTTCCAGATGCCGCTCCATGAGCAGGACGGCTTCCGCCACATGCCGGTTCCGGCCGGCCATGCGAATGGCGGCAGTTACGTGCTGCTCCTGCGCCGCTTCGCGGATCCGATCATGGACGTAGTTTTCCGCCACGAGGGACGCGGTCCCGGAGCCGTGGGTCTCCATCACGAAAGTCAGCATCAGGTCCAGGCTGGTGGTGCCGCCGGCGCAGCTGAACCGGTCGCGGTCGATCTCGAAGATCGAGGTGCGGATATCAAGGTCGGGAAACCGCTCCCGGTAAGCGTCCAGGCACTTCCAGTGAATTGTCGAGCGGTGGCCGTCGAACAGTCCGGCGGCGGCGACCGGGAAGGCGCCGTCAGAGATCGATCCGATTTGCGCGCCGCGGCCTGCGGCGCGGGTCAGTGATCCGGCAAGCTCTGCCGACTCGTAGTCGTGCGACCGTTCGCCGCCGACAACGGCCATCAGGTCCGGGACCGGGCTCCCGTTCGCCAACGGCGCCGCCGGGAGACGGATCATGCTTGAAGAGGGCACACTGTCGCCGGCGGGCGGGTCCCCGAGGTCGGCCGTAAGGCGCCATGCGTAGGCCGTTCTGCCGAGGACCAGGTTGGCGGCGCGCAGGGCGTCGACGGCGCAAGACAGCGCGAGCAGCGAGAACCCGGGTACCAGGGCGAATTCGATGCGCACCGGGTTCTCCATCGCCGACGGTCTGCAGGGAAAAGTCGTGTAAACGTCAGGATAATGACTTTTTCTGTCGGATAGTTTGTTTTTCTGCCAATTCAAAGTGCGCAGAATGGGCCGAACTCCGCTTCTGCAATCTCGTCCGACGAGGCCTCCCCATGAGTTTTCCCACAGAGGTTCGCTATGCCGTCATAGGGGCGGGAGTCCACGGCCTCTCCACTGCATGGCGCCTGGCCGAGCGCCTGGAGGCGGCCGGCCAGGGCGATGGTGCGGACATCCTGGTGCTCGACAAAACCGCCATCGCCGCCGGCGCCAGCGGCATCGCCTGCGGTGTGGTGCGCAACAATTATTTCCAGCCCGCAATGCGGGAGCTAATGGCGCACAGCGTCGCCGTCTGGGAGTCCGATCCGAAGGCCTTCAGCTATCACCCGGTCGGCTACATGCAGGTCAGCCACGAGGCCATGCGCGAGGATGTCACCAGCATCTACGAGCAGCAGAAGGAGATCGGCTACCCCTCCGAGTTCATCGAGGGCGCGAAGGACTGCCAGGCTTACATGCGTGGCCTGCTGCACGACTGGCGGGCTGAGGGCATCACCTCAATCCTGCACGAACGGAAAGGCGGCTACGCCAACAACACTGCCGCCATCTACGGGCTGGCCGACAGGGCCGAGGCTCGCGGCGTCCGAGTCCTCACCGGGGTGACGGTGACCGGTTTCGAGCGCGGCCACCAATCTGGCGCTGTGACGGCGATCGTGACTGACCGGGGGACGATCCGGTGCGATCAGGTCGTCGTCGCCGTCGGGCCGTGGGTCAAGACTATCTGGGACCTGCTCGATCTGCCACGCGAGGTGTCGATCAGGGGTCCCGACGGGACGATGCACCACGGCATCCCGACGTGGCGCTACTGGTGCCTGGAGGAGGGAGTCATCGGCGTCGACCCGGGCCTGCAGAAGCTCAATGACGGTGGCATGCCGCCGGTGATTCACGTCGACACGGATGCGCCGCTGCGCTCGGATGTCGATGGTTCGGTCATCACCGAGGAACCCTGGGGCATTTACTACAAGCCGGATTTCCATTTCGGCGGCGTCCAGGGCGGCGGCATGCCGTATGAAGTCAAGACCCCGGCCGACAACGTGGCGATCGATCCCTACGGCCCGGAATCGCCGGAATTCGTCGTCGGCCCCGATTTCGCCCACATGTGGTGCTCGGCCCTGGCCTTTTGTCAGGAACGCTTCTCCGGCCAGATCGGCAAGTTCAAGAGAGAGCCGTCCGGCGGCCTAGGCTGTTTCACGCCGGACAGTTTCCCGGTGTTCGACACCTTCTGCGAGAATGTCTACGTGGTTGCGGACAGCAATCACGGCTTCAAGATGATTGGCGTGGGGCACTTGGTCGCGGACGAGATCATGGGCGAACAGCAGGCCCTGCTCGAACCCTTCCGCTTCAGTCGCTACGCCGAGGGCAACTTGCACCCGCTAAGCAGCAGTCCGTTCCCCTGGAGTTGACCGTCCGGTCAAGCAGGATCGAGACGACCAACCCCCTGTGCCCGGGGGCGCGGCTGCCCGCGCCCCCGGCGTACTCAGTCGCCTTCGAGGGCTTTGTTGATGCTCGCGTCGTCACCGTGCCGGCTGATGATCCCGTCATACTCGTCGTTCTCGGCCCGAATCTGCACAAAATGCCAGCCGAGCCACAGCACCACGGCGGCCAGTACGAACAGCCCCTCCGTGCCTTGGAAGGGATAGATGGCGCCGATGTCCTTCAGATCGACGGCCCAGCTCTCGATTCCTGTCGTAGCCATGCTTCAATCTCCTCTCTGGTCTCTGGCCCGCCAGCGCTGAACGGCTGGCGGGCTTTCGAGACGAATGGGGGTAGCGAGCCTGTCAGACGGCCGCCTTCTCGGTTGCACGGACGTCGGCCGCCGCCGCCTGTTCTTCGCGGTTCGACGCGAAGTCCAGCCCCAGCAACTCCACCTGCCTTGGAATACGCAGCAAGTTCATGGCCGCCAGGATCTTGGCCACGATCCACCCCGGCACGAAACCGAGCACGAAGAACATGATGATCGCGCCGGCGAACTGACCAAGCGGATTGATGGCCGCAAAGCCTTCGTATGGCGAACTCGGGTGACCCCACAGCACAAAGCCGCAGATCACCAGACCGATAAAGCCCGCGTAGCCGTGAACCGCTACGGCGCCGACCGCATCGTCGATCTTGAACTTCTGCTCCACCCAGTAGTGCAGCTTGTAGGCGCAGTAAGTACCGATGCCGCCAATGATCATCGCGTGGATCGGATGGTACAGGTCGTTGCCCGCCGACGCCGTGATGATGCCGGCAAGGCCGCCTGAGTAGGTCCAGAAAGGATTTCCCTTGGAGGCGAGGTAGCCGACCAGCAATCCGCCAGAAAGCGACATCAGGAAATTCACCGTGATCGCACCGAGTGTCGTCGGAGTCAGGTAAATCGTTGTCGCCGTCCAGGTATCGCCGGTGATCTGACCGCCGATGCCGCCGGGGTCGATGATCGGGACGTTGCAGGCCACGTAGAAGCCCCAGAAACCTGCATAGATCATGAACAGGCCGAGGCACACCAGCCAGGGATTATGCGGGGTGATATCCCGCGGGCTGCCGTCTCGGGCGAACTTGCCGAGCCGCGGCCCTAGCACGACGAGGACGCCCAGAGCGAACCCGCCGGCAATCGCGTGGATCACGCCCGAGGCGTAGGCGTCGTGATAGCCGAGCAACTGGACCATCCAGCCCCCGGAGTGCCAGCCCCAGGCCGCGTCAATAATCCAGGCGACCGATCCGATTACTACCGCAAGGATCCAGAACGCACCGGACTTGATGCGTTCGATGACCGAGCCGGAGACAATGGAAGCTGCCGTCCAGGAGAACAGCAGGAAGGCTGCCCAGAAGACGCCGGTGATGCGGTCGCCGGTATTCGGACCCATGGTCTCGGACCAGGCCGTGTTGGCTTCCGCGGATGCGGTGTCGAGGCCTCCTGTGATGAACGGTCCGTTCGGCATGGCCCAGTAGAGCCACCAGCCGAAAAAGAAGAACGTGATCGTCACCAGTGGGATCAGCATCGTGTTCTTCATTAGCGTATGCAAGTGGTTACGACGTCTACTAGCACCGACCTCGTACATGCAAAAGCCGATATGGATGAAAAACATCAACGGAATGGTCGCCCAGTAATAGAACTCGGTGAACACCGTTGTCAGGGCATTGAGATTGCCTTCCACGGTCGTGGCTCCCCCGGTTACTCGAACGGCTGTCTCATCGCGCCGAGCAGAATCGGTCGTACCGCAAGAACCGGTTCCAACCAACTTACCGCCGGCCGGCAACTATCTATCCGTTCCAGCGCAGCATGACGCCTTCCCGCGGATACTTCAACGATTTGGGCCGTGAATTGGTCAGAATTGGTCAGAATTGGAACGGTTCCAACCTTGGGCGATCAATGTCTGTGCAGCGATTCCAGGCGATGGCGTGACGGCGCATCGCCGTACCGCTTCCGGTAGGCGGTCGCAAAGTGAGCAGCGCCGGAGAAGCCGGTAGCAATCGCGATGTCGAGGATCGGCAGACCTGTCTGATGCAGTAGTTCGCGGGACTTGTCCAGGCGCAGATCCCGGTAGAAGGCGCCGGTGCTCCGGCCTAGTCCGGCCCGGAACTGTCGGTTGAGCTGACGGACGCCCACGCCGACCACCCGGGCGAGGTCGGCGAGCGGTAGCGGGTCGGCGATATGGTTTTCCATGGCTTCGATCGCGGCCAGCACCGCGTGCCGGTTGGTGCCGTAACGTTGCGCGAGGCCGGCCCGCTGCGGACCCCCGGCGGGCCGCACTTCGGTATGCATGAACCAGTCGCTGACCTTCCGGGCAAAGTCCGCGCCGTGATGCTCGGCGATCAGGGCGTGCATCATGTCCAGCGGCGCCGTCCCGCCGGCGCACGTCATGCGGTCCCGGTCCACGACGTACAAGGTACGTTCGAGCAGGAGGCCGGGATGCCGCTCGGCGAGGGCGGCATGGTGCTCCCAGTGCAGCGTCATCCGCCGGTTGGCCATCACGCCGGCGTTTGCAAGTACCGCGGGCCCGCCCGACACCCCACCCAGCGTGCACCCGTGCCGTGCCTGTTGCCGCAGCCATTGGAGCACCTGTGTCTCGCGATAGCCGACCGGGTCGCCGCCGGCCACGACAAACGCCATATCAAACGCACCGGTGGCCTCCCCGAGGCTGCTGACGGCGATCGAGGCAGCGGACGAGCTGTTCAGCCTCTCCGGGACTTTCGCTCCACCGGCGAAATAGAACAGTTCGTAGATCCGGCGGCCGGCCAGCAGGTTGGCGGCGCGAAGGGGTTCGGTAACGGCCGCGAACGACATCAGGGCGAACCCCTCGATCAGGACGAAGGCGATCCGGCGGCGGACGAACGGGCTGTCGGGCATGTCCCGAATAGTAAAAAATCAGTCTCGTTTCAGAAAGCATGAACGCAGCGACCGGCGCATCAATCGGCTGATCGGCAGAGGACGATATGCGCTATTCCGCCCTGCAAGTCCTGAAGGAGGGCCTGACCGGTAACCGCGGCTGGAAGCCGGTCTGGCGCGAACCGGACCCGAAACCACACTACGACGTCGTTGTCGTGGGCGGGGGCGGGCACGGCATTGCCACGGCCTACTATCTGGCGACGGTGCATGGACTGACGGATGTCGCGGTCCTCGAAAAGAGCTGGCTCGGCAGCGGCAATGTCGGTCGCAACACGACGATCATCCGCTCCAATTACATGCTGCCCGGCAACGAGCCCTTCTACGAACTGTCGATGCAGCTCTGGGAGGGCCTCGAACAGGAGCTCAACTACAACGCCATGGTCTCGCAGCGTGGGATCATCAACCTGTACCACACTGATCCCCAGCGGGACGCCGCCGTCCGGCGCGGCAACGCCATGCTCTTGGCCGGGGCGGACGCGGTTCTACTCGACCGGGCGGCCCTGCAACGCAAATGCCCGTTCCTGGATTTCGATAACGAGCGTTTCCCGATCAAGGGTGGCCTGTGGCAACCGCGTGGCGGCACGGTCCGGCACGATGCGGTCGTTTGGGGCTATGCCCGTGGGGCGGACCGACGTGGCGTCGACGTGATCCAGAACTGCGAAGTCACCGGCTTCGATATCCGCAACGGGGTCTGCCGGGGTGTTGAGACCGTGCGCGGAACCATCGGCGCAAACAAGGTGGCCGTCTGCGTCGCCGGCTCGTCCAGCCAGGTGATGGGCCTCGCGGGCCTGCGTCTGCCGATCGAAAGCCACGTGCTCCAGGCCTGCGTGACCGAGGGACTGAAGCCCGCCATTCCCGGGGTGATCACCTTTGGGGCCGGGCATTTCTACGTCTCCCAGTCGGATAAGGGCGGGCTGGTCTTCGGTGGCGATATCGACGGCTACAACACCTACGCCCAACGCGGGAACTTGCCGACGGTGGAGGATGTCTGCGAAGGCGGTATGGCGCTGATGCCGATGATCGGGCGTGCGCGGGTGCTGCGGATGTGGGGCGGCGTGGTCGACATGTCGATGGACGGCTCGCCCTTCATCGACCGAACGCCTGTCACCGGGCTTTATTTCAGTGGCGGCTGGTGCTACGGCGGTTTCAAGGCAACCCCGGCCGGGGGCTACTGCTTGGCCCATCTCGTGGCGACCGGGACCTCCCACCCGGTTGCGGCAGCGATGCGCCTCGATCGTTTTGCCGCTGGCGCCATGATCGACGAGAAGGGCATGGGCGCCCAGGCCAACTTGCATTGACTGGGATTGGATCCGGGAGCGCGCCGTGCTGAGCCCGGGGACCGGGACGCCCACCGGGGGGCGGTGCTGCGGGCACCTGGCGGATACCGGCTCCGAATTCCTGTGCCAGGCGGTCGGTGCCGGCGCCGCCATCGTCCGCACGCGAATGGGCGGGTGACGCGATGATCATCGACCACCCGCTGCTCGGCCCGCGCGACGCGGCAGAGTTCGTGTACCTGGGTGATGCCCGCCTGATCGACCGGCCAGACTGGCAGGGCGAGGATGCTGCCCGGCAGTTCCACGACTACCTCCATGTCCGCGACAACCCGGCCGGCGAGCACCGGGAACTGTGGTTTCACGAACACGGCGACCGGTCCTGGCTGGTCGTGACCCGCAACACGCTGACCCACGAAATCATCCGGGTCGAGCTGGCGCGCGACGTCGCGCTCTCGCTGGGGCGGAGCCGATGAACGGCCCGTACCGGCTGGACGGCGGCGCGATTGACCGCAGCCGGCGTCTTGCCTTTCGCTTCGACGGCCGGAGGCTGACCGGCCATCCCGGCGACACCCTGGCCTCGGCACTGCTCGCCAACGGGGTCCGCTTGGTCGGCCGGAGTTTCAAGTACCACCGGCCCCGCGGCATCTTCACGGCCGGTTCGGAGGAACCCAGTGCGCTGGTCGAACTGCGCAGTGGTGCCTGCCGGGAGCCCAACACGCGGGCGACCGTCGCCGAGTTGTTCGATGGGCTGGAAGCCGCCAGCCAGAACTATCTGGGATCGTTGCGCCATGACCTGCTGGCGGTCAACGACCTGCTCGCGCCCTTCCTGTCGGCCGGCTTCTACTACAAGACATTCATGTGGCCGAAGTCCTTCTGGGAACGGGTCTACGAGCCGGCCATCCGGGCGTCCGCCGGTCTTGGCCGCCTGTCGGGTGAGCCCGACCCGGATCGCTACGACAAGGGTTTCCTGCACTGTGACCTGCTGATTATCGGTGCGGGCCCGGCCGGCCTGGCCGCCGCGCTTGCGGCCGCCCGGAGCGGCGCGCGGATCATCGTGGCCGACGAGGATTTCGTCATGGGCGGCCGGCTCAATGCGGAGACGCACGAGGTCAACGGCAGGTGCGGCCGGATCTGGGCGGCCGACGCCGTGCGCGAACTGGCGTCCATGGAGAAGGTTCGCCTGATGCCGCGAACCACGGTGATCGGCGCCTTCGATCACGGCATCTTCGGCGCGCTGGAGCGCTGCACCGATCATTTGGCCGCCTCTGACGGCAAGCCGCGCCAGGTCCTGTGGCGGCTGTACACCAAGCGGGCCATTCTCTGCGCTGGCGCCACCGAGCGGCCGATCGCCTTCGGCGGCAACGACCGGCCCGGGGTCATGCTGGCCGGAGCGGTCCGCACCTACGCCAACCGCTTCGCCGTGGGCGCAGGCCGGCGTGTCGGCCTGTTCACCACCAACGACGACGGCTGGCGCACGGCGGTCGATCTCGCGGCCAAGGGCGTGCGGGTCGCGACCGTCATCGATGTCCGGGATCGGGAGCCGGTGGCCGCCCTTCCCGATGCACAAATACGGATGAACAGCCAGGTGACCGCAACCCGGGGACGCCACGGCCTGAATGGGATTGTGCTGGCGACGGGCGAGCGGATCGCGCTCGACTGCCTGGCGGTTTCCGGCGGCTGGAATCCGAACGTCCATCTGACCTGCCACCAGGGCACCCGGCCCGTCTGGCGCGAGGCGATTGCTGCGTTCGTTCCCGGTGACAGGCTTTCTGGCGGTATGACCGTCGCGGGCGCCGCCGCCGGCGCGTTCACCACCGCTGCCGCCCTCGCCGACGGGCATCGTGCGGCGGTTGCGGCGTTGGGTGCGCTCGGACGCCCCGCCGCCGGGGGCGCCCCGCCGACCGCAAGCGACGAGGCGGCCGACGTCACGCCCTTCTGGCACGTCCGTGACAGCCGCGGCCGGGCGTGGCTCGACTTGCAGAACGACGTGACGGTGAAGGACGTGGTGCAGTCGCACTGCGAAGGTTTCCGTTCGGCGGAGCTTCTGAAGCGCTACACGACGCTCGGCATGGCGACGGACCAGGGCAAGACCGCAAATGTCCTGGCGCTGGCCATCGTGGCCGAACAGAGCGGCCGCACGATCGTCGAGACCGGCACGACCGTGTTCCGCCCGCCCTATACGCCCGTGCCGATCGCGGCCCTGGGCGGGCGCGCCCGCGGCCACGATTTTCGACCCGTCCGCCTGACGCCGAGCCACGACTGGGCGGAACGGCGGGGCGCCGTCTTCGTCGAAGCCGGGATGTGGCTCCGCGCCCAGTGGTTCCCGCTGCCCGGCGAGTCCCACTGGCGGCAGTCGGTCGACCGGGAGGTCCTGCAAACGCGGGGATCGGTCGGCATCTGCGACGTCACGACCCTGGGCAAGATCGATATCCAGGGGCGCGATGCCGCCGAGTTTCTGAACCGGATCTACGCCAACGGCTTCGCTCGACTCGCGGTCGGCAAGGTGCGCTACGGGCTGATGCTGCGCGAAGACGGCGTCGCCTACGATGACGGCACGACGGCCCGCCTCGGTGACCACCATTTCGTCATGACGACGACCACGGCCAATGCCGTCCTCGTGTTCCGTAACATGGAGTTTGCCCGCCAGTGCCTGTGGCCGGGCCTCGATGTCCATCTGATTTCCGTGACCGAACAGTGGGCGCAGTACGCGGTCGCCGGCCCGAATTCACGGCGGCTGCTCGAAAAGCTGCTCGATCCGGAATACGACATTTCCAACGCGGCCTTTCCGTTCATGGCGTGCGGCGACATCAGCGTCTGCGGCGGGACCCCGGCCCGGCTTTTCCGCATCTCCTTTTCCGGTGAATTGGCCTATGAGATCGCGGTGGCAGCACGCTACGGCGAAGCCCTCATGGAAGCGCTGGTGGCGGCTGGGGAGGAATTCGACGCGGTTGCCTACGGCACGGAGGCGCTCGGTGTCATGCGCATCGAGAAGGGGCATGCGGCTGGCAATGAACTGAACGGCCAGACCACGGCCCGCATGCTGGGCCTGCAGCGCATGGTGTCGAAGAAGAAGGACTGTATCGGGAACGTCTTGTCCGAACGGCCGGCGATGAACCGCGAAGACGGGCTGGAGCTGATGGGTTTCAGACCCCTCGACCCGACCGAGGAACTAACGGCCGGCGCCCACCTCCTGGCACTTGGTGCGACCGCGGAGACGGCGAACGACGAGGGCTGGATTACGTCGGTCGCGTATTCGCCGGCGCTCCGGTCGTCGATCGGCCTCGGCTTCATCAGGGAAGGGCACGCGCGCGTCGGGGAGACTGTCCGGGCCTGGGATGCCTTGCAGGGCAAGGACGTTCCGGTCGAGATTATCTCACCGCATTTCTACGACCCGGACGGGGAGCGGCTTCGTGTCTGACTCCGCGCTCGCGGCGCGCACACCCCTCGATGGCTATGGCCGCACGATCGGCCCGGTCACGCTGGCAGAAGTTG
>JAGWAT010000034.1:17424-25740 GCA_021296265.1 Alphaproteobacteria bacterium | reverse complement strand
AGCGCGTGGAGATCGAGGGAAGCCGTGTCCCGGTGCAGCTCCGCATAAAAGGGGATCTCCCGCCGGGCGCGCGCGACCGTCTCCCTGAGCGGCGCCTCGTGGCGCCCCAATTCCCCGATGGCGGGCGCACCAACCTCACGCACGCTCCGGACCCTCTTCCCGGCTGCGGCGGAGAAACGCGTCACGATTGTTGAAGTAGTCCGCGGGCTCGATCCCGTAACCCTCGCTCTTCATGCGGTGGTAGTCCTTGCCGAGCGCGACGGCCCTGACCGCCTTGCTGTTGCCGGGTCGGTGCCCGACGGCGTGACTCGGCGCGGGCCCTTCGACGACGGTGTTGGTGAGACGGCCCAGGCCGTCGATCTCCACCTCGACGACATCGCCCGGCGCCATCGGTCGCGAGTGCCAGGGGGTACCGGTCAGCACGACGTCTCCGGGCAGCAGCGTGATGTGGCGGCTCAGGTCGGCGAGCAGATAGTCGATCCCCCAGACCATCTCGCTGACGGGCGCGTCCTGAACCACCTTGCCGTTGAGATAAGTGCGAAGCGTCGACTGCCGCGGGTCTAACCCCCGAACGACGCCCGGGCCGACGGGGCAGAAGCCGTCCATGCCCTTGACCCGCAGCATGGAGCCGGCGTCGGTGTCCCGAAAATCATGCGCGCCGATGTCATTCGCCGGTGAGAAGCCGGCGAGATGATCCCAGACCTGCTCGCGAGACGCGTTCTTCAGCGTCCGGCCCATGATCGCGGCGATTTCGCCCTCGTAGTTCAGCCAGTGGCAACCCGTGGGTCGCACCAGTTGCCCCCCATGCGCGTTCAGTGCGCTGGCCGGTTTCGCGAAATAGGTCGGGGTCTCCCCCTCGAGATCGCGGCCGAATTCGACGGCCCGCGAACGAAAGTTCAAGTGCACGCAAAGGATCTTGCTGGGCTCACACGGCGGCAGATACACGGCCTCTGCCTCCCTCACCCGGCGCCCGTCAGGCAGTACAAGCATCTCACCGTCGGGCTCGCACCACTGCGGCGCGCCATCGACCAGAATGCGGCGTTGTTCCCGCCGGGGCCCATCCAGAACGCTCATCGCCCGTCCCCGCCTGCGCGGACGGCCTCCGGATGCGGCCCCGCCCAAGGGTCGGTGATGAATTTGCCGGCAACGGTCTCGCCGGAACCGGGCCGGTGCGGCGGCGGTACGTGCGGCGACACGCCGGTGAATTCTTGCGCCAGCGTCCGTCGTCTACCGGCCATGCTCACTCCTCCCGCTCAACGCTCATCGTGCCGGTCGGCGAGGTCAAAGACCACGTGGACCTGGCCGGTGCCGATCGAGTTTTCGTACGCCGAATACCGCTCGCCGGGAGCCTGGCAAGCGGGTCCGCCGATGGCGCCCAGCAGCATCAGATAGTGGGCGAAGCGCCCCTCCGGCGCGTGGCGGCGGTACTCGGGGTAGAAGTCGCATACCGCGGAATGATCACCCCGTTCCCAGCATTCGAGCACGTGAAGGTCAGCCGCGCGGGCCGCAGGCGTGATGATGTGGCTCGGGTCGTAGTCCATGTGGTCGAACAGGCACCGCAACGGCCAGAACCGATGCGAGAGCCCGCCGCTTCCGAGCAGGGCGAACCGGCCCGGCGTGCGCCCGATTGCTGCGGCAATCACTTCCCCGAAGGCAAGATAGTCGTCGAGTTCCGCAGTCTGGCAGACGCCGACGGACAGGATTTTTTCGTCGCGCCGCATGTGGTGGACCAGATTGATCGTCGGGTAGTGACGAGGCAGCGTCGGCGTGGTGGCGTTGGTCATTCTTATGCCCCGCTCCCTGGCCATGCTCCGGATCGCTTCGGCAAGCTCCGGCGCACCCGCAAAGTCGAACGGGAGCTCGTGCATGACCCGGGGCAGCTCCTCGGAGGTGTAGACGCCTCGATGATGCCGGGCCCCGGCCACGACATGCTCCGTGGTGGTGAACCAGTGGGTATCGAAGATGACCCAGCAATCGACCGCCTTGGCCTCGAAATGGGCGCGCAGTCGGCGGTAGCCCTCGATCAAGGTCGTGTCCTGACCGCTCCCGCTCAGATTCCGCCGGACCTCCGCCGCCAGCATCACGGTCGGCACATGGCCCACGACCGCCGCACTTACGATCTCACCCACTTGGTGGTCTCCCAAAGCTTCCTCTTCGGATCGTCACATTCTTGGCGTCGCGAAAGCAAAGGACATGCCGGCGCTCGCCCTCGCTGCTCCATCCGGAGATCCCCACCCCGCCGGACGGAGCAGCGGGGATACGAACGAAGAACCCTTTGACCCGCGTGGTGATGGAGCAGTCTCCCCGCTAGTCGCGCCTGGCTCCGAAGGCACCGGAGACCTCGAGCCGGGCCTCACTGGCCACGTTTCCGTCGAACTCGATCTCTCGGCGACCAAACACGCCACCGACTTCTTCGTGGTTCGGGCCGTAGAAACGGCCGAAAATCCCGTCACTGGCCGGGTGTCGGCTGACGGTCGCATCGTCAGCGCTCGCCGGACTGATTCCGAATGATCCCGCGTGCAAGGGCAAGCCACCCCAGCGTATGTCTGCGAGGCCTGCGCCTGTCGCTTCGTGCCGGATGCCGCTGAACTTGACATCAACCATGAGATCAGCAGCCCCCGGGCGGCTGGACACGGTCACCGTCGCGTCACCGAGGACAAATGCGTCCGGCTCGGACAGGTCCGGCTTGGTCAACAGGAGGCCCCACATCGCCCCGAACCAGGTGGCGGTACCCCCAGGCAGGACGTCGGGACCGGTTCCTGTCGCGTCCCCCGCGGAATAGGCCCGGTAGTAACGATCATCAGCATTTTGAGTCAGCGCCCCCATGCGGGGGGTCTCGACCAGGAAGAACCCATGGTCCAGCCAGCCGACCAGGGCGCGGTACAGCGTCTTACCCGTGTCGTCGGCGACCACCGTCTTTCGGGCCAAGGGCACGCCATTGTGGCGCGCGAGGAAGGTGAAGCCCGAGAAGTCGAGATCGTCCACGGATCCATGGTGAATCGGGCCAAGCCCCCCCTCGCAATCGATGATGAGAGCCAAACAGACCACGGCCTCCTGAGCGGGATACCTGGCTCCGTACCAAGCGAGTGCAGGGACTTCGCCCGCGCCGCGCAATGCGCTCAGGGCTCCGGCGATCTCCTCGGTGGTAAACGCCACGGGGGCAACCGATGGCTGACCTCTGGCATCCGTCGGTGACCGGAGCATCGATTCCCCGCCGCCGCACGCCGACAAGGCGACCGCGAACGCGCATGCCAAGACCGGCTGCGTGCGCAAGCTGCCCTGATACCTCATGATCTGTCTCTCCGGCAGCGCTTGGCCGCCAAACTTGGCTGTTCCCCCCGCTCACCAGCCCATCGCGCGGCTCCAGCGACGCGGATCGGCAGCGGCCTCGATCTCTCCCGTCTCGAGGTCCTTGCGGACCGCGCACACTCCGCCGGTCCAATGGGTCCAGTCCGGGAGCCGTTCGATGCGATGCCCGCGCGCATCGAGCCGATCGCACGTGGCCTCATCGATCCGTCCTTCGATCGTCAGGAGTCCGGGATAGGCCAAGTGGGGCGTAAAGGAATCCGGGTGGCTGTGGGTGACGAGTCGGGGCGCTTCGACCGCGTCCTGAATCGGCATCCCGAAGGCAAGGTGGTTGAGGAGGGATTGCAGGTTCGCCTGGATCTGGACGTCCCCGCCAGGGGTGCCGAACGGCATGATCCAGCGTCCGGGAGAAAGGACGAAGCAGGGGCTCGGGGTGAGTCGGGGCCGCTTCCCCGGAGCGAGGCACGACGGGTGGCCCCGGACCGCCCATGACTGGGCTCCACGCGCCGACACCGCGAATCCCGTCCCCGGGACCACGGGTGTATCCCAGCTCGTGTCAGACGGGGTCGAACAGAACCCGTTCCCCTGCCCGTCGATGACGCAGACGATCGAGGTGTCCGGCGGGGGCTGCAGCGGCGCCTCGCTCGTGCCGAACGCCGGCACGAAAGGTGCATGGCCCGGGATACCGCCCGGCAGCGGCATCCCGGGGGACGCATGCCGGGGATCGATCGCCTTGTGCCGTGCGGCTGTGTACGCCTCACCGATCAGCGTATCGAGAGGGACGTCCACGAAGTCCGGATCGCCGAGGTAGCCCTCGCGGTCCGCGAACGTCAGCTTGAGCGTCTCGGCAATCGCGTGCAGGTAGGCGTCGGAGTCGTACTCCATGTCCGCGACGCCGGCCGCCAGCGCGATCGAGAGCGCTTCGAGCAGGAACGGACCCTGACACCACGCGCCGCAGGTGTGGACCTCGACCTCTTCGCCACGCAACCGGAAACGACGCGAAAGGGTGGGGGCCACCTGACAATGGAACGACTCCAGGTCCTCGGCCGCGAGAAGCCCGTCGTGCGATCGCTGGTGCGCGAGGATCCGGCTCGCGATGTCGCCGCGATAGAAAGCGCGGCGGACCGCTTCGAGGCCGGCCTTGCGGTTGCCGCCGGCCGCGCGTTCCTCGTCGCAGAGGAACCGAAGGACGCTGCCGAGATCGGCCTGCACCAGCTGGTCGCCGGATGCCGGGACCTCGCCGCCAGGCATCCAGATTGCGACGTTGTCCGGCCAGTGGCGCATGTCGTCGGCGTACCGGCGTACATAGTCAAGCATGACCGGATGGCGGGCAAAGCCACCGGAAGCGTAGCGCACAGCGCGCGCTGCGACGTCCCGGAACGTCATCGTTCCCCAGCGCGCAAGCGCCTGGAGGCAGGCGTCCAGCGCTGCCGGCACCACGGTGCGGCGCACACCCAGCGGGATGACGCCTGTGTGACGCTCGATGAATGCGTCGGGGTCAAGGGCGCGCGGCCAGCCCCCGACGCCGGCGATGGTGACCAATTCGCCGGTTTCGGCGAGGTGGATGATCATGGGCGCCACCCCGGCCACGCTCACTTGTTCGCTGTAGACCACCTGAAGGGTCAGGATTGCCGCAACGCCCGCGTCGATGGCGTTGCCGCCTTGGTCGAGCGCTTCGAACGCGGCCAGGGCCGCGAGCTCGTGCCCGGCGCTGACGACATAGTGATGGCCACGGGTGACGGCCACGACGGACATGACGGCCTCCGGTTAGAGGTGGCAGATGCTGTGGCTCCACGCAGTGTAGCCATCACCTGTCCCGGACCTGAGAGTGACGGGCGCACCGATCCCGGAACCCGGGATCCGGAACCCGCCGCGGGAGGGGTGCATGGTCGCGCCCAACGCCCGCCGCCCGCTAGGCGGCGCCTGACGCTACCTGTCTCAGCGGTTGGGCAGCACCTCGATGTCTCGGCACCGCAACAACCGCTCGTCCGTCGTCACCAGCGTCATGTACAACACACTCGTAACTTTCAATTGTTGCGAGCCTCTGGTTGCCAAGCGGTTTGCAAACTCCTGATTGCTACTCGCAGCCTGAAATCCTGCACCATCATTCCGTTGGTAGTCCTAGCTTGGCTTGAAGCAGCGGTAACGCGGCTTCCGGATTCCATCGGGAAGATTCAGGATCCAGGACCTTCGGCGCTCTCCAGCGCGTGGGTTCATGTGAAACGCACCACGCTTTTCATAGACTGCTAACCCGAGGTTGCCACGGAGCCGCCGATGTCGACCGACTTCTGCCTCTCGCTCAAGGACTACGCCGATGCCGTCCTCAGCGGTTGGCCGGCCTCTGACCTGGAACGGGCGGTCCTGCACGACCTCCCCCGCCGGTTCCACGACCTTCCGCCCGACGCTCAGGCTGCCGTCCTCGCAGCGGCTCCCCCGCTCACGCGCACGCGCTGGGATGCGCTCATCGCCGCCACCGCCGAACACATTGCACGTCTGCACGGTCACGACTTGCCAGCCTGGATCGACGAGCCCGAGCGCTTCCTCGACCGCACCTGGATCCTCCCCGACGCCCCGTTTATGCGTTGGAACGCCATCGTGTACGCGCCGGCCGCCTTCATCCGCCATGGGGCGCTGCCGGACCCGCGCGACCTGGATACCCGCGGGGGGGAACGATATGCCTGGACCCCGTGACCCGCGGGGTGCCCTCGACCGCGACACCCTGCACCAGCTCTTTGACGAACTCGCGGATGAACTCGCACGCGCGCAGGTCCGCGCGCACGTTTACATCATCGGCGGCGCAGCGATGACGATGGCCTACCAACGCGACCGTGCGACCCATGATGTCGACGCCCGAATCGACGACGGCCACGAGGCCGTGCTCGCGGCGGTCAGAACCATCGCCCGACGCCACGGACTGCCGACCACCTGGCTCAACGAACAGGCCACCTCCTACCTCCCGGCAGCGCCCGACCGACGAGCCCCGGTGGTGTTCGACACGCCGCACCTGGTCATCACCGGGGCCTCGGCCGAACACCTGCTGGCCATGAAGCTGGAGGCCGCACGCCGGACCGACCAGCCCGACATCGCCAGCCTGCTCCGGACCCTGGGCATCCGGGATGCGGACGCCGCCATGGCTATCCACGCGGATCTGTTCCCGGACTCGCGGCAGGCGGGCCGGGCCCGGTTGATCCTGAATACGGTGTTGCCCGCACCGGGTCGGCACGGACCCGCGCGGGCGCAAGAGTGCTAGTGCAGTAAACCCCACACCCGGATCTATCCCGTAGATGCACCAGCCGTCAGCGCTCTGCTGTGACACGCACCGCGTTTTTGCAAACTGCTCATGGGCGCCGCGCTGTCGGTCGCCCGAGCCAACAGCGGGCCGTCCGGGTCGGCGGAGACGGCAGGCCAAGCCTCGCACCGGCGCCTCCCCGGGGCGGCCGTGCCGTGCAAACTTCCGGATTCTGGCTCGGAAAGCTAAGCGTGCGTGTCACAACCGCCTCCACCCCGATTCCGTGGCAGGGTCCGCGTCGAAGTGCACGCGGACCGGAAGCGCGTTGACCTCAACGGGGACCACCTGGTTCGAGCGCCAGGCACACGGGCGGCGGGGCGGACTCCCCCGGCCGGTCTCGTCGAACCGGAACAGCGGTCAGGCCGCGGTCACGAGCGCAAGCACGCTCGGCATGCCCGCGCCGCGCCGTTCCCAAGCAGCGTGGTCGCTGACGCGCCACACCTCCCCCGTATCCGTGCCAACCAGCACACCGCCCGGCACCTCCGGATCCACCGTCAGCCCGTGGAAGTTGGCAGCGCTCGGGGAATGCGCCTCGTCACACAGCGAACGCCACGACCCACCGCCATCCTCGGAACGGAACAACATGGCCTGCGCCCCGTTTTCCTCGCGATAGTTCGAGAACGCCGAAGGCGCGCTCGCTACGGTCAGTCCGTACGGTGCGCGATGATCGATGCACATCGGGCGGGAGTAGCGCGGCGTGATGCCCTTCCACGCGTAGGTCCAAGAACGTCCGCCATCGTCGGAGCGAAATACCCCAGCATTGCCCTCCACCCTCTCTGCGACTCCGTCCAGGCGCCCGTACCCGGTGGACGCAAACAGGGTGTCCGGCTCCTCCGGATGTGCAAACAGCATGTGCAGGTCCGGGTTGTCGCCAGGCATTACTACGGACCAGGTCTCGCCCGCATCCGGGGACCGGGCAAGGCCACCGACCTCGACGCCGGCGAGGATGCGCGCGCCGTCGACGACCAGGGCCCGCGCCCGCGACGCGACCGGCGGTTTCAGCGGGATGCACCATCCTCTGGCGTCCGCCAATCGTGCGAGGCCCGCGATCTCCGTCCAAGTGGCGCCATGGTCCTCGCTTCGGAACAGCCCGGTGGGCGCGGTCCCCGCGTAGAGCAATCCGTCGCCGTTGGTGCGGACCTGCCACACTTCCTTGCCCTCGAGACCCGATGGCATCCACGTAAGGCCGCCGTCGTCCGACACATGCAATCCGTCGTCCGTACCCGCGAAAGTACGCCCGCTGATGCGGACGAGTTCACGAACGGCGCCGCTTCGCAGAACCTGCTTCGTCGCACCCTCCGAGACGACAAACACTCCCTGGCTGGTCCCTGCACAGAGTTCCATGCTGCTTTGCTCCCCGGTCAGTGCCCGGTCAGTTGGCATCGACCGGTCGTCGACCCTGTTCGCGCCCCAAGATGCCGACACAGCGGTACAGCGAGGCACGGGCGCCAGAGACGGGAAAATCCTGCTATTGCGCGTGGGCATTGGCCGCATCGAAGACTGCGTGAGTCCATGCGCCAACCGGGGCCGCCGAAATCACCGGGGTTGCCGTGCTGCCCAGCAGCACCTGGACTGTGCGCTCGTAGTCGGCCTCGATCAGCTTGCCGGGTTCGTTGGTGCCCAGCAGCTTGATGATCTCGCCCATCATGCGCCTCTGGTGCTCTCTGGTCTGCGCACCGGGCCCGTCGTTATCCAGCACGATATCCGCCGCGGCGTCGGGA
>JAGWAT010000034.1:0-17306 GCA_021296265.1 Alphaproteobacteria bacterium | reverse complement strand
GGGCGCATAGCCAGCGTCGATCACCTGCCAGTATTCGTTGTAGGTCATCGTGGAGATACAGGCTGCCCGCTGCTGCTGCAGCGGCTCGATGGTGAAACCCTGCTCGAGCATGGTGACGCCCTCCGCTCCGCCCTCGGTGGAAATGCCGAGCTTCGCCATCCATGCCAGGAACGGGTATTCGTTGCCGAAGAACCAGACGCCCAGGGTCTGCCCCGGGAACTTGTCCGGGCCGGAGACGCCGTTCGATTTCAGGCAGGTCAGCATCAGGCCGGACTTCTCGAAGGTTTGCGAGATGTTGACCAGTGCGACACCACTCTTGCGCGCCGCCAGCGCCGCCGGCATCCATTCGACGATCACGTCGGCGGCACCGTCGGCGATCACCCGGGGCGGCGCGATATCCGGGCCAGCCGGATTGATCGTCACCTCGAGACCGACGTCGCCGCAGAAGCCCTTGTCCTTGGCGACGAAGTACCCGGCGAACTGGGCCTGCGCGACCCATTTGAGTTGCAGCGTGACCTTGTCCTGCGCTGCGGCCGCGCCGGTCGACATAGCCAACAATGCCGCTGCGCCGAGCAACGCGCCTCTCTCCAGTGCCATGGCCAGTTCTGCTCCCTTGATTTCGGAGTGGGCAGGCGGCCCTGCGGCCACGACAATTGCCCATGGCGACACGAAGCATGCCAGAACGTGACGCAGCGTTCGAGCGGCACGGGCACGCCGCAGAAAGCCGTTCCCGCCATCGCGGCGATCGCGCCGGTCGCCCGGACGGTATCGATGATCATGCCCCCGACACCGGTCGAAATGCGAATGTCCAAGACAGCCACGGGCCTTCAGATGAACGTGGCAACGACGGCACCGATCAGAGCCGGCTTCGGGTCGTTCTTGAGTGTGTTGAAGGCGATGGGCAGCACGTTGGGCCGGCGGTCCTTGATGCCGGTCGTGCCAAAGGTCAGCGGCGTACGAGCGCGTCAAGCCCCGCTCCATGGCACCGCATGTCGCGCCGGCCGGGGTCACAGGCTGACCCAAGCGACGGATACTCCGCCCAGGGTGTTCGCACGCGCTCGGTGGCCACTATTCCAGCCGCCGGCGGGACCGGCCCGAGGGGTTCGAAGTACGCGGCATCGCCTACGCACCCGCAGCGGCGCAGCAGGCCACGCCTTACACGCGGCGGAACACTTCGGCCGCGGTGACCCCCATCGCCAATGCCAACACCACGGCCAGCAACCCATACTCCGCCGGGCGCTCCTGGGCGAGGTCAAACAGGAACGACTCGAAACCCACACGTTCAACCAGCAAGCGGTTGATCCTGCGATGGGCCAGGATCCCCTCCCGAAACAAGAGCGTCTCGACCCAGTACTCGCCAGGCGGAGTCTCCGCCGGCAACGTGACCGTCGCGCGAAACAGCCGGCCACCGATGATCTTGACCGGCTCCTGCTCCACCGCGTAGAGCCCGCGCCGCGTGAAGTTCCGGATGAAGCCCGCCCGGTGCGCGTCCGGGACATCTGCGCGTACCTGGTACCGCACGTCGAGCTCCAGATCCTGACGCAGATCGGCGGAGGCGATGGCGTCCAGCGGACGTGATGCCGCCACCGAATAGAACGACGGCACCGTGCCAACGCCTACGCGATCGCCGTTCAGCCAGATGCCGCCGGCGTTGATCTTCTGGCGCACGGCGATTTCCGTGGGCGGGCCCACCACCCTGACGACCACGTCGCCCCGCCGGTCAAGGGCCCCGAAGAGCAGCAGCTCGGCCCCGGTGAACGCCGCATCAATGTGGATGCGGTGATTCGCGAGGTCCACAAGCATGGGCATCTGCGCAGGGGCGCTCCCGGCGACGACGGTGCCGGAGGCGGCCAGAGCCGCGAGGGCAAGGGCGCTGCGCCACTTCCTCATGGCAACCGTTCCACGATGAACGGATCGTCCGGCGGCAGCACCAGGTTCACTCCCAGCATGACGACGACGAGCAGGACCAGACCTGCCATCAGAAAGCGGATTTGCTCTCCCCGCAGCCGGATCATGAGGCGTGATCCGATCTGCGCGCCTATCACGGCGCCGATCAGGAGCAGCAGCCCAAGGAGCAGGTCGACGTTCTGATTGAAGGCCGCGTGCAGGAACGTGGCGATCGTCGTCACGACGGCAATCTGCAGCAGCGACGTCCCGACGACCACCTGCGTGGGTACCCCCAACAGGTAGATCATGGCGGGCACCAGGATGAAACCGCCACCAACGCCCATAACCGTTGACAGTACACCGACCACGAACCCGGTGAGCACCGGCGGGACGATGCTCATGTACCGGCCTGACCGCCGGAACGGCACCCTCAGCGGCAGGCCGCGCAGAAGGGTCTGCCGGCTGGGTCGGTAACGGATGCCGAGACGGTGCCGGCGCATCGCCCGCGAGCTCTCCAGGCCCATCAGTACGCCCACGGTACCGAGGACCACCACGTAGATCAGCGAGATCGCGTCATCGATCTGGCCGAGCCGGCTGAGGAGTCGGAAGATCGCCAGGCCGGTCACCGCGCCCAACGTACCGCCGGCCAGGAGCACCAGCCCCATCCGGAGATCCACGTTCCCACGCCGGGCATGGGCAACCAGCCCGGACACCGATGAAGCCGCGATGTGACTTGCTTCGGAGCCCACCGCCACCGTCGGCGGAATGCCGATCAGGATCAGGAGGGGCGTCGTAAGGAACCCTCCGCCCAAGCCGAACATACCGGACAGGATGCCCGTGCCAAACCCAACCCCCAGCAGGAGGACGATGCTGACCGGCATGCCGGCGATCGGGAGGTAGATCTCCACGCGACGCTGCCTGCGCTGATTCCCGGGGCGGCTCTAGAGGAAGCCGACGATGCGCTTTACTTCGCTCACCACCGGTCCCGCGATCGCCGTCGCCCGTTCCGCGCCGGAGTCGAGGATCGCCTCCAGCTCCACCCGGTCGTCGAGGAGGTCCCGGGTGCGGTCCGCGAGCGGGGCAAGCGAGGCCACGGCGAGTTCCGAGAGATCGCGCTTGAAACGGCTGAACTCCGCGCCGGCGTACGAGGCCACAACGGCGGCGACCGGCTTCCCCGCCAAGGCGGCGAAGATCGTCAAGAGGTTTGCCGCCTCGGGCCGATTCTCGATCAGCTCGGAGCCGAGCCCCCCGGCATCGTCCAAGGCCGATTCGTCCGGCAGGCGCTCCGGGTCGGTCTTGGCCCGGCGGATCTTCCTCGCAATCGTGTCCGCGTCATCGGTCAGCCCGATCCGGGACTGCTCGGAAGGGTCCGACTTGGACATCTTCGCGCGACCGTCGCGCAGGCTCATCACCCGGGTCGCCTGCCCATGGATCAGGGGCTCGATGACGGGGAAGAACTCGCGACCGTAGTCGTGGTTGAACTTCTGCGCGATATCGCGTGCGAGCTCCAGGTGTTGGCGCTGGTCGTCGCCGACCGGGACCCGGTCGGCCCGGTAGGCGAGGATGTCGGCAGCCATCAGGCACGGGTACACGTAGAGGCCAGCCGAGGCGTTTTCGCGGTGCTTGCCGGCCTTCTCCTTGAACTGGGTCATCCGGTTCAGCCAACCCAGCCGCGCGACACAGTTGAAGATCCAGGCCAGCTCCGCGTGCTGCACGACCCGCGACTGGTTGAAGATGATGCTCCGCCGCGGGTCAATGCCGGCGGCGATGAAGGTTGCCGCCACTTCCAGGATCTGTTCGCGAAGTGCCGTCGGGTCCTGATGCACGGTGATCGCATGGAGATCGACCACGCAGTAGATGGTCTCGTACTCGTCCTGCAGCGAGACAAAGTTCCGGATGGCGCCCAGGTAGTTGCCCAGGTGCAGGTTGCCGGTGGGCTGCACTCCCGAAAACACCCTAGGCATCAGGCATCTCGCTCAATTCCGCAGTGCGGCAACATAGCAAAGACTAGGCCGGAGCCGGCGACAGGCGGGTACCGTCGAAATCGGCGGCCGGTCATCGGGAGCGGGCTCGCTGAACGGCCGCTGCCAGATCCCGGGGCCGCACCACGCCGAGCACGAGCGCCAGCCCGGCGAAGACGACGACGCCGCCGACCACCAGCAACACGAGCGTCACAGTAGCTGCAAACGGGACCATCTCCCCGAGTTCGGCCCGCAACGGATCGGCCAGACAGGCAAGGGCGACGAGCGGGGCGGCGGCCAGCACAACCCGGACTCCCCTGCCGACGGACGCCCGGCTGACATTGGCATAACCCCTCCGCACGACCAACACGGTGAGCAAGCCCGCGTGTGCCCAAGCCGACACCGACTGCGCCAGTGCGATCCCGACATGCTCCAGCACCGGCATCAACAGCACGATGAAGGCAACATTCACCAGCATCGCCACGGCGGCCATCTTCACCGGCGTCGACGTATCGAAGCGCGCGAAGAACGAGGCCACCAGCGCCTGTGTCAGCACCATTGCCGGCACTCCCCAGGCATAGGCCTTGAGTGCCGCCGCCGTCGCGGCCGTGTCGGCCGGGGTGAACGACCCCCGCTCGAACAGCACTTCGATGGCAAGTTCGGCCACCGCCCACAAGCCAGCAGCAGCCGGCACCGAGAGGCCCAGTGCGATCGCGCTCGCCTGCTGTTGCTCGCGCTGGCCCTTGGCCGCGCCAGACCCGTGCAGGCGTCGCGCGAGCGCCGGCAGCAAAGCTGTCCGGACGGCGATCCCCACCACCGCGATCGGCAGGTGGACGAGATGGTGCGCGTAGTTCAGCCAGGAGACCGCTCCCGGCACCACGCTCGCGAACATCGTGCCGATCATGACGTTGAACTGGGTCACCCCCGAGCCAATCACTCCGGGGACCATCAGGCGGCCGAACTTCCGAAGGTCCGGCGTGAGCCGCGGCCGGCCCGGCAGGATAGGCATGCCAGCGCGCCAACAATCCAGCGCGACCAGCGCCAGCTGCGCCACCCCCCCGACCAGCACGCCCCACGCGAGCGCGTGCGCCGGCGTCTCGAACCACCCGGCCGCAAACAGCAGCGCGCCGATCAGCGCCAGGTTCAGAAGGAGCGGCGCCGCGGCCGCCGCGGCGAACCGGAACACCGCGTTGAGCACGGCGGCGAAGAACGCCGTCATCGTGATCAGGGCGAGATAGGGAAATGTGACCCGGGCCAGCGACAGCGCGGCCTGGAAGCGCTCGCCGGTCTCGGGAAACCCCGGGGCCAGCACCGCCACCACCGTCGGCATGAGCCATTCCGCCAGCAGGGTGAACGGGACCAGCACGACCAGCAGCACGGACGCGACGGCCGCGCCGAAGGCGCGGGCCGCATCGGGCCCCTCCCGCTCAAGCCGCGCGGCAAATACCGGGACGAACGCCGCCGAGAACGCGCCCTCGGCGAAGAGCGCCCGAAACAGGTTCGGCAGCCGAAGCGCGAGAAAGAACGCATCGGCGAGGGGACCGGCGCCGAGCGTAGCCGCGATCAGCAGGTCGCGGACGAGGCCCAGTGCGCGGCTGGCGAGTGTCAGTCCCCCGACCGTGGCGACAGGGGCGGCCATGTGCCGGCTGCCCGGCGTCGGCTCAGGCAGCCTTCGGGTCCGGGATAACGTTCCCCGGCAGCGCAGACAGGACCCCGAGCAGGTGCTGCCGGATCCGCTCCAGTTCGGCACCGTCGGTGATCTTGCCACCGAATCCGTTCTGCACGTAAAACACGTCGATCGCCCGTTCGCCGTGGGTCGAAACCCTGGCACCGGACACCGACACCCCGAGCTCGAGCAGCGCCCCCGCAATGGCCAGCAGCAGCCCGGGCTGATCGCGCGCCTCGATCTCGATCACGGTGCGGCTGGCGCTGGCCTCGTTGTCGGTGCGCACGAGCGGGGCGACCCGGAACACGTCGGTCCGGCTCCGGAATCGAGGCCGCACCTCCTGGAGGATGTGATCGACGTCGGGTTCGTCACGCACGAACTTCTCGATCGAGGCCAGTAGCGCCTTGATCCGCCGCGGATCGTCGAAGGCGGCGCCGCTCTGCGACTCGATCAGGAAGGTGTCCATCGCCATGCCGTCGCGGGACGTCATGACCTTCGCGTCGGCAACGCCTGCGTCGGCGAGCGTGATCGCGGCCACGATCCGCGCAAACTGGCCCCGTTGATCCGGAGCGTAGACCGTGATCTCCGCCGTGCGGCCCCCGGCGCGGACGTGCCAGTCGAGAGCCAGCGGGCGCCCCGCCTGATCGGCCGCGCGGACGGCGCGGGCGATGCGCGCGAGCGTGTCCGAATCGTGCACGGCCCAGAAGTGCGCCCGGCAGCGCTGGACGAAGGCGTCCACATCCGCCGCCGGCCAGTCCGTCATCAGGGCGCGGAAGCCCTCCATGGTCTGGTCGATGCGGGCGTCGTGGGTGTCCTTCAGGCTCGCGCCCTGCATGACGGCGAGCGCCATGTCGAAGGCTTCCTCCAGCAAGTCAGCCTTCCACCGCGTCCAGACGCCCGGTCCGACCGCAGCGATGTCGCACGCCGTGAGCACGTAGAGAAGCCGCAGGCGCTCCGGCGACTGGATGCGGGCGACGATATCGGCGACGGTTTGCGGGTCCTGCACGTCGCGCTTGAACGCCATTGCCGACAGGTACAGGTGCTCAAGCACCAGCCACGCGACCGTCTCCGTCTCCTCGGTGTCGAGCCCCAGCCGGGGCCCCAGCTCACGCGCGACCTCGGCGCCCAGAATCGAGTGGTCGCCACCCCTCCCCTTCGCGATGTCGTGCAGGAATACGGCGAGGTACAGGACCCGCCGCGACTGCAGGTTGCGGGCGACACGCGTGACCCGCGTGAGATCGTCCGGGGCCTCTCCGCGCTCGATTGCAGACAGCATGCCGACGGCGCGAATCGTGTGCTCGTCGACGGTGTACACGTGATACATGTCGTGCTGAGTCTGGGCGACGACCCGCCCAAAGTCCGGCACGAAGCGGCCAAGCACGCCTGTCTCCGCCATCTGCCTGAGCACCGGCTCCGGGTCGTTCCGCGATGCCAGCAGGTCGAGAAACACGCTCCCGGCGGCAACGTCGGTACGCAGGTGGTCAACGCTGCGCATCCGCCCCTGCAGTTCGCGGCGCAGCGCCGGGTGCAGCAGCAGGCCGTGTTCGGTTGCGACCCGGAAGGTCTTCAGGATGTCGACCGGGGAGCGGTCGAAGACGGCGGGATCCGGCTGTACCATCTCGCCGTTCCGCACCTCGTAGCCCTCGACCTTGCGGGCGGGCAGGCGCAGCCAGCCGAACATGGAACGGGCACGGCGCTGCTCGCGCAAATTCGACAGCACGGTCCCAGTGATCTCGCCGACGCGCTTGGTTGTCAGGAAGTAGTGCTTCATGAACCGCTCGATGCGGTTTGCGCCGGGACGGTCCCGGTAGCCCATGCGCTCCGCCAGCGGCGGCTGCAGGTCGAACATCACGCGTTCTTCCGCCCGACCGCTCTCGAAATGGAGGTGGCAGCGCACCGAAAGCAGGAACTGCAGCGCGCGCTCGAACGCGACCCGGTCGGCCTCGGAGAATAATCTGTGCTCGACCGCGACGCGCATGTCGTCCCGGCCGTACAGAATCTGGACGATCCAGCGGAGCAGATGGAGATCGCGCAGGCCGCCCTTGCCCTCCTTCAGGTTGGGCTCATTGACGTAGCGCGTATCGCCCATGCGGATGTGGCGGCGATCCCGTTCGCGCACCTTGGCCTGCACGAACGCGGCACCGGCCCGCTCGACGACCTTGGTCCGGAACTGTCGTAGGAACCGGCCGGCCGTGGCCTGGTTGCCGTAGACGAACCGGTGGTCCAGCAGATTCGTGGCAATGGTCCAGTCCGACCGCGCCGCCCGTACGCACTCATCGACGCTGCGCACGGCGTGACCCACGGTGAAGTTGAGGTCCCACAGCACGTACAGAATGAACTGGATCAGCTCCTTGGTGGCCGGCCCCGGCTGCGAGCTCGTGAGAAACAGCACGTCGACGTCCGAGTGCGGACAGACTTCCCGGCGCCCGTAGCCGCCCACCGCCAGCACTGCCATGTCGTCGACGACCGCATCGTCGACCAGGCTGCCCCGCCGCGCCCCGTCCACCAGGAAGGCCAGCACCTGGTCGAGCAGGAACGCGTATTCGCGGACGGTGGGGAGCCCGTGCGCGCTCCGCTGGAACCGCGCCTGGATTTCATCGCGGCCGGCCCCGACCGCACCGCGCAGCAGGCCGGCCAGCGCCTGTCGCCAGGCTTCGGGGCCGTCCGTCCGTTCCCGCAGGACCTCTGCCTCGGCGACCAGCGCGCGCCGCGCAATGATCCGCCTCGGCTCAACGATATCCATGACCGATCACCTCAGGCCCCCAACCGCGTGCCGCGCGGAGACCGAAACCCCCACGCGGGCCGTCAGTTACGCGGCGATGGGGTGGCGCTCGCTCCCGTGTCCGATACGGTCTTATACCCCTTCCGCCGCAGTTCCACGAGTCGGTACACGAGCTCCAGGGCGGCGCGCGGGGCAAGCGAATCGGGTTCGAGTCCGTCCAGCAGGTCGGCGACTGGATCGGGTTCCGGCTCGCTCGGCGCCGGCAACGTCGAGAGCACGGCGCCGCGTGACGGGCCTCCGTCGGCCTCGAGGCGCGCGAGGATCTCCCTGGCGCGGTCCAGGACATCGCCGGGGAGGCCGGCCAGGCGGCCGACATCGATGCCGTACGCGCGGGAACTCACGCCTTCGACCATCGTGTAGAGGAACACCACCTCGCCCTGCCATTCCCGCACGCGCAGGGTCCGGCACGCCAGACCCTCGAGGCGCTCGGCCAGCTGCGTGAGTTCGTGGTAGTGCGTTGCAAACAGCGCCCGGCAGCGATTGCGCCGGTACAGGTACTCGACCGTGGCCCAGGCGATCGACAGGCCGTCGAAGGTGGCGGTACCGCGCCCCACCTCATCGAGGATCACGAACGACCGGGGACCGGCCTGATTGAGGATGGCCGCCGTTTCGACCATTTCGACCATGAAGGTCGATCGGCCGCGGGCCAGGTCGTCGGCCGCGCCCACGCGGCTGAACAGGCGATCCACCACGCCCAGATCCGCCGTCTCTGCCGGCACGAACCCCCCGGCCTGTGCCAGCACGACGATCAGCGCGTTCTGGCGGAGAAAGGTGCTCTTGCCCGCCATGTTCGGGCCCGTCACCAGCCAGATGCGCCCGGTCTCGTCCAGCTCGCAGTCGTTCGTGACAAATGTGCCGTCGCGGGCGGCCTCCACGACCGGATGCCGGCCGCCGACCACACGAAAACGGGTATCCGGGTGCAGCGCGGGGCGCACGTAGTTCCGCTCCCGGGCGATCTCGGCGAACCCCTGCGCGACATCGATGGTCGCCAGCGCCCGGGCGATTCGCTGCACCGGCCCGCTCCGGGCCAGCACCTGTTCGGAGAGTTCAGCGAACACCTCCTCCTCGATGGCCCGAACCCGGTCGCCGGCCAGCTCGATCCGCTCAGCCAGCGAGGCCAGCTCGGGCGTCATGAAGCGGGCCGCGCCGGCCAGGGTCTGGCGGTGCTGGAACCGCCCGTCCGCGTCGCCCGCCCGGAGTTTCTCGATCTGCCCGGACGGGACTTCGAGGAAGTAGCCCAGGACCCGGTTGTGGCGGACCTTGAGCGCCTGCACCCCCGTGACCTGGCGCTCCTCCGCCTGCATGGCCGCGATCAGCCGTCGCGATTCATCCCGCAGGGCCCGCTGCTCGTCGAGGTCGGACCGAAAACCGGGCCGCACGAAGCCGCCCTCCCGCACGAGGCGGGGCGCGTCGGGTTCTATGGCCTGTTCGACCCGCGCCGCAAGCTCCGCCTCGCCGTCGAGCGCCTCGACCACGACCTGGAGGCTCGCGGGCAGCGGACGTTCGCACGCGGTCAACCGCGCCCGTACGACTGTGGCGATCGCCAATCCGTCGGCAATGTGCCGGAGATCACGGGGGCCGCCACGTCCGAAGGCGATCCGCGCCAGCGCCCGGGCGCTGTCCGGGGCGCGCCGCAAGTCCACGCGCACCTGCGTGCGGACATCCTCCTCGGCGACCAGCCACTCGACCCGGTCGTGGCGGGCACCGATCCGGGCGCAATCGGTCAGCGGACGGGCAAGATCACCGGCCACACGCCGGGCGCCCGCTGCGGTCACCGTGCGATCGATAGCCGCCAGCAGCGAGCCGCTGACAGTGCCGGCAAGTGAGCGGGTGAGTTCGAGGTTGCGGTGCGTGGCGGCGTCGATCCCGAGGTATCCGTCGGGCTCCACCCGTTTCGGCGAGAGGAAGGCGGGCAGGCTCTCCCGCTGGGTGAGCTCCGCGTAGTCGAACACGGCACCGAGCGCGGTCACCTCGGCCGCGGTAAACGCCCCGAAGGCATCCAGCGCCAGCACCTGGTAATGCTCCCGGACCCGACGTTCCGAGGACTCGAAGGCAAATCGCGCCGCCGGCAATTCCGTGACGACGGCGCCGTGCGCCTCGAGCACCGCCTCGAACCCGGGCTGACGTGCGAGCGCATCGGAAACGATGATCTCGCGGGTGCCGTCCCGCGCCAGTGCGGCTTCCAACGCGTCCGGCGCCACTGATTCGACCTCGACCTCGCCCGTCGAAATGTCGACGAACGCGACCGCGACCTCGGACCCGACCCGCGCCAGGCCCGCGAGAAAACTGTTCTCGCGGGCCTCCAGCAGGTGCTCGTCCACGACAGTCCCCGGCGTCACCACCTGGACCACTTCGCGCCTGAGAACGGCCCGGTTGCCGCGTCGGCGGGCCTCTTCGGGACGTTCCACCTGCTCGCACACGGCGACCCGAAACCCCTTGCGCGTAAGTCGGGCCAGATAGGTCTCGCTGGCATGCACCGGGATGCCGCACATCGGGACGGGCTCACCCTCGCTCACGCCGCGGCTGGTCAGGACGATGTCGAGCTCCGCGGCCGCCTTCTCGGCGTCCTCGAAGAACAGCTCGTAGAAGTCTCCCATCCGGAAGAACAGCAGGCAGTCGGGGTGTTGCTCCTTGACCGCGAAGTACTGCCGGAACATCGGCGTGCGGCCCTTCCCGCGGCGTTCGCGGGACGGCGTCTCGGAAGCCGCCTCAAAAGCCGGAAGCATCAGCTGGGTCACCCGAAAAACCTAGCACGCCACGGGCCTGTCGGGAGTCGCACCCGAGGTGCGGCGCGGGCCCGAACCCGCCGCTGGTGGTCAGGCCCGATCGGCCGGCAGCGGTCCCATCCCCGAACGCCCGGGTTGCCGGGAGAGCAGCGCCCGGGTCACGGGGTCAGGATTGGTCCAGCAACGGCGCGTCGAGCTCCACGACATTCGTGGCGGGGCCGACGATGAGGGGGTCCGGACCCTGCACCACCTCGTGGTTCTTGTCCGGGTAGGGAAGCGACGAGAGGAAGTGCTGCATGCATGCGATCCGGGCCCGCTTCTTGTCGTCCGACTTCACGACCGTCCACGGTGCATCGGCGGTATCCGTGTAGAAGAACATCTCTTCCTTGGCGGTCGTGTAGGACGTCCACTTGTCCATCGACGCGGTGTCGATCGGCGAGAGCTTCCACTGCTTGAGCGGATCCTTCTTGCGCGAATCGAAACGCCTTCGCTGCTCGGTCTGCGTGATCGAGAACCAGTACTTGAAGTACCGGATGCCGCTGTTGACCAGCATGCGTTCGATTTGCGGGCACTGCCGCAGGAATTCGAGATACTCGCGCCCCGTGCAGAAACCCATGATCCGCTCGACGCCCGCGCGGTTGTACCAGGAGCGGTCGAACAGGACGATCTCGCCGACCGTCGGCAGGTGCTGGATGTACCGCTGGAAGTACCACTGGCCGCGCTCGCGATCGCTGGGTTTCTCCAGCGCGATGACCCGGGCACCACGCGGATTGAGGTGTTCCATGAACCGCTTGATCGTGCCCCCCTTCCCGGCAGCATCGCGCCCCTCGAACACCACCACGACCTTCTCGCCGGCTTCCTTGACCCAGTTCTGCACCTTCAGCAGTTCGACCTGCAGCTTCTGCTTCTGCTTCTCGTACGTCGAGGTCTCGAGCTTGCGCCTGTACGGATAGACGCCCTCCCGGAAGATCCGCGCCCGCGCGTTCGGATCGAGCCGCAGCGCCGCCAGCTCGCGGTCGGAGTCGGCCCCGGCCGGACTCGCGGGCTCCCGGGCCTCGGGGGCGCGCTCCGCGGCCGGCGCCTCGTCGCGCGACTGCGCCACCGCCCCGGCGATCTCCGCCAGCGCGCGCTCCTGCGGACCCGCTCTCTGGTGCTCTGCCGTCATGACCGGCATCACCCCGCCGCTCTTCCCGGAGAGCAGTATAAATGAACCGTACGCGCGTCCCGGTCCGGCGCAGGGCCGGACGCCCGGGTGGCCGCGCCCCGTTGCTACCCGGACCGGTGACGCCGTTGTACGGTTCCGAGTTCCGCTTGCATTCCTGGAGACCCGCATGCTGCTTGACGTCCGCACGTACACCTGCCGTCCCGGCACCATCAAGAAACACCTCGAGCTCTACGAGCGGATGGGCAAGGCGCCACAGACCCGGCATCTCGGAGCCCCGCTCGCCTACCTCGTCACCGAGACTCCCAACCCCAACCAGTACGTCCACATCTGGGTGTACGAGAACGCGGGAGACCGTGAAGCGAAGCGGGCAGCCATGTGGAAGGATCCCGACTGGCAGGCCTATGTCGGCGAGAGCGCGAAGCTCGGGGCCATGGTCGCGCAGGACAATCGCCTCATGACCCCGGTCACGTTCTTTCCCGAACCGAGCCGTGGCTGACGGCGGTCGGCCGCCAGTTTCGGCTGGCGGTCGAGGCCCGGCCTAGGCCGGGGCGATCGGCGAATGGCCGCGACGAGCCGACGTCCCGATGGCCGCCCAACCAAGGTCGGGCGGCTGCACATCACCTGGGAAATCGTGACGGGGCCGCGCGCGGGCCGCGGGCGCGGTCAGGTTTTCGGTTTCGGCTGGTTCGATTCCCCGTTCGGGGACATGCTCGTGCTGGGCGACGCCCGGGACATCGTCGGCCTCGCCTTCCGCGGCGACGGCCGGCGCGACGATGTCCTGCGGGCGATGCAGGAACACTGGCCGCGGGCGGCGTGTCGCCCCCATCAAGGAACCCTCTCGGCTCGCGTGGAAGCACTGTGCCGAACGGGTGCCGCGCGCGTCCGCCTGGCCGGAACCGAACGGCAGCTGCAGGTGTGGGCCGAGCTGCTCGCCATTCCGAAGGGCGAGACTCGGAGCTACCTGGACCTGGCTCGCAATCTCGGCACCCCGCGCGGCGCGCAGTGGGTCGGCCAGGCGAACGGGGCTAACCCGATCGCCTGGCTGGTTCCGTGTCACCGAGTGATCGGCACCGACGGAAGGATCGCCGGCTACGCCTGGGGGACGGCACTCAAACGGGCCATGCTCGAATCGGAGGGAGTGCGACTGGCATCCGGATGACGGCGCGCGCGCGTGGCAAGCCCCGGCGAAACCGGAGGCGTCCGGTCACTGGTTCGGGGAGCCGGCACACTGCCCCGCCCACGGTCTGGCTGTACGGCCGTCACGCCGTGCGGGCGGCCCTGCAGAACCCGGAACGCAACATCCGCCGGCTTTTGGTCGCCCGCGAAGCGGGGCCGGGCCTCGCCGAAGCGCTGGCCCGAATCCTGCGAAGGCGCGGGACCGCGCGGGTCCCGGAGCACTGTGCGCGGGACGATCTCGATCGACTGGTCGGGGCCGGCGCGACCCACCAGGGCGTGGCGCTCGAGGCGGACCGACTGCCCGAGCCGGACCTCCAGCAGCTGTGTCAGGCGGCCGGATCCGGCACCGTCGCGGTCGGGCTCGACCGGGTCACCGATCCCCAGAACATCGGTGCGATCCTGCGTTCCGCCGCCGCATTCGAGGTCGCGTTCCTCCTGATGCCCGATCGCCATGCTCCCGGAGAGACCGCTGCGCTGGCCAAGGCAGCGTCCGGTGCACTGGAAACCGTTCCGGTCGTCCGCGCGCGCCGCTTCGCACACACCTTGGGCATGCTCGGCGGCGCCGGGTTCGTTCGCCTGGGACTCGAGCCCGGGGCCGGCGATTCGCTCGCGTCGGCCATGGCGCGCGTGGAGGCGGGCTGCCCAATCGCCATCGTGCTCGGTGCCGAGGGGAGCGGGCTTCGACCCCGCACCCGGGCGAACTGCGACTCCCTCGTCTCCATCCCCATGCGGAATGACCAGGGCAGTCTCAACGTGTCCGCTGCTGCAGCTGTTGCCCTGTACGAAGTACGCCGCCGCGGCGCGTAGTACCAAGCCCGTCAGGGTGCACCGCCCAATCTCCGGGCGGCGGGTAGACGGGACGCGTCTGATGACGTGGGCGGTGGTGGACGCGCGGAAGGCATGGTGAATGCGGTCCCGGCGAGCCGGGGACACCCATGCCGTTCATCGCCATTTAGAATGGACGGCGTCAGCGACGGAAACGATTCAGGGCTGCCGTGTCCTGCTGGGCCTGTCGCGCGTGAGGCACCCGATGGCATGTGACCACGACAACGGGACGGCAGAGGGCGGACCGTCCCGGCTCTCGGTACGGCCGCTCCCGGGGGCGCTGGGAGCGGAAATCCGAGGCGTGGATCTCTCTGCGCCGCTGGCTCCGGCGACCGTGCAGGCGATCCGGGAAACCTGGCTGAAGTATCTGGTCGTCTTCTTTCGGAAACAGACGCTCGGCGCCAGGCAGCTCGCGGCATTTGCGCGCCTGTTCGGCACGCCGATGCCCTATCCGATGGTGCAGGGTCTCCCGGAGGAGCCCCACGTCATCGAAGTTCTCAAGCGCGAGGACGAGACCGTCAATTTCGGCGGTCTCTGGCACACGGACACTGCCTATTTCGAACGCCCACCCATGGCGAGTCTCCTGTATGCGCTCGAGGTCCCGCGGATCGGCGGAGATACGTTGTTCGCCAACGGCTATCTCGCGTTCGACACGCTGTCCCCCGGCATGCAGGCGATGCTGGAGCCGTTGCGGGCGGTCAACCGCTCCGACGGGGCCGCGGTCTCGGCCACCCGTGCACCGCGGTCGGGAGCACTGCAGGAGACAACGTTTCAGGCGGTGCACCCAGTGGTGCGGACCCATCCCGAGACTGGCCGCAAGTCGCTCTACGTCAATGGCGCCCATTCGGTCCGCTTCGAGGGCATGACGGAAGACGAAAGCCAGCCGCTTCTGCAGTGGCTGTTTGCCCACCAGTCGCAGGCTGCCTTCACGGCCCGCTTCCAGTGGGCGATCGGCTCACTGGCGTTCTGGGACAATCGGGCGGCCCTGCACTATCCGCTGAACGACTATCACGGCCACCGGCGGCGCATGCTTCGCATCCAGATCGAGGGCGAAAGGCCCTCCTGAAGGGCTCCGGCGAGAAGAAGCGATGCGACAGGCCACCTTCACCTATGCTTGGCAACAGCCGGCGCTTCAGGTGTCACGTCCGGGCGTCAAGGCGCCTGCGGGATGCGCACGCGCTGGCGGGTCCGCCGCCGCCGCTGGCCCACCCTGCAGGCAGGTGACTACCGTTCAGCAACCGCGATCCAAACATTGGAGGCTGGCCAGGGAGATCGGAACACCATGACGCCCGAATCGGTACTTTCCCACCCGGCACGCGTACTCAGCCAGCGCCAGCGGGAATCGTATTTCAGCGACGGCTACGTCGTCGTCGAGTCCCTGTTCGGGCCCGCTGAGCTAGCCGACATCCTGGCGGTGGTGGATCAGTTCCTCGAGCTGAGCAAGCGTGAAACCCGATCCGGGGAAGTCTTCGATCTCGCGCCGGGACATTCCGCCGATTCGCCCCGGTTGCGCCGCCTGCGCCGACCGCACCAGCATCATCCCCTGTTCTGGGAAATCGCCACAGGCGTACTGGCCGACGTGGCAGCGGATCTGGTCGGCCCGGATGTCGTGTTCCATCACTCGAAGCTTAATTTCAAATGGAATGACGGCCATGATCAGGTGGACTGGCATCAGGACATCCAGTTCTACCCGCACACCAACTACAGCCCGTTGACGATTGGTCTGTTGCTGCACGACATGACCCTTGCCAACGGGGCGCTCGGCTTTGTTCCGGGCAGCCATGCCGGCGAGCTGTTCGACCAGTACGACGAGCAGGGCCAATGGAAGGGATGCCTGAATGCACGTGACGTCGAGCGGCTTGACGTGACGAGGGCCGCCTACGTCGAAGCGGGGGCAGGTGCCATCACCGTCCACAATTGCCGCACCGTGCATGGTTCGCCCCCGAGCCGGAACGCGGACGGACGGCCATTGCTGTTGGACGCGTACGCGTCGGCCGATGCATTTCCGTACACGCCACACCCGGAGCCTGCTCCGCACGTCGGGGAGGTCATTCGTGGCCAACCCGCCCGATGGGCGCACCACGACCCGCGCCCGTGCCTGATCCCACCAGATTGGTCGAGCGGCTACACGTCGATCTTCGCCGCCCAGGCCGGAGAGGATGATCCCGACGGGGCACGCAACTTACGTTCCGCTTGACGCGTGCCGTCTGAACGGAACCTGCCAACTATCCGGTCGGCGGGCTGAACTGGCGTTCAAACGACACTTGGGCAGACACAGTGCCAGCGCAAGGCTGGTCGACCGAAGCCATGGGCACGGGTGTGAGGCCGTCTCAGTCGGCTGACCCAGACCTCGGTTGAGCAGTTTGCGCGAATCGCTACGCTCGAGTGGTCGAAGGCGCACGCTTGGAGTGCGTGTATGCGGGAAACCGTATCGAGGGTTCGAATCCCTCTCCCTCCGCCACACATGTGGCACAAGATATTGCTTGTATTGAACTTATGGGAATCATTGAAGAACATCTATACAAACACATCTACAGTTTGTGCCAAGGTTCTTTGGCGGCCTAATCCAAGGGATGGGCCGAACTCCAGCGACCCCGCTGCCGCGTAGTCACGATCTGCGCGCGCCCCTACGGCATCGAATGCAGATCACCGCTACCTGTTTGACAACAACTTGATCGTTTACAGGACGTAATCTCTCCCGCTACCGCTACTACGGGAAATCGTTCGAAACGGGCAAACTATCGAGCTTCCCAACGAACGGTAATTCTCTTTCGGCGACCGCAGCCTGTGGCAACTGTTCTATGCCTCTGCAGCCTTCAGCACCACCTGAACTGCGAGCACGACAGTACACAAGAATTTGCCGTGACCCGCTCCAAAAAGTCAGGGGCGTGCAGGGCCACTCCAGCTCATCATGCCGCCGCCGGCCGTCACTACCCGCACAGCAATTTCGCCGGAGGCGGGCACCGGAAACGGCCGGCTAGTCCACCCGAACGCGGCGTTGAGCGCCTCGGGGCAGCCATCGCGTCCGAGCAATCCCTCCAGTGATCAGCCCCGATCGATTGGTCCAGTCGTAATGTTAGTGCCGAGCGGGTACCGCGGCCAAGCCGGCCAGGCGGCG
>JAGWAT010000070.1:7643-9423 GCA_021296265.1 Alphaproteobacteria bacterium | reverse complement strand
GGCACGACGATCTCATGCCCCTGGCCCACGTAACGCATGTGGGCGTTCCGGGTTTCCCCGAGCTCTGCATCGTCTCCGGCCCCGGCGCGGACGACCGCCCGTGCCTCCGCCCGCATCTCCTCCAGCAGCGCGTTCGCCGCTCCCGGATCAAGCTCGGCCAGACGCACATAGCGGCTTCGCACGACCTCGTATGACACCGCCGCCCGGAGCATGCCGATCGCGGAACCGACCCCGGCGCCGGTCGGCACGATCACCCGGCTGACATCGAGCTTTTCGGCAAGGCGAGCCGCATGCAGCGGCGCCGCCCCTCCGAACGCGATCATCGTCCGGGCGGAAATGTCCTTTCCCCATTCGATGGCGTGCACGCGCGCCGCGTTCGCCATGTTCTCGTCCACGACCTCGGAGACGGACAGCGCCGCTTCGGGATCCGCGAGCTCAAGCGGCCGCCCCACCGCGTGGCGGATCGACTCCGCCGCACGATCCGGGGTCAGCGGTAAGGAACCGCCCGCGAAATTCGCCGGGTCGAGGCGTCCCAGTACCACGTCCGCGTCCGTCACCGTGGGCCGCATGCCGCCACGGTCATAGCAGGCCGGGCCCGGATCGGCGCCAGCGCTCGCCGGGCCCACGTTGAGCCGGCCCATTGCGTCGACCTCTGCGATCGAGCCCCCGCCGGCACCGATCTCCACCATCTCGATGGCGGGAACGCGGACCGGCAGACCGCTCCCCTTGAGGTTGCGGTAGGCGCGGGCGACCTCGAACGTGCGGGTGGTCTGCGGCCGGAACGCGTCGATGAGGGCGAGCTTGGCGGTCGTTCCACCCATGTCGAACGAGAGCGCGTTCTCGCAGTTGCACTCGCGGGCGATCTCCGCGGCCAGGATCGCGCCGCCGGCAGGGCCGGATTCGACCAGGCGGATGGGAAAACGGGTCGCGATTTCCAGCGTGGTGAGCCCGCCCCCCGACGTCATGAGAAGCAGCGGGCAGCCGAACCCGAGATCGCGGAGCGCCGTGGCGAGGCGCGCCAGGTACCCCGACATCCGGGGCTGGACGTAGGCGTTGGCGCAGGCGGTGGACTGGCGCTCGTACTCCCGGATCTCGGGGCACACTTCGCTCGACAGCGTGACGGGGAGGTCCGGCAGGGCGTCCTGGAGGATCTCTCCGACGCGATGTTCGTGGGCGGGATTCGCGTAGGAATGGAGCAGACCGACCGCCACCGCCTCGATCGCGTGCTGCTCGAAGCGCGGCAGGAGGGCGCGGACAGTGTCCTCGTCGAGGGGTGCCAGGACGCAGCCCGCGTAGTTCATGCGCTCGCTCACCGGCCAGCGCAGGTACCGGGGCACGAGCGGAGCCGGCCGGTCGATCGAGATGTCGTACTGCTCGAAGCGGTTCTCGAGCGCCATCTCGACCGAGTCCCGGAAGCCCTCGGTGACGATGAGCGCGGTCTTGGCGCCGGTGCGTTCGATCAGGGCATTGGTGGCGAGGGTGGTGCCGTGGATGACCAGGCCGACGGCGGCCGGCTCGACCCCCGCCTCGCGGACGGCCTGGCCCACGGCCGCGACCACGGCTTCCTCGGGAGCGGACGGGGTGGTCAGCACCTTGGCGGTGACGACCTGGCCGTCGTCGAGCTCAAGCGCAACATCGGTGAAGGTCCCGCCGACGTCCACGGCGATCCGGCGTTGCGGTCGGTCGTCAGTCACGAACTTGCCACCGATCTACCGCCGTGCTCCGAGACGTTGATGTTCAGCTTTCGTTCATCGGTCGACACGTTGCAGCGACCGGACCA
>JAGWAT010000070.1:7154-7497 GCA_021296265.1 Alphaproteobacteria bacterium | reverse complement strand
CCAAGTCAGTACGTGGTTGTCGAGCCACGCCCTCACTGCTTCAGGGCTTCCCGCTCCGCTTCGGCCAGCGCCGGCTCCACGATGTCGCCCACCACGGTAACCGTACCCTCCAGCCCCGCCTGCGGATACCTGGGAGCAGCGCTGCGTACCGCACCGAGTTCCACCACAGGCTGGCCGCGCTGCAGGATGACCACGGGTTCCCCGGTTGCAGACACATGATCAAGGACGGCCAGACAGCGAGCCTTGAAGTCAGGGGCCTCGGTCGTCTTCATATGGCCAGTACTAGCAACCAGTCGGATTTTGCCAAGTGGCAATCCGCCGCATCGACCCCGTCCGGTGCCTG
>JAGWAT010000070.1:6745-7098 GCA_021296265.1 Alphaproteobacteria bacterium | reverse complement strand
CCACCGGCTCGAACCGCCACGACGACGCGGTCGGCGCTCCGCCCGGCGCCCGCCACCTCGCAATTCAGGCCCGCCGCCCCGACCCGGGCGAGCAGGGGCACAGCGGGCGCACGATCGCCATGGCATCAGAGGCCACCCGGTCTCGAGGGGGTCCTTGCAGGAAGATTCCAACTGCGTTACCTCAGCATGCACCGACGGCGGCCAGCGCCGACGCTTGAGCATAGGTTGGAAGATCTCGAACGCGGCGGGGCCCTGGTGCGGCCGGCGCGTGCCCGGCAGAGGTTCCGGGCGGTCGCACGGCGGCCCGGCGCACTGGCCCGGTTCCTCAGCGAACGCGGCGAATGAGCATCGCC
>JAGWAT010000070.1:5752-6614 GCA_021296265.1 Alphaproteobacteria bacterium | reverse complement strand
GGTTCCCGGAACGCGCGGTCGCAGGAATCGAGTGGATTCTGCCGGACCGGACGCTTGCTCCAGAATTTGCCGCCGTGCTTGACACGGGCTACCTGCGCGGTGCCGACCTCTGGCATGTCGCGATGGCCCTGTACGTCTCCCCGGTCGCCGGGAGCCTGGCGTTCGCCACGCTGGACTCCCGGCAAAGCGCGGTGGCGGAGGCGCTCGGCTTTGCGATTCCGTGGGACCTCGAAACGTCTTGAGCGGAGCATCCTGAGCTTCTCCCGCTCGCCGCGTGCGAAGGCACCTGCCGTCCACTCGCTGGGCACTTGCCGGAACGACTGACGACGACGATCGGCGCATTGACGGTTCCTGCCGGTTGCCCGCCGCGCAGTGAGCGCCGGGGGAATGTCCATCTCGCAGGGCTGTACACGGATGTCCATCTTCGCTCCTTGCCCGCGCACTTGACCTCCAATCGGAAATTTCACGACCGGTAGACGCGAACACAGTGGCTCGAGTGGCCCGAGCGTCACACTGCAGCCTGCCTTGGAAGGCGTCGTCCATATCGCCCCATCGAGCGGCGCCCGTGCGGGTCCGCCACCGCTCCGTGATTGTCTGTTTGCTGGAAATCAGTTACCTCTTGCCTTACTTGGAAGTAAGGATTTTAGGACATTGCAATGCATGCAACCGTGACGAGCAAGGGACAGGTCACAATCCCCAAGCCGATTCGAGATCGGCTCCACCTTGAGCCCGGCGACAAGATCGACTTCATCCTGGACGAAGCCGGCGACTTGCGCGTCGAACCCGTCACCGTACCCGTGGCGCGACTGAAGGGCATGGTGCCCAAACCCGGATCCCCCGTGAGCCTGGAGAAGATGGACGT
>JAGWAT010000070.1:3400-5696 GCA_021296265.1 Alphaproteobacteria bacterium | reverse complement strand
GACGACCCTGGGCAGGCTAACGCGGCTGCGCGCCTCATCGAGGGCCGATGTACCTCCCGCTCGCCCGGATATGTCAGCGTTCCGGTGCTGGTGGAACTGGTGTGGGTGCTCGCAGGGGCTTATCGGTACGAGAGAGCGGTGGTCGCGGCGGTGATCCGCCAGCTGCTTCGGACGATCGAACTAACGGTCGAGGATCGCGATGCCGCCTGGTCCGCACTGCGGGAATTCGAGGCGGGCAGCGCAGATTTCGCCGACTCCCTGATCGCCCATCGAAACCGCGCCCGAGGCTGTACGCAGACCTTCACGTTCGACCGCGCCGCCGCCCGCGGTCACCACTTTGCGCCGGTGCCTTAACCCGACAAGCCACGATATCGTGGAGGATCCGGCCAGCCTGGTCCAGTCAGAGTGAATGCCGGCACACCGACATTGTCGGAAAATCATCAGGCCCAGCGATGTACACCATTCGCTGTGCATTTGCCGGCACGACCTACGACGACGATCGGCGCATTGACGGTTCCTGCCGGTTGCCCGCCGCGCGATCAGCGCCGATTTCCCGGCCATCGCAAATGCTGATGGGACCACGACCCCCGACAGGTCCATCTCGAGGTCCGCGAAGAAGATGGGCAACCGACCTGTTTCGGCCGCGCCCAGCATCCTGGCGAACCACGACGCATCCGCCGGGTCGCGACCCGCGCCGCGCCTCGCGGTCCAGAGAAACTGCCCAATCAACCGACGCCAGATTCGACGCTCGTAGATCGCCCGCATCCCGTCATCCGCACGGGGTGCCCCCCCCCCCCCCCCCCCCCCCCCCCCACACCCGTTGGCCTTGACGTTGTCTGCGAACATCACAAGCCACGCCAATGGCAGCCGGATGGGGTCAGGCCGGTCGAAACCGGGATCCGCAAGCACCCGACATCGTGCAGCGCCCGCACCAAGCAGATGAGCCCGGCGCCGCCAACCGGCCGCAGACGCCATACCCACCCGCAATGGTTCACGCTCGATTTCGGGCACCCCAAGCACAGGGAGCATCTGGCGGCTGTCATCGCACTTACGAAGGGTTTTCCGAACGGATCCACGTCCAACGCGATCCAGCCGGAGCCCTCCCGCAGCTTGGAGAGATGGCGGAACGCTATCTAAACGACTGGGCAAGTCAGTGAAGCCGTGACTTTACCCACAGGCACTCCAAGCTAAGCTTGTCGTTGATTCGAACTCACTGTTCAGGGCCGGTCGGACATGATCAAGCGTCTTTTCCCCGTACTCGCCCTGGCATGGTGCGCCTGCGTGGGACTCGCGGGCTGCTACGGCGACTCGTCACCGGTGGCCGCGGAAGAGGATCGGGAAAGGATCGACCACGGCCGGAACAGCTCCTTTGCGGGTGGCCACCTGTCGGTATTCCTGGTTCTGGGCGATGGGGAGTTCCGCACGGTGCATTCCCTGACCGACGTCTTTGCAGAGAGGCCGTTCGAGACGCCGATCCCGGGCCACGAGGGCAAGGCCCTGACATTCCTGAAAATCCATGAGGGCGGGACCAGCTTGGCCCATGCCGCGCTGAGCTGGGATGCGGAGAACCCAAAGGACTACCTGATGGCCGGCTGGTGGGCGGAATTCCCCGGACAGCATCCCTCCCACCTGTCGCTGGCCAGCTCCGAGCGATACTCCATCGTCGACGGCCCGGAGATCAGCCCGTTGTCCACGCCTCAATTTCCCGCCGGCGGCAGCGCATCCTACGTCGGTCAGGCCGGAGGCCTGTATGCGTACGGGGTCGACGAATACGTGATCGACGAGTACGAGGGCGTGATCAACCTCCAGGTCGATTTCGCGGACCGGACGATCGAGGGCTGCATCGGGTGCCTAGGCGACCTCGTGACCAGGCGGGCACATTTCAGCGAATTTCTCGGAGAGGATGTCGTCGATACGGAATCCTTCGTCCTCGACCACGAGATCCATCTCGGGGCCCTTGAGTTCGACGGGCTGAGGGGCCAGTTCCAAGGGGCCGAGGCTGCGGTGGTCCATCCCGACCTGGAGTTCGTCGATTCAAATGGATACTGGGGCGGGCAGATCTCCGAACGGCCGGATGCGACCGGGCTCCCCCGGCTGGTGGCGGGCTTCAGCTCGGCGGACTTTCTGGACGAGAACGGGGTCGAAGGGGCCTTCTTCGGAACATTCGTGGCGTTGAGGCCGGACCTGCCCGAAGAATAGTCTTTTCCGTGCAGTGACTTTGCGAGTGGGTGCCGCTGCCCACTTCTCGGCCACAATCTCCGCTCCGCGTTGCCGGAAGCACAGACCCAGCAGGCGG
>JAGWAT010000070.1:0-3385 GCA_021296265.1 Alphaproteobacteria bacterium | reverse complement strand
CAAAAAAGCGGTCGGCGGTTGCCGCCCGGAAATCCGGCGGCCCCCGAACCGGCATTTCGAACGATTGTTCTGAAAGCTGCCGTCTCACGAGCTGGCACAAAGCTCATGAGGGGTAGAGCCGCCGACCGCGACCAAACCCCCTTCACCTCCTGATGCCGGTGACCGTGGGCTGCCCCGGGCAGAACGGGAGGAAATCCTGCAGCCGATGCGGTACGGGCCGACCTCCGGGGAGGCTAGGGGGTTGTCTCGACCGAGACTAGATGTCCATCGGAAGTTGCTCCGGCACGCCCGGGTCCGGTCGAGCGCGCTACATGATGTGTAAATCTCATTTAGTACCACCGGATATAGAATGTCAAGACATTTGTACGCGTTGCGAACGTGTCATGTTCATACCTCCCAAGAGGCTGCGGACACGGTCAGGAATTCAGGAGAAACGCAGGCGGCGGCTCAACAGTTTCCTCAACAGCGGCGACCGCACGGACGCGCGCCGCGCTCGCCAGTCGTCGAGCGAACACGTTGCCGTCCACGAGCGGACCCGCGCTTTCATCAGACGTTGACGTTGATGCGCATGCGCCGTCGGAAAGAACTCCGGCAAGGTGCCTTGCCAGCCCTTCCTCGGATCCTCAGGTCGTAACCGCGGCCACGTCACGCGAGATCAGCGGTGCAGGGCACAAGCACTCACCAGCCCGGCGCCCCCAAACTGAACCCCGCCGCCTGCAGCGCGGCCTGGATCCGCCGCCGCTCGGCGCGCTTGAGCCCGAGCGACCATTCCGCCACTTCCGCCGAGGGACCGGCGGGGCGGCCTGCTCCAGTTTCGCGACCTGCTCCTCGGCCAGTGCCGCGTGGAATGTCCCCGGGACCGGCAACAGGTGCCACTTGACCGACGCCCGCCAAGCCGACACGGCAGCGCTGTCCGATCAAGCTCTGGCTTCTACACGTGACAGCGAAATCGGTCCGTGTCCTCTTTTCTCCGCCTGGCGCAGGACGAGCGCGATCTGCTGTTGGCTGAATTTCGACCGTCTCGTGGCTACTTACCGGCTGGGTTCACGAAAGCCACTGCGAGAATTTTCTCACGGTGGATGGTCTGGCTTCCGGGGAGCGGGTCACTGAACCGCCTCAGGGCCGGCATGATCGAGATGGCGCGGCAGTAAGGCCGCTACGGGTATCGCTGGGTCGCGGCCCTGCTGCGGGATACGAGGCGTCGTGATGTTTCTCACGCCCCGCTAGGCGGCAAACTTCCTCCGTCTCAGTATTCGGACTCTTGCTAGGTATCGCGAACGGGGCTAGGGACCGGCCTACCGCAAGTTGGCTGGTCGGATCCAGTACACGATGGAAGACCTCTCTCGATGGGCGGGGACCCATCCTGTTGGTCGAAGGTCGGGCCGCGCTGGGCGGCAGTTGGCCGAGGAATCACTCTTGCCAAGGCCGCAGTGAGGGAAGACCGCTACACGCTGGCCGCGCGCCTGATGCATTGCCTGATGCCGCGGGCTTCGTGTGCATGTGAGCCTGCGGCTATGCGATGACGACCTGGGTGGCCGAGGATAGCCCGCTGGCAGGGCTGCTCTTGGCGCATGATTCAAAAGAGATAACTGTCAGCATTCTGCCGGCAACGGGCCAAGAACTGTCCGGTCAAAGGTCGCGCGGGGCTTGCAGCACGCATTATTCAGGTATATACTCGTAATAGTGCAGGTATATACCTGCAGTTACCTGTTGCCAATCAAGGGGAGATTTCCGTGTCCCTCAAAAATCTTCTGATTTCTGTGCTGGCCGCGTGGTCACTGGTCGGAGCTGTCTCAGCTGCGCCTGCTGCGGACTACGATCCAGCCAAGACCGCCATCTTGCTGATCGATCCCTACAATGATTTCCTGTCGCAGGGCGGAAAAGCCTATTTTCTGGGCGAGAGCACGATCAAGAGCGCCAATCTGATCGAGAACCTGAAGAACCTGGTGACGGCGGCGCGCGCCGCTGGTGCGAAGGTGGTCTATGTGCCTCATGCTCATTACGAGCCCGGCGTCTACGACCAGTATCCCTTTCTCAACCCGACCCAGAGCAGCATCGCGCGATTTGCCGTCTTCGAGAAAGGCAGTTGGGGTGCCGAATATCACCCGGATCTGAAGAAGCAGCCCGGCGACCTGGAGGCGCAGTACCACCGGCTGGCCAGTGGTTTTGCCGGAACGGACCTGCAGGCGCTGCTTGTGGGCGCGGGCATCGAGCGTGTCGTGGTGGCCGGGATGCGGGGGCCAACCTGCATCGCGTCGACGGCCTACTACGCCGTCGAGCTTGGTTATCACACCACGCTCTTGTCCGATGGAATCGCTGCCTTCGGCCAGGAGGAAGTGGACGCGGTAGTTAATGTCAGCTTTCCGACCTATGGTCACAAGATCATGCGAACCGAAGCGTTGATCGCTGCCCTGACCGCGAATTGACGGGTTGGCTGTGCGACGCTCCAGCTAGGATATGGACCAGTTCGATTGTCTCTGTATTCGGCTGCGCCGCGCTTCCCGCGCGTTGACGCGACTCTATGACGAGGCGCTGTCCGAGACTGGGCTGAACATCGCGCAGCTGTCGCTCTTATTCTCGGTGTGGCAGGCCCAGCCCATCGCCATCAAGGCGTTGGCCGAGAAGAACCAGCTTGATCCCAGCACCCTAGGGCGCAATCTCGGGGTGCTGGAGCGCCGCGAGTTGCTCACCCTCTCGGCGGGCGAGGATGCCCGAACCCGAATCGTCAAACTGACCCAGACCGGTATGGGGCTGCTCGTTCGGGCAGCTCCACTCTGGCAAGGCGCACAGTCCCGCGCCCGCGAGAGATTGACCGCAGACGACGAACGCAGACTGCGTGCCCTGCTCGCCCTCCTGGAGGGTGAGGAACCGGATCTGGTCGCGGGAAGCCGCGATTCCCCAATCGCGTGAGACACGGACAACGTGGTGTCCAGCTGCCAGCCAGTCCGTTTGTCGGCCATGCTCACCAAAGGCCGCGAGCCGCCGGCACGAATGTCGGAACCGGCAATCTTCCCCGAAACCGGCAGGACGTCGTCGCCGAGCTTGATCAGCGGCAATGGTGCCGGCACGTGCGACGGGCATGGCGAAGCCGGCGGTCAAGTCCGAGGGTTGCTGGATATTCGTTCGGGGTGAGCTGAGGCAGTAGGGGCGTCGGCGAGGCCGACGTGCTGGTGATATTCGGCGTCGAGATCGTCGCGGACGGCGGCCATCTGGCGTCGCTCGAAGTCGGTGATCCGGATCGCGCGCCAGTGCTCGCTGGCGCGGGTCATGGCGGCGAACATCAGCTTGCGGATGGGCCGCCCGCCGAACGCGTGCGGCAGCACCTTGAGGCGCCGGCGCTCGTCGAGGAACAGGCGCTCGAGCAGGTTCGTCGTCCGGATCGCAC
>JAGWAT010000069.1:510-6279 GCA_021296265.1 Alphaproteobacteria bacterium | reverse complement strand
GAATCATGCCCGCCCCACTTGTCCTTGTAGAATCCCTCGTCTCCGTAGTTCTGGAACGCGCCGGCGACGGGGTCCATGACGCGGTGGCACACCGTGCACGCCGGATTGAGCATCGTCGGGTTGTTCGTGTCCGCGAGGGCGACCGGGTCGGTGGTCCGCGAGGCGGACTTCTCGATGTCCAGGCCGAGGAAGTGGTAGTACGTCCAGCGCGAGCGCGCCCGGTTGCGGTTGGTGGCCGTCGTGGGGTAGCGCAGCAGGAAGCTGGTCGTGTTCAGGATGCCCGCGTGCGGGTAGTCCGTGCGCAGGGGACCCCGGTCGACGATCCGGGTCGATCCGATGACGGGATCGTACTCGCTTTCAAACCCTTCACCCTGCCGATAGTAGGACACGATCCTCGACGGCTTGAATTCGTGCACGTCTTCGGAATCCTTGAACTGCGTCTTTGCGCCGTAGCCCCTGGCCGCCCATGGATTCGCCATGATGTAGTCGGCGGTGAGGATCTCGGTGTAGGGGAGGTCGTTCATCGCCACGTGAGCGATCAGCTCCACCGGAGCGCGACGAAATCCGTGCTGCGAGCGATCGTTCCAGTCGTAGTACCGCCCTTGCTTGCCACTCCGATGCGTGGCCTCCCGGCGGCGATACGTCTCGTTGACGAAGTCGACGAAGAAGCGTCCGACGTTGTGGTTGATGATCTGTCCGATGTTCCGATCCGTCAGGAGCCTGTCATTGGCGGCCCGGGTAAGGAACTCGTGAAACTGCCGTCCGGTCATCAGGCCGCGGATGGTGGCGCGCAGGGCGGCCGGCCCGCCCCGGATGGCCGCGTACTCCTCGTCGGTCGGGATGCGTCCGGCGAAGATGAGCGCGGCGCGGCGCAGGGTCTTGCGGGTGGGGGCCATGCGCACGGTGTCGAACAGCGTCTGCGGGGTGAGGGCGACCGGCGCGACCTCCGCCTCGCCGAGCAGTCCCAGGAAGCGCTCGATATTCGAGAACTCGGTGGTGCCCGCGGCGGTCTGGACCCCGCCGCCGTGTCCGACGCCCTGGACCTTGTTGAGGACGAGGGTCGCGCCGTCGTCGACTACGTCGAGAAAGTCGGTGAACACCTGGAGGTTGCGCGCCGCGTGGCCGGGGTCGGAGGCGGGCACGAAGACGAGGCGGGTGTTGCCCGACACCCCGCCCTGGACGTGGCAGGCGACGCATTTCGGGAGACGTGCTCGGCAAAAACGCCGGCGGCGCTCTCCGGATCCTCCTCTGCGGCGCCCACCGCCGGGCGCGGGGCGAACCGCCCGGTACTCACCGCCGGCCCGGGCGCAGTGGAGAGGTTGGCGAGGTGCCCGGCGGGGCTCGAGAGCAGGCTCATCACGTCGACGGGCCGGTCGGCGCTGACGGGGAGGCGCCACCTCGCGGCCCCGTCGCCGAGCGCGCCGCTCACCCCCTCGCCGGACTCGAGCGCGTGGGCGGTGAGGGTACGCGCGCCTCGTGCCGGCACCTCGAGCCGCACCGTCCCTCTCGACAACCCGCCGCGGTCGTCGATGCCCTCGATGCGCACGTGAGCGCTCTCGGCCCCGGGGTTGACGAGGCGCAGCCGGCTCACCTGGCTCCGGTCGCTCCCCGGGTGAAACATCGCAACCCGATACCCGGCCCCGCTTTGCGGGACGAGATCGTGCAGGGCAGTGAGGAAGCCGTCGTCGGTTTGCAGGTAGGCCAGCACCTGGAGGTCGAGAGCGCTCGCCAGGACAAGGCGCCAGTCGCCCTCTCCGGTGCCGATGCCTCCCGAGAGCCCCTTCGCAGCGCTACCGCTTTCGAGCTCTGCGGAGGTGAACTCCACCGCCTCGTGCGCCCCGATGGCCAGGGTGACGGCGCCGGGCTGCACACCGGCGTCGTCGAACGCCTCGATGCGCACCTCGCCCGCGTCGCGGGAGTGGTTGATGACGCGCACGAAGCCCTGGAGACCCTCCGCGACGAAGCGGCTCGCGGCGGGAAGCAGCGGCACGGTGTAGCTGGTGATGGCGCCCACCTCGTCCGGCACCGCGTTGTCGGGGACGGAGGAGAGATTGACGAGGTGCCCGGAGGGGGTCGAGAGCAGACTCATCACCTCGATGGGTCGGTCTGCGCTGACGAGCAACCGCCACCGACCCGTGCCCGTGCCCAACGCACCGGCAAGCCCCTCGCCCTCCCCGGATTCAAGCTCGGCGGCGCCGAGCGTGCGCGCCCCTTGCGCCGGCACCGTGACCCTCACCGCTCCGTCCGACGCCTCCCCCGCATCGTCGCGCCCCTCGATGCGCACCGCCGCCGCCTGCGCCCCCGGGTTGACGAGGCGCAGCCGGCTCGCCTGCGCCACGTCCTCTCCCGCGTTGAACCGCACCACCCGGTGCCCCGGCACCACATCGTGCATCGCAGTGAGGAACCCGTCCGCAGTGCGCACGTAGCCCAGCACCTCGAGGTCGAGCGCGCTGGCAAGCTCCAGGCGCCAGTCCCCCTGCCCGCGGCCCAACCGCCCCACAAGCCCCTTCGCGCCATCGCCCCGCTCAAGCTGCGTGGCGCTCAAGTGCACCGCCTCGCCCGCCCCCATACGCAATGTCACCGGCCCGTGGCGCACCCCCGCATCGTCGAACCCCTCGATGCGCACCTCCCCACTCGTATCGGAGCGGTTGATGAGGCGCACCACCCCTTCGTACCCCGCCGCACCCGCAGCCGAGACGAGCAGCGGGATGCGGTGCCCGGGGCTTGGCGCCATGCGCAGCGTCGGGACCTCCGCCGCCGAGGGCGCGGGCGCGCTCGGGCGCTTCACATCGAGCGGGACGGCGTGCGGCGGCGGGGCGGGGTCAGGCGTCGAGGCGTACATCGTGTCCGGCATCTGCGCGTGGGCCATCCCGCGCGCGACGCCTTGGCGCTGCACAGCGCGCAGGCGCCGCAGCTCCACCGAGCGGCGCTCCAGCTCCACAGCCCTGACACCCATCGCACCCTGCGCGAACGAAGCGCAAGGCGCCGCCCCGAGCGCTGCCAGCGCGAGCACCGCGCTCGCCACAACCCGACAGTGACGGTGGTCCAGGGACATGACGACTCCCGGACGGGCCGGGGCGCTCGTCTGCTTCAGCGACCCTCGGCCGCCGCTGCGCCTCTCTCGCCCGCCCGCCTCAAGTGCACTTCTACCAAATATTGATGAACTGTGCATAATCCATCGTGCAGGCACCTGTCGAATGGCAATCAGCACCCAATCCGATGTCGCCGCGAGAAACGACCGATGCGCGCGCTCCTGATCCCGCTTGCTCTTGCCCTGAATCTGCTTCTCGCCGGCACCGCGTGGTGCGTCGGCAAGGGTGAGCCGGCACCGGACTTCGTGCTGCCGGTGCTGGGCGGCGAGACGACGAAATCGCTGTCCGCGAGTCATGGCAAGGTGCGCTACGTCGATTTCTGGGCCTCCTGGTGCCCACCATGCCGGGTGTCGATACCGGAGATCGTCGCCCTGCAACGGGAATTGGGCGGCAGCGGCTTCGAAGTCATCGGTATCAACGTCGATGAACGAACCGACGATGCACTGAAGTTCCTGGAGCACCATCCCATGAACTACGACGTCCTGAGCGACCCCCGGGGTGCGACCGCGGCCGCCTATTCCCTGCCGGGCATGCCCACGTCGTTCGTAATCGACCCCGAAGGTCGTGTGACGCTGGTGCACGTGGGCTTCCGGCGAGGCGACATGGTGGGCATCCGGGCGCACATCGTCGAGTTGCTCGGCCGGCATTGAACGGAACGTCCATGAACCGCTCGTTGCGGAGTGCCCTGATCGTCGTGGCCATGACCTCGGCGCTCAGTGCGTGCGAGGTCGTCCGGCCCTGGGAGCGAGGCACGCTCGCCCGCCCCGAAATGCAGCTTGACCCCAACGCGCTGCAGACCGGCCTGTACGATCAGGTCTACTTCAGCAAGGAAGCGGCGCGCGGCGGAACGAAGGCGGCCGGCGCCGGATGCGGGTGCAACTGATGCCGACATGAAGCGGTCGTCCCCTTTGGCGGCGCTGACGACGGCGGCCATGTCGCTTCCGGCGTTTGCCGCATCCCCGCCGGTGGAGTCGACACTGTCGGTCGGTGTCTCGAACTACCAGGAAGCGGACGTCCCGCCGCACCTGGTGGTCGGCGGCGACAATCGGCGATACGACGTGAACATCCGGCAGTTCAGGCTGCTCTCGCCGGTGGGCCGCGACTGGAGCCTCGGTCTCGACCTGTCGCGGGAAACCATGTCGGGCGCTTCACCGTGGGGAACCAGTGCGGGCGTCGACGGAGAGCCCGCGTTGATCATGAGCGGGGCCACCATTCACGACACCCGGACCGAGACGAGTCTCACGGCGACGCGATATGGCGAAGACCACAGCATCGGCCTCACGCTCACGCGCTCGGAAGAGGACGACTACGAAGCGTTCTCGCCCGCTCTCTCGGGCGAATGGACGTTCAACGATGATCTCGCCAGCTTGTCGGCGGGCCTGAGCTATTCGAACGACGTCGTCGAGCCCACCGACGCAGCCACCTTCGGCCGGGTGTCGAGGGAGGAGCGGCGCAGCCGCTCGGCGTCCGTCGGCGTCTCCCGGGTGATCGACCGATCATCGGTGGCGTACGCGGGGCTGAGCGTGACCGACCATTCGGGCTACCTGTCCGATCCCTACAAGCTGCGCGACGTGCGGCCGGAAGAGCGGCGCGAATGGGCCCTGAGCGTTCGCTATCGGCACTACCTGGACGGCCCCGATGCGGCGCTGCACCTGGACTACCGCTACTTCGACGACGACTGGGGCGTCGCCTCGCATACGCTGCACACCTCCTGGTACCAGAATCTCGGGACGTGGTTCCAGGTGGTGCCGAACGTGCGCTACTACAGTCAGAGCGAGGCGGACTTCTACCGATCCGTGGACGATTTCGGCCTGCCGCTCGACGTCCACCAGTCGAGCGATTTCCGGCTGTCCGCCTACGGCGCATTCACCTTCGGCCTCAAGGCGATCGTTCGGCAGCCGGACTGGTCGCTGACCATCAGCGCGGACCGCTACATCGGCAACGAGAAGTACGGGCTCGCGTCCGGCGTTCCGCATCCGGCCCGACTGGAATTCACGCTCGCGTCCGTCGTCCTCGACATCCAGTTCTGAGCGTTGGCCGCATACCGGCACCGGTTCCGTGCGATGGGCTGTCCTTGCGAGCTGCGCTTCGACGCGGACTCGAAGGATGCGTTCTCGTGGGCGATCGAGCCGTGTCTTCACGAGATTCGGCGCTTCGAGACGAAGTATTCCCGCTATCTGCCGGACAGCGTGACGAGCGCAATCAACCGCGCGGCCGGCGCGAGCGCCGTTCCGATCGACGCGGAAACCGCCGCCATCCTGAACTATGCCGCGGTCTGCCACGAGCAGAGCGACGGACTGTTCGACATCACCTCGGGCGTGTTTCGTCGCGTCTGGCACCCGCAACGCACGACGCTGCCCTCGCGGCAGGAGCTCGATGCCTGTGCCGCGAAGGTGGGCTGGGACAAGGTGCGGTACTCGGACCGGCGGGTGTATCTGCCTCTGCCGGGGATGGAGCTGGACTTCGGCGGGGTCGTGAAGGAGTACGCGGCCGATGCGGCGGCGGTGGTGGCGCGGAACGCCGGCATCCACCATGGGTTCATCAACCTCGGCGGCGATATCCGCATCGTGGGGCCGCAGGCGGACGGACGGCCCTGGCCGATCGGCATCGTCCATCCGCGGCGCCCGGACGCTGCGATCGCCACGCTGTTGCTGGCGGAGGGCGCGGTGACGACATC
>JAGWAT010000069.1:0-454 GCA_021296265.1 Alphaproteobacteria bacterium | reverse complement strand
CTGCTGAGTGTGAGCGTGGTGGCGAGCCAGGCGGTTGTCGCAGGGTCCGTTGCCACGGTCGCGTTGTTGCAGCCGCAGGCCGACGCTCTGAGCTGGCTCGAGCGGTGCGGTGCGCCGTATCTGGCTGTCGACGCGGAACTCCGCTGCCACGGCCATTTCGCTGGCAATCGAGACGCAAGCACAGCAACTGCGGCCCGGTGACCACCTTTTGGCTGCGCGGCCTGCTCTCGTCGGGCGTTCCGTTGTCACCGACACCTGACCCTTCGAAGAGGAGCGGCGATCGGTCCGGTGGTCCGAGTGCCCAGCAAGCCCCCCGGCTCGTTCGGAAGATCGGGAGAAGGGAGCGGTGAGGATTGGTGCTCAGGCGAAGAAGGCAAAGTCCTCGGTGTTGTTGAACGGGAAGCGTTGCGCCCCCGACGTGTGCTCGATGCCGAGGTACCGCCGCAGCGCCTTG
>JAGWAT010000033.1 GCA_021296265.1 Alphaproteobacteria bacterium | reverse complement strand
CCGGGCCGACCAGCTGCCTGCCCGGGGGGCAGGATGAAGCCGAATCCGTCACGTCTCGCGGATGTCCCCGCGCTCTGTAAACTCGGCCCCGGCCAGCGGAGCCAGACCTTGGTCCGCCAGTACCGGAGCGCCCGTGCACGACACCCTCGACGGCATTCGAGTCCTCGATTTCACCCAGGTCCTGGCCGGGCCCTACTGCACCCAGCAGCTGGCGCTGCTCGGGGCCGACGTGGTCAAGGTGGAAAACCGGATCAGCGGCGACCAGGCGCGCCAGACCCTGCCGGCAACCGACCCGCACCTGGACGCACTCGGCTGCTCGCCGCTGTTTCTGGCCGTCAACACCGGCAAACGATCGCTCACCCTCGATCTGAAGCACCGCCGCGCCGGTGCCGTCGTCCGCCGCCTGGCGGCTTCGGCGGACGTGCTCGTCGAGAATTTCAAGGCCGGTACCATGGATCGCCTGGGGTTCGGTTACGGAGCAATGAGCGCGGTCAATCCGAAGCTGATCTACTGCTCGATCTCCGGTTACGGCCAGACCGGGCCGCGTTCGCCGGCGGCCGCGTACGACGCTGCGATCCAAGCGGCGTCCGGCATGATGTCTGTCACCGGTACGCCGGATTCCGGGCCGATCAAGACCGGTTACTGGACGATCGACATGACCACCGCGACCCAGGCCTGCTTCGCGATCTCAGCCTCGCTCTACCGGCGCGAGCGCACGGGCGAGGGCGACTATCTCGACCTCTCCATGTTGGATACGGCCGCCGGGATCATGGCGCCGAACCTCGCAATATATGCGACGAATGGAACGGCCCCCAGCCCTTCCGGCAACCGTTCACAGACCGGCAATCCCGTTGCGGACGTCTACCCGGCCAGTGACGGGCACGTCATGATCGCCGCTGCCACCCAGAATCAATTCCTGTCGCTGGCAAAGCTTCTCGGGCGCGAGGACCTGACCGTCGACCCGCGCTTCGTCACCCTCTCCGACCGAATCGCGAACGCCGAGACGCTACGCACCCTGCTGGGCGACGCATTCTCCCGCGAACGCGCGGCGATCTGGGAAGAACGTCTGATGGAAGCCGGGATTCCGGCTGCGCGCGTAGCCACGGTCCCGCAGGTCTGGCACGAGAATGCGCAATTGATCCATCGTGGCACCTTCCGCACCGTGCCCCGCCAACGCGCTGTCGGGGAAGGTGACTGGCCGTACGTGGATGTGGCCTTCCACAGTACGCGCGAGGTTGACCGCACACCCCACCCGGCCCCCCTCCTGGGAGAGCACACGGACGAGATCCTCGCCGAGTCCGAGTTCTCACCTACCGAGATTGCCGAACTGCGATCGCAGCAGGTCATTTAGCCCGCCCGCGGCGGGGTGCCCGGCTTGCCTGGAGGCCACCGAGCCGCGAAAAGGAGCCCCCGCCCCTTCCTGGTTTCGGCATCGTGTGCGTCGACGGCGGGCGGCATTTGGGTTCGCTTCGATTCATCTTTAAACTGGTCGCCGCCACCGGGCACTGGAGAATCCGATGCGTTCAACGATGCTGTTTGCCGTCGCCGCGCTGCTCATCACAGCCGCCAACGCGCGCGAGGTGGATCCCGCCGGGTCCGAACTGTGGGAAGACCTGAGCGGCGCCTACCTCGGCGAGGATGCCGAGGTGACGTTCGACGATTCCATCCGCCTCATGATGGCTGACCGGGTCGAGAGCGCGCATGAGGTTCCGATCATGGTCAAGGTTCCGCACGACCTGCGGGACATGCAGGAGATCGTGCTGCTGGTGGACCGCAACCCCATCCAGCAGGTCGCCCGGATCACGCCGCACCGCCGGATCGAATCCGTCGGCATGAACATCCGGCTGGAAGAGTCGACCCCCGTCCGCGCCGCCATTCTCGACCAATCCGGAATCTGGCACGTCGCCACGAAGTCCGTGCTTGTCATGAGTGCGGGTGGATGCTCCTCGCCGCCGCCCGACGGGGCCGTGGTCGCGGCGGTGGGCGACGTCAAGATCAAGCAGTTCGAGCGGCACGGCGGCGCCAGCCGGCTGAAGGTCCAGATCCATCACCCCATGGACACCGGGTTCGTGGTCCTGGAGGACGGCGACGTGGTCCCGCCCTACTACGTCGAGACGGTCCGGATCGAGGATGAGCAGGGCGTGATCGCCGACATGCTGACCTGGGCCGCCATGTCGCGGGATCCGACGATCACCATCGATCTTCCCACCGAGGGCCAGGCGGTGCGCGTGTCGGGGAACGACTCGCAGGGCCTGTCATTCGAAGGTTCCGAGAACGCCCCTGTCATGTAGCCACCGCGCCGCCGGACTCGCTCCGGCGGCGGCCTGTCTCGCCGTCCTCACCACGCTGGCGTGGGAGGCGTGCGGTGCGTCCTATGAACTGGAACCCCAGCTGCTCGCACCGGGCGTCTATGTGTTTCCCGGCTCCCAGAACGCGCTCACCCCGGACAACGGTGCCAACATTGCGAATACGGGCTTCATCGTGGGATCCCGCGAGGTTCTCGCCATCGAGGCCGGTCCCACCCACCGGTACGGCCAGGAGATGCTCGCCGCTATCCGGTCCGTGACGGACCTGCCCGTCCGGTACGCCGTGATTACGCATCGTCATCCGGACCACTCCTTCGGGCTTGGCGCCTTCGTCGATGCCGGCGTCGACGTACTCATGCATCCTGCCGAAGCGGCAGGCCTCGTCCGCGAAGGTCCGGCGCTACTCGATCTCATGACCACGCTCGTGGGCGCGGAATGGACCGAGGGGACATCCATCGAAGCGCCGTCGCTCATGGTGGAGGAAGATCGCCTCGTGGACCTCGGCGAACGTCCCGTGGACATTCTCGTGCTCGAAGGGGGACACACGGAGGGTGACCTCGTAGTCCATGACCGGACTTCGGGCGTCACGTTCTTCGGGGACCTGCTGTTCATCGACCGGGCAGCCACCGTGCCGCATGCTGACATCGGCGTGTGGCTCACGCACCTCGATCGGCTGGAGACACTGCCCTGGACGAAAGGCGTGCCAGGTCACGGCCCGGTCCTCGAAGACCCCGCGCCGTTTGCCGACACACGCGACTGGATCCGGTTTCTGCGCCGGCGCGTCGCCGACGCCGTCCGCACCGGTGAAAGTCCGGCAGAAATCCTGGATCCCGGTGTCCCGACACCGTACGCCGGCTTGGTCGAAGTCGGTCCCACGTTCAGTCGGGCCGTGCTCCAGCTGTATCGGCGCTACGAGACCATGGACCCTGCGGCACTCGATGCCCTGGTGGACCAGCAGCCTCCAGACTGACCTGAACGTGTTGCACGGCTCGGCAACGAACGGGGATGCCGGCCGGACACGGGCCTTTCTCGCACCGGACGTTCGCCTGGCCCGGATGGGCCGCGCCGTGCGGGTCGGCTGCCCCGCTGTCCGTGGTGCAATGGACGCTGGCGACGGCTGGGGCTGGCGCGGACACGTCAAGCGCAACATGCCGATCCGGGTTGTACCCGGCCCCCGCCCGCCCGAACCGAACCCAATGGCAGCCAAGCGGGTTCACGATGGGTGCGCGTGCGCTCGCCGTGCGGGCGGTGACGCGCTCGCTGGTTCCTAGGGAATCGATCCCGGCCCCCGGTTGCACGCATGGACACGTACCTGCAAGCGGAGGCACTCGCGAAACGTTTCGACGGGGTGGCCGCCGTCGACGGTATCTCCTTCGTCATCCGCACGAAGGAGATCTTTGGTCTCCTCGGACCGAACGGAGCCGGTAAGACCACCACCATCCGCATGCTCTCGACCATCCTCGCTCCGGACGCCGGTGACGTTCGGATCGGCGGTCACTCCGTCATCCACGAGAGGGATGAGGTGCGCAAGCGGATCGGCGTGTGCCCGCAGGAGCTCGCGCTCTATCCCGAGCTTTCCGCGTTCGACAATCTCGTCTTCTTTGGCCGGATGACCGGGCTTTCGGGCCGCGCGGCGAAAGCCCGTGCGCGGGCCGTGCTCGCGGAGGTCGGTCTCGAGGACCGCGGCGGCGAGACGGTCAAGAAGTACTCCGGCGGGATGAAGCGCCGCGTCAACATCGCGATCGCGCTTATGAACCGGCCGGAACTGCTCTTTCTCGACGAGCCGACCGTCGGCATCGATCCGCAATCGCGGAACAAGATTTTCGAGACGGTGCTCGGGCTTCGGGACGAGGGCACGACCGTGCTCTACACCACACACTACATGGAGGAGGCGGACCGGCTGTGCGACCGGATCGGCATCATGGATCGGGGGCGCATCATCGCTGTCGGCACCCCCGCGGAGCTCAAGCGGCAGGTCGGCGATCCGGCCAGGACAACGCTTGAAGAGGTCTTCCTCCGCCTGACCGGCCGAAAGCTCCGCGACTAGGGCCGCCATGGGTCGCGCGTTCCATCTGGCTCGCTTAGAACTCAAGCGCTACTTCGCCGACCGGGCCGACCTCGCGTTCGGCATCGCCCTTCCGATCGTCCTCTTCGCCGTCATGACCGGAGCCCTCGGGGAGAACGCCGGTTTCCGCGCCACCATGCACGTTGCGGATCTCGACGGAGGACCGCTTGCGCACCGAATCCTTGGGCAGGTCAATGACAGCGAGAGCATTTCCGTTCGGCGCTACACACGGGACGAGCTCGCCGACGCGCTCAGACGCACCGCCATCCTGACCGGATTCGTCATCCCGCCGGGCTTTTCTGCGAGCATCGAATCCGGCATCCCCGCCTCGATCGTCGTCGAGCAGCGGGGGTCTGGCGGCGACGAGGGCCAGATCGTGGTCGGGGTCGTCCGGGAAGCCGCGCGCAAAGCCGTTTCGGCAATCGAACTTCGCCGGGCCATCGGTGTTCTGGCAGGCGATTCAGCGGGCGATGAACGCGTCGACGAGGTCGTTCAACAGCTACTCACCGAGGCGCACCATCACCCCTCGGTCGAGGTGGTGACGGACCCCATGCACGTACCCGAAGCGAGCGAGCTCGACCGGCTCCTCGCCGGCATCGTCGTCATGTTCCTCCTTTTCTCCGCGACCCTCAGCGCCCGGGCGCTCATCGCGGAACGTCGCTCGGGAACACTGGAACGTCTCGTCACCACGCAGCTCAGCCCCGGCGAACTCTTCATCGGGAAGTTCCTCGGCGGGGTCGGCCGGGCAATGGTCCAGTCGTTCCTCCTCCTCGGACTCGCCTTCGCCGTACTCGGGGTGGCGGGACCCCTCGCCTTCGCCCAGTGCCTGATCCTCGCGCTGGTCGTCGCGGCGACGGTCACCTCGGTCGGCCTGGTCGTCGCCGCGCTGGCCCGCACCGACGAGCAGGCTGCTTTTTCAGCCGTGCTCGTCACGATGATCATGAGCGTGTTTGGGGGCACATTCTTTCCGACTGCCGGCGCCGGCTGGCTCGAGGTGCTCAGCCGGTTCAGCCTGAACACCTACGCCGTCGATGCCTTCATGGGCCTGTTCAGCGGGACCGGGCGCCTCGCCGACCAAGAGCTCGAACTCGCTGTCCTCGGCGGGGTGGCCATTACCGGGCTTGTCATCGCGCGGACCATGTTCCGCGTCTCCTCCTCTCCACTGCAGTCATGACCCTGCTCATCCGCCACGCTCTCCTTCTGGCGGCGAAGGACATGCGAATCTTCTGGCGGGATCGGTTCAGCCTCACATTCGCCCTCATTTTTCCGCTCGTGTTCGCTGGCGCCTTTACCCTCGCCTGGGAAGAAGAAGACGAGCCAACCGGCGCAGCGCCCCGGCTCACCGTCGCCGCCGCCGATCAACAGGGCCTTCCGGAGGATCTCGTAACGGCACTGACGGATGCCGGGTGGACAGCCGACGAACGGAGCTTCGAGGGGGCGCTGGACGCCCTCGGGCAGGGCGACATCGGAGGATTCCTGCTTCTTCCTGCCGACTTTGGGACGGCCGTCACCACCGGAAGCGAGGCACGTATTCGTGTCGTGGTGTCGGGCAAGGACCCGACCGAAGCGGCGATGCTCGAAAGCGTTGCCCGCACCCTCGCCGGCCGCAGCGAAACGGTCATGCTCGCCGTTCGCGGCGCCGGGGCCCTTGCGGTCGTGCCGGATGCCGAACAGCTGTCTGCCGTGTCCCAGCTCCCGCCGCTCGTATCCCTCGAAGTGCGCCGGACCGGCGAGCGCCGGTACAACCCCATCGACTTCACCCTGCCCGGCTACCTCACGATGTTCGTGTTCTTCGTGGCGGCGCTCGGGGCCGGCTCCATCGTGCTGGAGCGCGAGACCCGAACCCTTGAGCGCCTGGTGTCCAACGGCGTACGCGCGCCGTCCATCCTTGCCGGCAAGTTCCTCGTCGCGACCGGCCGGAGCCTCACCCAGCTCGCGGTGCTATGGACGGTGGGCGTGTTCGCGCTCTCGATCGATCTCGGCGCCTCACCTGGCGCGGTTGTCATCGTGTCCCTGCTGTTTGCGCTCGCGTCCGCTGCGTTCGGAATCATGCTCGCGACCATGGTCGACACGATGCGAAGCGCAAGCTCCATCGCGATGCTCGCTTCGCTCACGCTCGCCCCGCTCGGTGGCTGCTGGTGGCCGCTCTTCATCGCGCCCGACTGGCTGCAGGCGCTCGGCCGCCTGACTCCCCACGCCTGGGCCAACGACGCGTTCAACCGGCTCATGGTATTCGGTGCGAGCGCGTCCGACGTCGTGCCCAACATGCTCACGCTGGTCGCATTCGCGATCGTGTTCGGCGCGATCGCCCTCGTCCGGTTCCGCCTGTCCCCGCCGACCTGACCGGCCCGAACTCGGGAACACGCGACCGTCTACTGCCGGCCGGAGCATTGCTGGGCGATTGGTGGAGCCGAGGGGATTCGAACCCCTGACCTTCGCATTGCGAACGCGACGCTCTCCCAACTGAGCTACGGCCCCGCCGGTGGCATTGTCTGGCACGTGACCGGGAACCTGTCAAATCCCAGGCCGCCGACCGGAATGCGCGCGGCCGGAGGCGGCGGGCGTATACCGCTTATGAACACCCGCAGCCGTGCTATATCCACCTTCCAGCGCCGCATCCAACGATCCCCGGCCCGCAACCCTCGCTTTGTGTCCAGTTTCGGAGTCCCGCATGTCGGACGTGAACAAGATCGTGCTCGCCTATTCGGGCGGCCTCGACACCTCGGTGATCCTGCGCTGGTTGCAGGAGACCTACCAATGCGAGGTGGTCGCCTTCTCGGCGGACCTCGGTTACGAAAGCGTGGAGCGGGCCCGCACCAAGGCGGAGCAGATGGGGGTCCGCGACATCCGCATCGAGGATCTGCGCGAAACCTTTGTCCGCGATTACGTGTTCCCGATGTTCCGCGCCAACGCGCTGTACGAAGGGACCTACCTGCTCGGAACGTCGATCGCCCGTCCGCTGATCGCCCGCCGGCAGGTTGAGATTGCCCGCGAAGCCGGCGCCGACGCGGTCGCGCACGGCGCCACCGGCAAGGGCAATGACCAGGTCCGGTTCGAGCTCAGCTACTACGCGCTCAATCCGGACATTCGCGTCATCGCTCCCTGGCGGACCTGGGACTTGCAGTCCCGAACCGACCTGCTCACGTACGCGGAGGCGCACCAGATCCCGATCGACAACGCGAGCGCCGGCGAGCCCCCCTATTCCACCGATTCGAACCTGCTGCACACCTCCTACGAGGGCAAGGCGCTCGAGGACCCGTGGCGCGAACCCGACGAGGCGATGTTTCAGCGGACGGTTGCACCGGAAGCGGGACCTGATGCTCCCCTGTACGTGGACATCGACTTCGAGGAAGGCGATCCCGTTGCGGTTGACGGGACGCGTCTTACCCCCGCCCGACTCCTCGAACGGCTCAACGAATTGGGGGGGGCACACGGGATCGGCAGGCTTGACCTGGTGGAGAACCGGTTCGTCGGAATGAAATCCAGGGGCGTCTACGAAACTCCCGGCGGCACGCTGCTCCAGACCGCCCACCGGGCCGTCGAGTCGCTGACCATGGACGGCCCTGCCATGCGCACCCGCGACGAGATCATGCCGCGCTATGCATCCCTCGTGTACAACGGTTTCTGGTTCGCGCCCGAGCGGGAGATGCTTCAGGCCCTGATCGACGAGGCGCAGCGCCACGTCACCGGTACCGCCCGCCTCAAGCTCTACCGCGGATCCGCCCGGGTCGTGGGGCGCCGGTCGCCGAGAAGCCTCTACAGCGAAAGTATCGCGACGTTCGAGGCCGACTCGGTGTACGACCAGAAGGATGCCGAGGGTTTCATCCGCCTGAACGCGCTCCGTCTCCGGCAACGCCAGCGCACCCAAGGCGATCGCTAACCCAGTGTGAGTTCCACGAGCAGACTGCGAAGAAACCAGACCACCAGAATGAGGACGACCGGTGAGATATCGATGGTGCCGGTATCCGGCAGTATTCGTCGAATCGGGCGCAGCATCGGTTCGGTCAGGCGGCCGAGGGTTTGGTGCACGCTGAAGACGAACCGGTTGCGGAAATTGATCACGTCGAACGCGATCAGCCAGCTCAGCACTGCCTGGATCACCACGAGCCAGATGACCAGGTTCAGAATCTTGTCGATCAGAAAGATGAGGCTGTTCATGAGAGCGCCTGCACGGCCCGTAACAACAACGAGCCCTCAGTATATCGGCGGCACCCCGACCGGGCGCCCGGGCGTGTGTAGCCGTGGGACGGCGGGCCGTTGACGCGCGAATTCGCCGAGACCCTTCACGCGGGGTATACCCAGACCTTCGCGATCACCCGGGTGCTGGCCGACGAACACAGTGCCTTCCAGCACATTCAGCTGTTCGAGAACCCGGCCTTCGGGCGGGTGCTAGCGCTCGACGGCATCGTACAGATCACCGAGCGCGACGAGCACACCTACTCGGAAATGATGGTGCATCCGCCCGTCTACGAACATGGCCGGGTCGAGCGCGTGATGATCGCCGGCGGCGGCGATGGCGCCGTGGCGGAGGAGGTCCTCAAGCATCCGTCCGTCCGGTCCGTGGACCTGGTGGACATCGATCGACGGGTGGTGGAGCTCGCGCGCGAGTTCCTCGGATCCGTGCATGGAGACGCATTCGCGGATTCGCGCCTCCGGGTGCACTTCGACGACGCCGCCCGGTTCCTCGAGAGGCACCGGGATTCCTACGACCTGATCATCGCCGACCGTCCCGACCCCGTGGGCGCGGCAGCAAGCCTCTTCACGGAGGCGTTCTACCGTACGGTGGCCGCAGCCCTTCGCGGAACCGGCGTCGCCGTTTTCCAGAGCGGCGTGCCGTTCTTTCAGGAGGGCGAACTCCGGGACGTCTGCCGCGGCATGCGATCGGTCTGGGAGGGCGTATCGACGTACCTTGCCATCACCCCCACCTATACCGGCGGCCTCATGGCAATCACCCGAGGATCCCGGGTACCGCTGAGCGAATCCGCGCTGGACGCCGCGGTCGAACGATCCCGGCGTGATCCGCTCTCGACCCGAACCTACACGCCCGATGTGCACCGGGCCGCATACGCGCTGCCAGCCTGGATGCACGCCATCACCAACGCACCGTAGCCCGCCTACCGCCTCCGGCCGATGAAATGGCTTCGCAGGGCCGGAAACCCGTTGAACCGCGATGCATACACGCTGGTGTAGGCGCCCGCGTAGCGGATCCGTACCCGATCACCAGCAGCAAGGCCCAGCGGCAGCTGGTACTCGCCCGATTCGTACAGGATGTCGGCGCTGTCGCATGTGGGGCCGGCGATCACCACCGGTCCACACGGTTCGTCCATTCCTCTTGCCGTTATGGGATAGCGGATCGCGTCGCCTTCCGTCTCGGCAAGTCCGCCGAACCGGCCGATATCGAGAAAGACCCAGCGGGGTCCTTCCGCGGGCGACCTCCGGGTCACGAGAACCACCTCAGATTCGATGACTCCCGCGGCAGCGACCAGATATCGGCCGGGCTCGATCACGAGGGCCGGCGCGGCGGCTCCGAAATGCCGGATCACTGCCGAGCGAATCGCCCGCGCGCATTCCTCCAGACCCGGGATCCCGTCGTGGTACTGGACCGGCAGGCCGCCGCCGACATTCAGGGAATCGATCGGGAGACCGCAGGCGGCAAGTCTCTCCGCCGAGCGGGCGGCAACCGCAACTGCGCGATCCCAGCTCGCAGGATCGGTCTGCTGGGAGCCCACGTGGAACGACAGCCCGCGGGGTCGGAGACCGGCCGCAGCGGCGCTGCGCAGGAGATCTACGGCCGCCTCCGGGAAGCATCCGAACTTCCGGTCGAGCGGCCAGGCCGCCCCCGCGTTGTCGACCGCCAGTCTGGCGACGACCGCGGCGCCGGGCGCGTGCCGCGCAATTTTCTCGAGCTCCGGAAGCGAATCAAACGCAAAAGTGCGAATGCCGCGGCGCCACGACCAACTGATGTCGGTGGCCTTCTTGACCGTGCTGCCATAGGCGAGACGTTCCGGCGGGACACCGAGGCGAAGGCAGAGACTGACTTCGGAACGGCTGGCCACGTCAAAGGAGGCACCAAGCCTCTGGAGGCAACTGACGATCTCCGGCGCGGGATTGGCCTTTACCGAATAGTGGACCCGCACACCTGGGAAGCAGCGCGAAACCTGCCGGTAGGCGTCCGCAACTTCATCGAGGTCGACAACCAGACACGGTGTGATGCGGCGACGGGTGTCGAGAAACCGTTCCGCAGCCGCACTCACGCGGAACTGCCGTTGCCGGGGTGACAGCCGCGCCGGAGCACCTGCACGTCCTTGTGAGTGGGGCGAAGATGCCGCTCCAGTTCCGCCAGTGCAGCGTTCGCGTCGGTGGCACCGCACAGAAACGCATCGAACGCCGCATATCCTCGTTCGGGCCACGTGTGCACGCTGATGTGCGACTCTGCCAGCACGGCGATGCCGGACACCCCCTGTTCAGTACCGAACCGGTGCAGGTGGAGATGGAGAATCGTTGCGCCCGCCGCACAGGCGGCATCCCGAATGGCCGCGCGGATCGCGTCAGGGTCAGCCAGCGACGCTGCTCCCCAGAAGTCGGCGATCAGATGTCGGCCCGCATATGTAGCGCCGGCTTCGGTAACGAACTTGTCTGCTCCGACCGTGCGGCGAGCAGCAGCGGCGGGATCACGACCGGTCTGACTGCGGAGCATCGCTGGGTTCTCGCGCTGGGGATCGGGGGCTGATCGGGAGTTCCGGCTGTATCCGCGTCCCTGATCGAGATACGCCCGCCGCGACTGCGGAACCTAACCGCCTGCGGCCGCACGATGCAATACTTACGGGAGTCTGGCCGGCAGTCCTTCGGCCGCAGTTCTGATCCGTGTCAACCGGTGGGCTTGGCCCCACGCCGCTTGCCGGCCGCAACGAGGCCGCATCCCCGCATTCCGCCAGCCAACGACCCTAACCGGCTCTCGCCTGACCGGCGCGACTCTCCACGTCCACCGATGGTCCGGCTGATCCTTCTGCTTCCGGTCAGGAATCGGGCCGACCGCCGCCCCCGTCGTCAGAGGTCGACGTACGCCGGCGTGCATTCGCCCAAACCTGAAGATCCTCGCGCAGATAGCGGATCCGGCCCCCAAATCGGTGGAACACCGGGCCTTCACCCGACGCCCGATACCGATCAAGCGTCCGCACCGACAGCCCGAGCCAATCGGCCGCCTGGCGCGGCTTCAGGTACCTGGGCATTTCGTTCATCATGTTCTCCTCATTCCGGGGACACGAAATCGACTTCCTGCGTAGCTCGCCAAAGCACACGTGTTCAGCGCGACCCGCCGGGACCCCGACGGCCGGGCCAGGTGCTCTCCGGTGTGTGCCGACCCCACGGTCGCATTCCCGCCTACACGTCTCCGATATCGCACCAACAGCTCCAGTGACTTCCCCATTTAGTGCCCAGCAAGTACGATGGAAAATTCATTTTTGCAATAGTTTTATGAGCTTAGCTCATCAATATAGAGTGCATACGTCGTTGGCTGACGCCGTTCGGCGCCTGTTTGCGTCTTCTGGCCGGATCGCGACGGGACGAAGCTCGGCGCGCCCAACCGAGCGGAGTTGCACAATCGATTTAGTGCGAGGCGCTCTCATTGCTGTTGGGATGAGCTCTTCCGAAGGCTCCGTCCGCGGCGGGTCGGCGCTACCGGGCCATCCTCTTGGCATGGCGCGTGACAGCGGAGGCGGCGTCGCACGATGCCGACCAAGTCTTGACTGCGTGCGAACCGGAGGCACGTCCACCGCAACGGACCGAACCGGCAGACAGGCCCCGCCGGCGAACGTCAAAGCAGTGGTTTGCTGAAACCGTCGTCGGCGTGACGGTCGCCGCCAACCGGGAGCAGTGCAGCCGCTCCGGACCAACTCGACATGACGGTCCCCGGGCTGCGTGGTACGCTTCGGGAACATGTTTCAGGGCGGCACACGGACGGATTGCGGTGGACGTTTCCCCCGTCGTGGGTCATCGGAGTTCCCGGGCGAGGCCCGCCCGGACTCCTCGTCGGCTCTGCCGGAAAACCGGCGACAACGGGTAGCTAAACCGATTGATCGTACCGCCTGGAGCGCACCTCCGCACGGATCACGCGGAACCGAACGCGATCCGGGATTGAGGCCGGTCCACTTCCCCCCGGAAGGCCGTCCCTTCGGTTGCCGCACCGGCGAGAATGGCCGCGCGCCGCGGAGGACGCCTTGCTTTGTCGAGGCGTAAACACCCAACACGGAGAGCAGCATGACGACATCTGACAAGACGACCGGGTACAGCACCGGTCTGCCGGCCGTGGCGGTCGCTGTCATCGCATGCGTCGCGGCGCTCGGCGCCGCTCAGCGCGGCCAGGCAGCCGAATACACCATGGTGATTCCGCACCTGCTCCCCGAGGACCTGACCAACAACGAGGTCCAGCCCGCGCTCGTGCATTTCGAGTCGCTCGTGGAAGCGCGCACCGCCGGTGGCATCGAAGTGGAGCTCTTCGGCGGCGGTCAGCTGGGTTCCGAAGTCGAGAACGGGAAGGAGGCGCAGATCGGCAAGACCGTACAGGCTGCGGTCATGTCGTCCGGCGCCATGTCGTCGTTCTTCAAGGAGTACCAGATCATCACCACTCCGTTCCTGTTCCCGAGCTACCAGGTGGCGCGGGCCTACTTCGACGGAGCCTGGCACGCAAACTTCATGCGGGGCGCCATCGAATCTTCAGGGCTTCGCTACCTCGGCACGTTCGACGACGGGGGCGGGTTCGTCGCCTTCACCAACAACAAACGGCTCATCCGCACCGTGGATGACATCCAGGGACTGCGCATTCGCGTCGAAGAGAACCCGGCCCACGTCGCGACCATGAAGGCACTTGGCGCATCAGCCACGCCGTTGCCCTGGGGCGAAGTCATCACCGCGCTCAGTACCGGCCTCGCCGACGGTCAATTCAACGCCCCGGGGGCGAGCCTCGCATTCAAGCTGTGGGAAGTGAACGACTACACGACCTGGAGCGGCCACGTGTACAACTCGATTTCCTGGATGGTGAGCGAGCAGTGGTACCAGTCGCTGCCTGAGGATTACCGGCGCATTGTCGTCCAGTCGGCGCGCGAGGCGATCCAGATGTCGCACGGCTTTGCCGCGCTCGCCGCAGTCCGGGGATGGGTGGCGTCCTGCCAGGAATTCGTGGAGTGCCACATTCTGGCGAACGACGAGAAGAGAAAAATGGCCGCTGTCGCGCGACCTGCCTGGAAGCAGTGGATTACGGAAGACTTTGGCATCGACGCCGCCCTGGTCGATGCGCTGTGGGCCGAAGTCGGCCGAATCGAACAGGAGCTCGCCGCGACCGACATGGAGCGCTACGGCGAATAGGCCGAGAAGGCTCCGGCCCACGACCTGACGCGTCGTTCACCGACGGCCCCGGCGCAGCCCAGACCGGAACGCCGACCCGATGGCCGGAATTCGCCTCCTCAGCAATAGGCTGAATGCCGTCGTTATCTACGTCTGCATCGCCCTCGTCGGCGTCATGCTGGCGATCTCGTTCGCCGGCTCCTTCTACATGGTGATCACGGGCGATTCGCTGAGCTGGACCTACTCGCTCGCGCGCCTCTTCGTGCCCTGGATCGGTCTGCTGAGCTCGACCGTCGCGCTGCGTTACGGGGAGCACGTCGCCATGACGCTGGTCTCGAGAAAGCTCCCCCGCCCCTGGGCGGTCGCCACGCAGTGGCTGGTGCTCGGTGCGGTAGCGCTCCTCGGCCTGCTGCTCATCGAGACGGGCTGGGACTTCTTCCTCAATTCCACCCAGTACTACATGGTGTCGGACCAGTTCCAGGTGCACCACCGTTGGATTGCGGCAGCGGTGCCCATCACCGGCCTGATCATGCTGGTGCACCTGGCCCACGGGAAGGCGCTCCTGGACGGGTCGCGGGACATCGTCAGCGGGGACCGTGACGCGTGACCGCTGCTGCGGTCTTCCTCCTGCTGCTCGTAGTCGGGGCGCCGGTCGCACTGGTGATGGCGTTCGCGGGCCTCGCGGGGGCCGTCTCGCTCGGCGGACTGGACCTCCGCGGCATGCTTGCCGATCGCATGTTCTCCGGCGTCTCGGGATTCGTGCTGATCGCGGTTCCGTATTTCATCTTCACCGCGGAACTGATGAATCAGGCCGGACTGACCCAGAAGCTGGTCGCGTTCAACAACGCCCTGCTCGGCAGGGTCCGCGGCGCCCTGAGCCATGTGAACATCACGACCAGCGTGTTCTTTGCTGGGCTCACCGGAGCCGCCATCACGGATACGGTGGCAATCGGCCGGCTGCTGATCCCGGCCATGAAGCGGGAGGGCTACGACGCCGCCTACGCGGCCGCCGTCACCGCCTGCTCGTCCATCATTGGCCCCATCATCCCGCCAAGCGTCGTCATGGTGGTGTACGCGTCCATCCTGCGGGACGTTTCCGTCCTCGACCTGTTTGCCGGGGGGCTGGTTCCGGGTCTTCTAATGGCCGGGCTGCTGCTCACGACGAGCGTTTTCCTCGCCTACCTCCGCGGACATCCGAAGCACCCGGGAGCACCGTTTCGGATCGCAGTCCTGGCCTTTCTCGCATCGGTGCCGGCCCTGCTGGTGCCGCTCATCATCCTGGGCGGCATTCTCGGCGGCTTCACCACGATCACGGAGGCCTCGGCCTTCGCCGCGGTATATGCGTTGCTGATTGGACTCCTGGGCTACCGGACGCTCGATCTCCAGAAGATCCGTACGGCTCTCCACGTGACCGTGCGCTACAGCGGCGTGGTGTTCTTCCTGCTCGCGACGTCAACGGTGCTCGGATGGTTCGTCACGCGCTCCGGGGTGGCCCGGGAGGCGGCCGGTTTCATCGCGAGTATCAGCACCGAGCCGACTGTGCAGATTCTGCTGGTGGACCTGTTTCTCATTGCCGTCGGCACCGTCCTCGACGTACTGCCCGCGCTCATCGTCGTTGCCCCGGTCCTGGTGCCGGCCATGCTCAGCCTTGGCTTCGACCCGCTGCACTTCGCGATCGTCATGATCGTGACCCTGAACGTCGCCAACATTACGCCGCCCGTGGGCATGACCCTGATGACGGCCTCACACCTTGCGGGCGTCACGTACGAGCGCGCGATCCGCGCTTCCCTGCCCTTCTATGCCAGTCACCTCGGTGTCATCGTGATCGTTTCGGTATGGCCCGGGATCGTGCTCTGGCTGCCGAATCTCATCAGCCATTGATCATGTTCGATCCTGGGCGATGCGGGACCCTGCCCGACTGGCCCCGACCGCAGCTTGTGCGGCACGGGAACGTACCGCAAGTTGTGTAGCGCATGCTCATTGATAAGTTTAACTTGGTCTTCAACCTGTACTATACTTATACAATGTCAGTAATTTGTCACTCACTGCGAAACGGCGCATAGACTCGAATAACCGAGAGGACGAAAAGTAATAACTGGATATGATGTAACTGCATGGGTCAAGTAAGTTTACTTGAGAACTGCCAGATCCCGGCCTAGTTTCAAAACATGCAGAAACTATCTTTTCGAATTTCTCTTATCACGATCAGTAAAAGAACTTCGCGATCCCGAGCGCGTGCCCTCAGACGATCATCTCCTCAATCGACCAGTTCCTTTCAGCGTCAACCACCGGCAGCACCGATCATCGTTTACCGGCGGCTGGTCGTCGGGGAACCTAGCGGAGCACGGTCGCCGACCGGCACACGGGCCGAGGCTGGGAGTAAGTGGAGACCGGCTCGGATGCCTGAGCACCGCGAAAGGGAGGGGGAAGCATGTCCGATAGCCAGACCTTGAGCGCGACCAGAGGGCATCTTCCGGCCGATCTCTTGACGCGCGAGGCAGCAGGGAGACTTGGCGCTCTAGCCGACACACTCGGGGCGCGTGCCATCGCTCTGGCGTGTGCCGTGCTGGTGATCCTGGGAATAGCCCTTCAGCTCGAACCTGCATTTCTTGGGCCGCCTCCCGGCGACCCGCCAACGCTGGAGACACAGGGGGCGAGCATCAGCCGGGCAATCACCGGGATGGAGCGGGAGCTCGACCGGTTCCTGAGCGAGCCGCGGCGGATCGTGGCCCATCCCGGCATCTTTGGTCAGCTGCAGGCTGACCTCAAATCGCTCCACGACCGAGGGAGCCTCCTAGAAGCGACGATCTCGGAGTTGCAGCGAGCATCCGCCAGAATGCCCGACATGCTGCAGGGAGTGAACGCCGGCGGACCCTTGGCGTGGATCGAGGCGACGTTCGCTGCGGCAAACCGAGCTACGGCTTCCGCATTGCGGTGTGGTCGCAAAGCTTCCGATGGTCCCGGCATCCGGACGGCGTCGGTCGGGGTACAGGCGACGAGCGACGGTTCACTGCACCCCCCTCGCGGCACTGCCGGAACTGTTCCTTCCACGGTGCTCGGGGGCTGGGAGATTCTGACGAGGTCCGAGCCCGGGGACCACGCGTCGGCGTCGGGGCGCGGGAACCTGGCGAAACCGGCGTCGGATGGCCACCTCGATCGCGGGGCCACGCAGCGACCAGCCGGGCCCCAACGCGCCCATCAGCGCGAGTCGCAGCTCATGCCTGACGTCTGTTCCTTGTAGGGCCGTCACCGCCGGCGGGCACGCCGTCCCTGGTCGTCACCGGACCGGTCGCGGCTGGCCGAGCGGCGATGCTCCTGCAATGGTGGATGCGCGCACGAGGTCGTGCGCTTCAGCCACCCGCGATTTTCGGCATCAGGCACACCTCGCTGTCTGGCCGGACGGGCGAGAACAGCGCATCTTGGTGGATCTCGCCATCGATGGCGAGCGCGATCCCCTCATCAAGGTGCGGGGCGAGCGCCGGGTAGCGTTCGCCCAGCCGGCGAAGCAGGTCACGCACGTTCGAGGCGGCAATCTCCGCCTCCGCGTCTCCTCCCGCAAGTTGCCGGAAGTTGCCTATGAAGACCACGCGCGCCATCGGAATGGCGGTCAGGCCGCCTTTGGAACGCGTGCGTCCCCCAGCGCTTTCAGCACCCGCGGCGGCGACATCGGGAGATCCGTGAACCGCAGACCCAGCGCACCTTCCACAGCGTTGGCGATGGCCGCCATCGGCGGCACGATCGGCGTCTCGCCCACGCCACGCACCCCGTAAGGATGCGTCGGGTTCGGAACTTCCACGATGACCGTGTCGATCATGGGGACGTCCGAGCAGACCGGGATGCGGTAGTCGAGGAACCCGGGGTTCTGGAGCCGTCCCTTGTCGTCGTAGATGTATTCCTCGTTCAGGGCCCAGCCGATGCCCTGGACCGCTCCGCCCTGCAGCTGCCCTTCCACGTAACTCGGATGCACGGCCTTGCCGGCGTCCTGAATGACAGTGTAACGCTCGATGGTCACCCGTCCGGTCTCGCGGTCGACGTCGACGTCGACGATATGCGTGCCGAAGCTCGGCCCGGCGCCCTGGGCGTTGATCTGCGCGCGCCCGACGAACGGGCCACCGCTCTTACCGGCAAGCCGGGCAAGGTCGGCGAGTGACAGTGGTTCGAACTCGCCGGCATTGGAGCCCGCGGGACGGGCCTCGCCATCGATCCATTCCACCGCATCGACGGGGATGTCCCAGATCTTTGCAGCGCGCTCGCACAATTGCCGGATCATGTCCCGCGCCGCCTCGATGACGGCCATGCCGCTGGCAAATGCCGTTCGGCTCCCGCCTGTAAGGAAGGTGTAGCCCAGCGTGCTGGTGTCGCCGATCAGGGGGCGGATGCGCTCGACGTCCACGCCCAGCGTCTCGGCTGCCTGCAGGCACAGCGACGCCCGCGAGCCGCCAATGTCCGGCGTCCCGGCAACGAGCGCGATGGTGCCGTCCTCGCCGAGATTGAGCGTGGCACAGGTCTCGCCGCCGATGTTGAACCAGAAACCGGACGCCACGCCCCGGCCCTGACCCGGCTTCAGCGGCGTGCGGTAGTGATCGTGCGCCTTGGCCTCTTCCAGAGTCTCCACGAGCCCGACCGGTCCGAACGTGGGGCCGTAGGCAGCCTTCGTGCCTTCCTTTGCCGCGTTCTTCAACCTGAGCTCAACGGGATCCATGCCGATCCGCTTGGCAAGTTCGTCGATGATGGACTCGACGGCAAACTCCGACTGGGGAGCGCCGGGCGCACGATACGCGGCCACCTTGGGCCGGTTGACCACCACGTCGTAGCCCACCACTTTCACATGTGCGAGATCGTAGGGTGCGAATGCGCACATGCAGCCCGGCTGCACCGGTGATCCCTGGAAGGCGCCGGCCTGATATTTCAGCACGGCCTCCCCGGCGGTGATCCGCCCGGCGTTCGTCATGCCGACCTTGGCCCACACGCGCGTGCCCGCCGCAGGACCGGAGGCCTGGAACACCTCCTCGCGTGACATCGTCATCTTCACGGGCTGGCCGGACTTGCGCGAGAGCATCAACGCCACCGGTTCCAGGTACACGACGGTCTTGCCGCCGAAGCCGCCGCCGATCTCGGATGCCGTGACGCGAAGCTTGGAGACGTCCATGCCGAGGAGCTTCGCGCAGTGGCCGCGCACGACGAAGTGCCCCTGGGTGGTGCACCAGAGTTCGGCCTGCCCGTCCTCCGAATAGTTCGCGATGCAGGCGTGCGGCTCGATGTAGCCCTGATGGACGGGCTGGGTGCTGAACTCGCGCTCGATGACAATGTCCGCCTCGGCGAAGCCCGCCTCGACGTCGCCAAGCTTGAACTCGACGACCTTGGCGACATTGGACGGCGTCGTGGGCGCCGGCTCGACACCGGCGGTGATCAGGTCCTCATGCAGCAGCGGTGCCTCCGGTGCCATCGCTTCGACCACATCGAGGACGTGCGGGAGTACCTCGTAGTCGACCTTGATGCGCGCCAGTGCTTCGCGCGCCACCTTCTCGCTGACAGCGGCCACCGCAGCGACCGGATGCCCCTCGAAGAGCGCCTTCTCGCGCGCCATCACGTTGCGAACCACGTCACGGTAGTTGATCAGCATCTCCCCGGCCGGCACGAATTCGGAGGGGAGGTCGTTGAAGTCGTCGCGGGTCACTACCGTCTTTACACCCGGCAACGCCAGCGCCGCCGACGTATCGATCGAGTGAATCCGCGCATGCGCATGGGGGCTCCGGAGCACCTTGCCCACCAGCATGTTCGGGAGGTGCACGTCGGCGCCGAACCGGGCCCGGCCGGTCACCTTGTCGACGCCATCGGGGCGCACCGGCCGGGTTCCGACCCACCGCGTGCTGCCGTTCGTCTTGCCGTGAGAATTCGCCGCCATGGGTCAGCCTCCTCGCATCTCTTCCGCCGTATCTAACACGGCGCGGACAATTTTGTCATAACCGGTGCAGCGGCACAGGTTGCCCGCCAGCCAGTATCTGACCTCGATCTCCGTCGGGTCGGGGTTACGTTCGAGCAGGGACTTCGCGGCCACCAGAAAGCCGGGCGTACAAACCCCGCATTGCAGCGCCGCGTGCTCGAGAAACTTGGTTTGCAGCGGGTGAAGCTGATCCCCGTCGGCCATGCCCTCGATCGTCTCGATGGCCAGGCCCTCGGCCTCCACGCCCAGCATCAGGCAGGCGCAAACCAGCCGCCCGTCAGCGATGACGCTGCACGCACCGCAGTCGCCGGACGCGCAGCCTTCCTTGCTCCCGGTGAGATAAAGCTCGTCTCGAAGAACGTCGAGCAGGGTCTGTTCGGCGTCGCAGAGAAACTCGACCGCGTCGCCGTTGACGGTCGTCGTGACGTGTGCCTTGGCCATTATCGGCTCTCCTTCGCCCGCTGAGCCGCAATCCCTGCCGCCCGCGTGGCCAGTACGCCGGCAACCTTCGTTCGGTACTCGACGGTGCCGCGCTTGTCATCGATGGGGCGACACGCAGCGCTCGCCGCAGCGGCCATTTCTTGCAGCGCGGCGGCATCGCAGGTGGTACCGACGAGCGCCTGGCCCGCCTCCTCGACGAGGATGACCGTGGGGGCCACTGCACCGAGGGCCACCCGGGCGGCGACGCAGCGTCCACCGTCGTCGAACGCGAGATTCACCCCGGCACCGACTACCGCGATGTCCATCTCGGTGCGGGGGATGAAGCGCAGGTAGGCATCTGCCGACCGTGGTGGCCGCTTGGGAAATTCGAACGCGACGACGAATTCGCCGTCACCGAGCGAGAGCTGGCCTGGCCCCGTGCAGACATCTTCGACGGGGATGCGGCGCACGCCGTTCGGCCCCGCGATCTTGCACGTGGCGGCCGCCGCCACCAAAGCCGGAACCGTGTCCGCCGCCGGCGAGGCGTTGCAGAGGTTACCGGCCAGGCTGGCCCGGCCCTGGATCTGGGTCGAGCCGATCAGCTCGGTCGATTCGACCACACCCGGCCACAGCGCCTTGGCGACGGCGTGTTCACCGAGTTCGGCCCCGCTCACCGCGGCACCGATGACGAGCTTGCCGTCTGCTTCGCGAATCTTCCGGGTTTCGGCGATTCGCTTGATGTCGACCACGAGCTCCGGCGCCACCATGCCGGCGCGGAGTTGCACGAGCAGGTCCGTACCACCGGCCAGCACGCGCCCCCTCGGGCCTCCGCCCGCTAGGAGCGCTACCGCTCCTTCGACGGATTCGGGTGCCTCATACCGCACTCACTGCCTCCCTCAAGTGTTCTGCTGGTACAAGGCGCGGTCTCGTCCGATGCCTCCGATACTCCGGAAGTCCAATGCGGCAACCATCCTCGGCATCGTGTCCGGAGATGACTGCAGGTGTACGAGAAAGCGTTCCAGCACCGGCACCATACCACGCCGAACAGCGGCCGGTTGCGA
>JAGWAT010000068.1 GCA_021296265.1 Alphaproteobacteria bacterium | reverse complement strand
CAAGACGGTGCCGGAAGTCGCCACGCCGTGGGACGACTACCTGGGAATCCTCACCCGGCTCGTGGCCGCCCACTGCGGCGCCGACTGCTGACCGCGGGCCGCGGCATGACGCCCGGCGGGACGCGGCCGGACTGCGGCCCGATCCTTGGAACCCTCGAATCCGAGGCGATCGAGATCCTCCGCGAAGGGCTGGCGACCGCGGAGCGGCCGGTGATGCTCTACTCGACCGGCAAGGACTCTTCCGTCCTCCTCCATCTCACCCGGAAGGCGTTCTGGCCCGCACCGGTTCCCTTCCCGCTCCTGCACCCTGCGACGAGAGCACCCGCCTCGGCGGCCTCATTCTTCCGGACCGACGGACCCGGGTGACGGTTGGAACCGGCATGATCCGTTTCGCCCTCAAGCGGGCCACCAACCTCCGCTGGCAGGATTTCGAGGTTACGAAGGCACTCCGGGCCCGGACGAAATCGCAGCATCTCCGCTGCCTTGGTTGACCGGGCTCTCCGGATCCGGGAAGTCCACGATCGCAAACTCGTCGAAAAGCGCCTCGCCGTACTGGATGGGGACAACATCCGCCATGGCCTCAACCGGGACCTTGGGTTCACCGAGGCCGACGGGGTGGAAAACATCCGGCGGGCAGCGGAAGTGGCCCGCCTCACGGTGGACGCCGGCCTCATCGTGATCGTGGCGTTCATCAGCCCCTTCCGTTCGGAACGCGACCACGCCCGGAGTCGGTTCGAGCCGGGCGATTTCCGGGAGGTCTTCGTGGACGCCCCGTTCACGACGTGCGAGGCGAGAGACCCGAAAGGCCCTTACGCCCGGGCGCGGTGCGGTGAAGAACTTCACGGAGATCAGTGGTCCCTACGAGCCCTCCGAAGCGCCGGACCTCCGGCTGGACACCGCGAGCGAGCCCTCGGAACGCTCAGTGGAGCGCACTCTGGAGTTTCGGGCGTAGGGCGGCGCCCGACAGCCGCCCGCCTCAGGTCACCGCATTCCGGCGGCGGAAGCGGGGGTCTTGATGCTCCTCGCGCGCCAACACCTCGCGGAGCGCCCCGACCGCGTCCCAGACGTCCCGATAGCGAAGGTAGAGGGGAGCGAAGCCGAACCGCAGGAGATCCGGTTCCCGGAAGTCCCCCACGACGCCCCGGGCGATGAGCGCCTGCATGACCGGATACCCCTCCGGATGCCGGAGCGAGACCTGGCTTCCCCGCTCCCGGGCATCCCGGGGACTCGCCGGTTCGAATCCGAACCCGGCCAGCCTTTCGTCGGCCAGCCGGAGGAAGAGGTCCCCAAGCGCCGCGGCCTTCCGCCAGAGCGCATCCATGTCCACCCCCTCGAACGTCCGGAGTCCCTCCTCGAGGGCGGCGAGGGAGAGAATCGGGGGCGTACCGGTAAGGAAGCGGCGCATTCCGGGGGCCGGTCGGTAACCGACCTCGAAGTCGAAGGGGCTCCGATGGCCCATCCAGCCGTATAGCGGCGTGTCGAGCGCTTGCTGAAGCTCGCGCGCCGCGTAGAGGAAGCCGGGAGCTCCGGGGCCGCCGTTGAGGTACTTGTAGCCGCAGCCGACCGCGAACTCGACGCCGTCCTCGTTCAGGCGGACGGGGAAGGCGCCCGCACTGTGGCTGAGGTCCCAGACCACCGGAACACCCGCGTCCTTCGCGACGGCGGTAAGCCGGCGCAGGTCGCGCTTGCGCCCGGTCCGGAAGTCCACCTGGGTCAACGTGGCGACGGCGACGTCAGAGCCGAGCGCTCCCTCGAAGTCTTCCGGCGCTACCAACCGGAGCTTTGTCCCGCTCCCTCCGAGCAGACGGGTCAGCCCCTCCGCGATGTAGAGGTCCGTCGGGAAGTTGCTGGCCTCGGCGAGGACCACCCGCCGCGGACCGGTTCGCCGGAGCAGGGCCGCGAGCAGCTTGAACAGGTTCAGCGACACCGAATCGGCGGCGATCACCTCGTCCTCGCCCGCTCCCAGCAACGGCGCGATGCGCGCTCCCACGCGCTCGGGAAGCCGGAACCAGCCGTGGCGGTTCCAGGAGGCGATGAGATCCCTGCCCCATTCGGCGGCGAGCAGCGAGCCGATCCGCGCCCTCATGTCCACGGACGGGGGTCCAAGCGAGTTCCCGTCCAGATAAATCACTCCCTCCGGGAGCTGGAACCGATCGCGGAAGGAAGCCAGCGGGTCGGTCCGGTCCCGCTCCAGCAGGTCCTCGCGGGTGAGGACTCCACCAGCGGGAGCGGTCACCGGGGCCCCCCTTCGCTCAAGAGGGCGACAGCCCGCCGGTTCCGGTGCATGCAAGGGATTATTCCGCCGGGCGAACGGATCCGCACTACATTTGCGCGGCGTTCCGCCTGAATTCCAGCAGCCCGTCGTGACCTCGCCACTGTCCAGCTTCGATCCCGCCGTCGCCGGCTGGTTCCGGGAACGCTTCGAGGCGCCCACCGAGCCCCAGGCCGAGGGATGGCCCACCATCGCCCGCGGCGAGGACGTGCTGATCACCGCTCCCACCGGTTCGGGGAAGACGCTCGCCGCATTCCTGTTCGCGATCGACCGGCTCACCCGGGACGCCCGCGAAGGCCGCCTGGCGGACGAAACCCGGGTCGTGTACGTCTCGCCCCTGAAGGCGCTCAGCGCCGACATCCGCAGGAACCTCCAGATCCCGCTCGCCGGCATCGCCGACCTCGCCAAAGTGGACGGCGAACCGCCGCCGCCGATCCGCGCCGAACTCCGCACCGGAGACACCCCCGCCGGGGAGCGGGCGCGGATGACCCGGAAACCGCCCCACATCCTGGTCACCACCCCCGAATCGCTCTACCTGCTGCTCACCGCGACCCGTGGCCGGGCAATGCTCGCCACCGCGGACACCGTGATCGTGGACGAGATCCATGCGCTCGCCCGCGACAAGCGCGGGAGCCACCTGGCGCTCTCGCTCGAACGCCTCGACCGGCTCGCCGGGCGCCCCCTCCAGCGCATCGGCCTCTCGGCGACCGTCGAGCCGCTGTCCGAGGTCGCCCGCTTCCTCAGTCCGCGCCCGCCGGAGGGACCGGCGGTCGTGCCGATCGGACACCTGCGGGACATGGACCTGGCGGTCGAGGTTCCGGACACCGAGCTGGGCGCGGTGGCCACGCACGAAGTCATGGAGGACATCCGGGACCGGATCGCCGCGCTCATCGAAGCGCACGACACCACCCTGGTCTTCGTCAACACCCGGCGGATGGCGGAGCGGATGACCCACGTGCTCGGCGAGCGCCTCCCGGAGGGCGCGGTGCTGGCCCACCACGGCAGCCTCGCCCGCGAGGTGCGGCTCGAAGCCGAACGGCGACTCCAGTCCGGCGAGGTCCGGGCCATCGTCGCGACCGCGTCGCTCGAACTGGGAATCGACATCGGGTCGGTGAACCTCGCGTGCCAGCTCGGCTCGCCGCGTTCCATCGCCGTCGCGCTCCAGCGGGTCGGCCGCTCGGGCCACTGGCTCGGCGCGACTCCGAAAGGACGCTTTTTCCCCACCACCCGGGATGAGCTGGTCGAGTGCGCGGCGCTGCTGGCCGCGGTGCATGCGGGCGACCTGGACCGGATCCGCATCCCGGAAGCGCCGCTCGACATCCTGGCGCAGCAGCTCGTGGCCGAGGCCGGCGCTACCCCCGGCGAACGGCGCGCGCTGGACGACCTGTTCGCCTTCGTGCGCCGCGCCTATCCCTACCGGAACCTCGACCGGGCCGCTTTCGACGAGGTGGTCGGCATGCTCTCCGAAGGCGTCGCGACCACGCGGGGACGCCGCGGCGCCTTCCTGCACCGGGACACCGTCGCCGGCACCGTCCGCGCCCGCCGGCACGCGCGCCTGGCGGCGATCCAGAACGGCGGCGCGATTCCGGAAACGGCCCAGTACCAGGTGGTCGCCGAACCCGACGACCGCGTCGTGGGTCAACTCGACGAGGATTTCGCAATCGAGAGCTACGCCGGCGACGTGTTCCTGCTGGGGACCACCTCGTGGCGGATTCGGCGCATCGCCCGGGGACAGGTCCGGGTCGAAGACGCCGCGGGGGCAGCTCCCACCATTCCGTTCTGGCGGGGCGAGGCGCCGGGCCGCACCGCCGAGCTGAGCATCCGGATCGCGGAGCTTCGCGAACGCATGGATCGAGACCCGCCCGAGAAGGCGCGAGCGGAGCTCCTGAACGATTCCCGCCTCGGTGCCGCCGGAGCCGACCAGATCGTCCGCTATCTGGCCGCCGGGCGGGCTGCGCTCGGAGCCATGCCGAGCCAGCGGACGGTCGTCGCGGAGCGTTTCTTCGACGACTCGGGAGGGATGCAGCTCGTCATCCACGCACCCTTCGGCAGCCGGATAAACCGGGCCTGGGGACTC
>JAGWAT010000001.1:12674-134638 GCA_021296265.1 Alphaproteobacteria bacterium | reverse complement strand
CTCCGCCTGGCGCAGGATGAACGCAATCTGCTGCTCGCTGAACTTCGACCGTTTCATGGCCTCTTCCCCGGTGGGTCCACGAAAACCTATCCGAGAATTTTCTCGCAATGGGTGGTCCAACTCCCGGGGAGCAGGTCAGGGCGGCCCCCGGGTACAGAAGTGCGCCGCCACCGAAGCGGCACAGCACTCGCCTACTTTCGGATCAGAATTGGCGTACCAACCGGCACCAGCGCCACCAGTTCCCGAATTTCGTGATTGGTAACCGCGATGCAGCCGTTGGTCCAGTCCTCCTGCCCGTGGCCGACCTCATTGGCAGAGACCCCGTTGGGAAGACCGTGAATCATGATCCGACCCCCGGGATCGTAGCCCGATTCCGACGCGCGACGGCGGTCCCAGGCATTCGGATAGCTGATATGCAAGGCACGATGGAATGCACTCTCGGCCACGTACCCATCAATCCGGTAGAAGCCTTCTGGGGTCTGCCCATCGCCCTCGCGCGACTTGTGGCCCTCCGGGTTGAAGCCGAGCGCGATCCGATAGGTCCGAACGGTCTGCCCCCCCCGCACAAGACGGAGCGAGCGCAGGTGCTTGTCCACGACCACGAGGTCCACGGACCCCGCGGCGGCGGCGGCTGCACCAACGACGCCGGGCACGGTCAGCAATGTGCAAAGAAACGTTCTACGGATCATGGGGTCGCCCCGGCCAGTGCCGCGGGCTCAAGCGGCAGGTGTTGGAGTTGAGCGATGGGAGCCCGCGGGTTCACCTGACTTTCCGCCCCCCAGACAACGCGGTCGAACGAACCGCATCGGTCGCAGACCGCCTGCCAGCGCAAGTATCCCTCGGCACAGGCACTGCACGCCCAAGTCGGTGCCGGCTGCGCGTCGAGCGCCGCTGAAAGCCATTTCGATGCCGCTTCGGGATCCTTGCCGCCCTGGCGCTCGAGGTCGGCCAGCATTCGATATACGCGCTCATCATGGTGGCCGCCACGTACGAGATCCAGATATTTGCGGGCAACCCCGAACAGCTTGGCACGCAGCGCCACCTCTGCCAGCGCAAGGTGCCCTTCCATCGTATTGGGAGTCAACTTGGTCAGCTCCTCCAACGGCCCCACTCCGGCGAGCGGGCCGTCCGCCCCGCTTGCCCGCAACAGCAGGAACGCGAGGTCGGGGTGTGGTTGCGTTTTCCAAGCGGTGCGGATTACCCGCGCGGCTTCGCTGGACCGCCCGGCATCAAGCCACACCTCTGCCGCGATGGCGGCGGCTGGCGCGAAGTCGGGCAACAGGGAAACTGCTTCCGATGCCGCTCGCTGTGCGTGAGCGGCATTGCGGTCGGCCCGGCAGGCTCTCGCGACTTCGACCGCGATGACCCCCCGAGCCCGGCGTGCCGCGTCTTCCACCATGTGTCCGTTCCGCCGCATTGTGGCAACGGTCTGTTTCGCCCGGTCCCAGCGGTGGAGTCGCAGGCTCAGGTCGAGACACTCCTGCAATGCCCAGCGCGGCGAGGGAACCTGCTTAGTGGCGCGTTCGGCGAGTTCAAGCGCGTGCTCGAGGCGACCCTGCTGTCGTACCTCAGCGACCAGACCTCGCAGGGCAGCAAGCCTCGTCCGCCCACTGTGCTCCATGCGTTCGAACACGGCGTGAGCTTCCGCAGAATCTTCCGTCAGCATGGCGGCCTGCGCTTCGAGCAGCAGACGCAGTGGGGCGTCGGCCGGCAGCACTCGAACACCCTTCAGGGCGCTTCGCACGCCACGTTCATCGCCGCCGGCCGCTGCTGTCAGACCAGATTCCAGCGAGCGCCAGCCGCGCCGCACGCGTTGATTTCGCCATGCGGCCGCCGCGCGCTGCGGCAGACTCCACATGAACCGGATCACGAGCAGTCCGCATAGGACCAGTACGGCCGCAACCAGAAGCGACGCAACCAGCAGACCCGGCGCGGCACGCACCTCCCAACCCTGCCATTCAAGGCGAAACTGTCCGGGCACTTCGGCCAACCATGCGGCGCCGAACCCGACGCCCGCCAATACTCCCAACAGGATCAGCAGCCGTATCATCGACGCTCCGGCGCGGGTGGCAGGTCCGTTTTCTGAACGAGTTTTGCGATCCGCCGATCGGCGTAGTGCTCCAGTACCTGCACTGCGGCGGCGGCGGCCAACACCCGTCCTGCCTCGTTTCGCCAGTCGGCCAGCTCGGCCTGGGCCACCTCCGGCAGCGTCCCGCTTTCCCCCCAGGCTGCGCGCAGATCGCCGGCGTCGACGAGGAAACTCACTCGTGCCAGTACCGCTTCCGCCGAATCACCTTCGGGAATCTGCGTCCGACGAACCTCGACCAGACCGGTCACGCGCTCCAGCAGCCGATCCAGTCCGCCCGCGGCGGGATCCCGCAGCGCCGCACGAGCCGCTGGTTCGGCGATCGAGAACTGCCGGGCCAATTCCGCTGCCGTCGTGACACCCGACAGCGCGTGGGGCGCAAGCTCGGTGAGTGCGGCGGTCGCCTCTGTGTCTCCTCCGACCAATTCCCGGAGCAGCTCCAGCGAATCCGCGAAGGGGTGACCGCGGACCGTTTCGACACCGACGCGTCGAATCACCCGCGCGGTTGCAAGGGCGCGGAGACCAACCTGCACCCGTTCAAGGTCTGCCGACACGGCCCGCAAAATCTCGGCATACCGGCCCGTCACCGCCACCGCGTCGGCCTCGGAACCGGGAACCAACACCAGGGCTCCCAGCCGGTCTTCCACCGCGCGGAGCTGGCGGCCCAGCGAGGCTCCGAGCGCATCCACCTCAGTCCGGAAGGCCAACGCATCCTGGTCGGCTGCGACCCGCTCCACCTGGGCGGCCAGATGCTGCAGGTCCGATTCGGTCAGCGCACGGGACGCATTGGCCGACACCTGCCGCTCAAGTTCGGCAATCCGGGCCTCCAAAGCCTGGGCCTTCCCATGCGCGGCCGCGACGTCGCGCCGAAATTCCCAGACCGCGAGTCCGGCTGCGACGGCAAGCGCCACCGCGAGGCCCACCCCGAGGAAGAGCACGTACGGCCGGGTCCGGCGCCGTCCCCTGGCCTCCCCCGAGGCACTGCCCTGGCTGCCCGGCAGGTCCGGAGCCGGGGACGATGAAGGCACGGACGGTTGGCCGGTCCGTTTTCTGCTCGCAGCCTTTGCGGAACCCGCTCCGGCGCCGGCAGACGGCTTTGCCTCGGGAGGGCTAGGTTCGTTCTTGGCCGGATCCGCCGAACTGGGGGTGGCGGCGGGATCTGACGGGGCGGCGGACGCCGAGCGCTCGGATTCCGGCGCGTCTCGTGAGGCCATCATCAGAATGCTCGCATCCGGGCGTCCGGTGGCATGGGCCGAAGATACCATCAGAAGTCGGGACCAACCGGGCAGCAGGATTCCGTAGGCACGCTCCGAGCGCCCCGGCCGGTCGACCTGCCCGGGGCTCCCCTCCGACACACGTGGCCCTCGCCGTCCCGGTGACCGGAAACCGCACCGAGATGGTGCGCAGTCTGGAGGCATCGTGCGGGACGCCCTGTCTGACACGGGGGCAGAAAACCTCGCGGGCGTGCCGAAGCGCCGCCGGCGGCGGGTACCTCCGGTCCCGCGAACCCGGGCGCCCGCCCCGTGGACGCGCTCTCGCCGGGAACACACCACCCGGTGTGGAGTGGAGGCAGGTCCACTCCCGCATCGTCATCGGACGCGCAGCGCCTCCGACGACCCGTTCACAGCCGCTGATCACAGATGATCACGACCTCGTCGACTTCGGTACCCGCCGCAACACGGACCTCGGACCGGATCGTCCGATACCCCTCCCGGTGCCCCTGAAACACGTAGGTCCCTGGCGGCAGCGTCACGGTGGTTCGGTCGATCCGCCCGAGCGCGCGAATCCCGCGAATTAGCACCAGCGTGGCCTGGTCGGACACCACCGTGACCGGGACTGGCCGGCCAGCCTCTTCGGGCAAGGGGGTGGTCTCGCGCGAGTCGTCATGAATCTGCGGACGGACAGGCACGCTGCCGCGCTCCCCGGTGCCAACGACGGGTCCCGGGCGTACCACCGGGGTCGCCATGGGTGGCGAACGTACCGGCGGCGCGACGCCAGGATCGGCCACGAATTCGCTCGTGACCAACAGTGCTTCGGCGACGCTTCTTGCGGTGCGCAACTCCTCGATCGCTTCGTCGAACGCCCGGCGGCGGGCCGCCAGGCCGGCCCGTCGCTCCGCGCTCGCCATCACCGACGCCGCCTCGGGACCTGCCGACACGCCGCCCATGGAAGGCCAAGCCCGGGCGCGCCACGCCTCGTAGTCGGCGGCGACGGTCACGTACCGTTCACACGGCTCGCGCGGACCCAATGCACAGTTGACACGCGCGAGCGCCCTCGCCCCTGGTCGCCCGACCTGCGGCCCATCCACAACGGGCTCCAGCCGCTCACCCGGCCGGGTGACGCCGGAACCATCCTTCCCGTCCTGTCTGCCAACCACGACGTAGACCGCCACAAGGAAGACCGCCAATAGCAGCAGCGGTCTGGCGATCCCGCGAAGCGTCCAGATCGCGAGCCGACCGGCCATCGTCGTCAATGGAAGCATGGCTGCACTCGAACGCCCGCCGACAATCCCTCTAGGGAGCGCGCCCGGCGCATCGCGTCACCGCGCCGCGGACCGCCGCCCCGAACGATCCGGTGCGGATTCCCCGGCCATATCGCATACTGCCGAGGCGCCCGTGCGCACCGCGGCGACGATGCTGGGTGCTCGGAGCCCTGCGTCGCGGGAGCTGTCGAGGCGCAGGCGGATAGCATTCTGGAAGATTGTGTCCGACGCATGGCCACGTTCCTAGCAGTTGCCGTGGGCGGTGCGATCGGCGCCGTACTCCGACACGCGGTGAGCACGGGAATGTACAGCTGGCTGGGCACGGGCTTCCCGTGGGGCACCCTGGCAGTCAACGTGCTGGGATCGATGGTCCTCGGCGCCGTGGTGGAAGCTGGCGCGTCGACATTGAAACTCACACCCGAACTGCGCGCGCTGATCGCCACCGGTCTCCTCGGAGCCTTTACGACGTTTTCGACCTTTGCACTTGACACCGCCAGCCTGTTCGACCGCCAGGCGACGGTTTTCGGCCTACTCTATGTCGGCGCCTCCATCACGCTTTGCATCGGCGGGTTCTACCTTGGCGCCGGCAGCGCTCGATGGGCCCTGTCTTGACGCGCAGCCGGATGCCGGAGACCGTCCGCGACGACGACGACGGCATTCGGCTCGACCGCTGGCTGCGCGAGCAACTTCCCGAACTCCCCTTTGGACTCATCCAGAGACTCATCCGTACCGGCCAGGTCCGCGTGGACGGCCGCCGCGCCAGAGGCCACCTTCGCCTGGCAGCTGGACAAATGGTGCGCATCCCTCCGGTGGAGCACCAGGCTCGCAAGTTGTCCGCATCGTTCCCGACCAACGAACAAATCGCGTCGCTGTCGGAGCGCATGCTCTATCGGGATGATCACTTCATCGCGATCAACAAGCCCGCGGGCCTCCCCGTCCAAGGGGGCCCGGGGATCTCCATTCACCTGGACGGCATGCTGGACGCCCTGCGATGGGGCGCGGATGAGCGACCGCGCCTAGTCCACCGACTCGACCGGGACACGACAGGCGTTCTGTTGCTGGCGCGCTCGCGCCGGGCGGCCCAGCATTGCAGTCGGATCTTTCGGCAGGGCCTTGCTGACAAGGTGTACTGGGCCCTGGTCGCCGGGGCTCCGAACCCGCGCGCCGGTCAGATCGCGGGCCATTTGCGGAAAATCACCGCGGGCGGTGAGCGGCGGATGGTCGGGGGGTCGACCGGGCGGGCTGCCGCCACCAGCTACAGGACGAGAGGGGCCTCAGACGACATTGCATGGCTTGAACTTCGGCCGGTAACCGGGCGAACACATCAACTGCGGGTGCATTGCGCCATGATCGGATGCCCCATTCAAGGGGATGCCAAGTACGGCGGGGACGGCGCCAAATCGGGCGGCCCATTGCAGCTCCATGCCCGAGAGATCGCTGTGCCGGATCTGGAAGGATGTACGCTCCGGATCGAAGCACCGGTGCCCGAGACGATGCGATCCGCGTTCGCTCGGGCCGGGTTCAGGATTCCGGAGACAACGGGCGGGGCGTAGTGGCGTCCGTGGCGAGGCAGCGCCACAAGACCTGCCCCGCCACGGATTTTTCCACGACCTCACTTGCGATCACGCGTGGCGGGATGCTCCCGTGCCGATCAGAAGCCCCTGTACGCCGTTGCCCAGCCTTCGGACGAAGCGAACGAGCGCTTCCCGAACTGCTCTGCCCTGCAGGGCGCGGCCTGCCCGGGCCAACCCGGGATAATCGGTGCCGGCAGCGGGTCGATAGAAGAGGGTATTCATCGCCTTGTTCCTTTCGAGCACGCGACGAGCGTGCCTGTAGAACCATGTAGGTGCGCGATGAGCGTCTACCTATAGGCGATCTCACGCCTTAATCATGCGTTTTTTGCATGATGTGGGACTGTTGCAGGCCCGTGTTCTGGTCTCGACGGGGAGCGCGCGGAGTGCAGCACTGCATGGTTGCTGCCCGATCGGCGGCGGCGATGGACTGCAAAGTCGTCGACAGATATGCAGTTTCTGCATCACTGTGCGATGGCTGGCGGGCCCGGAGGCGTCTTTGTGGCGATCAGTCCAGGAAGATGTCCTGCTGCAGCTCGACGGCGGGGTTAACCGCGTAGGACGCCAGGCTCTCGACCCCTGCCTCACGCAGGACGTCCTCGTCGATGAAGGTATTCCCGGTACAGGAGCGCGCAGGACGGGTCACGATGGCGTGGGCGGCGTCCGCCATGATGCCGGGTTTCCGACTCCGCTCCATCAGCTCCGATCCGACGACGAACTCAACTGCCGCGGTGGCGATAGTGGTGCGCGGCCACAGCGCGTTCGACGCGATGCCGGCTTCCGCCAGTTCCCCGGCCATGCCGATGGCGAGCATCGACATCGCGTACTTCGACGCCGTGTAGGCGGCGTGTGGCGCGAACCAGTCGGGGTTGAGATTCAGCGGAGGTGCCAAGGTCAATATGTGCGGGTTCGAGGCCTGCCTGAGGTGCGGGATGGCGTGGTGCGACACCACGTGTGTACCGCGCACATTGATTCCGAACATCAGGTCGAAACGTTTGGTCGGGGTCGCCTCCACGCCGGCCAAGTGAATAGCGCTCGCGTTGTTGACCAGCACATCCAGACCGCCGAATGTCTCCACGGTCCGCCGGACGCAGTCCGCTACCTGCTCCTCGGCCCTGACGTCGAGCGCGACGGCAAGGGCTTTCCCTCCCGCCTGCTCTACCTCTTCGGCCGCCGAATGGATCGTGCCCGGCAATTTCGGGTGCGGGTCCTCGGTCTTTCCCGTCACCACGACATTGGCTCCGTCGCGCGCGCACCTAAGCGCTATGGCCTTCCCGATCCCCCGGCTGGCGCCGGTGACCAGAATCGTCTTTCCAGATAGTGCCGGCATGGGCTTCCTCTAACGGGGCGCCAAGCGAACGGTGCCGTCGAGCCGAATGGTCTCGCCGTTGATCATCGGGTTTTCGTAGATATGGCGGACCAGCGACGCGTATTCCTCGGAACGCCCCAGGCGCGACGGGTGCAGCGTGGACGCGATCAGGGATTCCTTGGCCGCTTCGGGCAGGCCTGCCAGCATTGGCGTTTCGAACAATCCGGGCGCGATGGTCACGACACGGATCGCGAAGCGCGCCAATTCACGGGCTGCCGGCAGGGTCAGTGCCACCACGCCGCCCTTGGACGAAGCGTACGCTCCCTGGCCGATCTGGCCGTCGAATGCGGCCACCGATGCGGTGTTGACGATCAGGCCCCGGTCCTCACCGTCCGGCTCATTTCCCTGCATGGCCGCCGCGGCCGCCTTCATGACATTGAACGTCCCCACCAGGTTGATCTGAATCACCCGGACGTACGCCTCGAGCGGCAACGGGCCACCGCGGCCAACCACTCTTCCGGGGGTGGCGACGCCCGCACAGTTGACCACGAGGTTGAGCGGACCGAACGCCCGCACGCTGGCGGCAACGGCATCAGCCACCGCGGCCTCGTCGGCCACGTCGAGGGCCACCGCCCGGCTGCGCGCTCCCAACCGCGCGGCCAGCGCCTCGGCGCGGGCACCGTCGATGTCCACGATGCTCGCGTGGCCGCCGGCATCGAGCACAGCTTCCACGGTGGCGGCTCCCAATCCTGACGCGCCACCCGTCACGAACGCATGGGCTCTGCTGAAATTCATGCACTAACTCCTGAGATGTCGGACCGCCGCCACGGGCGCCTGTTCAATGACGGGTAACGTCGCCGCTGACCGGTTTCACGGGCGGGCCCGCCGGAATGTTGAGCTGGCCCATGTCGTCGCTCCATTCGCGGATCGACAGACCCGGCAGGACATGCGAGAGGATCTCGTCGACTTGGTTGACCGGCACGATCTCGAGACCTTCCTTGACCTCGTCCGGAACCTCCGCCAGGTCCTTCTCGTTGTCTTTCGGGATGAGCACCGTTCGAATACTTCCCCGAAGCGCTGCGAGGAGCTTTTCCTTCAGCCCGCCGATCGGGAGCACCCGCCCACGCAGGGTCACCTCCCCGGTCATGGCCACGCGCGCCGAAGCCGGGATTCCCGTGAGCGCCGACAAGATGGACGTGACGACCGCGAGCCCCGCGGAAGGACCGTCCTTTGGCGTTGCGCCCTCGGGCACGTGGAGGTGAATGTCCCGCGTGTCGAATGTCTCGGGATCGATGCTGAGCAACCGGGCGCGCGACCGCAGGTACGAGACCGCCGCCTTGACCGACTCCTGCATCACTTCGCCCAGCTGACCGGTGATTTGGCGGCGGCCCTTGCCGGGCATCGTGACCGACTCGATCGTCAGCAGGTCACCGCCCACTTCGGTGTAGGCGAGCCCGGTCGCCACCCCGACCATCTGTTCACTTTCGATTTCGCCGTAGCGGAAACGCAACGGCCCGAGGTATTCGGGAAGGTCATCGGGCGTCACCACGACCGTCTCGATCTCGTCCCCCACGATCTTGCGGACGGCCTTCCGGCACAACTTCGCGATCTCACGCTCGAGTCCCCGAACACCAGCTTCACGCGTATAGCGCTGGATGATCGTCTCCAGTGCATCGTCCTGCAGCGTCCACTCGTGTGACCGGAGTCCGTTGCGCTTCATCTGCTTGGCGATCAGGTGCGACCTGGCAATTTCGATCTTCTCGCGCTCCGTGTAACCCGGCAATGGGATGATTTCCATCCGGTCCAGCAGCGGTTGCGGCATGTTGCGCGTATTCGCCGTGGTCAGGAAAAAGACCCCCGACAGGTCGTAGTCAACCTCCAGGTAGTGGTCGTTGAAGGTGATGTTCTGCTCCGGGTCCAGCACCTCCAGCAGGGCCGACGTCGGATCGCCCCGCCAGTCAGCACCGAGCTTGTCGATTTCATCCAGCAGGAAGAGGGGGTTGGACACCTTGGCCTTCTTCATGCCCTGGATGATGCGCCCGGGCATGGAGCCGACGTAGGTACGACGATGACCGCGGATCTCCGCTTCGTCGCGAATTCCACCAAGCGCCACACGAACGAACTTCCGGCCCGTCGCCCGGGCGACGGATTCTCCCAGTGACGTCTTTCCCACCCCAGGCGGTCCGACGAGACAAAGGATCTGACCGTGTCCGCGCTTGGTTCGCTGCTGCACCGCGAGGTGTTCAAGAATGCGCTCCTTGACCTTCTCCAGACCGTAATGGTCCTCGTTCAGGATCGTCTCTGCCTTCCTCAGATCGCGGTTGACGCGGCTGGCCTTCTTCCAGGGAACGTCCAGCAACCACTCGATGTAGCTGCGTACCACCGTCGACTCGGCTGACATCGGACTCATCGAACGTAGCTTCCGCAGTTCTCCCAGGGCCTTCGCCTTGGCTTCCTTGGAAAACTTGGTCGCCATGATGCGCGAGCGGAAGTTGTCGGCGTCGTCCTCGTCGCGGTCACTGCCTTCACCCAGCTCGCGCTGGATCGCCTTCATCTGCTCATTGAGGTAGTACTCGCGCTGCGAACGCTCCATCTGCGTCTTGACGCGCGTCCGGATCTTGCGCTCGACCTTCAGTACCTCGATCTCCGCTTCGATCGACGCGTGGATCAGATCAAGCCGCTTTCGGATGTCACTGGTCTCGAGCAACGTCTGCCGGTCCGAGATCTTGCTCCCGATCTGGGCGGCCACCGCATCGGCAATCCGGCCAGGGTCGGTAAAGTCGATCTGCGCGATCGACGCCACCGTTTCCTGCCCAATCTTCTTGCTCAACTTGGCGTATGTCTCGAACCGCGCGTGCACGGCGCGGAGCAACGCCTCGAGCGTGCTGTCCAGCGCCGGCGTTTCGTCGGGAAGGTCGGAAATCCTAGCCTGGAGGAACGTATCGGTGACGGTGAACTCTTCGATGGACGCCCGCACCACTCCCTCGACCAATACCTTCACGGTGTTGTCAGGGAGCTTGAGCAACTGGACGATTTTTCCGACCGTACCGACCGGATAGATGTCCTCTGGCCCCGGGTCGTCTTCGGTGGATTCGCGCTGGGCGACGAGCAGGATCCGCTTGTCACCCCCCATGGCCTCTTCCAGGGCGCGCACCGTCTTTTCCCGCCCCACGAACAGCGGGACGATCATGTTGGGAAAAACGACGATGTCTCGGAGCGGCAACACCGGCAAGAGCTTGGTCTCGCGTTCCGGCACCGTGGGAACGGCCTTCTCACTATCGTCTTGCATGCTGCTTTGTCCTTAGTGGCTCCGGAAACGGCTGGCGCCGCCAAGCACAGTTGTGATGTCCAGAGCCCTATTTCAAGGCCCGGCGCGCTATCCGGAAATGGCGCGGGGCTGCGAGCGTTCCGCCGCTGAGCCGACGGCAGGGTCGGCGAAGATCATCAGGGGCTGCCGACGGCCCTCGGCAACTTCCGAGTCGATGACAACTTCCTGTACTCCGTCGTGTGACGGCAGATGGAACATCGTGTCCAACAGGATAGCTTCAAAAATCGATCGCAGGCCACGGGCACCCGTTTTCTGCGAAATGGCCCGACGCGCGATCACGCGAACGGCGTCCTCGGTGACCGTCAGCTTCGCGCCTTCCATCTCGAACATGCGCACGTATTGCTTCACCAGTGCGTTCTTCGGCGTCGTGATGATCTCGACCAGCGCGGATTCGTCGAGTTCGCGAAGGGTGGTCGCGACAGGGAGCCGGCCGATAAATTCGGGGATCAGTCCATAGCGCAGCAGGTCCTCGGGCTGCACCTTCTTCAGGATGTCGTCCTTGCGGGCTTCCTCCGGTGATCGCACATCGGCGCCAAAGCCGATGCCGGTCCCCGTTTCCCTGTCGGCGATAATCCGCTCCAGACCGCTGAATGCGCCTCCACAGATGAACAGAATGTTGGTCGTATCCACCTGCAGGAACTCCTGCTGCGGGTGCTTGCGGCCACCCTGCGGCGGGACACTCGCCACCGTGCCTTCCATGATCTTCAGCAGCGCCTGCTGCACGCCCTCGCCCGACACGTCGCGCGTGATCGAAGGGTTGTCCGACTTCCGGCTGATCTTGTCGATCTCGTCCACATACACGATGCCGCGCTGCGCCCGCTCCACGTTGTATTCGGAATTTTGGAGCAGGTGCAGAATGATGTTCTCGACATCTTCACCAACGTAACCGGCCTCGGTCAGGGTCGTCGCGTCGGCCATCGTGAACGGCACGTCAAGAATCCGCGCCAAGGTCTGCGCCAGCAGGGTCTTGCCACTGCCCGTCGGCCCGATCAGCAGGATGTTGGACTTGGCCAACTCGACGTCCGACGACTTGAGCCCGTGCGCAAGACGCTTGTAGTGATTGTGCACGGCAACGGACAGCACCCGCTTGGCATGGTCCTGACCGACCACATAATCGTCGAGGACCGCGCAGATCTCGGACGGCGTGGGTACACCCTCGCGGCTTTTGACCAGACTCGAGTGATTGTCCTCACGGATGATATCCATGCACAATTCGACGCATTCGTCGCAGATGAACACCGTCGGGCCGGCAATCAGTTTCCGGACTTCGTGTTGGCTTTTGCCGCAGAACGAGCAAAACAGGCTGTTCTTTCCGTCCTTGCCGGTGGATTCGCTCATGTACCGTCCGCACGCGTGATCGAGCCGTTTTTCACGGCTCCCACAAGGGGAGAAATCTAACCCTTCGCGGGTCGTCGACGCAAGCTAAATGGCACGCCTCGAAGGGCGTTCCGCTCGACAAGTCTGATTTAGGGCGGAAATCAGACGGTCTGCCGAGGCTCCCACACGGCGATTTCCGTCCAGTCCCGACCGGGCCGAGAACCCGGGTGTCCGACCGGTGTACGGCCTCGTGTCCGTCGCTTCGGTGCTATTATCGCCGCCTCATCCTCTACGATACCATCGTCAAGTCCGCCACGCCCGGCTGGACGTGAGACCGTATGACTGGGAAGCGCCTTCGGCTCGTCCGGGACCGGCTGACGGAACGCGGCCTGCACGGCTTCGTTCAACCGCATGAAGACGAGTTCCTCGGCGAGTTCATTTCCGCCGCTGCTGAACGGTTGGCATGGCTCACCGGGTTCACCGGATCGGCTGGCACGGCGGTGGTGCTGGCCGGCCGCGCCGCACTGTTTGTCGATGGGCGATACACGATCCAAGCGCGTTCGCAAGTTGACCCCGGAAATTATGAGGTGTTCAACAGCGGCTCCTGCCCGCCCGGCCGCTGGCTGGCCGACACGATGGACGGAGACGCCAGGATCGGCTTCGATCCCAGGTTGTTCAGCGTAGCCCGGGTCGAGCACATGACACGAGTCGTGGAGCGGGCCGGCGGAAAACTGGTTCCCGTGGACCCGAACCCGATCGACCAGTGTTGGACCGACCAGCCTCCTCCCCCGGCCGGGAGCATTCTCCCCCACCCGCTGGAGTACGCCGGTGAGACGAGCGCCAGCAAGCGGAGCCGATTGGCAGAAACACTGAGGCGACACGAGGTCGACGCGGTCGTGCTCGCATCATGTGAATCGGTCGCCTGGCTCCTCAATATTCGCGGGACGGACCTACCCTATTCGCCGGTGGCGCTGAACACGGCAATCCTGCTGCGCGACGGATCCGCGCGCCTGTTCGCGAACCCCGTCGGCCTGACGGAGGAAGTGCGGATCCATCTGGGGGACTCGGTGTCGGTGCAGCCGAGTTCGGCGCTCCGGGACAGCTTGTCGACGCTCGGTGCGGAGCAGGCAACTGTGCAGCTTGATCCGGCTTCCACGCCGGTGTGGATCCGAACGCTCCTGACCGAGTCGGGAGCCGGGGTCAGGCACGCCCCTGACCCCGTCGAACTGCCGAGAGCCGTAAAGAATTCCGTCGAGTTGCAGGGCATGCGAGCGGTCCATGAAATTGACGGCCTGGCGATGGTCAAGTTCCTCCGCTGGCTAGAGGAGCATGCTCCCCTCGGCGAGGTCAGCGAATGCAGCGCCGCCGCGCGGCTGGAGGCATACCGGCGCGAGAGTCCGGACTTCAGATCCCCGAGTTTTCCGACGATTTCCGGCACGGGGCCACACGGCGCCATCGTGCATTACCGGGCCTCGCCGGAAACCGATCTACCGCTTCGTCCGGGAGATCTCTACCTGGTCGACAGCGGCGGCCAGTACCTCGGCGGCACGACCGACGTCACCCGCACTGTTGTCGTGGGTCCGCCGCAGCCGGAAATGTGCGACCGCTTCACGCGCGTGCTCAAAGGACACATCGCGTTGGCCTCCGTCCGCTTTCCCAGCGGCACGCCCGGTGGCCAGCTGGACATCCTGGCGCGCGCGCCGCTGTGGCAGGCGGGACTCTCGTACGATCACGGCACCGGCCACGGCGTCGGCAGTTTTCTCAATGTGCACGAAGGCCCCCAATCGATTTCCTTTCGGGTCGACCGCACCGGCTCACCAGCCGTCTCTAAGAGCGCGCTCGTGCCGCTTGCGGCCGGGATGGTGATCTCCAACGAGCCCGGGTACTACCTTGAAGACCAGTACGGAATCCGCATCGAAAACCTTGTCGCAGTGCGCGAGGAGCCTGCACCGGACGGTGCCGAATTCCCCCTGCTCGGCTTCGAAACCCTGACGCTGGCTCCAATTGACCGGCGCCTCATTGTCCCCGACATGCTCACTCCGGACGAACTGCGCTGGCTCGACGCCTACCACCAGCGGGTTGCAACGACCCTGGCTCCGCGGCTCAAGCCGGAGACGGGCGCCTGGCTGGCCGAAGCGTGCGCGCCGCTGCGCGCGTGAAGACCCTGCTCACCGTTGAATCATCGACCATCATTCCCGAGGACTCTGACCTGGGGCTTTCGGGTGCCTCCACCAGGGCGCGCGATCCACGGGCGCCATGAGGCCGGGACGCATCACGAACGTGGGGCGGGTCGCACCGGTCAGGCGACTCCACACCGACGCCTGGGGCGGAGCGAACGTGGGCGGTTAGGTGTTCTGGTTCGGATCACGGCGAATCTGACACCGATTGACCGTCAGGGCCCGCCTCCGCGCCGCGGCGTGGTCGACGATCGGCCAGGGGTAGGTGTCGCCGGGGCCGCCATCGGAAACAGGAAGCGTTTAAGATCGTCTCAGGCGAGCGCTCCAAGCAGTTCCGCTGTGACCTTGGACGTCGTTTGGCTGCCGTCGATCTGCGTGAGCAGTCCCTTGTCCTCGTAATAGGGAACCAGCGGCGCCGTTTCCGCCCGATAGTTGGCCATTCGCTCCGCCACGGTATCCACGCGGTCATCCTCTCGGCGGCGGAACGCGCCGCCGCCACACACATCGCAGATATTCTTCCGCTGGGTCGGTTTGGAATGTTCGTTGTAGACCGCATCGCACTTGATGCAGACATATCGCCCGGTAATTCGGCGGACCAGCTCGTCCTCGGAAATGGTGAACTCGACCACCCGGTCCAGTGCCTGACCTGCACGCGCCAACATTTGCTGCAGGGCATCGGCTTGCGCGACGGTGCGCGGGAAGCCATCGAGGATGTAACCCCGTGCGCAATCCTCAAGGCCCACCCGCAGCGCCACGATTCCCTGCACGACCTCGTCGGGAACCAGGGCCCCACGACTCATGATCGACGCGGCCCGACGCCCGATCTCCGTGTCCGCTTCCACAGCAGAACGCAGCATCGCCCCGGTCGAGAGATGCGGGATCCCGAACTGGTCACGGAGCACGGCTGCCTGAGTCCCCTTGCCACAACCGGGCGGCCCCAGCAGCACCAAGCGCATTACGATCGGCCCCGGAGCTTCGCTTTCTTGATTAGTCCCTCGAATTGGCGGGCGACCAGATGCGAGTGAATTTGCGCCACGGTGTCCATCGTCACGTTGACCACGATCAACAGACTGGTGCCGCCGAAGTAGAACGGCACCGCGTACTGGGAAATCAGCATCTCGGGCAACAGGCACACCACCGCCAAGTACGCCGCGCCCGCGGTGGTGAGGCGGGTCAGAATACGGTCGATGTAGGCAGCCGTGTTGGCACCGGGGCGCACGCCCGGGACGAAACCGCCGTACTTCTTCAGATTGTCTGCCGTGTCCGCAGGATTGAACACGACCGACGTGTAGAAGAACGCAAAGAACACGATTCCTGCCACGTAAAGGGCCAGGTAGGCGGGCTGACCCCGCCCCAACGCAGCCGTGACGTCGAGCAGCCACGAGGGCCCCTGCCCGGCGTTGAAACTGAGCGCTGTAACTGGCAGCAGGAGGATCGAACTTGCGAAGATCGGCGGGATCACCCCCGACGTGTTGAGCTTGAGCGGCAGGTAGCTGCTCGTATCACCGCCGAAGGTCTTGGTGCCCAGCTGCCGCTTCGGGTACTGGATGAGAATGCGGCGTTGCGCACGCTCGATAAAGACGATGAACGCGATGACCCCGACCGCCAGGATCATCAGCAAGATGATCAACGCGCCCGATAGGGCACCCGTGCGGCCAAGCTCCAGCGTAGCCACCAGGGCGGCAGGAAGCTCGGCCACGATTCCGGCCATGATGATCAGCGAGATTCCATTCCCGATCCCGCGCGACGTGATCTGCTCGCCGAGCCACATCAGGAACACCGTGCCCCCCGTGAGCGTGATCACGGTAACGAACCGGAAGAACAGTCCCGGGTCCTGAACCGCCGGCCCCTGCGAACCGCTGAGACTCTCCAGACCGACCGCAATCCCGAGCGCCTGCATGGCCGCCAGGACGACGGTACCGTAGCGCGTGTACTGGGTAATCCGCTGGCGACCGGATTCGCCTTCCTTCTTCAGCTGTGCAAGATGCGCCGACACCGTCGTCATCAACTGAATGATGATCGAGGCCGAGATGTACGGCATGATGTTCAGCGCGAATATCGTCATCCTGCCAAGCGCACCGCCGGCAAACATGTCGAACATCCCAAGGATGCCGCCCGAATTCTGCTGAAACACGTCGGCCACCGCACTGGTCTCGATCCCAGGCAGCGGGATGTAGGTACCGATGCGATAGACGATCAGTGCGCCCAGCGTGAACCAGATCCGTCGCTTGAGTTCGGTGGCCTGAGCGATCGCACCAAAGTTGATGTTGGCAGCGAGTTGTTCGGCGGCAGATGCCATCAGCCGGCACTCCCCGGGGAATTCCAGCCGTCACCCGGTCGGGAACCGCAATGATTGACGGCGCTCATGTCTCCGCCGGTTCGGCGGGTGTCGCGCCAGTCGGGGCATGTCCGCCCGAGTTGCCGGAGGACAGCACACGGACGCTGCCACCCGCCTTTTCCACGGCGGCGACTGCCGGCCGGGACGCTCCGGCCACCTCAAATGTCATTGGCGTGGACAGGGTGCCCGAACCGAGCAGGCGCACACCGTCCCGCACGCGGCGGATCACCCCCGCTTCCACCAGGACCTTGGCGTTCACGACCGTGGCGGCGTCCAGCCGGCCGGCGTCGAGCGCAGCCTGGATGCGGCCCAGATTGACCTCGGCAAAATGCCGCCGACAGGGAGGCCGAAACCCGCGCTTGGGAAGCCGCCGGTAGAGCGGCATCTGGCCACCCTCGAAACCGGACGTACTCGAACCGGAGCGAGCCTTCAGTCCTTTGTGGCCCCGCCCCGAGGTCTTTCCCTTGCCTGAGCCGATGCCGCGACCGACACGCTTGCGGTCGTGCCGGGCTCCGTTCTTGAACCCAAGTTCATGGAGCATCATTCGGTGGGCTCCCCGGCTGAAATCGCTTCCATCGAGACGAGATGCCGTACCCGCTCGACCATCCCGCGGACGGCCGGCGTGTCCTCGAGTTCGGACACTCGGCCGACCCGATTCAGGCCAAGTCCGATCAACGTCTTGCGTTGCACGGGCTTGCGCCCGATCGGGCTCTTGATTTGGGTGACGCGAATGCGCCCCGAAGAGGGTGTTGCCATAACGAATTACGCGGGAGCCGCGCCTTCCGTGAGATTCTTGCCGGCCTCTTCGGTTGCGCCCGGAACCGCCTCGGGGCGCTCGGCGCGTGGCGATCCGGTGTTCTCCTTCGCGCCGCCGCCGGCAGCATCCGCTTCGGACCTTGCCGCGGTGCCTTCACTCCGGCCCGCCCGACGCCTGCGGTCGGTCCGACTGAGGATTTCGGAGACCTTGCGACCGCGGCGGGCGGCAACATCCGCCGGTGACTGTACGTTCTGCAGGGCGTCGAACGTTGCCCGCACCATGTTGATCGCATTGCCGCTGCCCACCGACTTTCCGACGGCATCCTGGACGCCAAGGCGTTCCAGAACTGCGCGCACCGGGCCACCCGCAATAATGCCGGTCCCCGGCGGAGCAGCGCGCAGAATCACCCGAGCCGAACCGAGCCTGCCACTGGTGTCATGGTGCAGCGTACGACCTTCCCGAAGGGGAACGCGAATGAGTCTTCCCTTGGCGTTCTCCGTTGCCTTGCGGATCGCCTCGGGGACTTCCTTTGCTTTCCCCGATCCAAATCCTACCCGCCCCTGGCCGTCGCCGACGACGACGATAGCGGCGAAGCCGAAGCGACGACCGCCTTTCACCACCTTGGCCACCCGGCGAATCTTCACCAGGTTATCGGTGAGTTCCTGACGTTCCTCGGAACTACGTTGTCTGCGCGCCATACCGTTTCTCGATCTGGGGTCAGAACCCGAGACCGCCCTCCCGTGCCGCCTCGGCCAACGCCCGCACACGACCGTGATAAAGATAACTGCCACGGTCAAAGACTACTGTGTCGATGCCCGCCTCCTTGGAGCGCTGGGCAACGAGAGCCCCGACTGCCCGCGCCGCCTCGATCCCGCGCCCGCTTTCAGATCTCAGGGCCCGGTCCAAAGTCGATGCGCTGGCCACTGTCCGGCCGGACACGTCATCGATCACCTGCGCGTAAATGTGGAAATTTGAACGAAAAATCGCCAGTCGGGGTCGTCCGTTGGCGGCGACCCGTACCCGGCGGTGATTGCGGCGACGGCGCCGAAGCATGCGTTCGCGCGGAGAGACTGCCATGGCCTACTTCCTCTTGCCTTCCTTACGCCGGACGAATTCGCCCCGGTGACGAACTCCCTTGCCCTTATAGGGTTCGGGCGGACGAAAGGCCCGGATCTCTGCTGCAAGTTGCCCCACTCGTTGCCGGCTCGCCCCCGATATCTCGATCTCCGTCGGCCGTGGACAGGCCACCGTCAGATCGTCGGGTACCGCGATGTGCACGTCGTGGCTATATCCAAGCTGCAGGTTGAGAATGCCTTCCTTGAACGCCGCCCGGTAACCGACCCCCTCGATGTCGAGAAAGCGCTTGAAGCCGGCGCTAACGCCGGTCACCATGTTCGCGATCAGTGCGCGGGTCATGCCCCAGGCAGCGCGCGAATCGTCACTCGTCGAGCGCGGCACCACTTCGATAGCCTGATTGGCGTGCCGGATCTCCACGCTCGTCGGAAAGGTCTGGCTCAGTGTCCCGAGCTTTCCTTCGACTGTCACGCGGAGCCCCTCGACCGTGACGGCAACCCCGTCCGGGATCGGGATCGGGTGCTTGCCGACTCGGGACATCGTCAGAACACCCGGCAGAGGACTTCGCCGCCGACGTTAGCCTCGCGGGCGGCCCGATCAGACATGACCCCTGCAGGCGTCGACAGCACGTGTACGCCGAGTCCGCCGAAGTAACGCGGAATCTCACGCGCCGGCGAATAGATGCGGCGACACGGACTGGAGACGCGCTTAATTTCCCGGATGGCCGGCGCCCCCTTGTGGTATTTCAGCTCGATCACGATGTCGCGCTTGGGGCCGCCGAGCTCCTCGACACTCCATGCCCGGATATAGCCCTCCTGCCGAAGCACCTCGAGCACGGCTCGGCGCAGGCGCGAATCCGGGCACCGAACCGTCTGCCGCTCGGCCATCAGGCCATTGCGGATCCGAGTGAGCATGTCCGCGAGCGGGTCCGTCATGGTCATCGTCCGTGGCCTCCTTACCAGCTCGCCTTGGTCATACCGGGGATCTGGCCCATCGAGGCGAGCTCCCGGAGCGCAATCCGCGATATCCGCATCTTTCGGTAGTACCCGCGCGGCCGGCCCGTCAGCTCACAACGGTTGCGGATTCGTACCGGAGATGCGTTCCGTGGCAGTTTGGCCAAACTCAGCACCGCCTGAAACCGCTCCTCCGGCGGAGCTGTGCGATCGCGTACTTTGGCTTTGAGGGCAAGACGGGCTGCACGTCCGCGCTCGGCCATCAGCCGGCGCCGACGGTTTTTCATGATGGCACTCACTTTGGCCATGGCAATCAGGCTCCCTGCCCGCGGAAGGGCATGTTGAATTTGAGCAGCAGCGCCCGCGCCCAGTCGTCGTTGGACGTGGTAGTGCCAATGACGACATCGAGGCCGCGCACCTGATCGACGGTGTCGTAGTCGATCTCCGGGAACACGATCTGTTCCCGCAAGCCCAGCGCGAAATTCCCGTTGCCGTCGAACGAGTTCGGATTGACGCCGCGGAAGTCCCGGACGCGTGGCAGGGCAATGTTGACCAGACGGTCGAGAAACTCGTACATCCGGGTGGACCGCAGGGTGACCTTGCAGCCGATCTTCATTCCCTGGCGGATCTTGAACCCGGCGATGGGTTTGCGTGCCTCCGTCGCCACAGGCTTCTGGCCCGTAATCGCCTCAAGGTCACGAAGCGCACCTTCGACTCCCTTGTCGTCCTCCTTCACCATACCGCCGCGAACGGAGGACTGCGAGGGGATTCCGACCCCCATGTTGAGCACGATCTTTTCCAGTCGGGGAACAGCAAACCGGTTGCTGATCCCCAGTTCCCGCTGCAGCTCCTCGCGGTAGCGGGTGTCGTACAGTTCGCGGAGACGTGCAGCCATGTTGCCCTCAGTCATCCAGGAGATCGCCAGACCGTTTGGCAATTCGCACCTTGCGGCCATCATCCATCCGTCGGTAGCCGACCTTGGTGGGCTGGCCGTCGGAAGGATCCCGCAACGCCACATTCGAGATGTGGATCGGTAGCTCCCGCTCCACGATTCCGCCCGGACTGCTCGGCGAAGGGCGTGTGTGCCGCCGTGCGATGTTGACCCCGCGCACGACCACCCGTGCCTGCTCCCGATCCACCCGGATCACCTCGCCGGTACGGCCCCGATCACGGCCGGTTCGCACGACCACCTCGTCACCTCGGCGAATCCTGAACTTGCCGCTCGCCATCACAGGACTTCCGGGGCGAGGCTGATAATTTTCATGAACCGCTTGGCACGCAGCTCGCGCGTCACGGGTCCGAAGATCCGTGTGCCAATGGGCTCGTTCTCGCGGTCGATCAGCACCGCTGCGTTGGAATCGAACCGTATTGCGGTGCCGTCAGAACGGCGAATTTCCTTTGCGGTGCGGACGATAACCGCCCGGTGAATGTCGCCCTTCTTCACCCGTCCGCGCGGAATCGCTTCCTTTACTGACACAACGATGATGTCGCCAACCCACGCGTAACGCCGTTTGGCACCGCCCAATACCTTGATGCATTGGACGCGCCTGGCGCCGGAGTTGTCGGCAACCCCGAGATTGGTCTCAGCTTGAATCACAGTGCCAGCCCCTCAGTTGGCGTCCGTGGGCAGTACTTCCCAACACTTGAGCTTGGAAAGCGGTCGGCGCTCGCGAATGCGCACGACGTCACCGGGTTGACAGGCATTGTCCGGATCGTGGGCATGGTACTTGGCGGACCGCCGGATGAACTTCTTGTACAGCGGGTGGCGAACCAGTCGTTCCACCCGAACTACGACTGTCTGTTTCGGCGCAGCACTCACTACGACGCCGCGCATTACGCGTTTGGGCATACCTCAGGAACCTTTCACGCGTTCGTTCAACACGGTCTTGATGCGCGCGATCTCGCGCCGCGCCTCGCGGGCCCGTGCAGTGTTCTCGAGTTCCCCGGTGGCCTGCCGGAATCTGAGATTCAGGCGCTCGCGGGCCCGTTCTTCCAGCATCGCGGCGAGCTCGTCGTCGGTCTTCTGCCGCACTTCCGCGATTGGCAACGCCACCGCTATTGCTCCAACCGGGTGACGAAGCGGGTCCGCACCGGAAGCTTCGCAGATGCGAGCTCAAATGCTCGGCGCGCCGTCTCGGCCGTGACGCCGTCCAACTCAAAGAGAACCCGTCCCGGCTTGACGCGACAGACCCAGTACTCGGGCGACCCTTTTCCTTTGCCCATCCGCACTTCCGTCGGCTTGGTCGAAACCGGGACGTCGGGAAAGATCCGGATCCACACACGCCCCTGCCGACGGATGTGGCGCGTCACGGCACGCCTTGCGGCTTCAATTTGCCGCGCCGTCACCCGTTCCGCCTGCAGACTCTTGATACCGAAGGAGCCAAAATTGAGGGTCGTCCCCCCCTTGGCGTTCCCGTGGATGCGTCCCTTGTGGGCTTTCCGGAACTTGGTCCGTTTAGGGCTCATCATGGCTCGGTACCTTCCTCAGCCTGGTCGGCTGCAGGCTTCTCGGCCTCATCGGCGCTAGCCTCTTCAGCCGTGTCACCGACCGCTGCTGCGGCATCGGACGTGGTGGCCGACTCCGCCGAGCTCGAAGGTTCTGCGACCGCCTCGGATTCGGCGGCGGCCGTGGCGACAGGCTCTACCGTGCCCGAAGGTTCTGCGACCGCCTCCGATCCGGCATTGGCCCCTGCGTCGGCAGGAACTTCGGTCCCGGTCTTGGCTTCTGGTTCCACGACCGTCGACGGGTCCGACGTCGCCCCGGATTCGGTCGCCGTCGCCGGTTTGGCAGCGGCGGCAGGCTCCGGCGGCTTCGCATCTGCAGCCGCGGCTCGCGCCGCCCGGCCCCCGCGGCCTGACGAACCGGAACGCCCGCCATGGCCGCCGCCACCCGCCAAGGGCCGTTGCTGCTGCTCACTGCGTGTGCGTTCCATGGCCGAAGGATCGTGGGCCAGGATCTCGCCCCGGAACACCCACACCTTGACCCCACAGGTTCCGTACGCCGTGCGGGCAGTGGCCACGCCGTAATCGATGTCCGCGCGAAGCGTATGGAGCGGCACGCGACCCTCACGGTACCATTCCACCCGGGCGATCTCCGCCCCGCCAAGCCGTCCACCCACCGTGATGCGGATCCCGAGGGCGCCGAGCCGCATCGACGCCTGCACCGCGCGCTTCATGGCCCGGCGAAAGGCCACGCGCCGCTCCAGCTGCTCCGCAACATTCTCGGCCACCAACTGGGCTTCGATCTCCGGCTTGCGGATCTCGACAATGTTCAGCTGGATCTGGCTTTCGGTCATGGTCGCGAGCTTCTTACGAATCCGCTCGATGTCGGCGCCCTTCTTGCCAATCACCATGCCGGGCCGGGCCGTGTGGATGATGACTCGTGCCTTCTTTGGCGGCCGTTCAATCGTGATCCGACTGATACCCGCGCCCTTCAGGTCGGACTGAATGTATCGACGGATTCGCAGATCTTCGTGCAAGAGGTCCGCGTAGTCGGCATTCGCATACCAGCGGGAGTCCCACGTCCGATTGATGCCCAACCGCAAACCGATTGGATTGACCTTGTGCCCCATGCCTGCCTAATCCTCTTCACGCACGATAATCGTCAGTCGGCTGAACGCGCGTTGGTAACGCCCCATCCGGCCCCGGGCGCGAGCCCGGAAGCGCCGCATGACCAGCGACTTCCCGACCGAAGCGTCCGCAACTACCAGCTTGCCCGCATCCAGCCGGTTGCCTTCCGCGTTGGCCACGGCCGACAGCAGGACCTTGCGCACGTCGTTGGCGATACGCCGGCGCGAGAACTCGAGGGCTCGAGCCGCGTCGCTAACCGCGAGCCCGCGAATGAGCCCAACCACCAGGTTCAGCTTCTGCGGGCTGACCCTGACAGCGCGGGCCATGGCCATCGCCTCATTCGGGCGGAGGCGGCTCGGAGCGGAACGTTTACCCATGGCCGGTCAACGCCTCGTTGCCTTGCGGTCGCCCGCATGCCCATAGAAGGTCCGCGTCGGGGCAAATTCGCCAAACTTGTGTCCGACCATGTCCTCCGACACCAGCACGGGAATGAACTTCCGACCGTTGTGGACAGCGAAGGTGAGGCCGACGAACTGCGGCATGATGGTGGACCGGCGCGACCAAGTTCGAATGGGTGCCCGGGACCCGCTCTCGACTGCTTTCTGCGCCTTGCGGAGCAGATAGCCGTCGACGAAGGGTCCTTTCCATACTGACCGTGCCATCGTACCGACTCCTACTTCTTCCGCCGACGGCGGATAATCCAGCGGTCGGTCGACTTGTTGCTGCGGGTCCGGTGCCCCTTGGTCGACACGCCCCACGGGGTCACAGGATGCCGTCCGCCGGACGTGCGGCCCTCGCCGCCACCATGCGGGTGGTCCACCGGGTTCATGACCACTCCACGCACGTGCGGTCGCCGTCCCAGCCAGCGACTGCGGCCCGCCTTTCCGAGCTTCGCGTTCTGATGATCCGGATTCGAGATCGATCCGACCGTCGCCCGGCAATCCGCCCGTACCAGGCGTTGTTCCCCCGAAACCAGTCGGATCACGACCCGATCCGCATCCTTGCCGAGCAGTTGCGCGTAGCTCCCCGCCGACCGGGCCAGCTGACCGCCGGCACCGGGCTTGAGCTCGATGTTGTGCACGATGGACCCGACCGGCATGTTGCGAAGCGGCATGCAGTTGCCCGGCTTGATATCGGTCCGGTCGCCGGAAACGATCGTGTCACCGGGCGCCAGCCGCTGTGGCGCCAGGATGTAGGAGAGCGCGCCGTCCGGATATCGGATCAAGGCGATGAAGGCGCTCCGGTTGGGGTCGTACTCGAGCCGCTCAACCGTCGCGGGCTCGTCATCGCGGCGGCGGCGGAAGTCGATCAGCCGATATCGCCGCTTGTGACCGCCGCCACGGTGCCAAACCGTGATGCGCCCCTGATTGTTGCGTCCGCCGGTGCTGGATAACCCCTCGGTAAGCGCCTTCTCCGGCTTCCCCCGGTGCAGCGCTGAACGGTCGACCAGCACCAACTGGCGGCGACCGGGCGTAACCGGGCGGTGCTGCTTGAGGGCCATGGTCAGACCTCACTCCCAAGATCGATCGACTGACCCGACGCCAGCGTCACGAACGCCTTCTTCTGGTCGCTTCGCCGACCCTTGATCCCGCGCAGCCGCTTCGTCTTTCCCTTGGTCACCAGCGTGTTCACCGCCGTCACCTTGACCTTGAACAGACGCTCCACGGCCTCGCGAATCTGCCGTTTCGTAGCCTGCCGGCTGACCCGGAATACGACCTGATTATGCTCCAGCGCCGCCGATGATTTCTCGGTCACCAGGGGCCGGAGCACGATCTCGCAGGACTGCGCGACGTTCATGACAGCCGCTCCTCGAGTGCACGAATGGCTTCGGGGACAATTACCAACTTCTCATGCCGAAGAATGTCGTAGACGTTCGCTCCCTGCACCGGCAGGCAATCGATGCCCGGCAGATTCGCAGCGGCGCGGCGGAAACTCGGGTCCACCTCGCCGCCCGCGACGACCAGTGCGCGCTGGACATCGAGCGCATGGAGCTTCGCCGCGAGGGCCTTCGTCTGCGGCGTAGGCAGTGCCAACGAGTCCAGCACGATCACCTGTTGCTCCGCCACCTTTGCCGAGAGCGCGCAACGGAGCGCCATCCGCCGTACCTTCTTCGGCAGCGAATGGGCGTGGCTCCTAGGGCGGGGCCCGTGCACGGCGCCGCCGCCGCGGAAAATGACCGCCTTCCGGGAGCTGTGCCGCGCCCGGCCGGTACCCTTCTGTCGCCATATTTTCGCGGTCGACCCCGTAACCTCTCCGCGCTCGCGGGCCTTTCGCGTGCCCCGGCGCCGTCGGGCCAATTGGTAGTTCACCATGCGGTGGAGGATGTCCTTGCGCACCTCCACGGCGAATACGGCATCCGCGAGTTCGGTCTCGCCAGTTTTCTCGTTGTCGAGTGTGCGAACGTCAAGCTTCATTGCATCACTCCTCGTCCGCCGCCTCACCCGGGGCGGCCACGTCGGCTTCCGCCGCCGCACTGCCCTCTGGCTGATCCGGTGCATCCTTCACATCCGGCGCGAGGGTCCTCTCCTCGATTCCGGCCGGGAACGGCACCCCAGGCGGCAATGCTCGCTTGACCGCATCCGACAGCGCAAGCCAGCTTCCCGGCGCACCGGGCACACCGCCCTTCACCAGAATCACGCCGCGTTCCTCGTCCGTCGACACCACCTCGAGGTTCTGGACGGTCCGTTGCCGGGCACCCATCTGCCCCGCCATCTTCTTGCCTTTGAAGACCCGGCCAGGGTCCTGGCTGTTACCAGTGGAACCGTGGCTTCGATGCGAGACCGACACACCGTGCGAAGCGCGCAGGCCGCCGAAGTTGTGGCGCTTCATGGCACCGGCAAAACCCTTGCCAATCGTCACGCCGCGCGCATCCACGTACTGGCCGACCACAAAGTGGCTGGAACGGAAGCGGCTGCCGGGCTCGAGCAGGTTCTCGGTGGAAACCCGGAATTCCCGGATCTGACGCTTCAGCGCCATGCCGCGCTTCTCGGCTGCCGTGCGCTGTGGCTTGGCCACGTTGCGGGCGGCGACGCTGCCGGCGCCCACCTGGACAGCGCTGTATCCATCTCGCTCCGGGGTACGCTGCCCAACTACCTCGCAGCCCTCCAGCGAGAGCACCGTGACGGGACAGTGCCGTCCGTCGTCGAGGAAGAGGCGGGTCATGCCCAGCTTGCGTACGAGAACTCCGGATCGCATCGTCTCAGCCCAACTTGATTTCCACGTTCACGCCGGCAGCGAGGTCGAGCTTCATGAGCGCGTCGACGGTCTGGGGCGTCGGATCCAGGATGTCGAGCACGCGCTTGTGGGTACGGATCTCGAACTGCTCGCGCGACTTCTTATCGATGTGCGGCGAGCGGTTGACCGTAAATCGCTGGATCCGGTTGGGCAGCGGCACGGGCCCGCGGACTTGGGCACCGGTACGCATGGCAGTGCCCACGATCTCACGGGCGGATTCGTCAAGTAGCCGCCGGTCGAACGCCTTGAGGCGGATCCGGATGCGCTGGTGTTCCATCGTCCTCTCCGCCCCGGCCCCGCCTAAGCGAGGATTTTGGTCACGACACCGGAGGCGACCGTTCGGCCGCCCTCACGAATCGCGAACCGGAGCCCCTCCTCCATCGCAATGGGCGCAATTAGTTCGCCCTGCAGTTCCACGTTGTCGCCGGGCATGACCATCTCGGTTCCTTCTGGCAGGCCCACGTTCCCGGTGACGTCGGTCGTCCGGAAATAGAATTGCGGTCGGTAGTTCTTGAAGAACGGCGTGTGCCGCCCCCCCTCCTCCTTGGTCAGCACGTAGGTCTCGGCAAGGAACTTGGTATGCGGCGTGATGGATCCGGGCCTCGACAGCACCTGTCCGCGCTCCACACCCGTGCGCTCGACTCCGCGGAGAAGCACGCCGATATTGTCGCCGGCCTGGCCCTGATCGAGCAGCTTGCGGAACATCTCGACGCCCGTACAGGTGGTTTTCTCGGTTTCCTTGACGCCGACGATCTCGACCTCGTCGCCAACCTTGACGATGCCGCGTTCAACCCGGCCCGTGACGACGGTGCCACGGCCGGAGATCGAAAAGACGTCCTCGATCGGCATCAGGAACGCGCCGTCGATCGGGCGGTCTGGCTCCGGCACGTACTCATCAACCGCCTGCATCAGCTCCACCAGGGACGCCTCGCCCGCCTCGTCGCCTTCCAGCGCCTGCAGGGCGGAGCCCCGAACCACGGGGATGTCGTCGCCGGGGAAGTCGTACTCGGACAACAGTTCGCGGACCTCGAGTTCCACCAAGTCGAGCAACTCCTCATCGTCCACCTGATCGACCTTGTTGAGGTACACCACCAACGCCGGCACGCCCACCTGCCGTGCGAGCAGGATGTGCTCGCGCGTCTGCGGCATCGGCCCGTCGGCCGCGGACACGACCAGGATGGCCCCGTCCATCTGCGCGGCGCCGGTGATCATGTTCTTCACGTAGTCGGCATGCCCGGGGCAGTCGACGTGTGCGTAGTGGCGGGCGTCGGTCTCGTACTCCACGTGCGCCGTGTTGATCGTGATGCCGCGTTCTTTTTCTTCCGGCGCCCGATCGATTTCCTCGTATCCGACGAACTCCGCACCGCCGCGCGCCGCCAGCACGCGGGTGATGGCTGCGGTCAGCGTGGTCTTCCCGTGGTCAACATGGCCAATCGTGCCCACGTTGACGTGCGGCTTGGTCCGTTCGAATTTCTCTTTGGCCATTGCCTACCTCTCCTTCATTCGCGCGCTCATGCGAGCTTCGAGCGCACTTCTTCGGCAACCATCTGCGGCACCTGATCGTACCGCTCAAAAAACATGGTGAACTGCGCCCGACCCTGCGACAGGGAACGGATCGCATTGACATAGCCGAACATCGTGGCCAGCGGAACGTGCGCCCGGACCTGAGTGGCGTTGCCCTGCGGCTCCATGCCTTCGATCTGACCCCGTCTGCCGTTGAGATCACCGATGATGTCGCCGACGAACTCTTCCGGCACGACCACCTCGACCCGCATCATGGGCTCGAGAAGGCGCGGCGCGGCCTTCTGCATGGCCTCACGAAACGCGGCGCGGCCGGCAATCTCAAACGCAATCGCGCTGGAATCCACCTCGTGGTAGGCGCCGTCCGTGAGCGTGACCCGCACATCGATCACCGGGTATCCGGCCACGATGCCATTCTGCATTGCGCTCCCGATGCCCTTCTCGATCGCCGGGACGAACTCCTTGGGAATGTTCCCGCCCACAACCTTGCTGACGAATTCCAGCCCCTCGCCAGATTCGCCTGGCTCCACCGTCATGATCACGCGCGCAAACTGACCCGAGCCGCCAGTCTGTTTCTTGTGCACGTAGTCGACTTCAGCGGCCCGCGTGATGGTCTCACGATAGGCGACCTGGGGGGCGCCCACGTTCGCGTCCACCTTGAACTCGCGGCGCATGCGATCGACCAGGATATCGAGATGGAGCTCGCCCATGCCCTTGAGCACGGTCTGGCCCGTCTCTTGGTCGACCGACACCTTGAAGGAGGGATCCTCGGCAGCAAGCCGGGCCAGCGCCTGGCCCATGCGTTCCTGGTCGGTCTTGGTCTTGGGTTCGACCGCGAGTTCCATGACCGGCTCGGGGAACTGCATGCGCTCGAGTACGACCGGGTGCTGGAGATCGCACAGCGTGTCGCCGGTGGTCACTGACTTCAGCCCGGCAAGGGCCACGATGTCGCCGGCTGAGGCTTCCTTGATGTCCTCACGCGAATTTGCGTGCATCAGCAACATCCGGCCGATCCGTTCGCGCCGATTCTTGATCGAGTTCTTGACCGTCGCGCCGGATTGCAACACGCCGGAATAAATCCGCACAAACGCCAGCGAGCCAACGAAGGGATCGTTCATGATCTTGAAAACCAATCCCGCGAAGGGCGCCTCACGCGAGCTCGGACGCTCGGTCTGCTCACCCGTATCGGGGTGGTGCCCGTGTGTAGCCGGCAGGTCCGCTGGCGCCGGAAGGTAGCTAATCACTGCATCAAGTAGCGGTTGAATACCCTTGTTCTTGAAGGCGGAGCCGCAGAACACGGGAGTAAACGCAGATTTTACGGTGCCAATCCGGACACACCTCCGCAGCGTGTCGTCGTCCGGGGCCTCGCCTTCCAGGTAGCGCTCCAGAGCGGCATCATCGTGCTCGACCGCGGCCTCGATCAGCGCCGTCCTGGCGGCCTCTGCCTCGTCGAAGAGCTCCGTCGGGATCTCGCCCACCTCAAAACTGGCGCCGAGATCCTCCTCCTTCCAGACGATCGACTTCATCGCCACCAGGTCCACGACCCCGACGAACTCGGCCTCGATCCCGATCGGCAGCTGCAGGACAAGCGGCTCCGCGCCGAGCCGGTCGCGGATCGACTGGATGGAACCTTCGAAGTTGGCGCCCACCCGGTCGAGCTTGTTGATGAAGCAGATCCGGGGCACGCCGTAACGATCCGCCTGCCGCCAGACTGTTTCGGACTGGGGCTCCACCCCAGCGACGCCATCGAACACGGCGACAGCGCCGTCGAGTACCCGCAGGCTGCGTTCGACTTCGATGGTGAAGTCGACGTGGCCCGGCGTGTCGATAATGTTGATTCTGTGGTCGTTCCAAGCACAGGTCGTGGCCGCCGACGTAATCGTGATCCCGCGCTCCTGCTCCTGCTCCATCCAGTCCATGGTGGCCGCACCATCATGGACCTCGCCGATTTTGTGGGACCGGCCGGTGTAGTAGAGAATGCGCTCGGTGGTCGTGGTCTTGCCGGCGTCGATGTGCGCCATGATCCCGATATTGCGATATCGGTCGAGAGGAACGGTCGTCGCCACGTTTCTTCTCCGGCCTCTACCAGCGGTAGTGCGAGAACGCGCGGTTCGCGCGAGCCATGCTGTGGGTGTTTTCGCGCTTCTTGTAGGCCGCACCGCGGGCAGAAGCGGCGTCGGCCAACTCACTGGCCAGACGATCGCGCATGGTGCGCTCGGACCGCGCTCGCGCCGCCTCGATCAGCCATCGAATGGCGAGCGCCTGGCGACGGGCCGGACGGACTTCGACCGGAATCTGGTAGGTCGAGCCACCGACCCGGCGGGATCGCGTTTCGACGTCCGGCTTGATGTTTTCAACCGCTTGACGGAACACGGTCAGCGGGTCTTGATTGGTGCGCTCCGCGATACGGTCGAAAGCGCTGTACAGCACCCGCTCGGCCACCGACTTGCCTCCGCCACGCATCAGCGCGTGGGTGAACTTCGTGACCATGACGTCGCCGTAACGCGGATCCGGCAGGACCTCGCGTGGGCTCGCGCGATGCCGTCGTGACATGAGAATGAGCTCCGCTCGGCTACTTCGGGCGTTTAGCGCCGTACTTGGAGCGGCGCTGGCGGCGACCAGAGACACCCTGCGTATCGTACGTGCCGCGGATCACATGATACCGCACCCCCGGCAGGTCCTTCACCCGCCCGCCGCGAATCATAATGACCGAGTGCTCCTGCAGGTTGTGGCTTTCGCCGGGGATGTAGCTGGTCACCTCGTAACCGTTGGTGAGACGAACCCGCGCCACCTTGCGGAGCGCCGAGTTGGGCTTCTTCGGAGTCGTGGTGTACACGCGCGTGCAGACACCGCGGCGCTGCGGGCAAGACTGCAGGGCCGGCACCTTGCGCTGCTTCTCCGGCATCTTCCGCCCCTTGCGGACGAGCTGGCTGATCGTCGGCATTGATGCCTCAATTCCGAACCCCGTGGGGGTTCATGCGAAAACGGACCGATCCGGGTCACGCTGCCGGCGTGACGCGACGGTCCACCCAACGTTTGCTTCGACTGAACCACGGGACGTGCGCCAGCGATGGCATTCACCCCGCGTGGTGGGCCGCACCGTAAGCCGTTAGTCCCTTCACGTCAAGCGGTTTCTTGCGATATACGGTGGCGGCAGGAGCACCCCGGCGGCTCGGTTTCGGCCGCCGGGATGGAGTGGCCGGAGGCCCCTAGTTCGTGACCGGAAGCACTTCCGGCAGGGGGACGCCGGCGGCCCGAATTCGGCCGCCGGGATGGAGTGTCGGAGGCCCTTAGTTCGTGACCGGAAGCACTTCCGGCAGGGGGACGCCGGACGCCGGTGTCATCGCTCCCGCCGCAGCCAGACGCCGCGCGGCCTGCTCAGACTGCCGCTCCTTTTGCTTCTCCAGGACAACCCGGTCCCGAGACGCGGCCCGCAGGGCATAGGTCGCCGTGCTGTTGCCCGTTCCGGCAGGAATCAAGCGCCCCACGATGACATTTTCCTTGAGACCGCGCAGTTCGTCGGTCTTGCCGGCCAGTGCCGCGTCCGCAAGCGCCCGTGTCGTCTCCTGGAACGATGCTGCAGAGATGAAGGACTGGGTCTCCCGGCTAGCCCGCGTGATCCCCTGCAGAACCGGCACTCCGGTCGCTGCCTTACCCCCGTCTGCCCGGATCTCCTTATTGACCTCGAGGAAGGTCCGCTTGTCCACCTCGTCGCCACGCAGAAACTCGGAGTCGCCAGGTTCTTGTACCTGCACCTTCTGCAGCATCTGGCCGACGATCACCTCGATGTGCTTGTCGTTGATCCGGACGCCCTCGAGCCGGTACACATCCTGGATCTCCTCAACGAAATGGTGCGCCAGCGCATCGATCCCCTGAATCCGGAGAATGTCGTGCGGGACCGGGTTGCCGTCGGTGAGCGGATCTCCCTTGCGCACCTGATCACCCTCCTGCACCAGGATGTACCGGTCACGCGGCACGAGATGGGTTTCGACATCCCGCTTGGCCGCGATCGCGATCCGCATCCGGCCCGCCGCTTCCTCGATGGACTGGACGGTGCCATCCTTCTCGGCCAGCACCGCCGGCTTTTTCGGTTTGGGGGCATCCAGCAGCGTGATGACCCGCGGCAGACCGCCGACGATGTCGCGGGACTTCCGGTCCTCCGTCTGGACGCGGGCGATTACATCGCCTGCCTCGATGGCTGCCTCGTCCTTCACCACGAGGACGGTGCCCACCTGCAGCTCGTAGCTCTGCTCTTCGGGCTCCTCCTTGCCGCGTGCCTTGCCGACCACGGTTACCCGGGGACGCAGATTCTCCTGGCTCTGCTTCACGCCCTGCCACTGCGCCACCTCCAGCGACGGCAGACGGGTCGATTCATCCATCCGCTCGACCAGCGAGACGCCGATCCGGAGATCGTCAAACCGAACCGTGCCGCTGATCTCGCTCAGGATCGGGCGCGTGTACGGGTCCCATTCGGCGAGCCGGGCGCCCCGTGTCACGGCCATCCCGTCTTCGACCTTCAGTTCCGCCCCGTACGGGACGCGGGCCCGGCTCTGTACCTGACCATTCGGGCCCTCCACCACGAGTTCGAGACCCCGGGTCACGACCATGGCCTTCGCCACCACGTCCTTCGGTTCGGACCCGTCGGTGGAGCGGAAACGTACGATGCCGTCGGAAGTGCTGTCGACACCGAACTGGTCCGAGCCCGACTTGGCAACGCCCCCGATGTGGAACGTCCGCATCGTAAGCTGCGTGCCCGGCTCGCCGATGGACTGGGCAGCGATGACGCCGACGGCCTCGCCGACGTTCACGTCGGTCCCCCGGGCCAGATCCATCCCGTAACAACGGGCGCATACGCCGTTGATGGTCTCGCAGGTCAGCACCGAGCGCACCCGGACGGTGCCGAGATCCGCAGCATCGATACGCCGACACTCTTCCGGACCGATATGCCCGCCCGCCTTGACCAGGACTTCCCCGGTTTCCGGGTGGACAATCTTCCCGGCCGCATGGCGGCCCTCGATCCGGTCGCCCAAGGTCTCGATGACCTCGGAGCCGCGCACCACTGAGGTCTTCTCGATTCCGTGCCGGGTTCCGCAGTCGTGTTCCGTAATGATCACGTCCTGAGCCACATCGACCAGCCGTCGAGTGAAGTACCCGGAAATCGACGTCTTTCGCGCAGTATCGGCAAGCCCCTTACGAGACCCGTGCGTCGAGTTGAAGAACTCCGCTGTTTCGAGGCCTTCGCGGAAATTCGACGTGATGGGGGTCTCGATGATCTCGCCCGACGTGTTGGTGATCAGCCCGCGCATGCCGGCCAGCTGCTTCATCTGCATGACCGAGCCCCGGGCACCCGAGTCCACCATCATGTAGATCGAGTTCACGTGCCCGGCGCGCCCCGTCCCCTCCATCCTATCCATCATGGCCTTCTCGACGCCGTCGGTACACTTGCTCCAGGTATCGATGATCCGGTTGTACCGGTCGAGCGCGGTCAAGGCGCCGGCTTGGTAGCGCCGTTCCAGCAGCTTGACCCGGCCGTGGGCATCGTCGACCAACTTCTCCTTCTCGGCGGGCACGATCATGTCGTCCTTGCCGAACGAGATGCCGGCCGAGCAGGCCTCGCTGAAGCCGAGCTTCATTAGCCGGTCGGTGAAGATGACCGTCTCCTTCTGCCCGCAGCAACGGTAGACCAGTCCGATCAACTCGCTGACCTCGCGTTTCGTCAGCTTGCGGTTCACCTGATCGAAACTGATCTCGGGATGCTTCGGCAGCAGCTCGCTGAGCAGTGCACGACCGGGCGTGGTCTCCACCACTCGGCTTTCGCCGGAGTGCGTGCTGACCAGCCGGACCCGCACCTTGGCGTGCAAGTCGACGACGCCGACGGCCAGTGCGTGACGCACCTCGCCCAGTCCGGCAAAGGCCATGCCCTCGCCGAGCACGCCATCCCGTTCCAGGCTGAGGTAGTAGATCCCCAGCACGATATCCTGCGTCGGCACGATCACGGGCTTGCCGTTGGCGGGGCTGAGGATGTTGTTCGTCGACATCATCAGAACCCGGGCCTCCAGCTGCGCCTCGACCGACAGCGGTACATGCACAGCCATCTGGTCACCGTCGAAGTCCGCGTTGAACGCGGTGCACACGAGCGGGTGCAGATGGATGGCCTTGCCCTCCACCAGTACCGGTTCAAAGGCCTGGATGCCCAGCCGATGCAGGGTGGGGGCCCGGTTCAGCAGCACCGGGTGCTCGCGGATCACCTGCTCCAGGATGTCCCAGACCTCCGGCACCTCGAGTTCGACCATGCGCTTCGCGTTCTTGATCGCGGCCGCGTGGCCGTAGCGCTCGAGCTTCGAGTAGATGAACGGCTTGAAGAGTTCGAGCGCCATCTTCTTGGGCAGACCGCACTGGTGCAGGAGCAGTTCCGGACCGACCACGATCACGGAACGCCCGGAGTAGTCGCAGCGTTTGCCTAGCAGGTTCTGGCGAAACCGCCCCTGCTTGCCGGTCACGATGTCCGACAGGGACTTCAGCTGCCGCTTGTTGGCCCCCTTGGCGGGCCGGCGTCGACGGCTGTTGTCGAACAGTGCGTCGACCGCTTCCTGCAGCATCCGCTTCTCGTTGCGAATGATGATGTCGGGCGCGCGGAGCTGCATCAGCCGCTTCAGCCGGTTGTTCCGGTTGATCACCCGGCGGTAGAGGTCATTCAGGTCGGAGGTGGCGAAGCGCCCCCCGTCGAGCGGCACCAGGGGGCGCAGCTCGGGCGGGATCACAGGCACCACGGTCAGCACCATCCACTCCGGCCGGTTCTTCGACCGGATGAACGACTCCACCAGCCGCAACCGTTTCGCCAGCTTCCGCCGTTTCATTTCCGACCGTGTGGCCTCTAGGCTCTCGCGGATTTCGGCGCGCAGTGCATGGAGGTCCAGCTCGGCCAGCAGGTCGCGCACCGCCTCGGCCCCGATGCTGACCGTGAACGTGTCGGCGCCGTAATCGGCCTGCAGCTGCTGGTACTGCTCCTCCGTCAGCAGCGCCCGCTTCGGCAGCGGGGTGATCCCGGGCTCCAGCACGACATAGCGCTCGAAATAGAGAATTGATTCAATGTCCTTCAGCGTCATGTCGAGCAGCAGGCCCATCCGGGATGACGGCGGCGCCTTCAGGAACCAGATGTGCGCGACCGGCGCAGCCAGCTCGATGTGCCCCATGCGTTCCCGGCGCACCTTTGACTGGATCACCTCGACCTGGCACTTTTCGCACAGGACCCCTTTGTGCTTCATGCGCTTGTACTTGCCGCACAGGCACTCGTAGTCCTTCACGGGACCGAAGATCCGGGGACAGAAAAGTCCGTCACGCTCGGGCTTCAGCGTCCGGTAGTTGATGGTTTCGGGTTTGCGCACTTCGCCGTACGACCACGACATCATCTTTTCCGGACTGGCGATGGAAATCCGGATTCCGGCGAACCGGACGGGCGTACCTGTGGAAGCCACGTCTGAGCGCGCACCGCCCCCGGCGGGCACCAGGTTTGCCATTGGGCCGGTTCGGCCGGCCGGCATCATTTCATTCATGGTGAACTTCCTGCACATCGAGGCCAAGGGCCTGCAGCTCCTTAACCAGCACGTTGAAGGACTCCGGAACGCCGGCTTCGAAGGTGTCCTCGCCCCGGACGATTGCCTCATACATCTTGGTCCGTCCAGACACGTCGTCAGACTTGACGGTCAGAATCTCCTGCAGGGTGTAGGCGGCTCCGTAGGCCTGAAGCGCCCACACCTCCATCTCGCCGAACCGCTGCCCCCCGAACCGTGCCTTGCCGCCGAGCGGCTGCTGGGTCACGAGGCTGTACGGCCCGGTCGAGCGGGCGTGCATCTTGTCGTCCACCAGGTGGTGGAGCTTGAGCATGTAGATGTAGCCGACCGTCACGGGGCGGGCGAACGGCTCTCCGGTCCGGCCGTCAACCAGAGTGACCTGGCCGGATTCGGAACACCCGGCCGCCTTCAGCATCGCCCGGATGTCCGTCTCGGCCGCGCCATCGAACACCGGCGTTGCGACCGGCACGCCGTGCACGAGGTTGGTCCCTAGTTCGAGGACGGAAGGATCGTCGAGCTCCCGGCGTACCTGTTTCCACGTGGGCGCCCCGTAGATGCCCCGCATGACAGTAGCGGCCTTGCGCGCCTTCTCGGCGACCGTCCGCCCGGCCTCCAGCGCGGCGCCGATCTGACGCCCCAGACCGGCTGACGCCCAGCCCAGGTGGGTTTCCAAGATCTGGCCCACGTTCATGCGTGACGGCACGCCAAGGGGGTTGAGCACGATGTCCACCGGGGTCCCGTCTTCCGTGTGCGGCATGTCCTCGATCGGGTTGATCTTGGAAATGACGCCCTTGTTTCCGTGCCGACCGGCCATCTTGTCGCCCGGCGACAGCTTGCGTTTGACGGCGATGTAGACCTTGACGATTTTGAGCACGCCAGGCAGGAGCTCGTCGCCTGCCCGCACTTTCTCCACCTTGTCCGCGTAACTCTGCTCGAGGTCCTTCTGCGTGCGTTTGAGATCCTTGTGGAGGGCCTCCACGCGCGCCGTGACATCGGACTCGTCAAGCCGGAAGCGCCACCAGCGCGCCCGCGGTGTGCCGTCGAGGTCGGCCGCGGCAATCGTCCCAATGGTCGGTCCGTCGGTCGCCGTCTGCCCGATGAGCAGGGTGCGCAGACGGTCGTAGATGTTGCCCTCGATGATCGCGAGCTCGTCGTCGCGGTCCTTGGTCAAGCGCGCGATCTCCTCGCGTTCCAGCGAGATCGCACGCGCATCCTTTTCCAGGCCCCGGCGGGAGAAGATCCGTACGTCGACCACCGTGCCGGACACGCCCGGCGGCACCCTGAGCGAAGTATCGCGCACATCCGCGGCCTTCTCGCCGAACACGGCGCGCAGGAGCTTCTCCTCGGGCGTGGACGGGGTCTCCCCCTTCGGCGTCACCTTGCCGACCAAGATGTCCCGGGGCCCCACTTCGGCCCCGATGTGCACGATGCCCGTCTCGTCGAGGTGCCGGAGTGCCTCCTCCCCGACATTGAGAATGTCCCGGGTGATTTCCTCGGGCCACAGCTTCGTATCGCGGGCCATGACCTCGTATTCCTCGATGTGAATCGAGGTGAATACGTCGTCCCGCACCAAGCGCTCGGACACCAGGATGGAATCCTCGTAGTTGTAGCCCTGCCACGGCATGAACGCGACCAGGACGTTCCGGCCCAAAGCGAGCTCACCGAGGTCGGTACTTGACCCGTCGGCGATCACGTCGCCTTCTTGCACCCGGTCGCCGACTTTGACCAGCGGCCGCTGGTTGATGCAGGTGCTCTGGTTGGACCGCTCGAACTTCCGCAGGTTGTAGATGTCGACCCCGATCGTCCGTTCCTCGTCGCCCACCATCTGGACGACCCGCACCACGATCCGGCGTGCGTCTACCTGATCCACCACGCCGGCGCGGTGGGCGGTCTGCACCGCCCGGGAATCCCGGGCCACGCCGGCCTCCATGCCGGTGCCCACCAGCGGCGCTTCCGCCTGCAGCAGCGGCACGGCCTGACGCTGCATGTTCGAACCCATGAGCGCCCGGTTCGCATCATCGTTCTCCAGGAATGGAATCAGCGCCGCCGACACGGACACCAGCTGCCGCGGCGACACGTCGACGTAGTCGATGGTTTCGCGCGGAGCCAGAATGAAGTTGTCACCCCGCCGGCAATTCACGATGTCACGCTCGAACCGGCCGTCCTTCGTGATCGGCGTGCTCGCCTGCGCGATGGTGTGCCCCTGCTCGTCCAGCGCCGTCATGTACTCGATCGTGTCCGTGACCCGCCCATCTTCCACCCTCCGGTAGGGCGACTCGATGAAGCCGTGCCGGTTGATCCGGGCAAACGTGGCCAGCGAACTGATCAGTCCGATGTTCGGGCCCTCGGGCGTCTCCACGGGACACAGGCGGCCGTAGTGCGTCGGGTGCACGTCGCGGGCTTCCAGGTTCGCCCACTCACGGGTCAGACCGCCCGGCCCCAGCGCGGACAGCCGCCGCTTGTGCGTGACCTCCGCCAGCGGGTTCGTCTGATCCATGAACTGGCTCAGCTGGGACCCGCCGAAGAACTCCCGGACCATCGCCGCCACCGGTCGGGCATTGATCAGGTCGTTCGGCATCATCTTCTCGATGTCTGCCGATCCGATGCGCTCGCGGACCGCCCGCTCCATGCGCACCAGCCCCATGCGGTACTGGTTCTCCATCAGTTCGCCGACCGACCGCACGCGGCGGTTCCCGAGGTGGTCGATGTCGTCGATGTGGCTGGCGCCCGGGCGGAATCCGACCAGCGTCCGCACCACGGCCAGCACGTCACGACGGCGCAGCGCCCGCACCGAATCATCGATGTCCAACCCCAGCCGGCCGTTGAGCTTGACCCGGCCCACGGCGGACAGGTCGTAGTTCTCGGACAGCCGTTCCTCGACGGCGGTCGACTTGACCCAGATGGTGGCGGGTGCGCCGGGGGGCCGGTGTGCGACTGACACCCCGAGCAGCGTCCAGCCGTCCTGTTCGTCCAGCACCCAGGCACCGGTGTCGCCCAGCGCGGTGCGGTCTAGCACGTAGGCCTGCCGGGCGGTTGCACTCGGTGCCGTGTACCCGGGAACGATGTCGTCGCCGGTGAGCACTGCCGGCGCGAAGAACAGGTTGTAGAAGAACCGTTCCGCGCCCTCTTCGCCCATCCAGACGCCGCCTTCGCGAAGGGCACCGGAGGTACGTTCCAGGATCCGGTCCCGCGACATCACGCCGCGATTGCGCAGCGCGATCGTCATGCCGCTGGCCCGGTGCGACGTCACGCACGGGCTTTCACGGCGGAAGCCGCGACCGTCTCCCAGCACACGCAGCACACGCTCGCCCTCTTCCCACGACAGCATCCGCACCAGCGGTCCCTCGCCGCGGGCCAGCATTTCCTCGGCGCGGCGCGGCGTGATCTTGAGAATGCGGGCCACGGCCTCGGCGATCTCTTCCATGCCCTCCCCGTTGCCGGGGTCCAGCACCATGAGGTCAACAGGGCGGATCTTGCGGCATTCCTCTTCGAGCGCGTTGAGCACGAACGGCCCCTCGGTCTCCCGGACCGTGACCGCCGGCAGTTCGGTGATGCCGGCCTTGATCATGCGCGCCAGGGTGCCGGGTGCCACGTCCTCGACCTGGCCAATGCACTCGCCGGCCTCGAAGAAGATCTCGCCGGTCGCCGTGTCTACGACATCGCGGGCGAGGCGGATGTCGTAGAGTTCCTCGGTCCCGATCCGACGACGGCGCTCGCCCTTGGCCGCGACATTCTCCCACTCGCCGGCCGAAAGGTTGCGGTCCCTGGGGACGATCACCTCGCCGTCGGCCGCGTCGACCAGGTCCCACCGCGGCGCCCGGCCGCGGAACTCGTCGACGTTGAGCCGGGTCGACCAGCCAAGTTCGGTGGAACCGTCCGGGTTGCCGACGTCGCCATAGGAGTAGCTGGCCTCATCGCAGAACTCGGCGAGCATGTCCTCCGAAGTCATGCCAAGGATGCGCAGCAGGACCGTCACGGGAATCCGCTCGAGCGCCCGGCCGAACTGAACGCTCATCCGGTAGCCGTCCTTCTTGCGGCCGTCGATCTTGAACGCAAGCCACGAACCGCGAGCCGGGATTACCTGAGCCTGCGGCAGCAGCTCGTCGCCGCTTTGCGTGGTCTTCTTGTAATTGTCGAAGAACACGCCGTGCGCGCGGTGAATCTGGCTGACGACCACGCGCTCGGTGCCGTTGATGATGAACGTGCCCTTGTCGGTCATGAGCGGCATGTCGCCCATGAACACGTCCTGCTCCTTGATCTCCTTGTAGGTGCGCGCCGGCCCGCTCCGATCCTCGTCGTAAATGATCAGCGACAGCGTGACCTTGAGGGGGGCCGCGTAGGTCTTACCCCGCCGCAAGCACTCGTCTACCTGAAACTTGGGCGGGTCAAACTCGTAATGCTTGAACTCCAGCTTCGCCCGGCCGGAGGCATCGGTGATCGGGAACACGGACGTGAAGGCGCGCTGCAGGCCCTCTTCCTCGCGCTTGTCAAGGGCAGCGTTCCGCTGCAGGAAGGCGTCGTAGCTGACTTTCTGGATCCCGATCAGGTCGGGCATTTGCATCGGGTCGGAAGCTTGGCGGCCGAAACGGTGGCGAAGGCGCTTGCGGCCGGTGAATGAAAGGTCGTTGGAATTCGTCGGCATCAAGTTCCCCCGGGCCCACACGAAACTGCCCGGACGGGGTGCACGGCAGACTCGACGTCCAAACGCCGCCGCACGCGGCGCTGCACGCGCAAGCAGTCACACCGCGTCCTCAGGGGAAGACGGCGTAACCCTAGTGTCAATCCGTAGTAGCCCAGCGCATCCGGGGCGATCGCCTAACGCCTAACCTAGCGCAATTGCACGCGATAGGCAACCGCCGGGACGGTCATGCCTGCGGCGGTCGGCCGCGCCCGCAGGGCCTCCCGGCAACCCCTCGGTCCTCCGTACTGCGCGGGCAGGCGGCAGTATCACGGTGCTCAAAAACAGCACTGTTCCGGCGCCCGGATGACGGCGGGTCGTGGGGCTCCCGCGGCGAGTCAGTCGATGGCCGCCTCCACGGCCTCGCCAATGTCACGGGTGGTGGCGGTGCCGCCCATGTCAGGGGTGCGCGGGCCATCCGCAACTACGGCCTCGATCGCGCGCACCACAGCTGCGGCCGCGGCCGATTGTCCCAGATGGTCCAGCATCATCGCACCGGACCAGATCTGGCCGATGGGGTTAGCGATACCACGCCCCGCGATGTCGGGAGCCGAGCCGTGCACCGGCTCGAACATCGATGGGCCTTCCCGGCCGGGGTTGAGATTCGCCGAGGGCGCAATGCCGATGGTACCGGCCACCGCGGGCCCCAGGTCCGAAAGGATGTCGCCGAACAGGTTGGACCCGACCACCACGTCAAACCAGTCCGGATGTAGCACGAAGTGGGCCGCGAGAATATCGATGTGGAACTGCGCCGTCCCGATGTCCGGATAGCGCTGCTTCGCCACCGCGAACCGCTCGTCCCAGTACGGCATCGTATGCACGATCCCGTTCGACTTGGTCGCGGAGGTCACGTGCCGGGCGGGGCGGGTCGCGGCGAGCTCGAAGGCCCAGTCGAGCACCCGGTCCACCCCTCGCCTCGTGAAGATGCTTTCCTGCATCGCCATCTCGTCGTCGGTACCCGCGTAAAGCCGCCCGCCGACCTCGGAGTACTCTCCCTCCACGTTCTCCCGCACCACGACGAAGTCGATGTCGGCCGGCCCGCGATCGCGCAGCGGCGGTTGCATCCCATCCAGAACGCGCACCGGGCGCACGTTGATGTACTGGTCAAAGCGCCGGCGGATGGGGATGAGCAGCCCCCAGAGCGAAATGTGGTCCGGCACCCCCGGAAACCCCACGGCCCCCAGGAAGATGGCGTCATGACCGGCGATCCGCTCAAGGCCGTCGACCGGCATCATCCGGCCGGTCGCATGGTAGGTCTCGCAGCTCCATGGGAACGGGTCCCAGTGGAACGCGAATCCGTACCGCCGCGCCGCCGCATCCAGCACGCGCATGCCCTCCGGCACGACCTCCTGCCCGATGCCGTCGCCGGGGATCACCGCAACCCGATATCGCTCCGAGGTCATACCGCTCTCCTTCCGGAACCCGCACGGCGGCGGCACCGGCCCCCCATCATTCCGCGTTGAGCCATACCACGGCGCCAAAAACCGCGATGGCCATGGCCATCACCAACAGGGTTCGACGCATGCCGCGCACCAAGGCGGGAAACACGAGCCGGAGGAGCAGCACGGCCGCGATTGCGACCGCGAACTTCAGGATCACCCGCCGGACCCGCCAGCCTGATAGTCGCGCGCATACTCCTCGTACGTTTCCTTGCCGCGCCGGAACGCGTCGGCCTCGTCGGGCCGGACTTCCCGAAACGGCTCGGCGGGCCGGCCCGCCCAAATCCATCCCGCGCGCACCACGGTGCCCGGCGCCACCCACGCCCGCGCGCCGACGAGCGCGCCATCCTCGATGGTGACGCCCGCGCAGACCGTCGACCCCATGCCGATCAGACACCGGTTCCCGACCCGGCAGGCCGCCAGGCGCACGTTGTGACCGATCGTCACATCGTGCCCGATCTCCGCTACCGCGCCCGCCTGCGTCACATCAACAAAGGAGTTGTCCTGCACGTTGGTCCGGTCGCCCACCACGATGCGCCCCGGCCCCGCGCGGAGGGCAGTCGAAAACCACACGCTGGAGCCACGCCCGAGCTCCACGTCTCCCCACAGGGTCGCAGTGGGAGCAAGGTACGCACCGGCGGGCACGGCCGGCGACGCCCCGTTTCCCGCGTGCAGCGGTCCGCTGGCGCCGGCCGGACGAAACGCCGTGTCGTCGAGCGGCGGGAGCGGGTCGTCGTGGGTCGCCGTCGCCGGCGACGGTGCGGACCGACGCACGGCCGCCGCCAGTTCCGCCGCCTCACCACGGGCCAGGGCCCGGACCGGCCGGGCCGGGCTCCCGGCGTACAGCCAGCCGCCTGCCAGCGTCTTGCCCGGGGGAACCAGGGCGCCGGCGGCAATGACCGCGCCGGCACCGACCACCGAGTGATCCATCACCACCGCGGCATCGCCAACGACGACGCCGTCCTCGAGCGTGCAGCCATGCACCAGGGCGTAGCGGCCGACAGCCACCTCGGTGCCCACCACGGACCCGCGATCGTCGTCGGCAATATGTACGGTGGACCTGGCGCCCAGCCAGGACCTGGGGCCGATCGTGATCCGTTCGCCGTCGGCGCGCAGCACGGCGAGCCGCCCCAGCTCCACCGAATCCCCTATGTCCGTGCGGCCGATGACGACGGCCCCGGGGCCGCGTTGCAGCCGCGGCCCGACGACCGGCCGGTACTCCCGATAGCACAACACGGCGCCATCCATGCGGTGCCCTCCCCCGCGCCAGCTCGATCCCCGAGCATACGGTCGATGGGCCGCAGTGTGTGGTCGTGTGATATAAGCGAAGAATGGTCCCGACCTGATCGAGGCCACCTCCGCCACGGAGTGCTGACCAACGTGTCCCGTCCCGCCTTTCGTACCGTCGCCGGAATGCTCGCCCTCCCGCTCCTGCTGGTCGGGCTCGGCCCCGTCGCACTCACCGCCTGCAGCGGGCCCGTCGAGATCACCCCCCCTCCGGAGACGCCGGCCGACCGGGCGAGGCGTGAGCGTCTCGAGGAGCAGGGAATCACCCCGGGGTTTTCCCTCTCCGGCATTTTCGGCGGAGGCATCGACTCGTCGACAGGCGTGCGCATGGCGATCAACCCGCACCTGTGGCGGGCGTCGCTGGAGATCCTTGATTTCGCGCCCCTGGATTCGGTCGATTCGGTCGGCGGCGTGATCATTACGGAATGGACCGAGCTTGCCGACGCTCCGAATGAGGAAATGAAGGTGGTCGCCCGGATCACGGGCCAGGAACTTGCGGTCAGCAACCTGCGGGTCCGTGTCTATCGGCGGGTGCGCGCGGACGATGGCACGACGGAGACTGCCGCCGTCGCCGCCGGCACGGAAACCGCACTCGAGGACCGGATCTTCACGCGCGCGCGGGCGTTGCTGGTGTCCCAGTAGCGCGGCGGTAACTGCGCCGAGCCGACGAAACCACCGGGGCTCTCTCCCCGCGGCCCGCCCGTCGGTCAGGTCCCGCCCCCAGAGACGCTTGACCACAGGCCCCCGGCGCGCTTACACATCGGCCCAGACCTCTGGCGAGTGTAGCTCAGTGGTTAGAGCACCGGTTTGTGGTACCGGGGGTCGTGGGTTCAAGTCCCATCACTCGCCCCAAGATCCGTGGCCCGGCGGCCTTGGGTCACCCCGTCGTTTATCCCGGCCCCGGACGCCCGACGGGTAGGCCGGCCGCGCTATCGGCGGCTACCAGATATTGGCTTCGACGATGGGCTGGTCCCGGTGAATCCGCTCAATCCCGAAGCGCGACAGGTCGAGCGACCGGTATTCACCGTAGGCGATGAGTTCCGCGACAGCCCGGCCTGCTGCCGGCGACTGCTGCAAACCGTGGCCGCTGAACCCGTTGCAGAACAGCAGTCCCTGGACTTCCGGGTGCGGCCCCAGGATTGCGTTCTGGTCGAAGACGTTGAAGTCGTAGTGACCTGCCCAGGAGCCCGTCAGCTTTACCGCCTCAAACGCCGGCACGCGGGCCGCCAACGTGGGCCAGATGGTCTCTTCCCATTCTCGGTAGTCCATGTCGAAATCGAGCGGGTCGCTGTCGGGATCCCGCTCGCGCGCGGGCGACACCGTGGCGACATAGCGCCCGCTTTCCGGCCGAAAGGTGACCCCGGTGGGATCGATCGTCAGCGGCGCGTGCTGGAGGTCGTCCCGGCAGTCGTACACGTAGACGTAACGCTTCTTGGGACACACGGGGAGATCGACCGCGATGCTCGCCGCCAGCGCGCCGGCGCGCGAGCCGGTCGCCAGGACCGTAATGCCTCCCCGGATTAGTCCATGCGCATCGGTCTCGACGCCGATGACCCGGTCTCCCTCCCGCACCAGGCGCGTAATTTCGCCGTGTAGGAAGCGGGTCCCCAGCGACTGTGCCTTGCGGCGGAACCCCATCAGCAGGGTGTAGGGATCCACCCAACCCTCGTTGGCAAACCCGAACACCGCAGCATCCACGCCCTGCCAGTTGATCCAGGGGAAGCGCTCCGTCAGCGCGCCGCCGGCCAGCCATTCCACCGCCGCCCCCAGGCTGCGCTGCACCTCCCAGTTCTGCCGCAACTGCGCCACATCGGCCCGCGATGCCATCAGGAGATAGCCCTGTTCGCGGAAGGACACGTCACACGAGACGTCGTCCACCGCCAGTGTGCGGGCCGCCGTCCGGGCGAATTCCGCGCCGAACATCGACATGCGGATATTTTCCGGTGTCGTGAACTGCTGGCGGATTCCCCCCAGCGAGCGGGTCGCCGCGCCGCTCTGGTAGGTGGGATCCCGCTCGATCACCACGACCGAACCGTCAAAGTCGTCGGAGGCAGCCAAGAAGTAGGCCGTCGCACAACCGATGATGCCGCCCCCGGCGACCACGACGTCTGGGCAGTTCGTCATCCTGTGCACCTCGGTCCCGTTGCCCCGCAGTTCGGCGTCGCGATCCGGTGACGCTCTCGCGCCGCTGGGTTACGATGGAAACTGTATATCCGTCAGTTGTCGCCATCCACGATCCGGCGATCCGGCGGCCGTCCCGCGCACAGGAACCCCGAGACCATGCTGCAATATTCCGACCGCACGAACGATCTGCTCGAGCGCCTGAGCGCGTTCATGGACGAGAACGTCTATCCGAACGAAGAGAAGATCGGCGCCCAGATCGCAGAGGGCGACCGATGGGCACACCCGCCACTGTTGGAGGAACTCAAGGGCAGGGCGCGGGCGGCGGACCTGTGGAACCTGTTTCTCCCGGAATCAGAGTTCGGGCCCGGCTTGACCAATTTCGAGTACGCACCGCTGTGCGAGGTGATGGGACGCTCCGAGTACGCGCCGGAGATCTTCAACTGCTCGGCGCCCGACACCGGCAACATGGAGGTGCTGGCCCGGTACGGGACCAAGGCGCAGCAGGACGAATGGCTGGTCCCGCTGCTCAACGGCGAGATCCGCTCGGCGTTCGCCATGACCGAACCCGAGGTGGCGTCCTCGGACGCCACCAACATTGAGTGCAGGATCGAGCGAGATGGCGACGAGTACGTGATCAACGGCCGCAAGTGGTGGACATCGGGAGCACTCTCACCGCGCTGCCAGATCCTCATCGTCATGGGCAAGACCGACCCGGCGAATCCCGACCGTCACAAGCAGCAGTCGATGGTGCTGGTGCCGCTTCGGACGCCTGGCGTCAACGTCGTCCGGCACCTGCCGGTATTCGGCTTCGACGACGCACCGCACGGCCACGCGGAGGTCATCTTCAAGGACGTGCGCGTGCCCGCGAGCAACATGCTACTGGGCGAAGGGCGCGGGTTCGAAATCGCCCAGGGACGCCTCGGGCCGGGCCGGATCCACCACTGCATGCGGCTCATTGGTCTGGCGGAACGGGCCCTTGAGAAGATGTGCAAGCGCGTGAAGTCACGCGTCACCTTCGGCCGGCCGATCTCGGAGCAGACGGTCACCCAGGAACGCATCGCGGAAGCGCGGATTGCCATCGACCAGGCACGACTCCTGGTGCTCCACTCGGCCTGGCGGATGGACACGGTTGGCAACAAGGAAGCCCGCAAGGAAATCGCCATGATCAAAGTGGCGACCCCGCTCATGGCCTGCAAGGTGGTCGACTGGGCGATCCAGGCGCACGGCGGCGGCGGTGTCACGAGCGACTTCGGGCTGGCCGAGGCCTACGCCAACGCCCGGACCCTGCGGCTTGCCGACGGGCCCGACGAGGTGCACCGCAACCAGATCGCGAAGCTGGAACTGCGGCGCTACAACTGATCGCACCCGACCATGTGGCAGCGGGTACGCGCGCATCATCTGGCAGCCCTGGCGGGGCTGGCCCTGTTCGTCGCGCTCGGGGTGGCCAACCACGCGCTCACCGAGCTGGGCGGCGACGCGGCGCGGCAGACCGAAGTGCGACTGGGCCTGCTCAGCCGCCTCCAAGGGCTGGCCCTGGAGCGCGCTGACCGGGACGCGGCCTTCCATCGCGCCGCCAATCGACTCTTGATGGAGGGTTCGGCGGTCGACACCGGGGCGGCACGCGAGATCGTCGACGGTGCGCGCGCCCTGGCCCGGAAGAGCGAGGCGCTCAATCGCTATCTCGAGGGCGCAGGTTCGATCCTGCCGGACGAGGAACGCGCCACCAATGCCGGTGCCGTCCAGCTGGTGGCGCAGGCCGTAGGCGAAGTCGTGGCTGGGGCGGAAGCGCTTGCCGACAGTCCGCGCGAAGGTGCGCGCTTGGAAGCAGTCGGCGCGGCGGCACGCGACCTCGACGGGGTGCTGTCCCAGGCACAGTCTCGAGTGGAAGGGGCGCTCACGCGTGGCCGGAACCGAGCCGAGACCATCCTGGAACAGGCGCGGATCCGGTACGGCGCGCTGGCGGCAGCGGCGCTGGTCCTAGTCGCGTTCGCGATGCGAAAACGGCTTGTGTCATGACCGTCCAAGGGCTCATCGAGGTACGCGGTGCGCACCGCTTTGACGAAGACGCGCTTGCCAACTACCTGGCTAACCGGCTCCCCGGGTTCACCCGACTCGACCGCGTTCGCCAGTTCCACGGCGGCCAGTCCAACCCCACGTTCGCGCTCGAAGGGAACGGCACGATCTGGGTGCTGCGGAAGAAGCCGCCGGGAGAACTCCTGCCGTCAGCGCACGCCGTGGACCGGGAGTACCGGGTTCAGGCTGCGCTTCGGAACCAGGGGGTGCCGGTGCCCGAGATGTACCTCTACTGCGACGACGCCGCGATCATCGGCACCCCGTTCTACGTGATGGAATGCCTGCGGGGGCGGGTTTTCGACGACCCGCTGCTGCCGGAGGTGGAGCCCGCGGACCGGGCGGCGCTCTACGACGCCATGAACCGCACGCTGGCGGCCATCCACGCGGTCGATCCCGCGGCGGCCGGGCTGGGCGATTTCGGGCGCCCCGGGAACTACTTCGCGCGGCAGATCGCGCGCTGGACCAGGCAGTGGGAACTCAGCCGGACACGCGAGGTCCCGGAGATGGACCGGCTGATCGAGTGGCTGCCCGCGAACATTCCGCCCGGCGACGAGACCAGCGTGGTGCACGGCGACTACCGCCTGGGGAACCTGATATTCGCCCCTGACCGACCGGAGATCATCGGCGTACTCGACTGGGAACTCTCGACCCTCGGGCATCCCCTGGGGGACCTCGGGTACAACATCTCCGGCTTCCAGATCCCGCAGTCTATCCGCCACGGCATCATGGGGCTGCCACCCGAATACGGTATTCCTGATCAAGCGAGCTACGTCGCAGACTACTGTCGGCGCAGCGGCCGGAAACCGATCGATCCCCACTTCTACGTTGCCTTTTCGATGTTCCGGTTTGCGGCCATTTCGGAAGGCGTCCTCGCGCGCGGGCTTGGTGGCAACGCCAGCTCGGCCAACGCCCAGGAGGTGGGTGCACAGACGGTTCCGTACGCGCGGACCGCGTGGGCACTGGTGGCCGGCAGCGCTCCGTGAGCCCGGTCGGCTGGCGTGCCATTGACCCCGACGGGCTGACCACCGAACAGCACTTCGGACGCACGCTCACCTGTTTCGCGGCGCGCCCGGGCAACATCGGGACGATGCTCGGCGCCGCCGCCGAGCGCAATCCGGACGGCGAAGCCGTCGTCGACGGCGGGACGCGCTTCTCCTACCGCGACCTGCTGCAGCACGCCGAACGCATGGCAGCGGCCATGTGTCGCCGCGGCCTGACCCGCGGCGATCGGGTCGGAATCTGGTCCGGCAACCGCTGGGAGGCCGTCGTCGGCGTGGCTGCCTGCCTCCGGGGCGAATTCGTCGCCGTGCCACTCGGACATCGGCTGCAGACCGACGAAGTCGACTACATGCTGAACGACAGCGGTGCCCGGGCGCTCATCGTGGAGGACACGCTCGCCGCCCGCATCCCCGGAAAACGGAACACGCCGCACCTGCGCCACGTCTTTTCCGTGGGCGACTCCGGCACCGGGGAGGTCTTCGACGTGACCGACGGCGCGGCGGAAGTGCCGCCGCCAGCCGGCGGCGAGGAAGCGCTTGCCTTCCTCATGTACACGTCCGGCACCACCGGCCGCCCGAAAGGCGCGATGATCACGCATTTCAACCTGGCGCACAGCATCATCCACTACCTCCGTACGATGCGCCTCAGGAACACGCTCGAACGCACGCTACTGGCCGTCCCGTTCACCCATATCACGGGTCTCGTCGCCCAGATCCTCACCCTGTTCGCGTGCGCGGGAGCCATCATCGTGCAGCGGGCGTTCAAGGCCGACGCGGCCATCGGGCTGCTGCGCGGCGAGCGTGTCACCCACACGGTCATGGTGCCGGCGATGTACAACCTCATGCTGCGCACCGGCGAACTGGACGCCGCATCGCTTCCCCACCTGCGGATCGGCGCCTATGGCGGCGCCCCGATGCCGACGGCACTGATCGAGGAGATCCACCGCCGGCTGCCCGGACTCGAACTGATGAACGCCTATGGGTCCACGGAGACCACCTCCCCGGCGACCCTGCTGCCGGCCGCTGACGCAGTGCGCCGGCGCGACAGCGTCGGGCTCCCCGTCCACTGCGGCGACATCCGGGTGTGCGATGACGATGGCCGGGACCTGCCCCCCGGCAGCGTCGGCGAACTCCGGATCGGCGGGCCGATGGTCGTTCCCGGCTACTGGAACCTGCCCGAGGTTACCCGCGCGACGTTCGGTGACGGCAGCTGGCGATCCGGGGACATCGGCAGGATCGATGCCGACGGTTACGTCGAGGTGCTGGATCGCAGCAAGGACATGATCAACCGGGCGGGATACAAGGTGTATTCGGCCGAAGTGGAGGGTCTGCTGGCCCAGCATCCCGGAGTCGTGGAAGCCGCGGTCGTCGCGCGGCCCTGCCCGGTGCTCGGCGAGCGGGTGCACGCGTTCGTCGCGGTCGCTGCGGGCGAACCCACCGCCCGGGAACTCGCAAGTTTCGCCGCCGCGCGGGTCGCCGACTACAAGGTCCCCGAGACCTTCACGCTGCAGACGGAGCCGCTCCCGCGCAACGCCAACGGCAAGATCGTCAAGTCGGCACTGCGCGCCCGCGTCCTGGCCGAGACCCCCGAACCCGCGCGGTAACCGGTCCGGCACGCGGCCGACGCATCGGACTGCCAGCGCCCCGCCCCCCCAAGAAGGAGCCTCCATGACCTACCCGCACGCCTCCCTTCCGGGAACGATCCGTTCCCGCGTGGTGGACAACGACAACGGTCTGGCCATGCACGTGCTCGAAGCCGGCGACGCCGGTTCTCCCAGCCTGCTCCTGCTGCACGGTTTTCCGGAACTCGCCTACAGCTGGCGCAAGGTGATGGTCCTGCTGGCCGATGCCGGCTATCACGTCCTGGCACCCGACCAGCGCGGATACGGTCGCACCGCCGTGGCGCCCGCGCACTACGACGACGATCTGGTCCCCTACCGGTTTCTGAACCTGGTCAAGGATGTCGTGGGGCTCCGGTCGGCGATCGGGGTCGAATCGTTCGAAGCCGTAATCGGCCATGACTTTGGCGCGATGGTGGCGTACCACAGCGCACTCACCCGGCCCGACCTGTTCCACCGCCTGATCCTGATGAGCGCCCCGGTCGCCGGCACTCGGTCGGGTCGCGATCTACCCGCCGTGCTCGCGGTGGAACCCGCGTTGGAGGCGCTGCCCCGTCCGCGCAAGCACTACCAGTATTACTACACGACCCCCGCCGCCGATCGTGACATGCGGGAGGCGCCTGCCGGTATTCACGCGTTCCTGCGTGCCTACGCGCACCAGAAGAGTGCCGACTGGCCGGACAACCGCCCGTTCCCGCTGACCGCCTGGACCGCCGAAGAGCTGGCCAAGCTGCCGACCTACTACGTGATGGACTACCACGAAACGATGGCCGCCACCGTCGCCCACCACGCGCCTGACCGGGAGGCTCCCTGGCTGACCGATACCGAGCTCACGGTATATGCGGAAGAGTTCGACCGCACTGGCTTCCAGGGCGGCCTCAACTGGTACAGAGTGATGCTGGATCCCGGTCATCTCGACGAGCTGAGGCTCTATGCCGGAGCCGCCGTGCAGGTGCCGTCCGCATTCATCGCCGGGGCCGCAGACTGGGGCGTGCACCAGGCGCCCGGAGCCTTCGAACGGATGCAGACGACAGCCTGTGCGGACATGCGTGCCGTGCATCTGGTCGAGGGGGCGGGTCACTGGGTCCAGCAGGAGCGCCCGGACGCGACGGCGGGGCTCATCCGCCAGTTCCTGCAAATCGCCTGACGGGATCCCGGGCGGAGCCGGCAACGTGCCCGCCCGGCCGCCAGCGCCGATCACGCTACGGACCGCCACGGAGTTCCCAACGCACGGACGGACGGAGCGGCACCTGACGCGGTCGAAGGAACGCCTTCAAGCGCTGCCCGGACGATCGGGCCCGCGGGACGGGGCACGCTTCGCGGGCATGGCGGCGCGCATTGCAGTCGATCGATCCGCACGGCGCGTTTCCCTCGCCGACCGTGCGCACGGTGGTCGTTGTACGCACCGCTGACCGGGCGGCGCGGCCGTTGCCCAATCCATTGATTGCCAGCACCCATCCAGCAACAATGGCTGGATTCACGAAGCACTGTCGGGCCGATGCTTGGAGCACCTGCCGGAACCGCCACGACAGAGGAAGCATTCCGAGCACTGGAGAACCCTATGTCTGAACGAGCCCGTTGCGCCGCACTGGTCGGCCCCTACCTCAGCGGCAAAACGACTCTTCTCGAGAGCATGCTCCTCGCGACGGAAGCGATCAGCCGCCGGGGCTCCGTGAAGGACGGAACGACCGTCGGGGATTCGGCGGACGAGGCGCGCGCCCGCAACATGAGCACCGAACTCACTCCGGCGCGGTTGACGTATCTCGGGGATGCCTGGACCGTGCTCGACTGCCCGGGATCGATCGAGTTGATGCAGGAGACCCAGAACGCCCTTCATGTCACCGACATCGCCGTGCTGGTGATGGAGCCCTCACTCAGCCGGGCCGTGACGCTGACGCCCATCATCCAGGCCCTGCAGGCCCGCCAGGTCCCCTACATGGTCTTCATCAACAAGGTGGACAACCTAACGGAATCGATTCCCGACGTGGTGGCGGCGCTGAAGGAAGCGTCCGGCACGCCGATGTTGATGCGGGAGTACCCGATCACAGACGGCGAGACGGTAGTCGGCTACGTCGACCTCACGAGCCGGCGCGCGTACTCGTATGTCGACGGGAAGGAATCCGAGGAAATCGAATTCCCCGAGGCGCTGGCTGACGAGGTCACGCTCGCCCGCGAGGAAATGCTGGAGGTACTCGTCGATTTCGACGATGCCATCCTTGAGAAACTGCTCGAGGAGGAAGTCCCGGAAGCCGACGAGGTCTACGAAAAGGCGGCCAAGATCATGCGCGACGGTGACGTGATTCCCGTCTTCTTCGGGTCCGCCGAGCGGAGTCACGGCGTGCGTCGGTTGCTCAAGGCCCTGCGCCACGATGCGCCCCGGCCCGAACAGCGCGCCGCCAAGCTCGGTTTCGATCCGAACGGCGAGGCCGCAGTTCAGGTCTTCAAAACATTTCATGCCCAGCACAGCGGCAAGATCTCGCTGGCGCGAGTGTGGAGCGGCACCGTTTCGGATGGCCAGACACTGGGCGGGGCCAGGATCGGCAGCCTCCAGACCATGGTTGGCAGCCAGGCCGACAAGATCTCGAAAGCGGCCTTCGGCGATATCGTCGGCCTGGGCCGCATGGAGATCGTGCGCACCGGCGACGTCCTGCGGGTCGGCGCCGATTCGGCCGACCGTTCCGACTGGCCGGAGCCGCTGGCGCCCGTCTACAGCCTCGCCATCACCCCGGAGAACCGGAGCGACGAGGTCAAGCTGACCGGCGGCCTGCAGCGCCTCAACGAGGAAGACCCATCGCTCACCTACGAGCAAAACGAGGACACCCACGAGCTGGTGCTCCTGGGCCAGGGCGACATCCATCTGCAGATCTCGCTGGACAAGCTCCGGTCCAAGTACAACGTGACGGCGACGGCGGCGCGTCCGAACGTCCCCTACAAGGAGACCATCCGGAAACCTGTGACCCAGCACGGCCGCTTCAAGCGCCAGACGGGTGGCCACGGCATGTTCGGGGACGTCGTCGTCGACATCACGCCGCGCACCCGCGGGAGTGGCTTCGAGTTCGCCGACAAGATCGTCGGGGGTTCCGTGCCGCGGCAGTACATCCCCGCCGTCGAGACCGGCGTCAAGGAATTCGCCGTCGAGGGCCCGCTGGGATTTCCCGTGGTGGACTTTGCGGTCACCCTGACTGACGGCCAGTTCCATTCCGTGGACAGCAACGAAATGTCATTCAAGCTGGCGGCGCGGGTGGCCATGACCGAGGGCATGCCGAAGTGTGGACCAGTGCTGCTCGAGCCCATCGCCAAGGTGACGATCGACGTGCCGTCCGAGTACACCAACAAAGTGCACGGCCTGATCAGTGTCCGCCGTGGCCAGATTCTCGGGTTCGAGCCGAAGGAAGGCTGGCACGGCTGGGATTCCCTCCAGGCGCACATGCCCCAGTCGGAACTCCACGACCTGATCATCGAACTGCGTTCGCTCAGCCAAGGAGTGGGGACCTACCACGCGGAGTTCGATCACCTGAACGAGATCACCGGACGAATCGCGGACGAGATCGTGCAGGCGCGCGCCGCTGCCCGGAAGGAGGAGCGCGAGCGGTGACGACCCCACTAGAGAGATTGCCGGCTGCCGGCGGCGCGACCGGCGCGTCGGTCAGCGGCGCGCCGGGCGACCACGGGCGGCCGCCGCCAGGCTCCAAGCGGACACAAACGCATCCACGTCGGAACGGGTCGCCTCGGGCCCGAAGCTGACCCGGATCGCGCCGCTCGCGAGTTCGGGTGCGAGGTTCATCGCCGCCAGCACGTGACTCGGCCCGACCTTCCCCGAAGAACAGGCGGAGCCCGCACTCACGGCAATACCCTCAAGGTCCAGCCGGATCACGAGCGCTTCCGCATCGCGGCCGGGGAGTGCCAGCATCGACGTGTTCGGCAGCCGGTCGCTCTGCCGGGCAATCACGTGGGTCTCCGGGACCGCGAGGCAGACGGCGTCCTCCAGGACGTCGCGCGTTCCGCGGAGCGCCGTCGATGCAGGGGGCTGGGTAGCGGCCACTGCACCGAATCCAGCCAGCGCGGCCACGTTCTCGGTGCCGGCACGCCAGCCCCGTTCCTGCCCGCCACCCCGAAGCAGGGCCTGGCGCAGAACCCCGTCGCGCACGATCAGGGCCCCCGCCCCTTTGGGCCCGCCGGCCTTGTGGGCCGAAAGCGACAGCGAATCAACCCCGAGGTTGTCCAGGGTGAACGACATGCGTCGCCAACCCTGGACTGCGTCACAGTGGACCAGCGCCCCCGCCGCTCGCACCAGGGCAGCGGCCTCTACAACGGGCTGGATAACGCCGGTCTCGTTGTTGGCCAGCATGATTGCCACCAGCTCCGGACGCGGATCCTCTTCCAGCAACACCGTCAGGCGGACCAGGTCGAGCGTGCCATCGGGGCGCACCGGAATGGACCGGCGAGGCCCCGCCACCGCGCGAACCGAATCGTGCTCGATGGCGCTCGCCAGCACGCGGCGTGCCGGTCGTCCCGCGCAGGCCAGCGCATTCGCCTCCGTCGCACCCGAGGTGAACACCACGTCCTGGGGAGCAGCGCCCACAGACTGTGCCACGGCCGCCCGCGCATCCTCCAGCAGGCGGCGCGCGGCGCGACCGTGGCCGTGAATGGATGAGGCGTTGCCGGTGCAACCCATCGCCTCGACCATCGCTTCGCGGGCGACATCGAGCAGCGGGGCTGAAGCGTTGTAGTCGAAGTAGACGCCCGGGCGGCCGCCAGGCTCCCCGATCGCCCGTCCGGGCTCAGGTCTCGGACCGCGTCCCGTCGCCTGGGTCATGGTTACCAGCCCCCGTGTCGCCCTTCTCGCCGCCGCCGGGCGCGGGTCGTTTCTCCAGGGCCTCCAGCCGGTCGCCAAGTTCAGCAATGTCGGCGGCCATGCGCTCCATTGCCTGCGCATTGGGATCCCGGGCATCGAGCGGCGTGCCGTAGGCCGTGAACTTCGCGCGGCCACGGCTCGGCCGGCCGGCTTCGCGGGCTGGGATTCCCACGACAGTCGCCCCGGCCGGGACGTCGCGCACCACGACCGCGTTGGCCCCGACGCGGGCGTTCTTGCCGACCGTGATCGGCCCGAGAACTTTCGCTCCGGCACCGACGATCACGCCATCGTCGAGCGTTGGATGCCGCTTGCCCGGCTCCAGGGAAGTGCCGCCGAGCGTTACACCTTGGTAGAGAAAACAGTCATCCCCGATGTCCGCCGTCTCACCGATCACGACGCCCATGCCGTGATCAATAAAGAAACGCTTGCCGATGGAGGCCCCGGGGTGGATCTCGATGCCCGTGAACCAGCGGGCGAGATGCATCACCCAGCGGGCAAGCAGCTTGAGGCGCCGAAGCCACAGCCAATGCGCCACGCGGTACGTGGCCACCGCGTGAAACCCCGGATAGCAAAGCACGATCTCCAGTGAGCCCCGTGCCGCCGGGTCTCGCGTGCGAATCGCGCTGAACTCGTCCCGCAGTGCCGTGAACATGGCTGCTCCGGAGGCTTGATCACCGAACCAACGTGCGGCTGCGTCGCGTCCGGCCATGCACGAGAGGCCGAACATATTGGAACATGGACGGGAATTATATAGAATCGTGAAAATCCATTGGATATCGCGATCTCGTCGCGGAGCCGCCCTCCGCGCGTGCGAGTTACTCTGCAAACGAGTCCCTATGCCCGAAGTTATCATCAATGGACCGGCCGGGCGTCTGGAGGGGCGATACCACATCGGGATCGGGGCGAGACCGCCGCTCGCCCTCGTGCTGCATCCGGACCCGCAGGCCGGCGGCACCATGAACAACAAGGTCGTCTACGCGCTGTTCCATTCGTTTGCCCACCTCGGGTTCTCGGTGCTGCGCTTCAATTTCCGGGGCGTCGGCCGCAGCGAGGGGGCGTATGACAACGGCGAGGGTGAACTCGTGGATGCGGCCGCGGCCCTTGACTGGCTGCAGGCAACCCACGAGGACAGCCGCACGGTCTGGGTCAGCGGGTTCTCATTCGGGGCCTGGCTCGCGTTCCACCTGCTCATGCGCCGCCCGGAGCTTGGCGGATTCGTGTCGGTCGCGCCGCCGGTGGATCGGTACGACTTTAATTTCCTGGCCCCGTGCCCAAGTTCGGGGATCGTCCTGCAAGGTGATCAGGACACCATCGTCCCGGAAGCGTCGGTTGCCAAGCTGGCGACGGAAATGGAAGTCCAGAAAAACGTTTCCATCGCCTACCAGATGATCCCCGGCGCGGATCACTTCTTCGAAGGGCACCTCGACGTGCTGGCGCAGAGTGTCGTGCGCTACGTATCGAGCCGGGTCCGGACGCCGGTCTGACCGGGAAACACGAGGACCCCACCGCTCAGCGGGCGCCGCACGCCGGTGGTGGCCGGGACCGCCAGCGGCAGTCCGCGCAGCGAGCGCACGGCCAGCCAGCCGAATGCCTGCGCCTCGAGTGCATCGCCGTCGAAACCCACGCTCTCCACCACATCGACATTCGCCGCGAGCCGGCGGCGGAGTTCCGCCATGAGCACTGGATTGTGCCGTCCGCCGCCGGTGACCAGCCAGATCGCAGGCCGCTCGGGCATCCAGGCCTGCGCCTTGGCCACGGACGCAGCACAAAACGCGGTCAGCAGGGCCGCCGCATCGGCCGGGGCATACGCGTGGCTGACATGCGCGCAGCGGTCGCCGAATTGGTCGCGGTCAAGGGATTTCGGAGGCGGGCGGCAGAAATAGGAATGGCACAGCAGGTCGGCCAACGCTGCTTCCGGGACCGACCCCTCCGCAGCCAGCCGACCGTCGTGGTCGTACGCGGTGCCAAGCACGCGACGGACGTGGTCGTCGAGCGGAGCACAGCCGGGTCCGGTGTCAAAGGCGGACACGGTCCCATCGCGCCCCAGCCAGGTGACGTTCGCGACCCCGCCGAGATTGAGCACCGCCAGCGGTCGCGCCATCGAGGCCGTCAGCGCCTGATGAAACAGGGGGGCCAGCGGCGCGCCTTCGCCCCCATGCGCCAGGTCGCGACTGCGGAAATCGCACACCACGCGGATTCCGGTCACGGCGGCCAGCCGGGCCGCGTCGCCAACCTGCCACGTCCAGCCCTCCATTGGCGCGTGGGCGATTGTCTGGCCCGGGAATCCGATCACGTGCACATCGGCCGGACGGATGTTCGCCCGGTGCAGCAACTCCCGGACCGCGACAACGTGCCGGTCTGTCAGCCGTCGGACCAGGGCCGGCGCCACGAGGTCCCGGGCCGAGCGGCCCCGGAAGGAATCGCCGTACGATTGGGTAAGCGCCGGCCCGAACCGCACCTCCTGTTCGCCATCGGTATGAACCAGCGCGGCATCGACGCCGTCGAGAGACGTCCCGCTCATCAACCCGACCGCGGTGTACGTCACCAGCCCCGCTCCGATCCTGACTCGTCCATGGTACTTTCCCTCGTCATCCCTGCCGTGCCCGCCGTGCCTGACCCATGACCGACTTCCGATCCACCTTCCTGCAACGCGTGTCCGAACGGGGCTACGTGCACCAGTGCACTGACTTCGCCGAACTCGACCGTCTGCTGGCCGACGAGGCCCCGGTCGGCGCCTACATTGGCTTCGATTGTACGGCGCCCGGCCTCCACGTAGGCAGCCTCTTGCAGATCATGCTCCTCAGGCATTTTCAGCGGGCCGGCCATCGGCCGATCGTGCTGATCGGCGGCGGCACGACCCGCGTCGGCGATCCCTCGGGCAAGGACGAATCCCGAAGGCTGCTGAACGATGCGACGATCGCCGCGAACGCCGCCGGCATCCGGAGCGTCTTCGAGCGGTTTCTCACCTTCGGCGACGGGCCGACAGATGCGATCATGGTTGACAATCAGGACTGGCTCGGCGAACTCCGGTACGTCGAGTTCCTGCGCACCATCGGTCGGCACTTCTCTGTCAACCGGATGCTGACCTTCGATTCGGTGCGCCTCCGGCTGGAGCGCGAACAACCCCTCAGTTTCCTCGAGTTCAACTACATGATCCTGCAGGCGTACGACTTTACTGAGCTGGCGCGTCGCCAGGGATGTGTCCTGCAGATGGGGGGCTCGGACCAGTGGGGCAACATCGTGAATGGCGTCGAGCTGGCGCGCCGCCTCGACGGGGCGGGCAGCACGCTGCCGTCGCTCTACGGCCTCACCTCGCCGCTCGTCACCACGGCGAACGGGGAGAAGATGGGCAAGACAGCGCGCGGCGCGGTGTGGCTCAACGCCGAGATGCGCAGCCCTTATGACTACTGGCAGTTCTGGCGCAACACCGCCGATGCAGACATCGGCCGTTTCCTCCGCCTCTTCACCGAGCTTCCGCTCGCCGAAATCCGCCGACTCGAAGATCTGCGCGGACCGGACGCCAACGTGGCCAAGGTGCGCCTGGCCAATGAAGCCACCAGCCTCGCACACGGCCAGCGCGAGGCGGAGCGGGCAGCCGCTACGGCCCAGGCGACGTTCGAGCGGGGCGGGACGGGCGAAGCGCTGCCGACGATCCTGGTCCCTGCAGCGGAGCTTGACGCCGGCCTGCCGGTGGTCAAGGCATTCGCGCGCGATTCGATCCTCGTGGCGACGAACGGCGAAGCGCGCCGACTCATCCGGGGCGGCGGCGCCCGCGTCAACGACGTCAGGGTCACGGACGAACACGTGACTCTGGGCCCGTCGGACCTGATCAACGGCGAAGTGCGCCTGTCGGCCGGGCGCAAACGACACGCCGTCCTCCGGCTCGTCGAGGCCCAGGGGACGGACTGAGCGCCGGGCCGGCGCGGACAGCGACGCCATGATTCCTTACTCGCCCGGCGACTCCGGAGACGCGCCGGGGCCCCCCAGGCCCCGCAGCACGTCGCGCAGGATGCCCGGCATGAGGAACTGCAACGGGCTCACGGCGATCTCGGGGTCCGCAGCCGAGCCCGTCACCGCGTAGTCAGCGGCGAGGACGCCGGTCGAATCTGCACCCGTAACGATCCGGTCGATGAGGGGCACCCGTGACAGCAACTGGTTGAGGGCGTAGGCCGGCAGCAGCGCGCCCCGGAGGTGGAGCACCTGGTTGCGGGTGTCAATGGCACCTTCGACCGTCACGCCGAGCGTCAGGCCCTGGGCGATGCCGTTGCGGATATCGAGCACGCCGTCCACCAGCGTGAAGTCGGCATCGAAGCGGGAGAAGGCCACGCCTCCGCCGCCGGCGATCTGCTCCAGCAGGCCGAGGACCGTCACAGTCTGCAGCAGGTGCAGGAACACCGGCGCGTCCACCATCTGAAATTCACCGACGCGGACCGAGCCGGTGATCCGCCCATCCTGCCGGACGGCCTCGATCCGCACTTTGCCGCCGTCCGCGCCGACACCGAGACCGAAGGCGTCGGCCACGGACCGCGCATCCGTGCCGGTCAGCTCCAGTTCGAGCCCGTCTTCGTTGCGGGCTCCCTGCAACTCCATGCTTTCCCCGTCCGGGAGCCCGAGCGCGAGCTGCAGCTCTTTCAGGCCGTCCATGTCGGTCTCGAGCGTCAGCGCCAGCGGGCCGGCAACCGCCGGCGCCATCGTCCGAGCGTGCCGGGCGTCCACGCGGAGCCGGAGCGGTGCCGACGGGGTCGACGCCCCGGTGTCGTTCGACAAGAACGGGCGAAGATCCACCTGCTCGCCGTTCAGCGCCGCTCCCAAGTACCCGGCGGACGTGTGGGCAACCGTGCCGGCAAGATGGTGCTCGCCGATACCGAGCCGCGTGAATGCCGCCCGGTCCAGCTCTCCGTCCACGACCCACAGTTGGCCGTGCACATTCACCCCGCTTCCCTCGAGGCGGAACTCCAGCGGCTCGCCGTCGGCGAGCACGCCGTGGACCCAGGCGTGCAGCGGCGCCCGCCGCGGCTTGATCCAGTCGAGTTCGGCTATCGCCACCTCCGCGGTGGTCAGCCCGGCCTCGACATCCAGCAACCAGTCTTCCGTTTTGGGGCGACGATGCGCATTGGCGGCAAGATCGACCAGTCCCTCCACGCCAACAAATTGAATCCCGAGCGCCGTTCGGGCCTCGGGGCCTAGGGCACCTCGAACGCTCAGCACTTGCTCGCCCGGAATCTCAGGAAGCGACGCCTGCCACGTAAACCAGATCGCCGAATCTGCCAGCTCCGCCTGCCCCGACGCAGAGAAGGTCTCGCCGTCAAACACCAGCGTTCCCGTGACATCCCGGAACACGTGTCCCGCCCACGGTCCGGGCCCGAACTCCGCGGCAGCGAACGACGGCACTTCGAACTCGCCGTCCAGTCGCCGGACGGCGAGGCCGGCGTCCGCATCACGCGGAATCCCCGTCACTGCGCGGACCCGAGCCGTGCCAACGAGCGCGGTGATGCCCGGCGGCAGGTCGCCCCCCCCGGTTGCCCCTGCCATCAGCCCGGCGAGGTCGGCGACGGGACCGCTCAGCGTCGCCGTCAGCTGGTACGACGGCGCGTCGAGCTCCGGGGCATGGAGGACGGCCGCATCGACCCGGATGGATTCGCCGAGTTCGCCGGCGAAACGCACGTCAATGCCACCGGGACCGTAGGCCAGGGTACCGGCGATGGCGCGCAGGTCGAACCCGGCATAGCCGGCCGGCAGCGCGTTCGGATCGACCCCGATGTCCCGAAACTCGGCGTCCAAGGCGATCTCCTCCTCACGGTCGTGCGTGAATGGGATTAGCACCCGCAAGTCGGCGTCGCGGAGCGGGCCCTGCAGGAAAGGTGTCGGCGACGAGCCGCGATCGAACCCAGTCTGCTGCAGGAGTGCGCCGGACTCGCCCGACAGTCTTGCCGTCAGGGTCGCCTCGCCGGCCTCGGCAAACAAATCAGCACTGTGCAACCTGAAATCCTCGAGGGTCGCCGCCCCGGCACTGGCCGCCGGGGCCGTTACGGTGAGCTCGGGCCCGGCCAGCGCCAGTTCAACGACCGCCAGGCGAAGCGGCGGCTCGCCCTCCTCCCATAACACGACCGCTTCGTGGACCACGCAGTTGGCGTCCACGCGGCTCGCGCCAGAAAGACCATCGGGAAAGGCGGCCGCCACCTTCACCTCCGTCAGGGTGCCGACCTCGACGCGGTCGCGGACCCAGGCGTCGGCCGGACGGTCGAGCGTCGCGCCGACCCAACCCGCTGCATGGTGCACCGGCACGGCCCCGGCAAAGCTACCGCGGATGTCCGCCGGCCCAGTTGGCAGATCCCGGAATCTTCCTGCCATGTGGAGATCGCCCCCTGGGCCGGTCACGGTGAGTTCCTCAAGCTCAAGGACACGACTGTCCACGGCATACCGGAGTTGCACGTTCAGCGCGTTGACCGGCCATGCCGGTGGTCCCGCATCGGTTGGCCCACCGGGCACCTGCAGGTGTCCGGAGCCTCCCGTGCCGCTCACGGTCACCACCGCCGACTCAAGCGGACCGGTTACGGCGATGGTGCCGCTCAACGGCACCTGCAACAGGTCGAAGGGGGCATCGACGTCCGTCAGCCCCGCCAGCACCCCGGGTTCGATCTCTGCAAAGGTAAGCTCGGCCGTAAACGCTCCCCCCTCCGGCAGCAACCGCGCCGCGAGTTCCAACGGCACCGCACGGTGTCCCGGCAGGGAAGCGACACCGGACCCCTGGAGCGTGATCCGCCCGTCGACTCCCGTCACGCTGAGCTCGACGTCGACGATCCGAATCGGCGCGGCGGCATGGAGGAGATCCAGCGTGACCGTTCCGTCAAGCACCGCGATCCTGGCACCGGACGCGAGAGCAGCCAGTGGTGATTCGGACCCGAGCGCGACACCGTCGCCGAGGCGGAATCCGTGATCCTCCCCCTGCACCAGCACCAGCGTCGGCGCGTGGACCACGACACCCGATACGGATGCGCGACCGCGGAACAGGTCGGCCAAGGGGAGGCGGACGCCGACCCCCTCGGCCGCGAGGAGGGCGTCGCTGGCACGGAAGTCCGTGAAGCGGACGTCGAGCCAGGGCGCCATGAACGGCCAGTGGATCGCGGCGTCTTCCCACTGCGCATCGAGCGGCAGATCGAATTGGTCCAGCTGGGCCGCGAGGTACGCGGACAGAAAGGGCACCGCCACGGGCCCGTAGGTCAACCGCCAGACTCCTGCAGTCAGCAGGCAGACCATTACAATCCCGATCCCGGCCGCCCATCGACGCAGGCGGACCGGCCTGTGCTCCTCCCGTCGACCGTCGTGGGCCCCGGGAATGCCAGCCGTCACACTAGAGTTCTCCGGTCCATGACCATCCACGCACCACCGGAGCCCGCCACGCAAGTTCCTGCCCTGAACGTCTCGGTGGCACCCACTATGACCGCCGTCCCACGGCCGATGCCTGCGTCGGTCCGCGGACTGCGCACCGGGCGTCATGCCCGTGGCTAGTCTAGAGCAGCACCGGGCACCGGGAGCGCCGGTCTCTTTGGGCGGGGATCTGCAGCAGCGGGATCGATACTGGGAACATTGGTCCGGCGCTGCCAACCCGACGCAGGCGGAGTTGGGCTCCCACGGGACCGACCTGCTGAACCGGGTATTCGGTCACAGTCCGTTCCTGGGCGACAGCGCCATTGCCGAACCGGCGATCGTCCGGGCTTTCGTAGCCGAAGGCGCCGACGCCGCCCTCACGCTCGCACGTCGCGATCTACCCGATTCTGCCGCCGCCGCTGCGATGGCGAGTCCGGACATCACCCGGCACTTGCGGATCGTGCGCCGCCGCGTCGCCTTGGCGGTGGCCCTGGTCGACATCAGCGGGGCGTGGTCCGTCGCCCGTGTGCTCGAGGAATGGAGCGCGTTCGCAGGCGACTTGCTCCAGGCTGCGGCATTCCATCTGTTGGGACCCGAAGCCGACCGGTCCGGGTTCGCGGTCATCGCGCTCGGAAAGCTCGGCGCCGGAGAGCTGAACTACTCGAGCGATATCGACCTTGCGATCTTCTACGACCAGTCGAGCCCAGCCTTCCCGGAAGCAGCGCGCGAAGGTCGCGCGTCGCGCCATTTCACGCGACTGACGCAGCGCTTCGTCAACCTCTTCCAGGAGCGCACCGCCGATGGTTACCTCTTCCGCATGGACCTGCGGCTCCGACCCGATCCGGGTTCGACCCCCCTTGCAGTTTCGGTCGAGGCGGCCGAGCTCTATTACTCGGGCCTCGCCCAGAACTGGGAGCGGGCGGTATTCATCCGGGCTCGGCCTATCGCCGGCGATCTGGCCGCCGGCGAGCGATTCCTGCAACGGATCGCGCCGTTCGTCTGGCGACGAAATCTCGACTTCAACGCGGTTCGGGACATCCAGGCAATGCTGCGCCAGACAAGTCGCGGCGGCGGCGATTTTGATCCCGCCGGATTCCACCTCAAGTTCGGCAGCGGTGGCATCCGCGCCATCGAGTTCCATCTGCAGACCGAGCAACTCGTCTGGGGCGGTCGCAACCGCGCGCTTCGCCACAGGGGAACCGCAGAGGGCCTCCGGGCGCTCGCCGCCGCGGGCCGGATGCCAACAGACGTCGCGGAACGACTGATCGTCCACTACCGCTACCTGCGCCGGGTCGAAAACCGCGTACAGATGATCCGGGACGAGCAGACCCATGTCGTGCCCGAGAAAAACGTCGAACGCTCCCGGCTCGCGTCGTTCCTCGGCCACGCGAGCCTCGCCGACTTCGATGCCGAGCTCGCGGAGCACGTCGCGGCGGTTCAGTCGCTCACCGCCGCGAGTGATGCCGCCGACGAGAGCCTCGGCCATCCTTTTGGAAGCCTCGTCTTCACAGGTGTCGATCCGGACCCTGCGACCGTAGCGACCCTCACCCGCCTAGGCTTCCGGAAGCCAACAGGCGTGATTGCGCAGATCGCCAACTGGCATCGCGGCCGGATTCCCGCAACGCGCTCGGAACGCGGCCGCACACTCCTGACCGAGATCACGCCAAGGATGCTCGACGCGATCGGCGAAGCGCCAGATCCCGAGACCGCGTTTGCCGGGTTCGCCCGGTTTTTTGAAGGTCTCAATGCCGGCGTGGAACTGCTGTCCATGTTCGCAAACTACCCTTCGCTGATGGCGGTCGTCGTGGAAATCATGGGCACTGCACCCGAACTTGGACAGTCGCTCGCCGCGAATCCGCGGCTGCTGGATCAGCTGCTGGAAACCCCGCTCGAGGCACCCTTGCCGGGACCGGATGCGATTGAAGCGGCGCTCGACGCGGAGCTTGGCCTCGGCCTCGGCGACTACCAGGACGACCTTGACGCGTTCCGTCGCTGGGCCGGTGAACTACGCTTCAGTGTGGCTCTGAAACTCCTCTGCGGCGTCGAGAAATCGGGGGACGCCGCGGTTGCCCTTACCCACGTCGCTGACATCGCGATCCGGCGGCTGATGGCCCTCGTGGCCCAGGAGTTTGAACCGAGACACGGGCGGCTGCCGGGCGGGGGCGCTGCGTTCCTGGGCCTAGGGAAGCTGGGCGGGCGAACCTTGTTGCCGGGGTCCGACCTCGACGGAGTCTTCTTCTACGACGCTCCCGCCGTGGGTGCCGAATCCGACGGGCGCGTGCCGTTGGCGGCCTCGGTGTACTTCTCGCGCTTCGCTACGCGACTCATCACGGGATTCACCGCGCATACCGCGGTCGGCCAGCTCTGGGAGTTCGATCTCCTGCTGCGACCCCACGGCCGGGCCGGTCCCCTGGCCTCGGCGCTCAGCGGCTACGAAACCTACCTGGCAAGAGACGCATGGCCAGTCGAGAAGCTGGCGCTCGTACGCAGTCGCGTCATTGCCGGTGCGCCTGAAACCGTGGACACGCTCAACGCCATCATTGACCGAGCGCTCGTGGCCACCGGCGAGCACGACGCGCTGGCCGGCGACCTGCTGGACCTCCGGGCCAAGATCAAGGATACGCATCGGCCGTCCGGACCGTTCGATGTCAAGCACTCGCCGGGTGGGCTGCTCGACCTCGAACTGCTCGTGCAGTTCCTCGCGGTGACGTCGGCGCAGCGGCTCGGCCGGCCCCTTCGCGGGTCCACCGGAGACGTGCTCCGGCTCCTCGGGACCATCGACGTGCTCTCCGCAGAGGACGAGAGCCGGCTGGCCGAAGCCAGCCACCTCTACCAGTCGGTACAGGCCATGCTCCGGATCACGGTCGGCGGCCGCACCGATCCGGCCCTGCTGCAACCCGCCATGATCGAGCGAATCGGTCAGGCGACCGGATTTGATCGTGCTGACGATCTGGAAGAGGCGCTCCTCGGAGCCCGGGCCAGCGTCCGCGCCATGACAGAGGCCCACATCGCCAGCGCTTCCGCCTGAGCCAGACGCGCCTGCCGCCGACCCTTCGCCGGCCGGAACCAATCCCGCACCTCGCGCCCGGTCCGATGTCGCAGACCTGCTCTCAGGACCGCGCCGCCGATATACTTTTTCTGCGGGCAATGCCCTTCCAGTGCCCGTTCCGCCAACCTGCAAGAAGTGGTGACCATGGCCGACATGCCCAACCGTTCGCCCGGAGCCGGGGATCCGGTCCCTGCCTTCGACCTTCCCACGCTGAGCGACCGCGTATCGAACGCCACCCTCGCGGGCCGGGCGTACGTTGTCTACTTCTATCCAAAGGACGACACGCCCGGATGCACGAAGGAAGCCATCGCGTTCACCGAACTTGGGTCTGCGTTCGACGCGATCGACGTGACAGTCGTCGGAATTTCAAAGGATTCGCTCGCCAAGCATGAGCAGTTTCGTGACAAGCACGAGCTAGGCGTCGTTCTGGCCTCCGACGAGGATGGTGCCGCCTGCGAGGCGTTCGGGGTCTGGGTCGAGAAAAGCATGTATGGCCGCAAGTACATGGGGATTGAGCGGGCGACGTTTCTGGTCGATCCCGCCGGCCGAATCGTGGAGAGTTGGCGCAAGGTCAAGGTTACGGGGCATGCCGAAGCCGTTCTAGCCGCCGCCCGCGAGCGGCTGGGCACAGCGGGATCTTGAGCCGATACCCGCCCCGGCACCTTCCGTTGACGTCTTGCGCTCGACCTTGCTGGACGAGGCGAGACCACGTCACCCGGCATCGCACCGCAGCGTGCAACGAGCTGCAGTTGGCAATCAAGCTCATGCCGCCAGCACCAGGTCATAGCTTGTGTTCTTGCTGCCTCCCGGATTGCGGTGAAGGACTTCGCGCTCGACCAGTGCATTGATGTCGCGATGCGCCGTCGGTATTGAGCACTTGCCGATCGCTACCCATTTCCTTGCCACCAGCTTGCCCTCGAATCCGTCGAGAAACCTGTTGAGCACCACCTTTTGGCGTTTGGTGAAAGGCTCCCGGGCGTAGCGTTGCCAGAAACCGGCCTTGCGCAGAACATCGGCGCAAGCCGATTCGGCGCCATCAATCGCACGCGACAAACAGTCGAGGAACCAAATCAGCCAGTCAGTGACGTCGCGGGCGCCTTTCTGCGCACTTTCGAGTGCGTCGTAATTGTTGGACCGTTCCTTCCGGTTCTGACTCGACATACTGTCGAAGCGCTGTCCTGAGTCCTCCGACTGCGCCAGCGCCTGATCGGCGATCGCGCGCGCGACACGGCCGTTACCGTCCTCGAACGGGTGAATGGTCACGAACCAGAGATGTGCCAGGCCAGCACGCGAACACGCCGGTCGCAATTCCGGTCGGGAGAGACTTGGGGGATCCTGCTCGGCCAGCCGCCCCCGAATGGAATGGCAGGCGTCTCGCGTCACGCCCCCGTGGCGCCCTGCCCACCCAGTCTGGCCGCCAGGGTCGCGGCCAGAAACGCATCCAGGTCGCCGTCCAGCACCGCCTGCGGATCGCTGGTCTGGACCCCGGTCCGGAGGTCCTTGACCATCTGGTGCGGCTGCAGGACATAGGAACGGATCTGGTGACCCCAGCCGATCTCGGTCTTCCCCGCCTCCATCGCCTGCCGCTGTTCCTCGCGCTTCTGCAACTCCACTTCGAACAGGCGCGCCTTGAGCATCCGCAGCGCCGTCGCACGGTTCTGGTGCTGGGACCGCTGGCTCTGGCACTGCACCACGATTCCCGTGGGCTTATGGGTGATCCGTACCGCGGAGTCGGACTTGTTGACATGTTGTCCCCCGGCGCCCGACGCCCGGTAGGTGTCCACCTTCAGATCCTTGTCCTCTACCTCAACTTCGATGTCGTCGTCGACCACGGGATAGATCCAAACGCTCGCAAAGCTGGTGTGGCGACGCCCCTGCGCGTCAAACGGCGAAATCCTGACCAGTCGATGGACCCCGCTCTCCGTCTTCAGCCATCCATAGGCATCGGCCCCGCTGACCCGGACGGTCACCGACTTCAGTCCGGCCTCTTCCCCGTCGGTCCTGGACAACTCCTCGGTTCCGCAATCGTGCTGCGTGGCCCACCGCAGGTACATCCGGAGCATCATCTCCGCCCAGTCCTGGCTTTCGGTGCCGCCGGCCCCTGCGTGGATCTCCAGAAAACAATCGTTCCCGTCAGCCTCGCCGGACAGGAGCGCCTCGGTGGCCCGGCGCTGCGCCTCCGCTGCCAGCTTTCGGAGATCCGCTTCAGCTTCCGACGTTGCCGTCTCGTCTTCCTCGGCCTCGGCGAGCGCGAGCAATTCGATGGTGTCGGACAGTTCCTGCTCGAGGCCGGTGAGCGCCTTCAGCTGGGCCTCCAGGCTGGCCCGCTGCTGCATGACCCGGCGGGCGCGGTCAGGGTCATCCCACAGCGTTCCCGCCCCGGCGGCAGCGTTCAGTTCGGCCAGACGGGCCTCAGCCTCATCCTTGTCAAAGATGCCTCCCTAGCAACGCCAGGGAAGCATGAATTTCGCGCGCGAGATCCTCTAACTCAGCACGCATTACAGCTCTCCCACAGGGTTGCGAAACAGACTTCGAGAGAGACGGCACTGCGCCGCTCGGTCACCGACTGATGCGACGTTCGCGTGTCAGCACCGCATTGTAACGCGAAACCCATGACGCGAGCGGACCAAGCGCTCCATGTCACGGTTCCCGCACCGCAAACTTGCCGGGCAGCTCCACCAGCCCGGAAATCGCGAGATGGGGCCCGAACCCGAGCAGCTCCGGGTGCGCCGCATCCGTACGGTTCACCCAAAGCGTCTGGAACCGGGCGAGGGTGGCGCCCGCGAGGTCCCACGGATGACTCGAGATGAAGACGATCTCGTGCGGCTCGACTCCGAGAACATCCGGCGCCATCGCGTACATGGCCGGATCCGGTTTGAACGTCCGCACATCATCGGCACTCATCACCACTTCAACCCGGTCGTGCAGGCCCGATGAATCGAGCGCACTCTCGGTCATTTCGCGACTGCCGTTGGTGAGGATCGCCGCCTGCACGCCCCGGTCTCGCAACGCCGTCAGCGTCGGGCCCGCGTCCGGGTAGGGCTCGATCCGCAAGTACGCTTCCAGGAGCCGGTCCCGGAGCTCCAGATCCGCCGCGCGGCCGAACTCCCGGAGCGTGACATCAAGTGAATCCCGGGTGAGCTGCCAGAACGGCACGTACCGCTTCATCGCCGCCCGCAGCCACGAGTACTCCAGCTGCCGGCGGCGCCACTGGCGGCTGAACTCACTCGCCTCCTCCCCGAGAGCTGCCTGACACGCCGCCACGCTCGAGTGCACGTTGAAGAGCGTTCCGAACATGTCGAATACGCATGCTTTCACCAACTCAGGTCTGAAGATCACGGCAACCTCCCCGGCACTGCGCGGCAAACTACGAACCGGCGCGGCCCACATTGGACAAACTCAGGGGAAACACAAGCCGATCAAGCCGACCGGTCTCCCGTTCGGGTCGCGGGCCGGCTGCTGGTATCGTGCACTGTCGCGCCCGCGCAGATGCCGACGGCATCGCGCCTCCGCCACGACCGTGCCACCTAGCGCTTGCCATGCCGCCACCGCCCGCGCCCGAACCCGACGTCCATGCCCGCCTCGCCCGACGCCTGGTGCGATCGGGTTCGAAGGTCGCACTCTCGACCGCCCTGGCACAGGATCAGAGCCGGCCGCACGGTTCGCTGGCCCTTGCCGCGACCTCGATGGAGGGCGAACCGCTGCTGCTGTTGTCGGATCTCGCGGTACACACTCGGAACCTTGTCGCCGACCCAAGAATCTCGTTGCTGTACGACGCGGACGACGGTGGCCCTGAACCGCTCGCGGGAAATCGGGTAAGCGTGATTGGGACCGCGATCCCGGAACCGCGGTGCGCCGTCGGCGAACGGTTTCTCCGGCGATACCCGCATGCACGCCGGTACGCAGGGCTGGGGGATTTCAAGATGTACCGCGTCGTGATCGAAGCGGCGCATCTGGTGGCAGGGTTCGGCGCAATCCACTGGCTGAGTGCGACGGACCTGGTGGTCCCGGACCACACCGGGCTTGCCGAGGCAGAACCGCAACTGCTCGAATCCCTGCATGCCGAGTGTCGGCCCTGGATCCTCCCCGGGTACCCCGATCCGCAGCCCGAGTGGAATCTGATTGGCCTAGATGCCGAGGGTGCGGATTTCCGAAGCGAAACCGGGATCGATCGGTTCGCGTTCACGAACCCGCTGGAGAATCTGCAGCGGGCCGACACCTATCTCCGTGGGCTTGGACGCCAGTAACCACTAGGGGCCGGCGGCGGCACGATCACCAAGCGCCGCCGCCGGGACCCGAAAGCACCTTAGCTCAGTCGCCCAAGGACCTCACTTCCGGAAGCTGGGAATCTGCCGAGGATCGATCCCCAGCACGGCGCGAGCGCTGACGGCTTCGCCGCCAGCCCATGTCGGCCCGGCGTCCACGTCCTGATCGCGCCCGGCGGCGAGGCCGGACGCGGACCGGCGGCCGCTGCCGGATTCCGTCGCGTTCACCCCGGATCCATGGAGCTGGAGGGAGGGTTCGCGGCGGTCCTTGCCGGACTTCCGGCGAACCGGGAGAAAAGCGAGCAGTTTCGTCCAGGACGATGCCCCCCCACCGCTCCTGGAACCGACGTCGACTGCCGGGCGCAGGTGCAACGTGCTCGCGGTGTCTCGCGCGACAGTGGCACCCGCCATCCGGCCGGAAGCCGGCATGCTGCCGAGGCGGGGCTCGCGCTTCACCGGGCTTCGGACAGTACCGCTCCGCCCACGTGTATCGGTTTCCCTCTCCTCTGCTCCGGACCGCGAATTCCGAGCGAGCCCAGCCGAATCGCCGGCCCGGAGCACGGGCCTGCCGCGGTCGGCTCGCAACTCCTCCAGCACGCCGTTGGGCTCGTCTTCCGCGCCCGGGACGCGGTCGTCAGACATGCGGCGCTCCGCTCCGGTTGGTACCGCCTCCACGGCGCCGCGGTCCGCTCCGCTCCCCCGGGGAGCAACCGTGCGCGGCGCGCCAGTGCTTTGGCCGGAGAGGTGTTCCGCCCGCGGGCGGACCCGCCCACCATCCGCAGTCGGAGTGATCTCGTCAGCGAGTTCCGGCGACCGCAGCTCGGCCGCGGCCTCTTCACCGGCTCGACCGACGACCGGTTCCGTGCGCGACGCTACCGAAGACCCCACGGGGTCCAAGGCGTTCAGGTCCGTCTCCGCTCCGGTGTCGGCGTCAGGCACTTGGCAGGCATCGACGCCCTCGCGGTGCAACGTCGGTCGACCAAACACGCCAGGAACCTCGAGATGCCCCTGTCGGTCGGGAGCCTCCTGGCCGGAAAGCGGCTCCGGACGCGAGGCCTTCGGCGAATTCGAGGGATGGCCCGAGACCCTGGGTGGGGCCGTATCGAGACCAGACGCGTGCTCCCGGTCAAGCCCGGCCATGACGACGGATACCCGGATTGTGTCGCCCATGTCGTCGTCGATGGCCACGCCCACCTTGAGGTTGACGCGTTCGTGGGTGCGATTGCGGATGATCTCCATGATCCGTTCGGTTTGCGTGAGGCTGACGTTGGCGCTGCTCGTGATGTTGACCAGCAGGCTCGTTGCCTGGTCCATCTCCAGTCCCTGGTAGCTGAGGAGCGGATTGCTGATGGCCGCGTTGGTCGCCTCCTCAATCCGGTTCTCGCCGGTGGCCTCGCCGGTACCCATAAGGGCCGCTCCGGCGTCCTTCATCGCCGAGCGGACGTCGGCGAAGTCCAGGTTGATCAGGCCGGGGCACATGAGGAGGTCGGTAATCCCCCTGACCCCGTCGTAGAGGACGTTGTCAACCAGCCGGAACGAGTCGAGCAGGCTCATCCCGTCGGTCTGCACATCGAACAGCTTCTGGTTCGCAATCACGACGAACGTGTCGACGGCCTTGCGCAGTTCCTGCAGGCCCGCCTGGGCCACCTCCGTCCGATTGACCGCCTCGAACGTGAACGGCGTCGTCACCACGGCGACCGTCAGGATCCCCCGTTCATGGGCCGCACGGGCGATGACCGGGACGGCCCCGGTCCCCGTGCCGCCGCCGAAACCGGTCACGATGAACAGCATGTGCGTGTCGCCGATGGCGTCCATCACCTCGTCGATCGACTCCTCCGCAGCCTCCCGGCCGACGGTGGGATTGGAACCGGCGCCGAGGCCCTGCGTGCTGTCTAGGCCCAGCCGAACCCGGACCGGGCAGGTGGAACGTCGGAGCGCCTGGAGGTCGGTGTTGCAGGCCACGAATGACACGCCTTCGAGCTTGCTTTCGATCATGTGGTCGACGGCGTTGCATCCGCCGCCACCTACACCGACGACCGTGATCCTCGGCTTGAAATCGAGGTCTTCAGGGACACTGATGCTGATTGGCATGGTGATCTCCATGTGAGCTCGGACACCTCGTCCGCGCTTGGTTAGAAATTCTCTCGGAGCCAACGGAACGCGGCGCGAAGACCGCCGGCCCTGGATGGCAACGCTCGGGAAAGAAACTCGCGGGGGGGATCCTCGGCGTACCGGAGAAGGCCCACGAGCACAGCGAATTCGGGTTTGCGAAGCGCTTCCGGGAGCCCTTGCACGCCCTCCGGACGCCCCAGGCGCACGCGCCGGGCCAGCACCTTGCTGGCGGCGTCGGCGAACCCGCGGATCTGGCTGCCGCCGCCGGTCAGCACGACGACGCCGCCCATTTCCTGCGGGAAGCCGCTGCTGGCGAGCACCTCCGCAAGCTCCTCGAACATGGCCTTGGCGCGCGACGCCACAATCTGGTTCACGGCCTTGGCCGGGATCTCGATCCGCTCGTCCTCGGTTTCCGCTTCGTGCGGCTGGACCAATACCGGCCCGAGGCCCTCGCCGATCACCGTCGATGCGTGAAACTTCTTGATGCGCGTCGCTTCCCGCAGCGACACCCCGAGACCTCGCGCCAGATCGCGGGTGAAGTAGTCACCCCCGCCGGCGCAGGCCCACGTATAGACGAGTGCGTCCTCGTGAAAGATCCCGAGCGATATCCGACTCGCGCCAACATCGATCACCACGGATCCGATGCGCCGCTCTTCCTCGGTCATGACGGCGAGGCCGGCCGCCAGTGCCGGGAACACCAGGGCCTTGACCTCGATCTGGGCGTCCGCCAGACACGTCTCGAGATTCCACCCGACAGAGCGTTCGGCATGCACGAGGTGCACGTTGATCCGCAGAAGATTGCCCACCATGTCGACCGGATCGTCCACCCGGCTTCCGTCCAGCTCATATCTGACGGGCAGTGCGTGGGCGATCCTGCTTGTCCCCGTATCGTCGTCGCTCGGGTCATCGAGCCGCATTTCGCTGAAACTCTGCTCCGTGATCCGCCCCCCATTGATCTGGAACGGCGGGAGTTCCTGGTGCGTCGACGTCGGCTGCGCGCAGGGCAGCGTCGCGATGACCTGCGTGATCTGGCCGTCGGCCATCTCCTCGGCCCGGCGGACAGCTTTCCGAATGGCCGTGGGCAGGGCGTACATGTCGGTCACCACCCCATTGTCGAACCCTTCGGAACGCGTTTGGCCACTGCCGATCACAGTCAGCGCCCGGCCGGGCTCGCGGGCAGCGATCAGGCAGCAGATCTTCTCTGCCCCGACATCCAGCACCGAGTACACGTCCGTCACGCTTAGACTCCGTCCCGCAACCTCGGCGCCTCGGGGGCGGCGCGCTTGCGCACGACGATGCGTCCCGGTACCCGCAGGTCGACGGCCTCGATGCTCGGGCCAAGCGCCGCCAGCCCGCCAACGTGTCCTTCCAGCTTGGCCAGTGTGGCCGCCGGGTCGGCTTCCGGCAGGTGCACGATCAACCCCGTGTCCGTCCGCAGCGTCCAGCGCCGCCCGGACACGCGGATCGCGGCGTCCACGTGCTCGGCAACCCGGGGCTGCGCCGCGAACAACTGAGCAAGGTCCTCAAGCTTCGCGTTGGCGCCGTCCCCGACCACCAGCAGCAAGTCCGGGAAGTCGCGGAATGCCACCGGCTCGATGACATGTCCCGATGATTCGATGGCGTACAGCATGCCGCCGGTCTGCCAGAGGGCGGCCGGGGTGCGTTCCTGCAAGGACACCTGCAGTCGCCCGGGGAGACGGATGCGCGCTTGGGCGTCCGCGACCCAGCCCAGTTCCCGTACCTTGGCGAGCACCACATGGAGGTCGACGAACAAGCTGGGTTCTCCGACGGGCACCGCCAGGACGCGGATCAGCGCGGATCGATCGGTCCGGCTATGACCCTCGACCCACACCTCGTTGACCGTCAGTCCGGCATGGATGCTCACTGCCCTGGCCGCTGCGGCCAGACGGTCGAACGCGTCGCTCCACACCCACGCAGCCACCGCCGCGCCGACTAGCGCCGGTACCACCAGCACCCGGCGACAACGCCACTTCACCGAGGACACGACGCGTCCTCCAGCAGCCACAGGCAAAGTTCCTCGAAGCTGACCCCGGACTGCCGGGCCAGTTTGGGCACAAGCGACGTCCGGGTCAGGCCGGGTTGGGTGTTGACCTCGAGCAGAACCAGGCGGTGGCCCCCGGTCGTGTCGTCGAGGCGAAAATCGGCGCGCGTGACCCCGCGGCAGCCCAGCAACGCGTGCGCGCGCACCGCGGCCTGCAGTACCGCCGTCCGAACGTCATCCGGGAGATCGTCCGGCTCCACGTACCGTGTGCGGTCCGAGTTGTACTTGCTGTCGTAGCTGTAGAAGCCGCCATGCGGCCGGATCTCGAGCAGGGACAGGGGTTCCTGGTCGCGCACCGCCGCCGTGAGCTCCCGGCCGGGAACGTACTCCTCCACCAGCACCGGCTCCCGCCCGGCGCCCGGCGCCGGCACCGGTCGAGCGGCGCCGGCTTGGAGGATCACCACCCCGATGCTGGATCCACCCGCCAACGGCTTGACGACATAGGGTCGCGGCAGCGGATCGCACGCGGCCAACTCGTCGCGGCACACGACGAGACCTCGGGCCACCTCCAGTCCGTGGGCCGCAAAGATGTCGCGCGACACAGACTTGTCCATCGCCAGCGCCGATGCCCGCACCCCGGAATGCGTGTAGGGCACGCCCATCACCTCCAGCAGGCCCTGAACCGAGCCGTTCTCGCCCGTCCCGCCGTGCAAGGCGTTGAAGACGACGGTCCCGGGTGGCGCGAGCGCGCGGGCGAGCGCCTGGACGCCGAAACGCGGATCGAATGCATCGACCTGCAGCCCGCTGGCATCCAGCGCATCCACGACGGCTGCCCCGCTTCGCAACGAGACCTCACGCTCATCTGACGTGCCGCCATGGAGGACCACCACGCGCTTGTCGACCATCATGGGAGCGGGCCTCCGAGCGGGCGGCCGATCCGATGGATCTCCCACTCGAGCAGGATTCCGGTTTCCATCTGTACCCGGTGGCGGACGTCCTCGCCGAGCGCCTCGAGATCAGCGGCGCTGGCGGACCCGTCGTTGACCAGAAAGTTGGCGTGCTTCTCGGACACGCTCGCTCCGTTCCGGCGCAGGCCCCGGCACCCCGCCCGCTCGATCAAGACCCACGCCTTCTGGTCCGGGGGATTGCGAAACGTACTGCCGCCGGTCGCCACCCGGCTGGGCTGTGTGCGCTCACGCTGGTCACGGAACTGCCGCATGCAGGCGGCGATGACGGCCGGATCCCCCGCCGCACCGGCAAACTGCGCGGACACGAAGATCCAGTCAGCCGGCACCGTGCATTGGCGGTAGTCGAGGCCCAGATCGGTGGCGCGGAGGTTGTGCACGCAGCCGGCGCGGTCAACGGCCCGGGCGGCAACCACGATGTGGCGGACCTCCTTTCCGTGGCATCCGGCGTTCATGCGCAGCGCACCGCCCACGCTGCCGGGAATACCTTCCAGGAAGCCGAAGCCGGCGATGCCGGCGGCCTGGGCCGCACGCGCCACGTCGGCACTCGCCGTAGCAGCGCCCGCCTCCACCACCGCTCCATTCACGCGGGCACCGGCGAAGGCCCGGCCCAGCCGAATGACGACCCCGGGCACGCCCCCGTCGCGGATGAGTACGTTGGACGCGCGGCCCACGACGGTCACGGGGATATCGGGATCGAGCGCCGCCAAAAACTCTGTCAGATCGTCAAGATCCGCGGGACTGAACAGGACTTCCGCAGGCCCGCCCACCCGGAACCAGCTGGTCTTGGCCAGCACCGCATCCGAGCGGAGGCGGCCGCGCGCCGTCGGCAGGCGCTGCACCAGCGGCACCGTCATGAAGCGACCCATTCGGCACCGACGAGGAGGTCGTCCAGTGCCGTAGGCAGATCAGCCGCCCACTGTGTGATATCGCCCGCACCAAGACACAGCACGGTGTCACCGGCCGCCACCAAGGGGGCTAATAGTGCCGGGAGCGCGGCGGGCGCGGACAGCGCCTGCACGCACGGGTGGCCGTGTGCCCGGATGCCGCCTACCAACGCATCCCGGTCGACATCCTCGATGGGAGTTTCACCGGCCGCATACACGTCGGCAACAATCACCACGCTGGCGTCGTCGAAGGCTTGGCAGAAATCGTCAAAAAGCGCCTGCAGCCGCGAATACCGGTGCGGCTGCACGACCGCGACCACCTTTCCCTGGGTAATCCCCCGGGCCGCGGCGAGGACGGCCCGGATCTCCACAGGGTGATGGCCGTAGTCATCGACGACGGCGACCCCGTGAGCTTCCCCTACCCGGGTGAACCGGCGCCGGACCCCGCCGAAATCGCGGATTCCCTTCCGGATGCTGGCCGGCGCAACGCCGATCGCCCGCCCGGCGGCCACTGCCCCCAACGCGTTCTGGACGCTGTGGCGACCCGGCATCGCAAGCGACATTCCGTCGATGCGGCCGAATCCGTTGCTGCAGTCCCCGAACGCCTCCGGTCGCAGCAGCACGTCAAAATGCATTCCGCGGGTGTCTGCACGGACGTTGACGGCCCGCACATCGGCATGTTCGGCGAAACCGTAGGTGACGACCCGCCGGTCGGTGACGGCGGCCGCGAGGCGGCGAACCTCCAGGTGGTCCACGCACAGCACCGCCACCCCATAGAACGGCACCTGCTTGACGAAACTCCGAAAGGTGTCGAGCAGCGCGTCGAACGTGCCGTAGTGGTCGAGATGCTCGGGATCGATGTTGGTCACGACGGCCACGGTTGCCGGCAGGCGAGCGATGGAGCCATCCGACTCATCGGCCTCCACGACGGTCCATGCGCCCGTGCCCAGCCGGGCATTGGTCCCGTGCGCGTTGATGACGCCCCCGTTCACAAAGGTCGGGTCCAGTCCGGCCTCATGGAGGACCGCCGCCACCAGGGACGTGGTCGTGGTCTTGCCGTGGGTCCCGCCGATCGCGACCGAGGGCCGGAAGCGCATGAGCTCGGCCAGCATCTCAGCCCGAGCCACAACCGGGATGCGGGCCGTCTTGGCGGCCTGCACTTCCGGGTTGTCGGCCGGGAGCGCCGACGACACCACCACCACCGACGCGTCGCCCAGATTGCGGGCATCGTGCCCCACACAGACTTCGATGCCCAGTTTCCGCAACCGGCGAACATTGCTGTTCTCGACAAGGTCGCTGCCGCGCACCTGGTGCCCGAGGTTGTGCATAACCTCCGCGATTCCGCTCATCCCGATGCCGCCGATCCCGACGAAGTGCACGGCTCCGAGAGGCAGCGGAAAATCCATCACCGGGCCCCTCCCTCGGCGGCGCCCTCGACAAGGTCCGCCAGCCTCCGGGCGGCGCCGGCCGGCACCACGCTTCGCGCGTTGGCAGCGGCCCCCGCCAGGCACCCCGGGGCGACCAGCAGACGCGCCATCAGCTGCGCCGTGGCCTCGGCGCCGGCTGCTTCCTCTACGACCCAAGCGGCCCCGGCGGCGACCGCTGCCCGGGCGTTGGCTGCCTGGTGGCCATCGATGGACGACGGCAGAGGGATGTAGATGGCGGGCCGGCCGGCTACCGAGTTCTCGGTCACCGTGGCTGCTCCGGCACGTCCGACCACCAGGTGCGCCCGCCGCAGGGCACCTGCCATATCGTCGATAAACGGCACCACCGTCGCCCGAATACCGGCGTCGCGGTATGCGGCGCGCACCGCATCGACCATCTCCCGGCGAGCCTGCTGCAGAACCTCGATACGGCGCCGCGTCGCGGGGTCCGTGGCCGCCAGGGCGGCTGGCACGATGATGCCGAGCGCCCGAGCGCCCTGGCTTCCGCCCGTCACAACGAGCCGGACGGCGGCGCCCGGACCCGGCGGTTCGTAGTCAGTCGTCGCGAGCTCCTCGAATTCCGCGCGGACTGGCAGGCCGACCTGGTGCGGCCGCAGCTCGGCGGGAATGCGCGCGACGCTGCGAAAGGTCGTCGCGAGAAGGTGCGCCTTCGACGCGAGCAGCCGGTTGGCCCGACCCAGGACAGCGTTCGCTTCATGGAGGATCAGCGGCACCTGCCGGACCCGGGCCGCGAGGCCGGCCGGGACCGACGCGTAGCCACCGAAGCCGACGACAACGGCCGGGCGACGGCGCCGCATTAGGCTGACGGCGCGGACCGCCCCCACCCCGAGGATCGGCAGGGCGGCCACGCGCAACCAGAGACCCCGGCCGGCGATTCCAGCGGCCGGCAGAACCGTGCACGGGAGACCGTCCGTGGGATCGACATGACGCGCCCCGCGGCGGTCAGTGACTAGGTGGGCCAACCATCCCCGCTCCCGGAGCACTTCGGCCAGAGCCGTGGCCGGGAACAGGTGGCCGCCCGTGCCACCGGCCGCGAGAAGGGCCACGCGACTCATCGGTTCCACCCTGCCGGAACGACCCGCCGTCGCGTCAGCGCCAGCATCAGCCCCATCGCGATGCCGACCGCGAGCAGCGACGATCCCCCGGTGGAGATAAACGGCATCGTCACACCCGTCGTGGGTGCCAGGTTCAGGGTCACCGCCACATGAACCAGCGCCTGCAGCACGAACTGCAGCAGCAGGCCGCCGGCTGCCAGCATCACGAACAGGTCCTGGCTGCCGCGCAGCCGGCTCAGCCCCCGAAACGTGATCCCGGCGACCAGTGCCAGGACAGCAATGCAGGCGGCCACGCCGAATTCCTCGGCAATGACCGGGAAGATAAAATCGGTATGCGCGTCCGGGATGCTCGCCTTGATCGTACCTTCGCCCGGTCCCTGCCCCAGGAAGCCGCCGCGGCCGTAGGCTTCCAGCCCCTTCCCCACCTGGTATCCGGCTTCCCCGTCCGGATACAGGAACTGGTTGATGCGGTCCTCAACGTGCGACAGCGTCTTGTAGGCAATGCCGATCAGGCCGGCCCCCACCAGGGCGGCCAGCAGCATCAGCCGCAGGCGCAGACCCGCCAGGAACAGCTGGCCGCACCAGGCGATCCCGACAATCATTGTCATGCCGAAGTCAGGCTGGGCCACCAGCAGCGCCCACAGGGCAAACAGTAGCCCGAGCGGCATCAGCAGGTAGGACGGTCGCGACCGCACGAGCACCCCGAAAGAAGTGTTGCGCCCGCGCGCGAGCAGCCAGCCCGTCACCACGGCGAAGAAGGGCTTCGCCAGCTCGGAGGCCTGCAACGACAACCCGCCGACATTGAGCCAGCGCCTGGCGCCGTTCACGGGCTCTGCTGTCGCGAGCGTCAGCACCATCAGCACCATGACGATGGCGAGGCCGCCGGCGGACAGGCGGAAGACCCCGAGGGGCGACAGGAACGACAGCGCCACCATGACCGCAAGGGTTGGAACGAGCACGCGCACGTGCCAGCCGAAGAAATAGAGTTCGTCGAAACCCCGGTGAATGGCAACAAGATGGGTCGCCGTCATCACCGCCAAGACCCCGACGCAGGCAAGTCCCATGAGGAGCGCGAGATTGATGCGGTCCACGCTCCCGGCCCAGCGCACGAACCAGCCGCGCATTGCCTCGACCCCGGACGTCATGCCTCAGTCCTCGCGATCGCCTCGACCACCGCCCTAAAGGCCGCGCCGCGCGCCTCGAAATCAGCAAACTGGTCGTAGCTCGCACAAGCCGGTGACAGCAGCACCGGCGGGGGCGGCGATCCGCGGCGCGCCTGGGCGAAGGCGGATGTCACGGCCGCATCCATCCGCTCGAAGCGCGCAACCGGGGCCCGGGTGGCAAAGGCAGCCTCCAGGACCGGACCGTCCTCGCCGAAGAAGAATCCGGAATCGACCCGGTGCGCAAGCTCCACGAGCGGGCTCAGGTCCTCGTCCTTCCCGCGGCCGCCGGCCACCCAGCAGACGCGGTCGAAACACGCCAGCGCGGCCGCCGCCGCGGCCACGTTGGTAGCCTTGCTGTCGTTGATGAAGGCAACGCCGGAGACCGGTTCCAGCGCCTCCAAGCGGTGCGGCAGGCCCCGGAACCCGGCGAGCGCCGCGGCCAGGTCATCCGGCGGCGCCCCAACCAGCCGCACGGCCGCCCAGGCCGCCACCGCGTTCTGCCAGTTGTGACGGCCGGGGACCTGCAGCAGCGACTCGATCGATCCAATCGTGCCGCGACCGCCGTCGAGGTCATCGCACAGGATGCCGTCCGCGACCCAGACTCCGCCCGGACAGGGCCGGCGGGCCGAAACCGCTATGACCCGCGGTCCGTCGGGCCGGGCCGCCAGCCGCTCGCGAACCTGCTCGCCGGCGACATCATCGATGCAAATAACGGCAGCGTCCCCGGGCCGTTGCGTCCGAAAGATCTTTTCCTTGGCCGCGACATAGGCGCTGCGCGTCCCGTGCCAGTCCAGGTGATCGGTTCCGATGTTCAGGAGCAGCGCGACGTCAGGCCGAAAACCCCGGCAGCGGGCCAGCTGGAATGAGGAAAGCTCAAGGACATACACCCCGTCGAGCGGATACGGCAGATCGAGCGCCGGGGTTCCAAGATTGCCGCCAGCAGCACAGGACTGGCCGCAGGAGCGGAGCAGGTGCTCGATCATCGCCACCGCACTTGACTTGCCGTTGGTGCCGGTCACGCCGATGACGGTCGACGAGGCGGCCGGATCCTGTGCCAGGCGACGTGAGAATTCGTCGATGTCGCCCCACACCGGAATCCCCGCGAGCGCCGCCGCCTGCAGTTGCGGATGGGCAGGGGCGACGCCAGGGCTGGCCACGATCCGGGCGAGTGGTGGCGCCAGTTCCCGCACTGCGAAGCCCGATTCAGCGGCCGCCCGCCGGCCGGCGGCGGCGTCGTCCCAGACGACCACAGCGTCACCCGCGGCCGCCAGCGCACGCGCGGCACTGGCCCCGGTCCGGCCAAAGCCCAGCACTCCTGTGGGGTGGTGAGCCATCGCCATCACCGCAGCTTCAGAGTGGCCAGCCCGGCCAGGGCGCATACGGCCGCAATGATCCAGAACCGAACCACCACGGTGGCCTCGGGCCAGCCCTTCTGCTCGTAGTGGTGGTGCAGCGGGGCCATCCTGAAGATGCGCCGCCCGGTCAGGCGGTATGACAGCACCTGGAGAATGACTGACACCGTCTCGACCACGAACAGTCCGCCGATCACCGCAAGGACGATCTCATGGCGGGTGATCAGCGCGATCGCGGCAAGCATGCCGCCGGTGGCCAGCGAGCCGGTGTCGCCCATGAAGATGCGGGCCGGGTGCGCGTTGTACCAGAGGAACCCCAGGCCGGAGCCGATCAGCGCACCGCAGAGGACCGACAGCTCGCCGGCGCCGGGGACGTAGTGCACCTGCAGGTAGTCCGCGAAGAACGCGTTGCCGATCAGCCACGCGATGAGGCCGAAGGCACCTGCCGCGATCATGATCGGCACAATGGCCAAACCGTCCAGACCGTCGGTCAGGTTGACCGCGTTGGAGGTCCCGACCGAGACGAAGACGGCGAGCGCAATCCACATCAGGCCGAGATTGGGGAGGAATTCCTTGGCGAACGGCACGGCCAGGCGCCCTGCCAGCCAGTCCGGCGCCAGCCAGTAGATGGCTAGCGCCGTCGGCAGGGCAACCGCAACCTGCAACAGGAATTTGACCGAGGACGACATGCCGCCCGCCAGGCGGCGACGCACCTTCCTGATGTCGTCGAACAGCCCGATCAGGCCGAAGCCCAGGCCGGACAGAATCACCGTCCAGAGATACGGATTCGTGGGGTCGGCCCAGATGATCGTCGCGCCGAGTCCCGCAATCAGGATGAGCAGACCGCCCATGGTGGGCGTTCCCTGCTTGGTCAGCCAGTGTCGGTCAGGGCCGTCCTCGCGGATGGGCTGGCCTCCGCCCTGCATGGCGCCCAGTCGCCGGATCAGCACCGGGCCGATGCAGAACGCGATCAACATCGCGGTCACCATGGCGCCGCCTGTCCGGAACGTGAGGTACCGGAACAGGTTGAACGGGCCAAAGGACTCGGCGAGCGGCACTAGGAAATGGAACAGCATCAGCGCGCCTTCGATCCGGTCACCCGCGCCACCACGGTCTCGAGCGCATTGGAACGGCTGCCCTTGACCAACAGGATGTCGCCGGGGCGCAGTTCCGATGCGGCCCGCTCGGCAGCAGCGGCGGCATCGGCCAGCAAGTCACCCGCAGTGGCGTCCGGGAGCTCCCGATGGAGTGCCGCCATCTCGGGGCCGACGCACCACACCCGGTCCACCCCCTCGAGGGCGGCGGCGAGGCCGGCGTGCAGCTCGGCGGAGGCGCGGCCAAGCTCCTTCATCTCACCGAGCACTGCCAGCCGGCGGCCCGTGGCCGGCATGTTCCGCAGTGCGACGAGCGCCGCGCACATGGATGCGGGATTGGCGTTGTAGCTGTCGTCGATCACCCAAGCGTCACCGTCCGCCAGGTGCACGGCATGCCGGCGGCCGCGGCCGGCCAGTGGTTCGACCACCTCCATTCGGGCACCCGCCACCGGCGGGGCCACCCCCAGGAGTTCGGCCACGCAGCCGGCGGCGACCGCGTTCAGCGCCCAGTGGGCCCCGGACAGCCGGAGCCGCCAACAGTTGACGTTCCCGGCGAAGCTCCACCGGAACGTCAGACCCGTATCCGTCGGATTCACCTGGAGGAGGCGTGCATCGGCGTCGTCGCCCGTTCCGAACGTGACAATGCGAGCGGCCCCGCTGTCCGCCGCCGCCCGACGCAGGACGGCCGCACCCGGTGTGTTGATGGGAAGCACAGCTGTACCGCCCGGCTTCAGGCCCGCGAAGATTTCGGCCTTCGCCTCCGCAATCCGGCCCAAGCTCCCGAATTGCTCAAGGTGGGCAGGGGCAATGCGCGTAACCATCGCCACGTCGGGACGCACCAGGTCGACCAACGATCTGATTTCACCGGCGTGGTTCATGCCGAGTTCGAACACCGCCGCGGCACTCGCGGCCGGCATGCGCGCCAGGCTCAGCGGCACCCCGATGGCGTTGTTGTGGCTCGCCGCGCTGGCATGGACGTCGCCCAGCGGGGTCAACGCCGCCCGCAGCAACTCCTTCGTCCCCGTCTTGCCGACGCTCCCGGTAACGGCCACGATCTTGGCCTTTGTGCGGCGGCGAGCGGTACCGCCGAGCGCCTGCAATGCCTCCAGGGGGTCGTCGACCACGAGGTAGCGATCGTCGTCCCGATCCTGGGGACGGACCAGCGCTGCGGCCGCGCCGCCGGCAAACGCGGCGTCCAGGAAGGCATGCCCGTCCGTGAAGCGTCCCGGCAGGGCGACGAAGAGATCGCCGGGCGCCAGCTGGCGCGTGTCGATCGACACCCCGTCGGCGTGCCACGCGCCGCCGATCCGGCCGCCCGTGGCGGCGGCGGCCGCGCGGGCGGTCCATAGCGGGCTCACGCGCCACCCCGCCCGATCAGTCGGCGCACCACCGCGCGATCATCGAACGGCGTCACGGTGCCGCCTGCGGTCTGCGTCGTCTCATGGCCCTTGCCGGCAATCAGGAGTGCGTCGCCTTCGGCAAGTGCGGCGAGCGCGGCGTCGATGGCCTCGAACCGATCGCCGGTCTCGTCTGCATCAGGCGCTCCCCCGAGCACCTGTGCCCGGATCGCCGCTGGATCCTCGGACCGTGGGTTATCGTCCGTCACCGTCACCCGGTCAGCGTGGTGGGCGGCGACCTCTCCCATCAGGATGCGCTTGCCCGGATCACGGTCCCCGCCACAGCCGAACACGACGTGAAGCGTTCCGGTCACGTGGGGCCGGAGAGCACCGAGGGCCGCGGCCAATGCATCGGGGGTGTGGGCATAGTCGACGAACACCGCGGCCCTGCCCATGACCCCGACCCGCTCAAGTCGTCCGGCGGGTGCCGTGAGCCCTGGCAGACCGGCGATCGCGACCTCCGCGGGAACACCGGAGACAACTGCGGCGGCGACGGCCGCCAGCGCGTTCTCGGCCTGGAACCGGCCCAACGGACCGAAGGGGACCGTCCGTTCCCCGCACGGGGTCGACAGCCGCAGGATCTGGCCTTCCTCGCCTGGCACCACGCTCGCGAGCCGCCAGTCAGCGTCGGCCGTCCGGCCGTAGGTGACCACCCCGAGACCACGCTGCTCCGCCACGGCGACGGTATCCGGGTCGGCACAGTCGGCATTAAAGATCGCCGTACCGTCCGCCGCGACCAGCTCGGAAAAGAGCCGCCGCTTGGCCGCCCGGTACGCGTGTTCGCTACCGTGGTAGTCGAGGTGGTCACGCCCAATGGTCGTCAGGATCGCCACGGCGATGCGCACGCCGTCGAGGCGGTGCTGGTCGAGGCCGTGCGACGAGGCCTCGACCACCGCATGGTCGAGCCCGGCCTCCGCGAGCGACGCGAGTTCGGCGTGCAGGGCGACCGGATCCGGCGTGGTCAGATTGGGCCCCGCCGGCGCTAGGTCACCGTCACGACCGGTGCGGACGCCCAGCGTGCCGATCGCGGCAGCCCGCAGCCCGCTCGCACGCCAGAGCCCCGCCAGGAAATGCGCGGTCGAGGTCTTCCCGTTGGTGCCCGTGACCGCGACGACCGTCTCGGGCTGCGCACCGTAGAAGGCGGCGGCCATCCGGGCCAACCGCCGGCGCGGCACCACGTCGGCCACGGCGGTGATCCCGAGCGCCTTCGCCCGCGACGCTGCCGCCGGCGGCACCAGTGCCGCCGCTGCGCCGCGGTGCACGGCGTCCTCGAGAAACTCGACGCCGTCGATCCTGCCACCCGGCAGGGCGGCGAACAGGTAACCCGCATGGAGTGACCGCGAATCCGCGCTCAGCCCGCGGATATCAGGGTCTGGCATGCCATCCGGCAGCGGCCGCCCCGTTCGAGCTGCAAGTTCGGCAAGCCGCACGCGCACCGTCTCCTATCGCAATGCCACCTGCGTCAGCGCATCGGAGTCCGGCGACGCCGCCGGCACCGGCGGCACCCCCAGAATCGGCGCCACGCCGGCCACCACAGAACCTGCGAGCGGCGCGGTATTCCAGCCGGCGGTGGCGAAGCCATGGGTCCCCGGCGCGGCCTTGGGTTCGTCCAGCAGCACGACCACGACGTAGCGCGGCGCACTCATGGGAAATGCCGCCACGAACGAATTGGTCCGGGCGCCCTGCCGGTAGCGGCCGTTCACCACCTTCTGCGCGGTGCCCGTCTTGCCGCCGATTTCGTAGTTGCCGATGTCGGCCAGTCCCGCGGTCCCGTGTTGCACGACCTGGCGCAGCAGCGTGCGCATTTGGCGTACCGTCGACGGGCGGAGCGCTCCGGTCGCCGGCGCCGACGGTTCCGACCGCAACAGGCGCGGGGGGCGGTAGCGGCCGTCGCCAACGACTGCTGCCACTGCCGCGGCCAAATGCATCGGCGATACGGCAATTCCGTGCCCGAACGACACGGTGGCGCGCTCGATCTCGCCCCAGGCACCAGGCAGGCGCGGATGGGCGGTCCGCAGGCCGGGCGTCTCGATCGCGCCGAGGAGCCCCAGGCGGCCCAGGTAGTCCCATTGGTTCTCCTTGCCGAGCGCTTCGGCCACGCGCACAGTCCCGATGTTGGACGAGTGCACGAAGACCTCGGACAGCCGGAGCCAACGCCCCTCCGGGTGATAGTCGTTGATGGTATGGCGGCCGATCTTGACCGGCTCGGTGGCGTCGAAGTGCGAGTCCACCTGGACCTGGCCGGCGTCCAGCGCAGCGGCGACGGTGAACGTCTTGAAGGTCGAGCCCATCTCGAAGACGCCTTGCGTCCCGAGATCCAGCATGCCGGGATCGTCGGCGTCCTGTACGTCGTTCGGATCGAAATCGGGCAACGACACCTGTGCGAGCACGTCGCCGGTGCCGATCTCGAGTACGACCCCCGCCGCCGCAACCGCTTGGAACCGCTCCATGGCGGCCTGCAGGCGATCGCGCAGGGCGTACTGGACCCGCAGGTCGAGTGTCAGATGGACCGGACGCTTCCGGATCGTGCGGTCGCTGACGCGCTCAACCCCGGCCTGCGGGCGGCCGTCGATGTTGACGTAGCCGACGGCGTGCGAGGTCAGCCGGCCCTGGGGATACACGCGGCGCCTCTCGTCCTGGATGTAAAGGCCCGGCGAGCCGATGTGCATGGCCGCCTCGGCCCGCGTCGGGCGCGCATGGCGCCGGACCCACAGGAACTGCCGACCGCGTTGCTTGCCGGCGACGATTCGCCGCTCGAGCCTGGCCTGGGAGAGCTCGGGAAACACCGCGCTCAACTGCGCCGCGAGCTTCGCGGGATCCCTGACGTCGGCCGGATTGACCCAGACCGACGGGACCAGGACCGTGGTCGCCAGCATCGTCCCGTGCCGGTCGAAGATCTCGCCCCGGACCGGCACCTCCTTGGCGGCGTGCACCGGGCGGGCATCCGTGTCGCCGGGCCAGGCCACCTCGCCCAGGCGAAGCCCCACGACAACGAAGGCGATCGCAAGGATCGTCATGCCAACCCGCAGCCGTTCACCCGTGCGTTCCGAACGGCTACGCCCGCTCTGCCAGAGGCTGACCACCGGCTCGCGGCGATACTTCCGCCAGCGGCGCCTCATCGCTCTGCGCCTCCGGGCAGCGGAGCCGGTGCCAGCACCTCGACGAATTCGGCCGGCGGGCTGATTGGAACCGGGCGCAAATCAAGGTGACGGCGGGCCAGGTCAGCCAGCTGCGCCGGCTGATTCAGGCGTGACCATTCCATGGCCAGCCGGTCCATGCCGGCGCGCAGCACTTCTTCCTTGGCCTGGAGCACCTCGAGCCGGGCTTCTCCGGAACGGAGCTGGTGGCGGAGCCAGATGGTGCTGCCGCCCAGCACCATGACCAACACCATCGACAGGCACAGCCAGAAGCCCATCAGGCGGCCGAGACGGAACATCCACGCGAACATCACGCGACCGCCGTGACGAGGGCCGCGCCGGTCCGGACCGCGGTGCGGAGGCGCGCCGAGCGGGCGCGCGGATTGCGGCGAAGTTCGGCCGGCCCGGGCCGGATGGCGCGAGCCCGCGTCATCCGGAACGTGGGCGCAGCAGGCGGGCCCGGGTCGGGGATGTGACGGTGGGCGCGGGGCGCGCGGGCCGTCCGTTCCACCAGGAACCGCTTGACCAGCCGGTCCTCGAGCGAATGGAACGACACGACGGCCAGCACTGCACCTTCGGCCAACAACCGCTCCGCGTCGTGAAGGGCCGCCCGCAGTTCGCCGAGCTCATCGTTTACGGCGATCCGGAGCGCCTGAAAGGTGCGCGTGGCGGGGTCAATCGCATGGTGTCCGCCCGGGACGGCCGAACGCACGACGTCCGCCAGCTCCAGCGTGCGCGTCAGGGGCCGGGCCGCCATGATCGCCCGCACGATCCGGCGCGCACGGCGTTCCTCGCCAAAAGAGCGAAGGATGTCCGTGAGCGCGGCCTCGTCCGAAGCGTTGACAACGTCGGCCGCGGTCTGCCCGGAGCGCCCCATCCGCATGTCGAGCGGCCCGTCCCAGCGGAACGAGAACCCCCGCTCCGGATCGTCGAGTTGCGGCGACGAGACCCCTAGGTCGAAAATGATTCCGCCGTCGACTTGCCGCACGTCGAGCGGGGCCAGGGCGCGAACCAATCCGCCGAACCGCGCCTGCAGGAAGCGGAAGCGACCCGCGTACTGCCGGGCAAGCGACGTGGCGGCGCGCCCTGCGTCCGGATCGCAGTCGATGCCGACCACGCGGCAGTCCGCGGCTTCCAGCAGCGCGTGCGTGATGCCGCCACGGCCAAACGTGGCGTCTACGTAGAGCGCGTCATCCACCGGCTGCAGCTGGGTCACGATTTCGGCGAGGAGAACCGGCACGTGGGCCATAGTTTGACCGCCATGTTGGAGGGAGGAAAGGCGAGCGCCCACGTGCCGGCGTTTCTAGTGCCCGGACCCCGGTCGGCGATCGACCGCCTCGGCTTCGGCTGTGGCCTCTGCCAGGAAGTCGTCGACGTGGTCCGGATGGAGGATGTAGAAGCGGTCGCCGGCGCCGAGGAGTTCAGCAGTCGGCGACCGCATGGTGTAGCTGCGGGTCTTGGGAGTTCCCTCGTCCTTGCCCGCCGCCAGGGCGGCCGCGATGAGTGCATCGGCGGGCAGCTGGACGCGGCCTTCCGGGTCGATCAGCAGGGCGGAATAGGCGTGGAAGTGGTGAAGACCGAGCAGACCACGCTGGCGCTGGGACAGTTCCGTGCGGTCGGCCTGCTCGAAGTTGCGCCGACGCAGGTCCGACTGCGTCACGCACTCGATCGCGTGGGCTGGATTGCCGGTGGCCAGCGCCGCGACGTACAGATGGGGCGACTCTTCCGCGCGGAACTCCGAGCGCCAGCGCGCTGGAATGCTGATCCGTCCCTTCTTGTCGATCCGGTGCGTAAACGTGCCGGCGAAGAAGGCGCGGTTTCCCACCTCCTGCATCGCTCGACCCTCCACACGACATCCCAGTTCTGTGGTTCACCTCAGATGGGTGAACATGGGATTTTACGCCTATTCATGGGTCGGGTCAATGATAACCGACTGTTCTACAAGTGCTTATATGATCCCAATTTGTTCTCCATTACCTCCTGGGGGCGCGGAATCACCAGCCGGTCCTGCCGGAGGAGATGCGGGCCAGACGGCCTGTAAGCCGGGTTCTGTCGAGGATGGCCATTCATCTCGGGCGCGCGTCGCCACGCACCTCGTGCGACCGGCCCGGACGGAGGCGGAAACACCATCGACCTGTCGCCAGGCCACGCCGTCCCTATTCGGTCTTGCTCCCGGTGGGGTTTACCGTGCCATCTCCGTTGCCGGAAACGCGGTGCGCTCTTACCGCACCGTTTCACCCTTGCCGGCACGCAAGCGAGCCGGCGGTCTGTTTTCTGCGGCACTGTCCCTGGAGTCACCTCCGCCGGGTGTTACCCGGCACCGTGTTTCCGTGGAGCCCGGACTTTCCTCCCCCGGGAAGCCCCGGGAGCGGCCATCCGGCCGTCTGGCAATGGGATTCAACGGGATCAGCCGGCCCGGGTCAAGGTCGCCCGTCCCAGCGAACGCCGACGGTCGCACCGAGTGCGCTCGACGACCCGGCTCGCTATTGCGAAATTTGCGCGACCGCCTGAATGAGCGCCCGGGTTTCGGAATCGGCATAGCCGTTCACGGCGCCGGGCCGGAACCGCCGCTGGAAGGCGGCCACCACAGCTTCGGTCTGGGAGCCGAAAATTCCGTTGATCTCGATTCCGTACCCGATGGTCCGCAGGTTTTCCTGTAGCTCGAGCACACTCTCGCGCAGGCTGATGGAATCCAGACCAAACTCGGAACGGCTTTCCTCATCCCTGATGAAATCCTCGGCGTCGTCCATCACGCCAAGGCCACCGTCCGGATACTCCACAACCTCTTCCGGCCAGATGCTGAAGCCAGTGCGCGCTAGCCGTTCCCACGGAAACAGTTCGCCCGGATCCTGCTTGCGTTCCGGCGCGACGTCCGAATGGCCAATGAGATCACGGGGCCGCAAGCCGTGGAACTTGAAGGTGTCGGCCAGCAGATCCTCAAGGGCGTCGATCTGGTCATCGGGAAACGATCGGTAGCCGTGGTCATGGCCAGGGTTTACCAACTCGATCCCGACCGAGACGGCGTTGACATCGTGCCAGTCGTGCCAGGACCCGAGACCGGCGTGCCAGGCCCGCCGGTCCTCCGGTACCAAGCGGTAAATCGTCCCGTCCTCGTCGATCATCCAGTGCGCGCTGACGCCGCTGCCTAACTGGGTGAGCTCGCGCAGGGCGGCGGCGGCGGTTTCCATGCCCGTGAAATGGACCACCACGAGCTCGATGTCGGCGCCGGGCGGGCGGGCGTTGTGATTGGGGGACAGGGCCTCCCGGACCAAACGCTTCATTTCCGCGCGCGCCCTTTCATGATTGCCTCGTAGGCGGCGTTGATGGCCGCGAGCCGTTCGGTCGCGTGCTTGATCAGCTCATCCGGTAACCCCTTGGACACCAGGTGGTCAGGGTGAAACTTGCGCACCAGGCTGCGGTGGGCTGAGCGGACCTCGTCATCGGATGCGCTCGGGGGCACCCCCAGCACGTCGTAGTGCGAACTGCCGTCGCCCTGCGTGCCGTCACCAGCTGCCTGGTGCCGGGACCGGACCGACCCCACTTCCGCGTCGCTGAACCCGAAGAGGCGGCCGATTTCTCGGATGATGCGGTCCTCATTGGGATGAAACTCGCCGTCCGCCGCCGCGATCGCGTAGAGACAGTCCAGGATCTGTGCGCACCGCTCGTCCCGCGCTCCGAGGATCGACGCCAGCTGCTGGGCGTACGTCTCGAACCCCTCGGACGAGCGCCGGGCCTCGTTGTAGATCGCCGCGACCCGCGCCTCGTCATGCCGCGGAAAGTGATAGACGCGCCGGAAGGCCTGGATTTCCTCTGGCGTCACGCGCCCGTCGGCCTTGGCGACCTTCGCCGACAGCCCAATCAATCCAACCGAGAAGGCGACCTGGGCCTCCGCGCGGTCGCCTGCAGCGCCTGGACCGGCCAGAGTCCGACGTTCGCTGTCGCGGAAACGGTCCAGCAGGTGCCCGCCGCCTGCGCCGATGAGGGCGCCGATCGGCCCGCCGATGGCGAAGCCCAGGGTGCCGCCGAGCAATGTACCGAGAAATGCCATCGATTCAGCCCGCCGAAGTCTGCGGGCAGCGGAACCCTCGGGTACAGGATGGGCCGCTCTGCGCGCGCACGGATCGTATTCTCAGCGCTTGTGTCGACATGCCGTTGACTCCCCCCGGAGGTCTTGCGCAGGTTGCTCCGGTCGGCGGGCCGACGGGGTCCGCGCGTTGCCGCGATCATGGTCACGGGCCAGAGGCGCCGCCGGCCGATCATACGGTTCTCAGGCCAGGTCCGGCCACGAAGGGCGCCCGCGCTTTCAGATATCGTGCACCCTCGTTCGCGGGGCGCGCCCGCACTAGGCGGATTGCGGACCATGGTTGTTTCCCACGGCTGGCAGTTCTGGATTGACCGTGGCGGTACCTTCACCGACGTGGTGGCGCGCGCCCCGGACGGCACGCTGACGGCGCGCAAGCTGCTTTCGAACAGTTCTGGGCAATATCGAGATGCCGCTGTGGCCGGCATCCGCGCCGTGCTTGGACTCGCGACTGCGGAGCCGATCCCCGCCAGCGCCGTCGCTTCGATCCGTATGGGCACGACCGTGGCGACGAATGCACTCCTTGAACGCAAGGGAGAACCCGTCCTGCTGTGTGTCACGCGCGGCTTCGCTGACGCCCTGCAGATCGGTACCCAGGCGCGCCCCGACATCTTCGCCCGGCGCATCGAGCGGCCAGCCCTCCCCTACGTGAAGGTGATCGAAATCGACGAACGCGTCAGCGCGGGCGGCGAGGTTCTGGTGCCGATCGATGTGGCCGCGTCTGAACGCGAGCTCCGGATGGCGGCCGCGGGCGGCTTGCAGTCGGTCGCCATCGTGCTGATGCACGGCTATCGCTACACTGATCACGAACGTGCGCTCGCCGACATCGCTCGCCGAGTCGGTTTTGCGCACGTGTCGGTGTCCCATGAAACCGTCCCGCTCCTGAAGCTTGTGAGCCGGGGCGGCACAACAGTGGCCGACGCCTATCTCTCGCCGGTCCTCAATCGCTACATCCGGGACCTCCAGCGCGAGCTCGAGGGGATTCCGCTGTCCTTCATGCAGTCCAACGGCGGGTTGGCCTCGGCAGCCCGTTTCCGGGGGAAGGACGCCGTCCTGTCGGGCCCCGCGGGCGGTGTGGTCGGCGCGGCGCGAACTGCCCAGGCTGCGGGCTTCACGCGAATTATCGGCTTCGACATGGGGGGTACGTCCACCGACGTCAGCTACTACGGCGGCACCTTCGAACGAGTCGAAGAGGCGGAAGTCGCCGGCCTGCACCTCGCCACACCGTCGCTGCGGATCCAGACGGTCGCCGCCGGCGGCGGCTCGATCCTCCATTTCGACGGCGAACGCTTCACGGTGGGACCCGACAGCGCCGGCGCCGTGCCCGGTCCGGCCTGCTACCACAATGGCGGCCCGCTCACGATTACGGACGCGAACCTGCTGCTCGGGCGTGTCCGGGCTGCCCACTTCCCGCACGTGTTCGGGCCCGACGCCGACCAGCCGCTCGACACGGCGGTCACCCGCCGGGCATTCGAGGCGCTCGCCGCGAGAGTCGGGACGACCGCCGAGGACGTGGCCGAGGGTTTCCTCGACGTCGCAGTGGCGAACATGTCAGCCGCCATCAAGAAGATCTCCGTCCAGCGCGGGTACGATGTCACCACGTGTGCCCTGGCGGGTTTCGGCGCCGCCGCTGGCCAGCTCGCCTGTCGCGTGGCGGAAGACCTGGACATGGAGGCGATCCTCCTGCATCCGCTCGCCGGCGTGCTGTCGGCCTACGGCATGGGTCTGGCAAACCTCTCAGCCATTCACCAGCAGCCGGTCGGTCGCGAGCTCGATCCGGACGATCCGGACCCGGCGGCCGCCGAGCTGGACACCGCCGAGCGCGCCGCCGCGGCGACGATATCAGTGGACGATCCGACCGCGAAGGTCGAGTTTACGCGGCGCATCCGGGTCCGGTACGACGGAACCAACACGACGCTCCTCGTCCCAGCCGGCCCGGGTGCCGTCGTACGGCGTGACTTCGAAACGCAGCATCGGCGGCTCTTCGGCTTCCTGCATGAGGGGCGAGCCCTCCACATCGAGGCAGCCGAGGTCGAGGCTGCCACCGGCACCAGCCGCCTGCCGGTCTCCCGTCCTCCAGTCGGCCGGGCGCCGCCTGAGCCGCTGGAACATGTGGCCTTGCACGACCGGGGCGTCCGTCTGCACGTCCCGCTGTACCGCCGGTCCGATGTGGGGGCGGGCGTGACGCTGTCCGGCCCGGCGATCCTCGTCGAACCGACGGCTACCACCGTGATCGATCCCGGCTGGCGGGCCCGGATGCTGGACGACGGGCAACTTCTGCTCGAACGCGGGACGGGGCGACCCCGTCGCCGGGTCGGACGGACCGAGGCCGACCCGGTACTGCTCGAAGTGTTCAACGGACTGTTCATGTCCGCCGCCGAGCAGATGGGATCGGTCCTGCGCAACACCGCGCACTCCGTCAACATCAAAGAGCGTCTCGATTTCTCGTGCGCGGTCTTCGACCAGGCGGGCGCTCTGGTCGCAAACGCACCCCATATCCCCGTGCATCTCGGTTCCATGGGCGAGTCCGTGCTGGCGGTGCGCGAGGCCCGCGCCGGCGCCTTGCGGCCGGGGGACGCATTTCTTCACAACGCGCCCTACCGCGGCGGTACGCACCTGCCCGACTTGACGGTGGTCACGCCCGTCTTCGACCGACCCGGCGATCGCATCCTGTTCTTTGTGGCCAGCCGGGCGCATCACGCCGACATCGGCGGTATCACCCCTGGCTCGATGCCAGCCACCAGTACGTCCGTCCATGAGGAGGGCATCCTGTTCGATGCGCTCCCGATTTTGTCCCAAGGTCGTCTTCTCGAGGACGAGCTCCGCCGACACCTGGCGTCCGGACGTTGGCCCGCCCGCAATCCCGATCAGAACCTGGCCGACGTGTCTGCCCAGCTCGCGGCCGGCGAACGCGGGATCCAGGAACTGCACGCAATGATCGAGGAATTCGGTCTGGGGACGGTGCATGCCTACATGGAACACGTCCAGCGGCATGCCGAGGAACAGGTCCGACACCTACTAACCCGGCTGCAGCCCGGATCGGCCGAGGTCGAGCTCGATGACGGCGCCGTCATTCGGGTCCAGATCACCGTGGACCGCGCCCAGCGCTCGGCGGTCGTCGATTTTTCCGGCACGTCGCGACAACTCGCCAACAATTTCAATGCACCGAGCGCAGTTGCCCGATCAGCCGTGCTGTACGTGCTGCGGGTCCTGATCGAGCGTCGGATTCCGCTCAACCACGGGTGCCTGATCCCCGTCGAGATCCGCATCCCGGAACGGTCGCTGCTCGCCCCGCGCCATCCGGCCGCCGTCGCCGCCGGCAACGTCGAAACCAGCCAGGCAATCGTCGACGTACTCTTTGCTGCTCTGGGCGTGCAGGCGCACAGCTACGGCACGGTCAGCAACCTCACATTCGGCACGGACGCGTTCGGCTACTATGAGACCATCTGCGGAGGCGGGGGCGCGGGTCCTGACCACGCCGGTGCAGATGCGGTTCATTGCCACATGACCAACACCCGCCTGACTGATCCCGAGGTGCTCGAAAACCGCTTCCCTGTGCAACTGGATTCGTTCGCGGTGCGGCGTGGCAGCGGCGGGCGCGGGCGCCACCGGGGCGGCGACGGCACCGTCCGTCGCCTGCACTTCCTGGCCCCGATGACGGCTGGCATCCTGTCCAATCGCCGGCGCATACCGCCGCGCGGGCTCGCCGGCGGTGGTGACGGGGCTCTCGGTGCCAATTCGTTGGAACGGCACGACGGCACGGTCGAGCGGCTACCGGGCAGTGCCTCGCGGCAGGTCATGCCTGGTGACGTCTTGGTGATCGAGACGCCGGGCGGCGGGGGTTTTGGTCATGCCTGAGGGAGGCTGGCGCCGGCCGCGATGTGCCCGCATCGTGGCCGGAATTGTGACCGGGGTCGCGTTCGGGACCGCGACGCCGGTACCGGCGCTGGCGGAAGCAGACCCGTTCGAGCCCCTCAACCGTGCGGTCTTCGAGGTCAACCGTGGACTCGACCGCTTCGTGCTCCGGCCAACCACGGTCACCTATCGATTCGCGGTCCCGGTTCGGATCCGACAGGGCGTCGGTCAGTTCCTGGACAACCTGCTGGAGCCCGTCCACGCGCTCAATGCAGGCCTTCAGGGAGACGCCGCCGGTCTCGAGGTCGCCCTCTCGCGATTCCTGCTCAACACCATCGTCGGTCTCGGCGGCTTCATCGACGTCGCCGCGCAGGCGGGGGTCTACCGCGATCCTCGAGGCTTCGGTCAGACCCTTGACCGCTGGGGCAGCGCGCCGGGTCCGTATCTCGTCCTGCCCGTGCTGGGACCGTCAACGGCGCGGGAACTGGCAGGCCTTGGGATAGATGCCTTGTCGACACCTCACTACTACTTGATCCGGAGGTCGGGAATCGACTTCTCATTCCAGGCGGCCGAAACCGGGTTGCGGGCCATGACGTTCCGTGACCGGCACTTCGAGCAGGTCGACGCAGGGCTTGCGGGTTCGCTTGACCCCTACGCCTCGGCTCGGAGCGTCTACTGGCAGCTGCTTCGCGGGCGCCATGCCCCGCCGGACGATCCGTTCGACGATACCGAACTGGATTTCGACGCGTTCGAGGAATAGCAGCGGCCGTCGGTGCCCCCACCACCTTCGCCCTGCGGCTTCCGATTCGCCCCGGAGACGCCCCGATGCAAGCGCCGGGGCCGGCTCTATCGGCGCTCGGGCACGACTGCGTCCGACACGATTGCGCAGTAACGTCGGCGAGTGCCTCAAGCGCGGCCCGGCTGGGTATTCGACATATCACTAGCCGCCGCTGACAATATCGGGCGAGGCGGGGCGCCACGACCACACCGAGGGTGACCACGAGCACGCGCAGCCCCGGGCCCCTTCAAGCAGCACGACATCGCGCAGCGTTGACCGCCCTGCGGCAACCTCGCGGAAGCCATGCAGGGCGTGCTGGCGGACGTAGTCTGACGCCAGCTGGAGGATTTCCGGCGCGCGCACGACGAGTACGCGGAAGGCGTTGCGGTGGCCTTCGGGGGCACCACGGCCCGAGCGCGCGAAGCGGGCGGGCGCCGGCAACCAAGCAAGGCGGTTCCCCTTGTCGGCGCCGCGATGCCACGGTGAGCCCTCGCGTCAGTGCCCCTGGAAGCGAGGGGCCCGCTTTTCCATGAACGCCCGCCGGCCCTCCACGTAGTCGGCACTGGCGAAGCATTCCGCGACGAGACGTTCACATAGCGCCCGGTCGCGGGCATCGGCGTCCTTCAGGACCTCCGTCACAATCCGCTTCGAGGCGCGAACGGTGAGCGGTGCGTTGGCCGCGATCATGCGGGCGTACTCCGCGACCGTCGTGGCCAGTTCCCCTGGCGCCACCACCTGGTTCACGAGCCCGATCGCGGCGGCCTCGGCGGCGCCAAACCGTCTTGCCGTGAACATAATGTCCTTGGCGGCGGCGGGGCCGACGACGCTGACGAGAACTTGCAGGCTGGCGTAGTCGTAGCCGAGGCCAAGCCGCGCAGCCGGAATGCCAAAGCGGGCGTCATCGGCGGCTATGCGGAGGTCACAAGCCAGGGCAATTCCCAGTCCTCCGCCGATGCAATAGCCGCCAATTTGGGCAATCGTGGGTTTTGGGCAATGACGGAGCGCACTGTGTGCATCGGCGGTGGCGCGGTTATACGCGTCCGCCGTATCCCCTTCCCGCTTGCGCTCGAACTCCGAGATGTCGGCACCGGCGGAAAACGCCCTGTCCCCCGCCCCGGTCACAACGACCACACGGACGCCTTCGTCGGCCGAGAAGGCCTGCATCGCAGTGGCGATTCCACACCACATGTCGTGATCGATGACGTTGTGTTTCTCTGGCCGATTCAGGATGAGCCGAGCAGTCCCGGCAGAGGTGTCCGCAATCAGGGAGTCTGGCAGTGCAATAGGCATCGATCTGGTTCCTGCGGAAAATGGTCGAGGATGGTGAAACCCTGCGCGGCGCAGTGGCCGGTCGGACGCCGGCGCCGCAGACGGACCGGTACTCAGATGATTCCCTGGTCCCGAAGTGCGGACAGCTCATCCTGCCCGACCCCAAGCCGGCCAAACACTTCGGCGTTGTGCTGACCCCGCTCCGGCGCCGGCGCAAAGGGAGGATCGGGCGCGCGACTGAGCCGGATCGGCTGGTTGACCAGGGCGAGGTCGCCGAGGCGCGGGTGCGACACCTTTCGGGACATCCCGAGGTGTTGCACCTGCGGATCTGCGAACGTCTCGTCGATGCGGTTGATGGGGCCGCACGGCACGCCAGCTTCGTTGAGGACCTGGATCCAGTGAGTACTGCTGGCGTGGACCATTCGGGCCTCGAGCTCCCGGTGCAAGGCATCGCGATTCACGGAGCGGGCATCTGCCGTCGCAAATCGCGTGTCCGCCTGCAGACCGTCAGCCTCGAGGACCTTGCACAGGCGACGCCAGATGACTTCGCCTGACGCCGCAACATTGATGTAGCCGTCCGCGGTCCGGAAGACGCCGGTCGGCATGCTGGTGGGGTGATTGTTTCCCGCCTGCGGCGGCACTTCGCCATCCATGAGCCAGCGAACCGCCTGGAAGTCGAGCATCGCGATTTGGGCCTGCAGCAGCGACGTGCCGACCCACTGGCCTTCGCCGCTTTGCTCGCGCTCGAGCAGCGCCACCACGATTCCGAACGCGCAGAAGACGCCGGCGCTCAGGTCTGCGACCGGAATGCCCGCTCTCACGGGTCCCTGACCCGGAAGACCGGTGACGGACATCAACCCCCCCATGCCCTGGGCGATCTGATCGAAGCCGGGCCGGCCGGCATACGGGCCATCCTGTCCGAACCCCGAAATGCTCGCGTAAATCAGGCCGGCGTTGATCTTGCGAAGCTCCGGGTAGTCGATCCGGAGACGTCGCTTCACATCCGGCCGATAGTTCTCGACCAGGACATCTGCCCGCGAGACGAGTTGGTGAAGCAGCGCAAGACCCCGCGCGTCCTTCAGGTTGAGGGTGATAGCGCGCTTGTTGCGTTGCAGGTTCTGGAAATCTGAGCCATCCCGCCTGCCGCTCAGGCCGACCGAGGTATCGGCATGTTCCGGCGGCTCGATCTTGATCACGTCGGCGCCCCAATCCGCCAGCTGGCGAACCGCGGTAGGCCCCGCCCGCACTCGTGTCAGGTCGAGCACGGTGAATCGGGACAGTGGGCCTTCTCGTAACGGCATGGAGGGCTCTGCTTCTGGCTGTGGCGCATCCGGTGTGCGCACATTCTGCCCGATTTCGGCATTCGCGCGCCAACGTGCCGGCGCGGTTAAGCGAAACCGCCGCGGCCAACGCGGAGAGTGGCGATGCGCCCAAGCGAAAACCGGCCGAAGATTCACGGCCGGCTCCCGGATCACGGTAGCAGGCGCGGCCGGCGGCTATCGCCGCATCCAGTCGCCAACACGGCAACGACAATTGAAACTGCCCGGAGGCAACGATACATTTCCGACATCCATCGGCACGACCGACGCCGCCGAAAAGTTGGGGCAAGGCGGTCCGGCAATACACTTCACCGCGCGAACAGACCTGGCGGGGGCGCCGACACGCATGGCGCGATCATCATGACGAGCTCCACCAAGTTGCGCCGTGGCCTCATCGGGCTAGTCAGTGGCGCGTTCGTCCTTGCCTGCTCAGTGGCGGGTACCGCGGCCGAGCATCCGGCGGCGCTTTCGCTCTCGAACCTTGTGGCGGACGTGACAGCGCTGACGGCTGTCCCGGAGGAACGCCGGGCGGACCGTACCGAGGCCGTACGCCGCATCCTCCACGAATACTTCAATCTGCCCCTGATCGGGCGGGCCGTTCTCGGTCGCCACTGGCGCTCGATCACCGATGCCCAGAAGGACGCCTACCAGCACGCGTTCGAGGAGCACACGGTGCAATTGGTTGACGGCCAGCTGGAACGAATCTCGGGCGGCTCTCTCGCGGTTCTTCGGACCGTTTCCAGAAACGACCGTGAGACATTCGTGTACACGCGCTTCCAGCGCGACGGCGAGGGGCCGCTGGAGGTGCGGTGGCGTTTCAGAAACCGGAAGGAGGATGGCGCCCCCCGCATCGTCGACGTGGCGGTCGAGGGCGTAAGCCTGTTCGCGACCAAGCGACAGGAATTTGCCGCCATCGTCGAAGCGGCAGGAATCGACGGGCTGGTCGAAGCGCTGCAGGCCATGAACGAGGCATCGCTCTGAATCCGCCGGCGCATCGCGCCCACGCTGCCGGAAGCGGACCCGAGCGTGGGCGTTTCGCCAAGGTGGGGTTCGCGCTGGGTGTGCTGGCAGTCCTGCTGACGCTGATTCTCGAGCCACCTAAAGGCCTTGAAGTACCGGCATGGCGGCTGGTGGGCGTCGCCGTGCTGATGGCCTGCTGGTGGATCACGGAGGCGATCCCGATCCCGGCGACGGCACTGGTGCCGTTGGCCTTGTTTCCCCTGCTCGACATCGCGTCTGTCCGGGATGCCGGCGAACCATACGGTCACCGCGTCGTATTCCTGCTGATGGGCGGCTTCATGATTGCGCTCGCCATGCAACGTTGGGGCCTGCACCGTCGGATCGCGCTGAACGTCGTGTCACGAGTCGGAGGCGGGCCGCGGCGTGTGGTGGCCGGCTTCATGCTGCCGGCCGCCTTTCTCAGCATGTGGATCAGCAATACGGCCGCCGCCACGATGATGGTGCCGATCGGACTCTCCGTGCTCGCCCTGTTTCAGCAGGACCCGGGCATAAGCGACCGAGGCAAGACAGCTTTCGGCTGTGCGCTCATGCTCGGAATTGCCTTCGCGGCCAACGTGGGCGGAATGTCGACGCTGATTGGCACCCCTCCGAACGCGGTGCTCGCAGGGGTGCTGCAGGAAACGTTCGGGTACCAGATTGGCTTCGTAGAGTGGATGGCGATCGGGTTGCCGATGACCGTCGTGTTCCTGCCGCTGATCTGGGTCGTCCTGACGCGGGTTTGCTTTCCGGTACCCGGAGGCAGCGCCGCCCACCACCATGCGCGCCTCGCGGCCGACACCCGTGCCCTGGGCCCTCTCTCGCGCGCCGAGATCACGGTCCTCCTGACACTGCTGGTCACGGCTTTGCTCTGGCTCAGCCGCCGCACGCTGAACGAGCTCACTCCGACCCTCGCGATCAACGACACCAGCATTGCTGTGTGCGGTGCGCTCGCGCTATTCCTCCTCCCGGTCGGCCGCGATGCGGAAGGCCGTCGGGAGTTTGCGCTGGATTGGGCGACCGCAATGCGGCTGCCCTGGGGAGTCATTCTCTTGCTGGGAGGCGGCTTTTCCCTCGCGGCAGCCATCAAGGCCACCGGTCTCGCAGCCTGGATCGGCGGCAGTACTGCCGTGGTCGCGGTCCTGCCGGTAATCGGGCTCCTGTTCCTCGTCACGCTGCTGATCGTGCTGCTGACCGAGATCAATTCGAACACGGCGACAACGGCGACCTTCATCCCCGTCCTGGCAGCGGTCGCCGTCAGCATTGGCGAGAATCCGCTGCTACTGTGCATACCGGCGACGTTCGCGGCGTCGGCGGCCTTCATGCTGCCCATCGCCACGGCACCCAACGCCGTCGTCTTCGCTTCAGGTCACGTTCCCAGTTCCGCGATGCTGCGAGCCGGGCTCATTCTCAATCCACTCGCCACCCTCGTCATCGTCACGCTCACCTGGTTCCTGCTCGGGCCAGCACTTGGCGTTGTTCCCGGCGAGTTTCCCGACTGGGTCGTCAATCCCGACTGACCCAGCGGTTCCGGTCGAAGTCCATGTTTCCTGGCGACTGAGGGTGCCCTCGCGCGGGAGGAGTTGAGTTGATCGCATGCGCATAGCCGTCCTGAAAGAGTTGCGAGCGGGCGAGAACCGCGTCGCCGCCACACCTGACTCGGTGAAACGCTTCTGCGCCAAGGGCGCCACGGTGATCGTCGAGGCGGAGGCCGGCCTGTCTTCGGGGTTTGCTGACCGTGCCTACGAAGCTGCTGGCGCCAGACTGTGCCAATCTGCCGAGGGGACGCTGGAGGGTGCGGACGTCGTTCTCAAGGTCCGCTGCCCGATGATCGCAGCAGAAGGTGCCGACGAGATTGCGCGGCTACCGGCCGATTCGCTGCTGGTGGGGTTCCTCAGCCCACACGGCAATCCCGACAATGTGCGGGCTCTCGCCGCCCAAAAGATCACGGCATTTGCAGTCGAATTTCTGCCCCGTATCAGCCGGGCGCAGTCGATGGACGCCCTGTCGTCGCAGTCCAACTTGGCGGGCTACAAGGCCGTGGTGGACGCCGCCGCGATGTTGCCTAAGGCCATGCCCATGATGATGACCGCGGCCGGCACTGTGGCGCCGGCGAAGGTGCTTGTGCTGGGTGCCGGCGTAGCGGGCCTGCAAGCCATCGCGACGGCCAAGCGGCTGGGGGCAGTGGTGTCCGCCTTTGACGTCCGCCCAGCGGTACGCGAGCAGGTTGAAAGCCTCGGGGGGCGGTTCATCGAGGTAGATACTGCCGGAGAGGACGCAGAAACCGAGGGCGGCTATGCCCGGGAAATGGGGGAGGAGTACCGCCGCCGCCAGCAGGAGCTCATCCACGACGCGGCTCGCGCCAGCGACGTCGTGGTCACCACGGCGCTGATCCCGGGCCGTCCAGCGCCGGTGCTGGTTCCGGAAGCCACCGTCGACGCCATGCGACCCGGTTCCGTGATTGTCGATCTCGCGGTGGAAGCAGGCGGGAACTGCCCGTTGTCCCGGACCGGGGAAACGATCGTGCGAAATGCCGTCCAGGTGGTGGGGCCTCGCAACCTTCCGGGCACTCTGAGCCACGATGCCAGCGCGCTGTACGCGCGAAATCTGTACGCGTTCATGGAGCCCTTGATCGCGGACGACGGCGGGCTGAGCGTCCCGTGGGACGACCCGATCATCACCGCCAGCGTCGTGACGCGGGAGGGCGCCGTCGTGCACGCTGCACTGGAGGACCATGCGAATGGCTGACCCTACCATCATCAACATCACGATCTTCGTCTTGGCCGTGTTCGTGGGTTACTACGTGGTGTGGTCCGTGACACCGGCACTGCACACCCCCCTGATGTCGGTGACCAACGCGATTTCCGGGATCATCGTGGTCGGGGCCCTCATCGCGCTGGGAATCGCGCCCCACGAGCAGGACGGGGCCACTGGTTCGCTCTCGACCGCCCAGTGGCTGGGGGTCGCCGCCACCGGGCTTGCGGCTGTCAATATCTTTGGCGGATTCATCGTCACGCAGCGCATGCTCGGCATGTTCAGGCGCAGGGAACCGCGGGGTCGGTCATGACCGCCAACCTCGCCGCCCTGCTCTACCTGGGCGCGGCCGTCTGTTTCATCCTCGCGCTGAAGGGTCTGTCGTCGCCTGACAGCGCGCGCCGCGGAAACATGTTCGGCATGGCCGGCATGGCCGTCGCCGTCATCACCACGCTCCTGCAGCCCGGCATGAACCAGTTGGGCTGGACGGTAGTTGCCGGGGGCTGCGGCGCGGTGGTCGGTACCGTGATCGCGCTCCGGATCGAAATGAAGGCGATGCCGCAACTGGTCGCGGCGTTCCATAGCCTCGTCGGGATCGCCGCCGTGCTGGTTGCTTGGGCGGCCCTGTTCGCACCCGACGCGTACGGGATCGGCACTACAGGCTCGATCCACCTTGCGAGCCGGGTGGAAATGGCGCTGGGAGTCGTCATCGGCGCCATCACGTTCACGGGTTCCGTGGTGGCGTTCCTCAAGCTGCAGGGGCTGGTTGGCGGCTCGCCCACCGTGTTCCCGCTGCAGCACCCGCTCAACCTCCTCATCGGGATCGTGATCATCGCCCTGATCGTGCTGTTCGTCCGGGATGAGAACGTCGTCTGGTTCGGCGCCATGACGGGCCTTGCGCTGGCCATCGGAATCCTGCTGATCATTCCCATTGGCGGCGCGGACATGCCCGTCGTGGTCTCCATGCTCAACTCCTACTCGGGCTGGGCAGCGGCGGGCATCGGCTTCACGTTGCAGAACACCGCTCTGATCATCGTGGGCGCACTGGTTGGAAGTTCCGGCGCGATCCTGTCCTACATCATGTGCCGAGCCATGAACCGACCGTTTCTGTCCGTCATCCTGGGCGGGTTCGGCCAGGAGGGCGATGCAGTTGCGACCGACCAGGGCGACCGCGCGGCGAAGGGAGGCAACGCGGACGACGCCGCTTTCATCATGGGAAATGCCTCGGGCGTGATCATCGTACCGGGGTACGGCATGGCCGTCGCGCAGGCGCAGCATGCACTGCGGGAAATGGCGGATCTCCTGAAGGACAAGGGCGTGAGTGTCCGTTACGCCATCCACCCGGTTGCTGGCCGCATGCCAGGGCACATGAACGTCCTGCTGGCTGAGGCGAACGTCCCCTACGAAGACGTGTTCGAACTTGAGGAGATCAATAGTGATTTCTCTGCGACCGACGTCGCCTTCGTGATCGGCGCCAACGACATCACCAATCCGGCCGCCAGGACCGATCCGAGCAGCCCAATTGCGGGCATGCCGATCCTGGATGTCGAGCAGGCGAAGACGGTGCTGTTCGTGAAGCGGAGCCTGGCGCCCGGTTACGCCGGCATTGATAACGCCGTCTTCTACGCGGACAACACGTTGATGCTCTTCGGGGATGCGAAGAAAATGGTTGAGGAGATCGTCCGGGCGCTTCGCTAGGTCAGGCGGCTACCAAGAGTTCCGCAGGTCGCGTAGCGCGAGGAACACGGCCTCTTCGTCAAGGCCCTCCGCCGGCACCGCCTCGCCGTCGAGCAGCCGGGCCTTCACTTCTGGCCGGTCGAGGCGCAGGAACACGTTGATTTCCCGCTCGAGTCCCAGCGTGGTGGGAACGGCTTGGTGCGGATCGCGACCCCGGACTTCCTCGAGCAGGGATTGCGCCCGCAGGTTGCCCGGCTCGCGGTTGAGCGTAAAGCCGAGATTGTGCTCCAGGTAATCGTGGCCCGGAAACAGGGCTACGTCGTCCGAGAGCTTCGCGATGATCGTGCGGAACGTCTGGTACAGCTCCTTGGGATGTCCGCCGTTGTGACAGTTGCCGGCACCGGCGTTGAATAACGTGTCGCCGGAAAACAGCGACGGCCGGTCCCCGTGGGCAAGCAGGCAAACATGGCTCATCGTGTGTCCGGGTGTATCCAGCGCCTCCAGCTCCACGCTGCGCCCGACCCGTATCGAATCCCCTGCCTTGAGCGCCACATCGATACCCTCGATGGAAGCCCCGGCACCTGCATGGGCGTAGAGCGAAGCTCCGGTGGCCTCGCGCATGCGCGCGTTGCCGCCGGTGTGATCCAGGTGCTCGTGCGTGTTGACGATCTTCGTGATCGTCCACCCTCGACGTTTGGCCTCAGCCAGGCAAAGGTCTGCCGCCAACGGGTCCACTGCCAGCGCCTCGCCGGTTTCCTGGCAGGCGATCAGGTAGTTGAAATTGCGGTAATCATTGTCGGTGTAGATTTGAGCAACCTGCATTTCAGCTCCGAACGACAGACGCGGGTACCAAGCCAAATTATATGGCACTCCGCCGCACGCGGTTGGGGAACACCTCGCACCACTGGACGCCCGTTCTTGCGGTTGCCGCCCCGGACTTTGGCCGGTACGTTCCCCCTCCGATCCACGCGGAAGCAGGTAATGCGCATCAAGGGAAATGAAGCCGGCCCCGGCATGGTGATCGAGCATCAGGGGAGTATCTGGCGCGTGGTACGGAAGCAGGCAGTGCGGACCGGCAAGGGCGGAGCCTACGCCCAGCTGGAACTCCGCAACCTCGAGAACGGCAGCAAGCTGAACGAGCGGTTTCGGGCAGCGGAGAACCTGGAGCGCCTGTACATTGAGGGCCGGTCCTTTCAGTACCTCTTTGGCGACGGGGACACGGTAACGCTGATGGACACGACGACCTACGACCAAACCGAGTTCGCTGCCGCCATTGTCGGTGACGCCCTCCCGTTCCTGCAGGACGGCATGGACGTCACCGTCGAGTACGCGGGGGAGAAACCAGTTGCGATTCGGCTTCCGGAAACCGCCGTCGCAGTCGTCACGGAGACCGAAGCCGTCGTCAAGGGTCAGACCGCCTCAAGTTCATTCAAGCCGGCCGTGCTCGACAACGGCGTACGGACGATGGTGCCGCCACACGTGGAAACTGGCACCCGCATCGTGGTCAACACACTGGACGGGTCGTACGTCGAACGAGCCAAGTCCTAGGGCACTTGGCGACCGACCGTGCCCTATCCGACCGCGCTCATCAACGTGATGTCCGGGGCCGCCGAAAAAGCGGCGCGCCCGCTCCGTCGGGATTTCGGAGAAATCGAGAACCTCCAGGTCTCGCTCAAGGGGCCTGACAATTTCGTCACGTCGGCGGACCTGCGGACGCAGGAGATCCTGCACCGCGAGCTCGCCCGCGCCCGGCCGGGCTACGGCTTTCTGATGGAGGAAGGACTGGAAGAGGCCGGGGACGGTGAGCACCGCTGGATCGTCGATCCCGTTGACGGGACCCTAAATTTCCTGCGAGGGATCCCTCATTTCGCCATTTCGATCGCCCTGGAGCGCGCTGGCACGATCGTCGGAGCGTTTGTCCTGGACCCCATCAAGCACGAAGCCTACTGGGCGGAAAAAGGGCGCGGTGCCTACGTCAACGACCGTCGACTCCGCATCACGCCGCGCACGACCCTCGAGGGAGCCGTAGTGGCACTCGGGCTGCCCCACCGGAGTCGCGGAGCCCACGACCTGCATCTCTCGCGCCAGCGCCGGATCATGCGCAAGGTGGCCGGCCTCCGCCGCTTCGGCGCCGCCGCCCTCGACCTGTGCTACGTGGCCTCCGGCCGCGTCGATGGCTATTGGGAGACGGGGCTCAACCCGTGGGACATCGCAGGCGGTATGCTGTGCGTTACCGAAGCAGGCGGTTCCGTCGTCGGGCTCCGGAGGAACACCTGTCCCCTGATCACGGGCGAAGTGATTGCCGGCACTCCCGAGGTCGCGATAGCCCTGCAAGACTGCCTGATGGAGGCTGATCCGCACGCTTGACGATGACACCTGTCGCGCCAGGGTCCCGAACCAGTTCACCTGATGTTGAGCACTACGCGTGTGAACCATCCGCCGGGGCATGGAACAACAACCCGGACCGACATGGCACGGAACCGCCTCCCTGCCGTGAGGAGGCCCAGTTGCCCCCCATCGCACCACCCAGGCCACTAGCCTTCCCCAGCTTGATTTTTCCATGTTTTTCTGCCATTTCGTCTGTATCTGGTCGCGTCGGACATGCTGGGCCGAACATGGCCGTTCTTGCCATCTGGAAGCGAGACTGTAGTCCGCCGGATGCGTCCTGCTTCTCTCGTGGGTCGACGGCTGGCGGTTGGGCCGCCGCCCAGCTTGCGGGAAACAACAGTGCATAGCCCTCATCGTTTCCTGCTTCGCATGATTGCGTTCGTGGTGGTATCGGGCGGGCTTGCGTCGCTGCTGCTGTCGACGCTCAAAGAAGCCTTCAACGCCAATCCAGCGCTCAACGGGCTCATCGCCGGCGTGCTGCTGATCGGGATCGCCTACTCGTTTCGTCAGGTAATGGCGCTAGTTCCCGAAATCCGGTGGCTCGAACGCTATGCCTCCGGCATGAGTGTGAGCATCGGCAATTCGCGGCCGCCAAATTTGCTTGCCCCGATCGCTCGCACATTCACGGATCAGAACAAAGTTTCTCGCCCGCTGATCTCCGCTCTCTCCATGCGCTCCCTGCTCGACGGCGTGAACTTCCGCCTCGACGAGACCCGCGACATTTCCCGCTACATGATCGGACTCTTGATCTTCCTCGGGTTGTTGGGGACGTTCTGGGGCCTGCTCCAGACGGTAAGTTCGTTCGGCGCAGTCATCGGCAATCTCACGATCAGTGAAGGCGGTGACGTCGCGTCGGTCTTCGGATCGTTGAAAGCCGGCCTGACCGAGCCGCTCGCCGGTATGGGCACCGCCTTTAGTTCCTCGCTGTTCGGGCTCGCGGGCTCCCTCGTGCTGGGCTTCCTCGACCTGCAGGTGGCCCAGGCGCAGAACCGCTTCTACCTCGACCTCGAAGAATGGCTGGCCCGTCGCGCACACGTCTCTGCGGGGGGAAGCGGCGAGATTGAGTCGGGACATACACCGGTTCCCGTGTACGTGCAGGCCTTGCTCGAGCAGACCGCCGAAAGCATCGATGAGCTTCAGAAAGCTCTGGTTCGGGGCGAGAACGAACGCCGCAATGTCAGCGAGTCGATGTCTTCTATCGCCACGCAGCTCTCCGCTCTCGGCGATCAGCTGCGCAGCGAGCAGTCCTCCCTAATTCGGCAGATCGAACGCATTGCCGACACCGGGGGCAGTCTTGACGAAAACTCCCTGGCCCATCTGCGCAGCGTCGATTCCAACCTGAAGCGCCTGGTCGAAGAGAGCGCTTCCGGACAGGAGGCGTTCTTGCAGGGAGTGCGGAGCGAAATCAAACTGCTTGCCCGCACCCTGAGTACCTCGGTTCCGGCAAACGAATCCACGCCGGCAGCACCAAAGGCGACGCGACGTGCCTCGACGGCCGCAGCCAAATCCGAGGCGAAGCCGCGCAGCACCTACCAGACCCGGCCCAAGCGCTGAGCAAACGGCGTGCCCTCGCGACGCCAATCGCCCAACATCTGGCCGGGCTTCGTCGATGGCATCTCGACACTGCTGCTCGTCCTGGTTTTTCTCCTCACGATCTTCGTATTGTCGGAGTTCGTGCTGGGATTGCTCCTGAAGGGCCGAGACGAGGAACTGCAGTCTCTGACGTCCCAGATGAACGCGCTGACCCAGCAGCTCGCCGAAGAGGAAACGCAGAACGCTGCGCTGACCCAAAACGTCTACGAACTGACCCAGTCTCTCAGTGAATCAAAGACTCAGGTCAACAACCTCCGGGCAGCGAACACACGCCTGAACGATGACGTGCAGCTTCTCACCGAGAGCCTGCACGCAGCCGAAGCCCTTGGTGCGGATCTCGAGGCGAGAAACGAACAACTAACTCTCAGGGTGCATGAGCTTACGCAATCACTGGAAGCAGCCGAAACGCTTGCCGCGAATCGGCGGGTCCAGAATGACTCCCTGGCAGCGGACGTCCAACGGCTCACGCAACTGCTTCAGGAAACCGAGACACTCGCTACCAACCTGAAGGACCAGAACGATTCCTTGTCCGAAGACGTCCAGCTACTCACTCAGGCACTGGAAACAGCCCGTATCCGCGGCAACAAGCTGCAGGGCCAGAACGAGACGCTGGGTGCCGAGGTGCGCGACCTCTCGGAGGCCCTCGCGTCGGCCCGGCAGCGAGGAGACGATCTCGAGAGCGAGAACCAGGACCTCGACGCCAGCGTGCAGCAGCTGACCCAGGACCTGGCAACGGCCCGGACCCGTGGCGATGACCTTCAGGCCCGGAACGAGAACCTCGACGCCAACGTCCAGCAGCTTACGCAAGAGCTACTGGCGGCTCGTAGCCACGGCGACGACCTGCAGGCACAAAATGAATCCCTCGAGGCCAACGTCTTGGCACTCACCCAAGCGCTCACTACTGCCGAGGCCCGGGGTGAAGATCTTCAGGCCCAAAACGAGACCCTGGTGGTTGACGTCGGGCAGCTGACTCAGGCACTCGCTACGGCCGAGGCCCATGGCGACAACCTTCGGGACGAGAACGAGACCCTCAGCGCCAACCTGGAGCAGCTGAGTGCAGCGCTTGAAGTGGCCCGGACACGGGGCAACGACCTCCAGTCCGAAAACGAATCCCTCGACGCCAACATCCAGCGGCTGATGCAGGCACTCGCGGCAGCAGAAAACCGCGGCAGTAACCTTCAGGCCGAGAACGAAACGCTAACTGCCGATATCCGGCAGCTTGGCGAGACGCTCGCCGCCGCGGAAACCCGTGGCGACGACCTGCAGGCTGAGAATGAAACCCTCTACGCCAATATCCAACGGCTGGCGCAGGCACTGGCGGCAGCGGAAGCTCACGGTGACGATCTGCAGGGTGCAAACCAAACTCTCGACGCCGACGTCCAGCGATTGACGCGCGCACTGGCCGATGCCCGCGATCGCGGTGACCAGCTCCAGACACAGAACGCGTCGTTGTCTGCCGAACTGCGGGAACTGCTGCAAGCGCTTGAAACGGCAGAAACCCGCAGCAGCGAACTCAAGGCCGAAAACGAGGCATTGAGTGCTGATGTTCAGAAACTCGCCCTTTCACTCCAGACGGCCGAGGCACTGGGGCTGGAACTTCAGTCACAGAATGAGCAATTGACGACAGACCTACAGGAACTTTCTCAAGATCTCGAAGAAGCCGGGACGCTGGAGGTTGGTCTGGAGGCCCGCAACCGGGACCTGTCGTCCGAAGTCGGAACGCTCCGGCGCTCACTGGATGACGCACAGGTGCAGGAAGCGGAGCTCCGGGACGAAATCGAGCGATTGCGCAGCAGCGAGCAGTCACTTCGCGACAACCTCAGCCGTCTCCGGTCTTCCGAGCAGGATCTAGCCGATCAAGCCCTGAATCTTGAACTCGACAAGGAACAGCTGGAACGACGTCTGGCCGAACTTGCGGCTGCCGCGGCGGCAGCCCGAACCAATCTGCTGCAGTCGGATGCGGACCTCGAACAGGAGCGTGCGCTTTCAGTGGCGGCAAGGGAGCAGGCCACCGTGCTGAACCGCCAGCTCGCCGACGTACGGGCGCGGCTCGACGAACTTGGACGGCTCCTGGACGCCGCCGAAGCCGACCGGGAGGCAAAGGAAATCCAGATCGTGGAGCTTGGCGAGCGACTCAATGCCGCCCTAGCCACGAGGGTCAGCGAACTGGCGCGCTACCGGTCCGAGTTCTTCGGGCGACTTCGCGACATCCTCGGGAATCGAGCGGACGTGAGGATCGTCGGCGATCGCTTCATCTTCCAGTCCGAAGTGCTGTTCGCAAGTGGTTCGGCGGAGATAGGTCCGAACGGCCGCCGGGAAATCGCCGAGGTCTCCGGTGCCCTGCGGGTCCTCGCGGGGGAGATCCCGGAGGACGTGCCCTGGATCCTGCAGATTGAGGGGCACACCGACACGGACCCGATCTTCACCGAACAGTTTCCATCCAACTGGGAACTTTCAGTGGCAAGGGCAACTGCGGTAGCCCGCATTCTCCTCGAAAATGGCCTGCCGCCGGAGCGGCTTTCGGTTGCCGGGTTCGCGGAATTCCAGCCGATCGATCCCGAAACTAACCCCGCGGCACTCCGTCGCAACCGACGCATTGAGCTCAAGCTGACGCAACCGTGAGCGCGGCCGCAGCCGAAGGCCAAGGCAAACATCTGTTAGCATGGCGACAATGGCGAACCGGCGGCTTCCTTCGTCATCGCGATACGTGCCGCCCGAGTATTGAACGCAAGGGCATTCGCTCCGTCCCTGACAACGTCCGATCGCCGCCAGCCGCCGACTTGGTCTCATCCTGCGCTAGACAGCCATGCAAGACGTCCTTCGAACCCTCCAGCGCAAGCGCCGCAATGCCCATCTCGGCGGTGGTACCGCACGCATCGAGAAACAACACGCGAAGGGAAAGCTGACGGCCCGGGAGCGACTGTCCGCGCTCCTGGATCCGGGTTCGTTCGAGGAATTTGACATGTTCGTCGAGCACCGAAGCGGCGATTTCGGGATGCAGCGGCAAACCATCCCGGGTGATGGAGTCGTCACAGGGTGGGGTGAAATCGGCGGGCGTCCGGTATTCGTGTTCAGTCAGGACTTCACCGTGTTCGGCGGCTCGCTGTCGGAAGCGCACGCGGAAAAGATCTGCAAGGTCATGGATCAAGCCATGAAGGTCGGCGCGCCCGTAATCGGCCTGAACGATTCCGGGGGCGCTCGCATCCAGGAAGGCGTTGCGTCGCTCGGCGGGTACGCGGAGGTGTTTCAGCGAAACGTGCTCGCCTCCGGCGTCATCCCGCAGATCTCGGTGATCATGGGCCCTTGCGCCGGCGGCGCTGTCTATTCGCCCGCGATGACTGATTTCATCTGCATGGTGCGCGACACCAGCTACATGTTCGTGACCGGGCCCGACGTCGTCAAAACCGTTATTCAGGAGGAAGTTTCGCACGAAGAGCTTGGCGGAGCCCGAACCCACACCGCCAAGTCGGGGGTCGCCGACCTCGCGTTCGACAACGATCTCGAAACCCTCTCGCAAGTGCGGCGTCTGTTCCACTTCCTGCCGCTATCGAATCGCGAGCAGGTGCCAACCCGCGAGACGGCGGACCCCGCCAATCGAATTGAGCCATCCCTCGATTCTCTAGTGCCAGCGCATCCCAACAAGCCGTACGACATGCGCGAGGTACTGGAGAAGGTCCTGGACGAGGGCGACTTCTTCGAGATCCAACCCGACTTCGCCGGCAACATCCTGATCGGCTTCGGCCGCGTTGAGGGGCGAACGGTCGGCGTGGTGGCCAATCAGCCGATGGAGCTCGCGGGTTGTCTCGATATCGATTCCAGCCGCAAGGCTGCCCGCTTCGTCCGCTTCTGCGACTGCTTCAACATTCCGATCGTGACCTTCGTCGACGTCCCGGGCTTCTTGCCGGGCACGGACCAGGAGTTTGGCGGCTTGATCAAGCATGGCGCCAAGCTCCTGTTCGCCTATGCGGAGACCACTTCTCCCAAGATCACGGTGATTACCCGCAAGGCTTACGGAGGCGCGTACGACGTCATGGCGTCGAAGCACCTTCGGGGAGACATCAACCTGGCATGGCCCACGGCGGAAATCGCCGTCATGGGCCCGAAGGGTGCCGTGGAAATCATCTTCCGGGCCGATATGGGTGATCCCGAGAAGATTCAGCAGCGCACGGAGGAATACCGTAGCAAGTTCGCCAATCCGTTCGTGGCGGCCAGCCGGGGGTACATCGACGACATCATCCTCCCGCGTGAGACCCGAACTCGGATTGCCCGTTCATTGAAGATGCTGCGAAACAAGCGCCTCACGAACCCGCCGAAGAAGCACGGAAACATCCCGCTGTGACGCCCCGCCGACGGACCCGGCCGTTCCGGAAGGTCCTGATCGCCAATCGGGGGGAAATCGCCTGCCGGATCATCCGCACTTGTCAGCGGATGCGCATCAAGACGGTCGCCGTCTATTCCGAAGCTGACCAGGGCTCGCTGCATGTAGAAACTGCCGACGAAGCAGTTGCAATCGGTCCTGCCCCGGCGAGCCAAAGCTATCTTCAGGTTGAGGCCCTCCTAGCTGCTGCGCGCAAGACCAAGGCGGAGGCCATCCATCCGGGCTACGGGTTCCTCTCGGAAAACGCGGCCTTCGCGCGGGCGGTCGAAGAAGCGGACATCGCCTTTGTCGGCCCTCCCCCAGAGGCGATCGAAGTCATGGGAGACAAGCTGGCCGCCAAGGAACTGGCGACCAAGGCTGGCGTCAACGTCGTCCCCGGCAACACCAGACCGGCGACGAGCGACGCCGAAGCCGCGTCCATGGCCAACGCCATCGGATACCCCGTGATGTTGAAGGCCGCTGCCGGCGGCGGCGGCAAGGGCATGCGCATTGCCGGCAACGACGCCGAGGTTCGCGAACTGTTTCCGTTGGCGTCGGGCGAGGCGCAGTCAAGTTTTGGCGACGCCCGGGTCTTCGTCGAACGCTACTTCCCAAATCCCCGGCACATCGAAGTGCAAGTCCTGGCCGACGCGCATGGACAATGCATTTCGCTTGGCGAGCGCGAGTGCTCCATCCAGCGCCGCCACCAGAAGGTTTTTGAAGAGGCGCCGGCACCGCGGTTTGACGCCGGTCTTCGGAAGCGCATGGAGGGGCAAGCCGAAGCACTGGCCCAGGCAGTCGGATACCGGTCGGCCGGCACCGTCGAATTCATCGTCGATCCGGAGGGGGGGTTCCATTTCCTCGAGATGAACACCCGCCTGCAGGTCGAACACCCGGTGACGGAGTTCGTAACCGGCGTCGACTTGGTCGAAGAAATGCTCTGGATCGCTGCCGGCGAACCGCTCCGGCTGCAACAGGATGATGTCCGCCCGGCCACCGGCTGGGCCATAGAAGCAAGGGTCTACGCTGAGGACGCGGAGCGGGGATTCGTCCCGTCGATCGGGCGCATCCGACGCATGAACGTGCCGTCCGCAGCCAAGGGTTTACGAATCGACACCGGCGTGGTGGAAGGCTCCGAAATCACGCCGCACTACGACCCCATGATCGCTAAGGTGATCACCTACGGCCGGGACCGGCAGCATGCGGTCCGGGCGATGCAGGCCGCCTTGGACGGGTTCTACGTTCGAGGCCTCCGCACCAACATCGCGTTCCTAGCTAACGTAGCCCGGACCGAGCGATTTGCGAGCGGCCAGCTTGACACCGGCTTTCTGGACTCCGAATACCCCGACGGCTACCGGCCAACGCTTCCCCAGGGGAACGCCAGGGACGCGTTCGTTGCCGTTGCCGTCTGCGTGTACCTGACCGTGGAGGCGAGGACCGGACCCGCTGCGCCGACCGACTTGAAGCCGCTCATCGTCACCCTGGAGCAGGAGTCAATTCCTTGCCGGGTGTCGGCGTCCGAAGGCGGATACGACGTCAGCGTCGACAGCAAACAACTGGCGGTCAGGAGCACGTGGCTCCCGGGGCAAACCGTGTTTCGCGGCCAGGTCAACGCAAAACCGGTGGTGGTCCAGATCGATCCCGCTGTGGAGGGATGGGCCTTCACGCATGCTGGCGTGACCGTGTCGGCCCTGGTCCGTACGCCGGAGACGGCGGCGCTCGCAGTTCACATGCCGAAGAAGCTTCCGCCGGATGGTTCGAATGAGCTGCGGAGCCCCATGCCTGGCCTGGTGCTATCGGTGACCGTTGCCGAGGGCGATCAGGTGCAGGCCGGGCAAGTGGTAGCGGTGGTGGAGGCCATGAAGGCGGAGAACCAGTTGCGAGCCGAATGCGACGGCATCATCCACCGCGTCGGAGTGCTCGAAGGCGACAACATCGCAGCGGACGACGTGATCGTGGAGTTTGCCGAAGCGGACACCGGTTAGGGGCTTAATCTTCGGCAGAGCCGGCGCCGACAGTAATTCGCCTAATCGACCCCTTCGCTCAAGTCGGCGCCGACCCATCACCGAGCGTGCGCAGGCAGTCGTCGGCCAGAGGCCCGATCGGCGACCAGTCGCGCGTGCAAAGATGCTCGGCGCGATCGAACTTGGTGGGCGGGTTATCGACGGCCGCGACGTTGAGGTAGAAGATGCGGCGCGGCCAGGGTGTGATGTTGCCCGCGGAGCCGTGAACCATGTTGGCATGGCTGATTAGCACCGATCCGGCCGGACCCACGACCGGTTCAATGCCGCCCGCATCGACAACCTGCGCGAGATGACCCTTGCTGATCTGGAACACCGTGTAGTTAGGGGACTCGTGATTGTCGACGGCAGCGGCGATCAGCCCGCGGCGGTGGGATCCGGGCACTAGCATGAGCGGCCCATTGACCATGGTGGCCTCATCCAGCAGGACCGCGACCATGAAGGCGCGGGGCTCCCGGAGCCCGTCGCGGTCAGACCAGGTGGCGTAGTCCTGATGCCATGTCCAGGCTCCGCCGTGGAACGCGGCCTTCGTGTTGAGGCGCGACTGGTGGATGTAGACCGGCCCACCCATCAAGGCCTGAACCGGTTCCAGCCATCGCGGATGGCGCGAGAGGCGGCGGAACGCCTCGTTGTGGCGGTGGGCACCGTAGACCATCCGCACAGCATCCGACTCCAGCTCGTATACGACTTCAGGGCCGGTCTGTGACGCCACGGTCTCGACCTCCGCCCGTACGGCCGCGATTTCATCCTCAGAGAAGAGGCCGGGCAGCACAAGGAAGCCGCGATCTTCGAAGTCCTGCCGCATGGGTCCGGTGAGTGCGGTCATCGCGTCGTCCTTGGTGGAATCTGCCAGGGGGTCAGCGTCTGCGCCGCTTCCCTATGTTCTATCATGAGCGCCGGCGGCGGCGTTCACCAACGCGCCGCAACTGCGACGGATGCACGCGCCCCCATTCGACCCGCAGCAAAGCGGGCCTGACATTGTCCCGAGCATCATCTGCCAAGACGCCCCCCGATCCCGTCCCGTTCCGTCAAGCGCCCGGGATCCGGTCCCGGGTGTCCCGCGTGTGCTTGTCATCTGCTGCCGATCGGATGGTAGATCCCGATCCGAGGCATTGTCTCCATCGCTTCAACAGGCCAGCGGGAAATCCCGTGCGGCGCGAACGGCGACACAGAGTTCGTTTCGTGTCCCGGCCGGTCCGCCGCACGAATTCGTAGGCCAAACCAGCTCCGCACCCCAGGTGTGATGGGCCGTGGCGCGGAGTGATGCGAATGTGGACACGGCAGTGCGGGGGTGTCTCGATCATTGTCGCCACCCTAGTTTTCTTTTATCGTCCCGAATGCCGCGACGGATTTCTCGATGCGGCGGACGTGTCCTTCCGTTCGCCCGTCCATTATCTCGGCGGCTGCCTCACACGTTATGCAGGATTCAGCAATGCATCGGCCTACCCAAATCCTTGTGGCCCTCGGCGTGGCGCTGGCGCTCGCCGCGTGCGGCAGCCCTTCCGAGCAAGAACCGACCGCCGGCCCGGCGGACGTCGTGGACGGAACAAATCTCACCGACATTACCGAGACTGAACAGTACATCGATATCGAAACCGAAGAGACGGCCGGCACCACCCAGCTGACTCCTGAAGAGCAGGCTGAGGTCCATCTGATCGATGCTGGTGACCGGGTCTATTTCGACTATGACAAGAGCGCCATCGGCGTCGAGGGAGAAGCAACGCTCCGTGCACAGGGCGAACTCTTGCTGGGCGCTTCGGGGCTGACGGTCACGATTGAGGGGCATTGCGACGAACGCGGTACCCGGGAATACAACATTGCACTCGGCGAACGTCGCGCCGAGGCCGTCAAGACCTATCTCGTGTCGCTCGGGGTAGAGGCCAACCGGATTTCAACGCTCTCCTATGGAAAGGAGCGCCCTGAAGTCGCGGGCCACAACGAAGACGCTTGGCGCCAAAACCGGGTAGCGGTCACCGTAATCAACCCGTGATCCGGCATGTCGCAGCGATCGTAGCGGCAGGCCTCTGGGTCGCAGTTGTCGCCGGTCCTGCCGCCGCGCAGGAGGCGGACGACGCGCGGCTCGAAGCATTGGAGACCAGGCTCGAGAGCCTCTCGCGCCAGGCCGAGGCGATTGCAAGCCAGGAGCGGCGACTGCAGGAACTTGAAGACTCCCTTCGTACCGTGACCGGCGCGATGCAGGAGAACCGTCACCTGCTTGAACAGATTCGCGGAGAGCTTCGAGAGCTGGAGGAGGCACAGGCGGCCACCAGCGCAGCCCCGACCCCACAGGTCCCTGGTCCGACGACCGCCACGGCATCTCCGATACCCATTGCAGGCGGCGGACCTGGAACCGGGGACACGGTACCGTCGGAAGTACAGTCCGGACCCACTGCAGAAGTACCGCCGGCGGCCACTACCCAGTTTGACGACGAGGAAGCCAGCTACCGGCGGGCCTATGAGTTACTCGGCACGGCGGACTATGCCGGCGCGGAGGCCGCGTTCCGGGAGTTCATCCGGAACTACCCGAACAGTACCCTCACTGACAACGCTTACTACTGGCTTGGCGAAAGCCACTACGTGCGCGAACAGTATGCACAAGCTGCCGCCGAATTCGCCCGTGGATTTCAAAGTGCACCCGACAAGCAGAAGGCCCCCGACATCCTGCTCAAGCTGGGGCTCTCGCTGATTGCACTTGGCAAGGACACCGAAGCCTGCCAAGCCTTTCAGCGCCTGGAACTGGACTTCCCCGATGCATCGAAGCGCACGCGTGACCGGGCGGTCCTCGGCCGTGAGCGCGCTGGCTGTACCTGATACGCCGACGGCGCGTCGACCGATTGCGCCGGCAGAATTCGGACGCCTCGCGGCCGCGGCCGGACTCTTCCCGCATCGTGGCGAACCCCTTGCCGTCGCCGTGTCGGGCGGAGCCGACAGCATGGCGCTCGCCCATTTGATTGCAGCCTGGGCTGGAAGCCGCCGGGGGACCGTCACCGCGTTGACGGTGGATCACCGTCTTCGCCGAGAATCCGCTGCCGAGGCCGTCTCGGTCTCCAAGTGGGCCCGTGCGATCGGACTGCGGCACGAAACCCTGACCTGGTACCACGGCGACGTCACGCACCGGATCCAGGAGCGGGCCCGCACAGCGCGCTACCAGCTGTTGGGTTCGTGGTGCCTGCGGGCGGGCGTGACCAACCTCCTGCTGGCGCATCACCTCGAGGACCAGGCTGAAACATTCCTCATGCGTCTCGCTGCGGGTAGTGGTATCCGGGGGCTCGGATGCATGCGCGTGCGCACCCCGACGGAGACCGTCGAACTCGTGCGCCCGCTCCTTGGCGTACCGAAGTCCCGGCTACGCGCTACCCTGAAACTCCATGGCGGTGATTTCCTGGAGGATCCGTCCAATCAGGATGAGCGGTACACGCGGGTTCGGCTGCGGCGACTCCTAGGCGATCCCGCCTCGGCCCTTCCGGCACCCGCCCAATTGGCGGACGCGGCCCGAGCGTTCCGGAACTTGGATGCGGTCGCTGACCGCGCCGCCGCCGTCCGCTTGCGCGGCGCCGTGCTTGTGTCACCGCTGGGATTCTTGGCCATCGACCAAGCTGCGTGCGCGGCCCTGCCCGACCTGCTCGCGCTTCGGTGCGTCGCCGCGGCAGTGCAGGCGGTTGCGGGGCGCTGCTATCCGCCCCGCACGACGTCCTTGCGACGGATCGTGGAGCGCATCCACAGCGGTACCGGGGGCAGATTCACGCTCGGGGGCACCATCCTCACGTTGGGCGAGGGCCAGCTCCTCGTCACCCGGGAGCCGAGAGCGGTCTCCGGCTCCCTGCCCCTCCGGTTCCCCATGTCAGTCTGGGACCACCGCTTCCGGATTGCCAGCGACGTCTCCACCGAGGGTCTGACAGTCGGCGCCCTCGGAGCGCGAGATCTAGGCAGCCTGCCCGTCCTGCCCCCCGGGCAACGCGTCTGCCGCACGCATCTTGCTACACTGCCCGCAATCCGTGATCTTGACGGATTAGTCGCCGTGCCCCACCTAAATTGGTGGCGGGACAAACGTCTCCGCTCGAGCATACAGGTCGCCTTCGAACCCCGATCCACGCTGCTGGCCGGCGTGTCGCCGCTATCGGCGATCGGGGACTGTCGAATCACCGGCCATCGAGGACAAGCATGAACGGTTTTGCCCGCAATCTCGCGCTTTGGATTGTGATCGGGCTGGTCGTGGTTACCGCCTACAACCTGTTCAACAGCAGTACACAGCAGAATTCCGCCGAAATCGACTACTCCACGTTCGTCGAGAACGTGGAGACCGGTCAGGTGAAGTCGGTCATTGTCAGTGGCCGCGTGATTGACGGCCTCTACCGGAACGGCCAACGGTTCACCACGTACGGTCTCGAGGACGCCAGCCTGCTTCCCCTGTTGCGCGAGCACGACGTTACCGTGCGCGCGGCGCCGGAGGAAAGCAGCGTCTCGCCGGTGGTGGGGCTGTTGCTCAACTGGTTGCCAATGCTGCTGTTCATCGGGATCTGGATCTTCTTCATGCGCCAGATGCAGTCGGGCAATGGCAAGGCATTCGGGTTCGGAAAATCGCGTGCGCGCCTGCTCACGGAGAATCAACAGCGGGTCACGTTCGACAACGTCGCGGGCGTCGACGAGGCGAAAGAAGAACTGCAGGAAATCGTGGAATTCCTGAAGAGCCCGCAGAAGTTCCAACGTCTGGGAGGCTCAATTCCCAAAGGCGTCCTGCTAGTGGGCCCGCCGGGGACCGGAAAGACCCTTCTCGCCCGAGCGGTCGCCGGTGAGGCGAACGTCCCGTTCTTCACGATCTCAGGCTCCGATTTCGTCGAGATGTTTGTCGGCGTCGGGGCGAGCAGGGTCCGCGACATGTTCGGGCAGGCGAAGAAGAACGCCCCCTGCATCGTGTTCGTTGATGAAATCGATGCGGTCGGCAGGCAACGTGGTGCGGGCTTGGGCGGCGGCAACGACGAACGCGAGCAAACACTCAACCAGCTGCTGGTCGAGATGGACGGTTTCGAGGCCAACGAAGGCGTCATCATGATCGCTGCGACCAACCGACCCGACGTTCTCGACCCGGCACTGCTCCGCCCCGGCCGGTTTGACCGTCAGGTCGTTGTCTCCAATCCGGACATCGTCGGACGCGAGAAGATCCTTCGCGTGCACATGCGGAAGGTGCCTGTCGGCAACGACGTCAACATCCGGACCATTGCCCGCGGAACGCCCGGTTTCTCGGGGGCGGATCTTGCGAACCTGGTCAATGAAGCCGCCCTCCTAGCGGCCCGCAAGGGTCGCCGGTCCGTCGGCATGGCCGAATTCGAGCAGGCCAAGGACAAGGTCATGATGGGGGCCGAGCGGCGCTCGATGGTGATGACGGAAGACGAGCGGAAGATGACCGCCTATCACGAATCGGGGCATGCGATCGTGATGCTGAACGTGGAAGGGCATGAGCCGCTCCACAAGGTCACGATCATCCCGCGCGGGCGGGCGCTCGGTGTCACCATGTGGTTGCCCGAACGGGACAAGTACGCGCACACCCAGATCGAGCTGGAGGCGCAAATTGCCGGCCTGTTCGGTGGTCGCATTGCCGAAGAACTCATCTACGGCAAGCGCCACATCACCACCGGCGCCGGCAACGATATCCAGCAGGCCACGAATTTGGCGCGCCGGATGGTGATGGAGTTTGGGTTCAGCGAGCGGCTGGGTCCGATCCGCCTGCAAAGCAATCAGGAGGAGGTGTTCCTCGGTCACTCTGTTGCAGAACAGCGCAACATGTCCGACCAGACCGCCCGCATGATCGACGAAGAAGTTCGTCGGATCGTTGAGGACGGCGAAACCACCGCGCGGACGATTCTGGAAGCCCGCGTCGACCAACTGCACGTCTTGGCCGGAAGCCTCCTCGAATACGAGACCTTGACAGCAGAGGAAGTCCGAGCGGTGTTGTCCGGGCGCTCAATCCTCCGCGACGACGACGACGATGCGGCACCGGAAACGGGTCGACGTTCCTCGGTGCCGCAAAGCGGCGTATCCCATGATCAGGGCGAAGGCACAGCGCAACCCGAGAACGCTTGATGCACCTGGTCGACGGCTAACGGAAGGCACGCATCCCGTACTGCTCCGACCGCGAGAACTCGCGCACTTCGCCCGGCCCGCCACGGAACGGCTGCCCCTGGCTGGCGGCCCCATGGCGTTTGCCGCCGTCGACGAAGTGGTCCCCGGCCAACCCACGCCGTCGGTGCGCCCGCTGCCACTGTCCGCGCTAGACGACGACCGGCATCGGGCAAACCGCCACGCCCTCACGGCCGCGCGCGCTCCCTTTGCGGGCGTCGCGCTCGACCGCACCCGCATCGTGGGTGTGGTCAATGTGACTCCGGACAGCTTCTCCGACGGCGGCCGGTACTTGACCCCTGAACGGGCCATCGCGCATGGCTGCGACATGCTTGAAGCCGGCGCCGACATCCTTGATGTGGGCGGAGAATCCACCCGACCGGGAGCTGTGCCGGTGGCGGCGGCGGACGAGCTTCGGCGCGTGGTGCCGGTCATCGAGGCGCTGCACCAACATGGTGCGGTGATCTCCGTCGACACGCGCAATCCCGAGACCATGCTGGCAGCCGCAGCCGCGGGAGCCGCCATCGTGAACGACGTCACAGCCTTATCGCATTCACCAGACAGCGCCCGAACCGCCGCACGCTCGGGGCTGGCCGTGGTGCTGATGCACATGCGCGGCACGCCGCCAACCATGCAGGTCCGGCCCCGCTACGACCACGCCCCGTGCGAGGTCTATGCCGATCTTTCCAGGGCGGTACAGCGGGCCCGCGCAGCCGGCCTCCCGCCCCATCGGATCGTCGTCGATCCGGGTCTCGGGTTCGGCAAGAACCAGGCCCACAACCTGACACTCCTGACCTGGCTACCGATGTTCCACTGCCTCGGTCATGGTCTCATGGTGGGGGCATCCCGCAAATCCATCATCGGGCGTCTGGACCGTAACGCACCGGTGTCGGACCGGCTCGGCGGTTCACTGGCGATTGCGCTTCATGCCGCCAGCCAGGGCGCAAACCTGGTTCGCGTTCACGATGTCGTGGAAACCCGCCAGGCGCTGCGCGTTTGGGACGCCCTCGGCCGGTCGATGGCCGAAGCGGCGCCAGGACTCGACGACCGCCCTCGCCGGGCCTAGCGAACGCCCCCAGCCAACCGGCCACCGGAGGAACCGCACTGAACCGGGAACCGGATACCGCCGGCGAACATCGAAACACTCGACCGCCAGCGGGCCAACCGGCCCTGCCGCACCGGTCACCCGGTGGTGCCGCGAACGTCCGTTCTCCGAACCCTGCAATCCGGGTCGTCGAGAAACTCGGGCCGGAGATGCAGCCCGAGACCCGGCCCTTCCAGCGGCCGCAGGAATCCGTTCTCGAGCGGCGGCAGGTCGCTCACGACCTCTTGGAACCAGCCGTAGTAAAAGGCGCGGACCACTTCCTGCACCAGGGCATTGGTCGCGTTCATCACATGGTGCACCGAGGCCGAGAAAATGACCGGCCCCGTGCAGTCGTGGGGCGCGACCGGGCGATGCCAGGCCTCGGCCATTGCAGCAATCTTGCGGGCTTCGGAAAGTCCGCCGACCCAGCCGATGTCGTACATCACGTAGTCACATGCGCCGAGTTCCAGGAGCTCGCGGAACTGGCCCCGGCTGCCAAGAGTTTCGCTGGCCGTGGTGGGAACTCGCGTGGAATCGCGAAAATCCTTCAGGCTCCGCAGGCTGTCCATGCGGATCGGGTCCTCGAACCAGAACGGGTTGCACGGCTCCAGCGCTGCCGCGATTCGCTTGGCCTGCGGGAGGTCCCACATAGCGTGAAGCTCGACCATGATGTCCATGCTGTCGCCCACGGCGTCACGGATCTTCTCGAACGGCTCCACCGCGCGGGCCAAGTCGGCAGGTGAGATGTAATGTCCGCCAGAAGCTTCCGCGGCATAGTCGAACGGCCAGATCTTCATCCCCGTGATGCCCATCTCCTGCAGGCTCTTGGCCAGCGCGCCGGCATTCGTCAGAAACGCTTGGAGATCTTCGTACGGCCCTTCCGGCTGATCGCCTGGGAGGTTGAAGCTGTCGGTTCCCTGTTTGGCATGGCTTCGGACGTACTGATAGCCGGCACAAGTGTTGTACACGCGGATGGAATCCCGGCTTCGTCCACCCAAGAGCTGATAGATAGGCTGCCCCGTCGCCTTCCCCCAGATGTCCCACAGCGCCACATCCAATGCGGAATTGCCCCGGACCTCGGCGCCGGAGCCGGAGTGTCCGATGTAGGTCACCAGCCGCTTGCTGTGCCGGTCGATCTGGAGCGGATCTTCCCCCAACAGGAGCTGGGCTGCGTACGTGTGGATGTGCCCCTCCGAGGACCCCGTCCCGTAGAAGGTCTCACCCAGACCTATGATCCCCTCGTCAGTGTGCACATGTACCCACAGGAGGTTGGGAAAACGAGCATGCGAGACGGTCTCGATCGCAGTAATTTTCATTTCTGATGCCCCCGAGGCTCCCGTTTACGGGTAACGATCCCGTCTGTAGAAAGGCGCCACAGTAGCGTTTCGGAAAGGACTATGGGACGCATCTTCGGAACCGATGGAATTCGTGGCCGTGCCAACGAGCCACCGCTGACGCCCGACTTCGTCCAGCGCATCGGTATTGCTGCCGGTGCGGAATTCACGCGCGGCGACCATCGCCACCACGTGGTCATCGGGAAGGACACGCGGCTGTCGGGCTACATGATGGAAACGGCCTTGACCAGTGGATTCCTGTCCATCGGCATGAACGTGTTCCTCGTCGGCCCCATCCCAACGGCTGCAATTCCCATGCTGGTCCGCTCCATGCGGTGCGACCTGGGCGTCATGATCTCCGGGTCACACAACGTGTGGCAGGACAATGGCATCAAGCTGTTTGGGGAGGACGGCCGCAAGCTTTCCGAAGACGTCGAGCGGTCACTCGAGGAGCGCTTGCAGAAAATGCCGGCGTCGAACTCGCTGGCGGTGGCGGCGCACATCGGCCGCGCCAAGCGGATCGACGATGCCGTTGGCCGGTACAACGAATGGGTCAAGGCCACTGTGCCGTCCAACCTCAGGCTGGACGGTCTCAAGGTCGTGGTGGACTGCGCCAACGGCGCGGCCTGGCGCGTCACGCCACAGGTGCTCTGGGAACTCGGTGCCGAAGTCGTGGCCATGGGCGTGGCGCC